>JANMQY010000135.1:0-30800 GCA_031370785.1 Candidatus Eiseniibacteriota bacterium | reverse complement strand
TCGGCGACCCGGTAGCGGATCTGACCCTTGAGCCCGGTGTTCAGCTGGTCCTTGGTGACCGCCTCGAGCATCGTGCCATCGGAATTGGCCCTCGGGTTCTCGGGGTCGGTCGCCATGTTGGTGGTCTGGGTCGCGATCGTGACCTTGTAGACCTTCTCCCACGGCCACTTGAAGTACGGCCCGCCGGCCGGGATGACGCGGACCTGCGGATAGGAGTAGCGCTCCCGCTCCTCGCCGCTCAGTCCCTCCGAGATCGGGTCGTCGAGCGTGGTGGCAATGCCGACGCGTTGCGCGCGGCCGAAGGACGTCTTCACCGCGCGCTCGTTCTGGTCCACGGTGTAGAGGCCCGCGACCAGATAACGGAGCAGGAACCACGTCACGAATCCGAAGATGCTGCCCAGCACAATGGTCACGAGCGCGACCTCCAACGGAGTTTGGGGCGAGTGAGCTTCAACCTCTGGTTTCCGAGGCTTCTTGATCGAGCGTCATCTCGACCATCGTGTCACGGAAGCCGAGTTTGGCGAACAGGCGTTGCGCAGATTCGTTGCCGGATTTACTCCAGAGCACGACCTGCGACAAACCCCTGGAATGAACCCAGGCGATCGCCGCGCGCACGAGATCCTGCCCGAAGCCCTGGCGGCGCGCACTCTCGTGGACGTAGACGTCGTGGATGAATCCACAGGGACCGCGCAGGTCCTTCCAGCTCGTCGGCTCGATTGCGGCAAGCACGTATCCGACGACCTCGTCCGACCGCTCCGCGACCAGCACCCGGAAGTCGGGGTTTGCGAGCATCGAGACGAGAAACCGCCCGTAACCGGCCTCGGGCCGATCCACGATGATGAAGCGCCTGGGATCGGACGCGTGATGCTGACGCATGAGCGCAGCGCCAAGGCGCCCGAGGGCGGCCTCGTCGGACTTCGCGGCGGGTCGGATGGTAATCATCGGCTCGCGAAGATAGTGCGGGGTGCGCGCCCGCTCAAGCGCGAAGCCCTCGCGATACTCTCGCGAGGGCTTCGGCATGCGCGCGGAGTCCTCGTTACCTCACGACCGCAAACCTCCGCGTGATCCTCGCTCCGTCCACATCGAGCGTCGCGAAATAAAGGCCGGGCGCCACGCGATGGCCGGCGTCATCCCTAAGATCCCAGACTCGCGTGTGCTCGCCCGCGGGCAGGCTGCCCGAGACCAGCTCATGCAAGCGGCGACCGCTGGGGTCGAAGATCCCGAGCGAGACCCTCGCGTCTCTCGGCATCGCGAGCGCGAATCGCGCCGACTCCCTCGCGGGGTTGGGCCACGGTGTCGCGAACGCGACTCGGGCCGGCAGACCGCCGCCCGGCACGTCCAACACGCCGCTCGGCGTCAGCAGCGCGAAGCCGCTCTCGTTCCCGTGCGTATCCACCGCCGAGAGCTTGTAGTAGTAAGGCGCGCCCGCCGCATCGGTGAAGCCAGTGTCGGGCGGTGACGCCACGAGATTGCCCGGGCCCGGCACGAACGACGTCGAAGTTCCGCGATAGAGCCGGTAGTTCGCCAGATCGGCTTCAGGATTGGGATTCCAGTGGAGCGTTGCCGAGCCCGCCGAGTACTGGCCGGTGAAAGGCGCGGGCGTGAAGGGCGGCAGATTGTCCACCGAGTATCCGCTGTCGGGCCGCGACAGCCAGTAGTACGACGCGTCGTAGCTCCTGCCGACGATCATGAAAGCAGTGCGCGGATTGTAGGCGCCCGTCGAGTCGCTCGCGGTCGGCGCGACATAGCTGTAGGTCGGTATGTAGTGCGAGACGTAGAGCGTGTTGATGAGCTCCCAGAAGTACGCGCCGGTTGCCGCCGAGGGCGCGAGGATCGCCTTCTCGCCCGACTTGGGAGCGTCGGCGGGGCCGCTCAGCATCCGCGCCCCGCGCCGGAGCGCCGCCTGCGCGGCGTTCGGCGCGATCGAGCGGTAGATCTCGTAGTAGTTGAGATTGGGATCGTTGTTGGTGTCGAGATACGACGCGTACCACGAAAGCTTGACCTTGCCGCCCTGATCGTTCGGCACGTCTTTCACGCTGGCGATCTCGGCCTCGGGCGTGCCGAGGTAGCCAAAGCGCGCGACGCGCTGGGCGTAGATGTCGTTGGTTCCCGATCGGTTGTCCTGCCAGACGGCGACCATGCCGCCCGCGCCGTCCGAGACCACATTCTGCGAAGAGACCTGATCTCCAGATGCAGTGCACAGCGCGCGGCCGCCGACCGGCCAGCGCGAGTCCAGCGCACCGCTGGCCAGCAGGTGCTGGGCGTACAGGTCATAGCCACCGTTGCGGCTGTCGTGCCAGAGGGCGATCGCACCGCCGGCCCCATCCGACACCGCGCCGCCCACGTACTGGAGGGCGGGTTGCACCACCACGCCCACACCATCGGCCGGCCAGCTCGCGTCCACGCCCGTCGGGGTGAGGTGTTGGGCATACGCATCCTGCGGTCCATTTCTGCTGTCGGTCCAGAGGCAGATCCCGCCTCCTGCCCCATCGCCGGTCAGGATGGGCGATGCCTGAGACGAAACTCCCGTGTTGGTCGAAAGCCCGTCCGCCGGCCATCCGGGCGCGATCGCTCCGTTCGCGAGGACATGGTTCGCATAGGTATGAAAAACCGCGCGTCCATCCTGCCACGCGACAATCGCCCCGCCCGAACCATCTTCAACGGCGACCGGAAACGTCTGAGCGCCGGCGGCGACGCACAACGCTCTTCCGTCAGCAGGCCATGCGGGGTCCACGGCTCCGGTTCCCTGCACGTGCTGGGCGTAGATGTCCGCGGTGCCCGTCCGGTAGTCGGCCCAGGCGATCACCGCGCCGCCGGCACCATCGGGGACTATGGGTAGCGGAGACGCGCTCTGGTTCCCGGTAGCTGTAACGATCGCCCGGCCGTTCACCGGCCAGGCGGGATCGACCACGCCCGAGGCGAGGACATGCGCTGCATAGATATCCTGCCCGGTACTGCCGGAGGTACGAAAGTCCGTCCATGCGAGAATGACACCTCCCGCTCCATCCGAGATGCTCGAATGGTAGTTCTGGGCGAAGGGGTCGGTGCACACAGCACGGCCGGTTGCGGGCCAGGCCGGGTCCACGCCGGTCACGATTAGATGCTGAGCGAAGATGTCCCAGCTGGTGTTTCGACCGTCCTCCCACGAGACGATCACGCCACGACCGCCGTCGGAGACCAGCTTGGGAAAGATTTGCTGGGGAGCATTCGTGGTGACGGGTAGGCCGTTGGCGGGCCAGGCCGGATCGGGCTGACCGGAACCCAGAATGTGCTGGGCGTAGACCCGCGAGAGCCCGCTCCTGTAGTCGTACCAGGCAATGTACTGGCCCCCGATCCCATCCGGAGCGAGAACCGGGCTGTACTGATCGCCCGTCGCGGTGCAGACCGGCAGATTCAGCGTCGGCGCGTTGGACCAGGCGGCTTTCGCCGGGGCTGGGGACGCAAGAAAGGAGATCATGACAAGCAGGGTGGCGGGCACCAGCACCTGCCCGCGCGGGGAGCGGCTCGCGACTTTCATGGTGGACCTCCAAGGGTGGAAAGGTGATACAAAAGAGTAACGCGCCATCTCGGCAGAAATCACGAGAATGTTGAGCCAGTCGCCGGCATTACAGCACCCGGACGGGCCGGAGATGCTGCGCTGGAACGGGTCATACCTACCGGGCCGCCTGCACCGCCGAAGCGAGGCCCTCGCGCCGGGGAGCCAGACCCAGCAGCGTGTCTGCCAATGCTTCTGAGATCGACGGGGAGAAGAGATGGTCGAGCCAGAAGTACTCGCCGACCGGATTGATCTCGAGAAACACCCAGCGGCGATCGGGCGTCAGGATGAAATCCAGCGCGCCATAGTTCAGTCCGAAGGAATCCATGAACCGTGAAACGCGTCGTTCGATGTCGGGCGGCATGGCATGAGGTTTCCAGGCGTTCTCGAGGTCCGAGCCGCGACGTCTCCAGTCGGCGTCGGCCCCGGTCAGAGCATTCGAGTCGACCGCGGCCGCAAGCACGCGCTCGCCGACGACGGTGACCCGTAACTCGAGCGCCTTGGGCACGCGCTCCTGAAACGTCATCGGGCTCAGCTCGAGCCCGTTCATTCGTTCCAGGTCGGAGGGTTTCAATGGCGTGGTGAACACGACCTTCTCGTGGCCGTTCTCGCGAATCGCGAACGACGACAGCATCTTGGCCACCACTCCGCCCGGACAGTCCGCAACGAACTCGCGGACGGCGCGCGGATCGTTCGTGATCAGCGTGCGCGGCGTCTCCAGTCCCAGCTCGCGTGCCACGCTGAGCTGCAGCGGCTTGTGCTGTGCGGAGCGGATGCTGGCTTCGCGGTCGAGGTGAAACGCCCCCAGGCTGGCGATGAGTCCCATGGCGGTGGCGCGCGACTCCTGAATGCAGGCGTCGCGCATCTGTGACTCCATGGACTCGGAGATGCGCTTTCCGAATGCGAGGCGGCGGTGCCACACGGCGCTCGCTTCCGCGAGGTCGACTTCGGCCTCGGGTGTCGCCAGCTGCACGCGCTCGTCGGGGCCGTCGTAGCGAATCGAAAGGCGAGTCTCGGTCGGGAAGCGATCGGTGTCGAAGCGCACGGGCATCGCGCCCCGATGCCGCAGCGCCTTGACGACCCTGGGGACGCAGTCATTGTCGTCCGACCGGGTGACGATCAGGACCGGTTCGCTCATCGTTCGCACAGGGCGCATGCCAGAGCCTCGGAGATGGGATAGCCCAGATCGCGCTCGAGCATGCCCCATTCCCCGCAGGCGTTCACTTCGAGGAACACGTGGCGCCCCTCGGGAGTCCGGATCAGATCGGCCGCGCCGAATTCGAGGCCCAGCGACTCGAGCATCGTGCGCAACGACCGCGCGCAGTCGTCCGGCAGGGAGTCGCGCTCCCACCTGCGCTCGGCCGGGTCCATGAGCCGCCAATCCACGACGCCGGTATCCGAATCCGGCGCTTCGAGCGCACCGACGAACAACTCGCCGCGCACTGCCACGACGCGCAGCTCGCGCGCCTTCGCGATCTCCTGCTGGAAGAGCATCGGCGCGTGGCGCAGGCTGTCGGCTGCGGACAGGTCGTCCTCGTCCACTCTGCTCGTGTACACGAAAGGCCCCGACGCATCCATGCTCGTGCTGAGCGGCGTCAGCATCTTGGCCACCAGCCTGCCATCCACCGCGGAAAAGAATTCGCGTGCCTCACGAGGATCGTTGGTGAGCAGCGAGCGCGGGATGTCGAGGCCTGCCTCGCGAGCGAGTCGGAGCTGAAGGAGCTTGTCGCCCGCACGCGCCACCGCCGAGGGATGGTTGATCCAGTGCGCGCCGCTCAGGAAGTCCAAAGCCGCGCGCAGTGCAGCGGAGGACTCGCGTTCGGCTGCATCGCGAAATCGAGAATCCACATCCGCCGCCAGCGCGGGCTTCGAGACGTGACGGAGCCAGACCGCGCCCACTTCACGCGAATCCACCGCCTGGCTTCCGTCATGAAGTTCGAGCCGATCATCGCGGGGTCCGAGGAATGCGGACGCATGTGCGCGCGCCGGAAACTGATCGGTGTCGAATCGAATCGCCCGCAGGCCCCTGCGGGTGATCGCTTCGGCGACGAGGTCCACCGTATAGAAATCGGCGCTGTGGGTGAGGATGAGAACAACCGATTTCGATCGGGACAAGGGGGCGCCCCCATGGAGACCGGCGAATGAACGGCTACGGAGAATTCCGCATGCCTGTCAACCGCCGGTCTCGTGAGGTTTGGCGAAGGTCTGCTGCCTCCGCCTGGCGGAGGTGAGACTAATCTTCGTCGGTGTCCGAGGGATACTTCAGACTCCGGCCGATGGGTGTGAGTACTTTCTCCTGGCTCTCGAGGAAGTGGGCAAAGAAGGGAACCTGAGCGACATCCTTCTCTTCCATAAAGCGCCTCCTGATGAAATGTGACGTTCCCGCGCATGCGCTCACGATAGCGCCCGCGGAGCCGGGATTATCCGACCGCCCCCGGTGATGAGCAAGTCGAGAATCATGTTACCCTGCCGCACCCCGTGTCACGGGCCCACCATGATCGGAACGACTCTTTCTCACTATCGCATCCTCGAGCTGCTCGGCGCCGGCGGCATGGGCGAGGCATACCGTGCGCACGATCTGCATCTCGACCGCGACGTTGCGGTCAAGGTGCTCCTGCGCGGCGCGCTCGCGGACCCCAGGGCGCGCGAGCGTTTCCACCGCGAGGCGCAGGTCCTCTCCCGCCTGTCCCATCCGGGCGTGGCAACGATCTTCGACTTCGACACCCAGGATGGCGTCGATTTCTTGGTCATGGAATACGTCCCGGGCGGCACCCTCCAGTCGCGCCTACAGGAAGGCCCGCTCGATCTCGATGAGCTGAGCCGGATCGGAGCGGAGATCGGCGATGCGCTCGAGGTTGCGCACCGCCGAGGGTTCCTCCATCGCGACCTGAAACCCGGCAACATCGTTCTCACTGCCGCGGGGACTCCGAAGATCCTCGATTTCGGCCTGGCCGGCCTGCTGCACTCATCTCACACCGCGACCAGCCTGACGCAGTCGGGCGCGATTCTCGGCTCGCTTCCGTACATGGCGCCCGAGCAGTTGCGCGGCAAAGCGGACGATTCCCGCACCGACGTCTATGCACTGGGCGCGATGATCTACGAGATGGCGACCGGCCGCCGGCCGTTCGAAAAGAGCCGGCCCGAGGCTTTGATGTTCGAGATCCTGCACGGGGCGACCCGCCCGGTGCGCTCGCTTCGGCCGGAGGCTCCGCACGAGCTCGACCGGTTGATCGAGTCGTGCCTGAACAAGGACCCCGCGCTGCGCCCCGCTTCCGCGGGGGTCGTGAGCCAGACGCTGCGCCACATCCGCGAGCAGGCGCAACGCGGCGTCGCGCCGGAGCCCGGGCGCGACGTGATCCGTTCGCTCGCGGTGCTTCCGTTCGACAATGTTTCACGCGATCCGGCTCAGGAGTACTTCGCCGACGCCATGACCGAAGCGCTGATCTCGGAACTCGCGCGCCTCAAGGCGCTGCGGGTGATCTCGCGCACGTCGGCCATGAAGTACAAGGGGGCCCAGAAAGGCCTGCCCGAGATCGCGCACGAATTGAGCGTAGACGCGATCCTCGAGGGTTCGGCGCTCCTCATCGGCAAGCGCGTGCGCGTCACGGTGCGGCTCGTATCGGCAAGGACGGACGAGACGCTGTGGACCGACCGGTACGACGGCGAGATCGAGGACGTCCTCGATCTCCAGAGCCGGGTTGCGGAAACGGTGGCGAAGGAAATCGCGGTGCAGGTGACGCCGCGCGAGGCAACTCAGCTCGCGAAACGGCGGCCCGTGAACCCCGAGGCGCACGTCGAATATCTGAAGGGCCGCCACTTGGTCGCCGGTGGCTCGCCGCAGGCGATCGAGATGGCCCTGCGGCACTTCCAGCGTGCGCTCGAGCTCGACCCGACCTACGCCCCGATATGGGCGGGGATCGCGTATTGCCACATCGTCCGCGGCGGTCGAGGCATGGCTCCGCCGGCCGAGGCGAATGCGCAGGCCCGCGAGGCCGCGATGAAAGCGCTTGAGCTGGACGATTCCCTTGCCGAGGCCCATGCCGCACTGGGAGCGGTTGAGTCGCACGAGATGGATCTCCCCGGTGCGATCCGGTCCTTGCAGCGGGCCATCGATCTCAATCCCGGATTGACCAGCGCGTACTCCAGCCTCGGTAGCGTCTATTACTGCTCCGAACGTCACCGGGAAGCGCAGGAAGCGATGCTGAAGGCGCTGAGCCTCGATCCGCTGTCGATGATGACGCACACCTGCGTCGGGGACGCGTACTTCTACGCACGCGAATACGAGCGGTCAATCGTCTACTACCAGAAGGCAGTCGATCTCGATCCCCGCTTCGACGGCGCGCACACCGACCTTGCCCGCTCTTTCGAGGCACTCGGTCGTTTCGACGATTCCCGACGGGAGTACGAGGAAGGCAGACGGCTGAGCGGCGGTGTGGCCGGACCGTCGTTCGGCCTCGCTCACCTGGAGGCGAGGAGCGGAAACGAAGCCGCCGCGAGGCGCATCCTTCAGGAGCTGATCGAGGCCCGCTCCCACCGCGTGGTCTCAGCGTGGGGCATCGCCGCGCTTTACGCGACCCTCGGCGACGTGGACCAAGCCTACCGCTGGCTCGACGTCGCGGTCGAAGAACACGCGACCGGGCTCGTGTTTCTGCGCGTCCACCCGCGCCTCGATCCGATTCGCCAGGATCCGCGGTATCAGACGTTGCTCCGGCGCGTGAGGCTCGATCTCGTCTGAGGAGGGGATTCGGCATCCGTCTCACCCTCACTCCGGCGGCGCCTCTTCCTCTTCATCGTCCACCACGATCGCGTCGGTGGTCAGTACCATCGCGCCGATGCTCGCGGCGTTCTGGAGTGCGACCCGCGTCACCTTGGTCGGGTCCACGATGCCGCGCTCCTCGAGATCGGCGTAGGTCCCGGTGGCGGCGTCGAACCCGTGCGCGCCTTTCGCGCGGCGGATGCGCTCCACCACCACTGCGCCGTCGGCGCCTGCGTTCTCGGCGATCTGCCGGGCCGGAGCTTCGAGCGCGGCGAGCACGATGTCGCGCCCCACTCCCTCGTCGCCTTCGCATACGAGCGCGTGCACCACCGGCTCGGCGCGGATCAGCGCCACACCTCCGCCCGGCACGACGCCCTCTTCCAGCGCGGCGCGGGTCGCGGCCAGCGCATCTTCGACCACCGAGCGCCGCTCGGTCATCGCGACTTCGGTCGGCGCGCCGACCCGGATCACGGCCACGCCGCCCCTCAGACGGCCCAGTCGCTCGCGCAGCCAGTCGCGATCGTAGTCGGTGTCGCACACCGCCAGATCGTGCTCGGCCTGCGCGATGCGCTCGCGAATCGCGTCGGGTCTGCCGCCGCCGCCGACCAGCGTGGTGGTGTCACGATCTATGCGCACGCGCTGCACCCGCCCCAGATCGCGCGGGCGAAGCGAGTCGAGCGTCGAGCCCATCTCGGGCGTGAACACCTGCGCTCCGGTCAGCACGCCGAGATCATCCAGAGCCGCGCGCCGGCGCTCGCCGGTGAGCGGCGCCTTGACCGCAACCGACGCGACGGTGGAGCGCAGCCGATTCACAACAAGAGTTGCGAGCGCTTCGCCCTCGACATCGTCGGCGACGATCACCAGCGGTCGTCCGGCTTCGGCCGCCAGCTCGAGCGCGGGCACGAGGTCACGCGCGCCGCTGAACTTGAGATCGGTGAGCAGGAGCAGCGCGCTGTCGAACGCGGTTTCCATGCTCTCCGGGTGCGTGATGAAGTACGGGGACAGATACCCGCGCTCGAATCTCACGCCTTCGACCACCTCGAGCGTGGTCTCCATGCCGCGCCCATCCTCGACCGTGATCACGCCCTGGCGGCCGACGCGATCGACCGCCTGGGCGATCATCTCGCCGAGCGCCGTGTCGCCATTGGCGCTCACCGTGGCCACGCGCACGATGTCTTCCCGTGTCTCGACCGGGCGCGAGAGCTGCTTCAGATGCTCGACGACCGCGGCGACCGCGCGCTCGATGCCGCGCTTGAGCGCGACCGGATTGTGTCCGGCGGTGATCGCCTTCAATCCGTCGCGGATGATGCGATGCGCGAGCACCGTCGCGGTGGTGGTGCCATCCCCCGCCACCTCGCCGGTCTTGACCGCCACCTCGAGCACCATCTGCGCGCCCATGTTCTCGAACGGATCCTCGAGCTCGATCTCGCGTGCGATGGTCAGGCCGTCGTTGGTGATGGTCGGCATGCCAGTGCCGCGATCGATCACTACGTTGCGCCCGCGCGGCCCGAGCGTGACCCGCACCGCGCCGGCCAGCTTGTCCACGCCGCGGCGCAGCAGGTCACGCGCCGCGGAGTCGAATTCGATGCGCTTCCCCATTCACGAGCTCCGAGAGTCGAATCGGCGCGGCGTTAGCGCCACTCGGCGAGAAACAGATTGGTCTCGCCCCGCACCTTTGCGCCGCGATTCGATGCGAACACCAGCCACTTGCCGTCCGGGCGGAACATCGGAAATCCATCGAACGAAGGATCGCGTGTCACCGGCCGCGGCGTGCCGCCGGCGAGGTCCACCAGATACAGATCGAAGTTGCGCCCGTGCGGATTCTCGCGGTTCGACGAGTAGATGATCTGTTTAACGTCCCGCGTAAAGAAGGGCGCGAACGAGGCGCCCTGATCGTGCGTGACCTGGCGCGCCCCGCTGCCATCGGCGCGCATCACCCACAGGTTCATGGTCGAGGGCCGCACCAGGTGCCGCGCCAGCAGCGCGCGATATTCGGCGATCGAGGAGTCGGCGGGATGATCGGCGCGGTAGCAGATCCACTTTCCGTCGCGCGAGAAGAACGCACCGCCATCGTAGCCCGGCGTGCTGGTAAGGCGCGTCACGGCGGATCCGTCGGGGTGCATCTTGTAAAGGTCGAGATCTCCGTCGCGCTCCGAGGTGAACACGATCCACTTCTCGTTTGTCGAGAGAGTGCCTTCGGCGTCGTATCCCGGAGTAGTGGTAAGGCGTTTCAGCTCCGAGCCGTCGGACCGTGCGGTGAAGATGTCGTAGCCCGGGTCCACCGGCCACACGTAGCCCTTCGAGTAGTCGGGCGGCGGCGGGCACGAGTCGGACTCGAGATGCGTCGAAGAGAAGAAGACGTGGCGGTCGTGGTCGAAGAAATATCCACAGGTCGTGCGTCCACGGCCCGTGCTCACCCGGTTGACCGCTTTAGTCGCCATGTTCATCACGAACATCTGATCGCAAGGCCAGCCGTCGCGCGTGGACTGGAAGATGAGCTTCGTTCCATCCGCGGACCAGTAGCCCTCGGCATTCTGTCCACCGAAGGTGAGCTGCCATAGATGTGCGAAGTGCGTCTCGCCTTTACGGATCATCGAGTCCGCCGGGGCGGCGGTCGCAGGCGCCGGCGCGCGAGGGCGAGGTGACGCGCCGGCGAGCGCCAGCACCCCGACCAGGGCAAGCGCCCACACCGCAATCGATACGAGCGCCCACCTCATAAGCCGCGCAGGGACGAGCCGCGCAAAGGTGAGCCGCGCCCGGTTCACGGCCGCCTCCCGAGCGTCGCGACCAGATCCAGCTCCTTCCCCGCGCGCTTGACCGTGATGCGCACGCTCTGCCCGGGCCGGCGCGAGCGAAGCGCGTAGGTGTAGTCGTAGATGTTGTCGATCCGCACTCCGTCGAACTTCACGATCACGTCTTCTCCTTTGAGTCCGGCCTGGTCCGCGGGACCGCCCGTGCGCACGCCCGAGAGCAGCACGCCGCCCTCCGTCTGCATGTAGTCCGGGATGGTGCCGAGGTACGAGCCGTACCCGCCGCCCCCGGCGATGCGGCCGATCGAGCTGTCCGACTCCGCCTTCCGGTAGTGGACTCGGGGCCGCGCATCCAGCGATTCCAGCAGCGCCCCCGCGAACCGCGAGATGCGCCACAGTCCCCGCTCGTTGATCTTGTCCCAGGTGTCGCTCGGCTTGTGATAGTCGGCGTGCGCCCCGGTGAACAGGAACAGTACCGGGATCTGCCGCTTGTAGAACGAAGAGTGATCGCTCGGACCGTAGCCGTCTTGCGAGGTCTTGAGATCGAAGCCGGCAGCGCGGTTCGCGTTCGCGATCAGCGCCGAGAACTCATCCGCCGTTCCGACTCCCGAAACCAGCAGCTTGTTGTTCCGCAGCC
Organism: Candidatus Eiseniibacteriota bacterium; assembly: GCA_031370785.1. Classification (GTDB taxonomy): domain Bacteria; phylum Eisenbacteria; class RBG-16-71-46; order RBG-16-71-46; family RBG-16-71-46; genus DATJGS01. The sequence continues at coordinate 19,122 of JANMQY010000135.1, read as the reverse complement.
GGCCCACCATGTCCATGTTGATCATGGCTTCAATGCTCTCGAGCGGTCGGGTCGGATCGTCGACGAAGTGGGCGGAGCCGAGCAGTCCGCTCTCTTCTCCGGTAAACGCGCAGAACACGAGGTTGTGCTCGGGGCGCCAGCCGGCCTTCACGCGGCGCCCGAGGTCGCGGGCCACGACCATCATCGCGGCCACTCCCGAAGCGTTGTCGTCGGCGCCGAGGTGCGGCACGTGCGAGTCGGGCGTGAGCGAGCCCTCTCCCCCGAATCCGAGGTGATCGTAGTGCGCCCCGATCACCAGAGTGCGCGTCGTATCGCGACCGGGGATCCAGCCCAGCACGTTTTTCACCATGGCCCGCGTGCGCTTGAGCGACACGGTCACGGCCGCAGACTCGGGCAGGGCGAGGCTGTGTGGGCTCTCGTGGGCATCGATCGCTCGCTGAGCGGTGGCGAGGTCGAGCCCGGCCGGCGCGAGCAGCGCCTCGGCGGCCGTCGCCGAAATGCGCGCGGCGAGCAGGCCGCTGCTCATGTAGCCGGTGCCAGTCAAGCTCGGTGCGCGCAGCGGCTCGCCGGTATGAAAGCGCGGACCGTCGACCACGAGAATCCCGAGCGCGCCGTGCTCGCGTGCGTTGATCGCCTTGGTGCGCAGCTCCGCGTGCGGCGTGTTGACGCTGCCGTCGAACTTGCTGGTCGAATCCATCTCGTCGGGCTCGTTGCTGAGCACGAGCACGATCCTGTCGTGCACATCGAGCCCGGCGTAGTCGTCGTACGCGAAGCCGGGCGCGGTGATCCCGTAGCCCGCGAACACGACCGGCGCGCGCAGCGTGCCGTTGGTCGAGAATCCGATCGGCTGCATGTCGGCGCCGACTGCGAAGCGACGGCCGGCGACCTCAACCGCGCAGGGTTCGCCGACCGCGACGCCGGTCGTAACTTCGAACGGCTGGCCGAACGGCTGCCTTCCCTCCCACGTCGTGTCGTTGATCGCTTCGCTCCCGGCACCGCGAAGTCCAAACGCCTGCATATCGAACGCGAGAAGGAATGCGGCTCGATCGATGCCCTTCGTGCTGATCCCGCGGCCGTCGTATTCGGTGCTCGCGAGGGTTCGAATCAGATCGATCTCGTAGCTGCTGTCGGTTCCAGCCGTCGAGGCCGCCCTGCCAAGGTGCTTCGGGCTGATGCCCGCTTTCACGGCAATCGCTTCGTTCAGCCGTTCAACCGGGATTGGCGGCAGCTTGCGCGGATCGACAGTTGGCTTGTCGGCTTTGGCGCCGGTCCACGCATCGAGCAGACTCATTGACACCGCCGCCGCGAAAAGGAGGCCCGCGTAACGTCGGTGGTCGGAGGCTGTTAACCTCACCGATTCGCCTCCCAGATCAAGCGCATGCCTTTGAGTGTGAGCGCCTCATCCACCGTGTTCACGGTCTCGCATTCGGGCGCCACGGCCTTCGCCCAGCCTCCGGTCGCGATCACGTGCGGCGTGCCTTTCATCTCGAGCGCGATGCGGCGCACCAGCGCATCGACCTGCCCGGCTGCGCCCCACAGCACGCCAGCGCGCAGCGACTCTTCGGTGGTGCGGCCGATCGCGCGCAGGGGCTTCCGCAGCTCGACGCGCGGCACGCGTGCGGCGCGCCGGAACAACTCCTCGGCCGAGGTGCCGACCCCGGGCGCGATCACGCCGCCGAGGTAGGCGCCGCTCTTCGAGATGCAATCGAACGTGGTCGCCGTTCCCAGATCGACGACGATGGCCGGCGTGCCGTACAGCCCGCGCGCGGCGATCGCGTTCGCGATGCGGTCGGCGCCGACCGCGCTCCGGTCGTGATAGCGGATCGGGAGCGTCTTCGCGGTCTCGGCAGTGACCTCGACCGGCGTCGTTCCACTCACGCGCGCCAGCGCCTCGACCCACGCGAAGGTCAGCGCGGGCACGACCGAGCACAGCACAGCGCCGGTGCGCGACGAGTGAGACACCCGGCTGCGCAGCAGCCCTTGCAGCACGATCTCGATCTCATCCGCGGTCTGCCGTCCGCTGGTCAGGCGCCAGAAGCCGTCCAGCTCGCGACCGCGGAACCAGCCGACCACGGTTTCGCTGTTGCCGACATCGACCGTGATCAGCGCGCGAGGCGGTCGCGGCTTGCGCACCGCGCGCGTGCGCTTCGCCGCAGCTCGACCCTTCGGTGCGGCGCGGCGCTTGACGCGAGATTTCTTTCGATCAGGCATTGAGGTCCTCCCCCCATTTCCTAACTTCATCTTCGCGTTTGCGCCTGGCGACCAGCCACGACAGCGCCACGCTCACAAAATAGAGCAGCACCATGGGCCCGCCCATGATGATCTGCGCGGTGACGACGTCGCCCGGCGTGATCATCGCGGTCATCAGGAACGCCCCGACCAGCGCGAAGCGCCACTGGCGCAGCAGGAATCCCGGCGTCACCAGCCCGATCGCGGTCAGGGTCATGCACACCAGCGGGAGCTGAAACACCACGCCGCAGGCCAGCGCCATGTTGTAGACGAAGCCGAGCAGCGCGCTCAACTGGATCTGCTCCACGATGCTCGCGGTCTTGAATCCGCTCAGCACCCGGATCACGAGCGGCACGACGTAGTCGTACGAGGCCCACGCTCCGAGCCCGAACAGGACGAACGATGCGCCGACCATTCCCGGGATCCACGATCGCTCGCGCTTCATCAGGCCCGGGACGACGAAGCTCCACAGCTTCCACAGTATGAACGGCAGCGCGACGAACAGGCCGAGCACCAGCGACAGCTTGAAGCGCTCGTTGAAGGCTTCGAGCGGCGAGAGCACGATCGCGTGCCCGACGGTGCGATGCACGATGTCCTCGAGCAGGCGCGGCGCGAACCACCAGCCGGCGGTCCCACCGACGAGGCAGGCGAGCGCGGACTGAAAGAGCACCACGCGCAGCTCTTCCAGATGTTCGAGGAACGGCATCTCGCCGGTCTGGCGCGGATCGTCGCTCGGACGCGGGTCGCCGATCAGGTGCGGGTTATCGCTGGGACGCGGATCGTCGCTCGGACGCGGGTCGCCTGTCGGGCGTGGAGCGTAGTTCATGCGCGCTCCTCAGCCCGGCCAGGCCACGTCGAGATCGCCGGCCAGCACCGTGCTCTCGACCCCGCTCTCCAGGCGCACGATCAGCGCGCCGTCCGGATCGAGAGCGCGCGCGATCCCGGAGACGGCGCCCGAAGGCGTGCGCACCGTGACCGGGCGGCCCCAGAAGTCGGCGCGCCGGGTCCACGCAGCAAGCACTTCCTCGCGCCCGCCCTCGGCATGCAGAACCCACAGCGGCTCGAGCGCGTTGAGAAATTCGGCGGCCACCGTTTCGCGATCGAGCGCATGACCTTCCATCGCGAGTGAGGTTCCAGCGAGCGAGAACGCCGGCTGCGCGCCTGCGAAATCCGCCGCGGAGATGTCGGCCGGAAAGTCGTCCGCCTGCTGCGTCACGTTCACGCCCACCCCTACCACGACGACATCCGCCAGCTCATCGCCGAGCGGCACGCGCCGGCTCTCGCACAGGATGCCCGCGACTTTGCGCTCACCGATCAGCACATCGTTCGGCCACTTGAGCCGCGCGGCGACGCCCAGCCGATCGAGCGCCTTGACGAGCGCGAGCCCCGCGACCAGCGGCAGCGTGCCCTGCTGACGCCGCTCGCAACCCGGATAGAGCGCGATCGAGAGCGCCAGTCCCTTTCCCGGCGTGGTGAGCCACGCCCGGCCCGCGCGTCCGCGTCCGCGCGTCTGCACGTCCGCGATCGCCGTCGTGCCGTCGGGCTCGCCCTCGGCGATCGCATCCCACGCGATGTCGTTGGTCGACTCGACCTCGGCGCGCACGATCAGGCGGTGGCCGAAGGAGCGCGTGGCCAGCCGGGCGGCGTACACGGCGCGGTCGAACGTGGGCTCAGCCAACTTCCTCGATCTCCAGGCTCAGATTGAGCGCAGGGGCCGAGTGCGTGATCTGGCCGACCGAGATGTAGTCGGCGCCGGTCTCGGCGTAGGCACGCACCGTCTCGAGCGTGATCCCGCCCGAGACTTCGACCTGGGGCCAGCGCCGCGCTCCCCTGGGCATGCGCGGGCTGTCGGGCGGATGAGCCTTGCACCACTCGTCGACCGCCTCGACCGCGCGCTTCACCTCTTCGACCGGGCGGTTGTCGACGAGGATGCGATCGACTTCCGGGCGCAGCGCCTCCTGAAGCTGATCGAGCGATTCCACTTCGACCTCGAGCAGCAGGTCGCCCTGCCGGGTGCGCAGGATGCGCTCGAGCGCAGCGGTGATGCCTCCGGCCGCGCGCACGTGGTTGTCCTTGACCAGGTACATGTCCCACAGCGCGAGTCGATGGTTCTCCGCGCCGCCGGAACGCACCGCGAACTTCTCGAGAAAGCGCAGCCCTGGCGTGGTCTTGCGCGTGTCGAGGATGATGGTGCCGGTGCCTTCGACCCTCTGCACGAAGCGCCGGGTGAGCGTCGCGATTCCCGAAAGGTGCTGGAGGAAGTTGAGTGCGGTGCGCTCCGCCTTGAGAATGCCGCCGACATCGCCCAGCACCTGCGCCGCGGCGACCCCGGGCTTGACCACGTCGCCATCCTTCAGCAGCGGCCGCCACTTGAGCGTGGGTTCCGCCTCGCGGAAGGTGAGCTTGGCCACATCGAGCCCGGCGACGACGCCGGCTTCCTTGATCACGATCGCCGCGCGCGCGTGGATGCCCGAGGGGATGGTATTGAGCGTCGTGATGTCCCCGGTGCCGATGTCCTCGGAGAGCGCGTATTTCACGATCGGCAGCGCGAAGGATTCGAGCATGGGCTAGCGGTCCGGGCCAAACCGGCGCTTGATGCGGCGCGGCTCTGTGCTTTGTCCGCGACGGCCGCGACTCCCCGCGCCGACCACGTCCGGCGCGTTCTCGCCGACGCCCATCTTCCCGGCCATCGCCAGCGTGGAGCGAACGTCCTCGATCCGATCGCGCAACGAGGCGGCGCGTTCGAACTCGAGCCCCTTCGCGGCCGCGAGCATCTCGGCCTCGAGCCGTGCGACCAGATCCTCGGCGTTCCCGTCCGAGGCGAGCATGAGCCGCTGCACGTCGTCGGCGCCGGCGTTTCCGACCGCATCCGCGACTGAGGTCGAGAGCATGACGTCCGCGATGCTCTTCTCCACCGAGCGGGCAGTGATCCCGTTGGCGACGTTGTAGGCGAGCTGCTTCACGCGCCGCCGGTCCATCTCGTCGATCGCGCGCCGCATGGAATCGGTGATCACATCCGCATAGAGCACCACCCGCCCGCTGAGGTTGCGCGCGGCGCGGCCCGCGGTCTGGATCAGCGAGCGCTCCGAGCGCAGGAAGCCCTCCTTGTCGGCATCGAGGATCGCGACCAGCGACACCTCGGGCAGATCGAGTCCCTCGCGCAGCAGATTGATCCCGACCAGCACGTCGAACTCGGCAAGGCGCAGCCCGCGCAGGATTTCGACCCTCTCCAACGCATCGATGTCGCTGTGCAGGTAGCGCACCTTGACCCCGGCTTCGGACAGGTAATCGGTCAGGTCTTCGGACATGCGCTTGGTGAGGGTGGTGACCAGCACGCGCTCGTGGCGCGCGACACGCTGGCGGATCTCTTCGAGCAGATCGTCTACCTGGCCCTGGATCGGCTTGATCACCAGCTCGGGATCGATCAGTCCGGTCGGGCGGATCACCTGCTCGACCACGACGCCCTTGGTCTTCTTCAGCTCGAACTCGCCGGGCGTCGCCGAGACGTAAAGGGTCGGGCCGGTCAGCGCCTCGAACTCGGGAAACTTGAGCGGGCGGTTGTCCAGCGCCGACGGCAGACGGAAGCCGAAGTCGACCAGCGTGGTCTTGCGCGAGCGGTCGCCCTCGTACATCGCTCCGATCTGCGAAACGGTGACGTGCGATTCGTCGATCACGGTCAGGAAATCCGCGCTGCCATCCGCCTTGCGCGGGAAGTAGTCGATGAGGCAGCCCGGCCGGTCGCCAGGCTTGCGGCCCGACAGATGGCGCGAGTAGTTCTCGACGCCCGGGCAGGTGCCGATGCTGGCCAGCATCTCGAGGTCGTATTCGGTGCGCTGCTGCAGGCGCTGGGCCTCGAGCAGCTTTCCCTCGCTGCGGAACTTCGCGACCTGCTCGTGCATCTCCGCGCGAATCCCGACCAGCGCCGCCTGCAGGCGCGTCTCGGGAGTGACGAAGTGCTTGGCCGGATAGAGCGCGAGGCGGTCCATGCGCCGCTTCACCTGCCCGGTCACCGGGTCCACCGCGGAAAGGCGCGCCACCATGTCGTCGTCCAGCTCGATGCGCACGATCACATCGTCGTAGGCCGGATGCACTTCGACCACATCGCCGCGCACCCGGAAGTTGCCGCGCCCGACCTCGATATCGTTGCGCGTGTACTGAATCGAGACCAGCTGCTCGAGCAGATCGCGGCGCGAGAGCTTCTCTCCCGCCGCGGCGTTGATCCGCATGCCGCGCCAGTCCTCGGGCGCGCCGAGCCCGTAGATGCACGACACGCTGGCCACGATGATCACGTCGTCGCGCTCCAGCAGCATCGAGGTGGCCTGCAGGCGCAGCCGGTCGATGTCGTCGTTGATGCTCGCGTCCTTGGCGATGTAGGTGTTGGTCGAGGGGACGTAGGCCTCGGGCTGAAAGTAGTCGTAGTACGAGATGAAGTAGCCGACCGCGTTGTCGGGAAAGAACTGCTTGAACTCGCCATAGAGCTGCGCGGCCAGCGTCTTGTTGTGCGAGAGCACCAGGGTCGGGCGCCCCCACTTCGCGATGACGTTGGCGATGGTGAAGGTCTTGCCCGAGCCGGTGACCCCGAGCAGGGTCTGGTGCCGATCGCCGCGCTCGAGCCCCTCGGCCAGCTGCTCGATGGCTTCAGGTTGATCGCCACGCGGTGGATAGGGCTGATGCAGTTGGAAGGTCATGGACCGGCGATGCTACCCGAGTGTGCCGGAGAGGTCGAGCGGGCGCGGTATTCGTATCGCGCACCCGTGCATGCGTGTAGTCTCACAGGTCCCCCGAGTAGAGAAACTCCACTTTGACGAAGGGGCCGCGCATGTTCCTCAAGCGACTGCTGTACGCCTCCGCTTCAGTCCTGATGCTCGCTCTGGCCTGCCACCTGGGGGCCAGCCCTGCCAGCGCCTCGACCATCCTCTTCTCCACCTTCGGCCCTGGCGACACCTTCGACATGACCTCCGGGTGGTCGATCGGCGGCTCGGGGGTCTACGTCCAGGGACTGCAGTTCACCCCCGCCGAGAATGGTGTGGTCCAGACGATCGAGATCGCCGCCTTCCGGCTTGCGGGCGGTACGGGCGTGAACCTCTCCCTGATGACCGATGGCGGCGACGTACCGGGCTCGGTGCTCGAGACAATGCCCATCTGTTGTTTCGGAGACGTTGCCTCCATTCAGATGGTCAGCTCAGTCGTCCGACCCTTGCTCACGGGAGGCACGAAGTACTGGCTGATCGTCTCGCCCATCGCCGCCGGGGATTACTTCGGGTGGAGTCGCAATCTCAACCCGCCTTTCCTTCTGAACGCCCAGCGGTCCATGGGGGGCCCGTGGTCCTTCGGGTTGGAGTACCGGGGAACACTGCGCATCCTCAGCGATACGTCGACTCCGACGAAGGCCACGACCTGGGGACGTCTCAAGGTTCTCTATCGCTAGAACCTCACCCGAGCGGTGTAGCTCAGGGTCACCTTCTGCCCCTTCGGCACCGGCACGTTGAAGACCAGGGTGTTCGCGTCCTTGCGCGTGAACTCGTGGGTCTTCTTCGTGACCTCGATGTCCCCGCCGACGTTCTCCTCGACGCGGATCACCACGTCGTTCTTCTTGCGATTGCGCAGCTCGATCACCACCTGGTACTCGCGCTCGTGGTCCGAGACGCGGTTGTTGTACGCCTCCTTGCGCTCCGCCACCAGATCGAAGGCCATGCCCACTTCGAGCGTCATCTTCTCGTCGACCGCCGTGTGCCCGATGCGCGTCTCGCCCGTGAACTGCAGCGCGCCCGAGGCATCGGCTTCGTAGAAGCGCACGCGTCCGGCCGGCAGCGGCACGCCGAGGCCAGCATCCTTGGCGTTCATGATCTCGAGCACGCTGGCCACGCCGTGCGGGTCGGCGCCGCGGTAGACGTAGCGCGGCGTGACCTTGACATCGCGCGGATCGAGCATGGTCAGGCTCTGGGTCTCGCGATCGCGCAGCGTGGCCGGCCGGCCGAGCGAGTAGAGGTGATACTCCGCGAACGCCTCCTCGCTGAGATCGGCGCCATCCGCCATCTTCTGCATTCCCTCGGCCTGGGCGCGCATCATGGTCATCGGCATCGGCCTCGGCTGGGTGCGCCGCGGATCGCCGGCCACGAGCTTGAGCTCGGCGTTCTCCCAGGTCCGGCCGGTGGTGTTGATCACCGTGACCGAGGTGCCCCAGCGCGCCGCGCCTTCGCCGCGCCGCACCACCGTATGCTCGGCATCCCACGAGAGTCCGCCGGTCAGGTAGCTCAGCTCGGCATCGACGCGCCCGGCGCGACCGCCTTCGAGCACCGCCTCCAGCGTGGGACGCAGCGACAGTCCGCTCGGAGGATCGGCGAGCCGCACTTCGTCGACCTGGGCGCGAGAGAGCGTGCTCAGTGCACCGTCATCGGCGCGCACCACCAGCCATGAGCCATCCGCCGCGAGCAGCGCGCCCTCGTTCACGCGGTTGTCCCTCCCACTCACGCGCACGCGCCGGCCACGCGCGTGATCGATCAGCGCGTCTCCGTTCATCACATCGAAGCGATACGCGAGACGGGTCACGCGCGAGCCGCCCTCGGGAACCAGCCGCACCGAGGCGAAGTCCATGCTCTCGGGCACATCGACCAGCCGCAGCGTGTCGCGGGCGCCGGTCAGCGTGAGCGTGCGCTGCTCGCGCACCAGGCCGAGATCGCGCGTATAGACGGTGATCGAAGATCCGGCGGCGCGCGCCGCAGCGGGCACAACGAGTGCGGTGAGCGTGAGAACGATGGCGACGGCGGAGCGATGAGTCATGGTTTCCTCCGGGAGGATCGGGCGGGGCGTCGTGCCCCATAGGCCCGGCGTTCGGGATTTCTTCCGCGTCAGACTAGCGGGCGCCCGGCTTCGCGTCGAGACGGTCGCGGAACGGAAGGGTCTCGAACGCGGCGGCGATCGCGGCCAGAGCGCGATCGAGGATCGCCAGCTTCTGTTCGAGCGGAAGCTCCATGCCGGGATGTGGCCTCAGCCTCGCATCCACCTTGTCCTCGACCATCCCGAGCACGTCCACCGCGTGTACCACGTAGGACAGCGGCTCGGCGCGGCGCGCGAAACCTTCGAGCAATTTGAGGAAGCGCGTCTCGGACATGACGTAGCGCGCGGTGTGATAGAAGGGGAAGCGAACGATTGGAGTGACCGACACCGGGAATTCCATCAGCCCGCGCGTTCGATAGGGCGCGCGCCGCCAGGTGAACGGCCAGAGCTTGAGGTTGAAGATCGCCGCCGGGTCCGAGCTCTTGAGCGCAAGCAGCAGACGCGCCGGAAGCAGGAACGGCGTCGGATAGCCCGAGGCGTCGTAGCGATAGCCCGCCGCTTCGAGTCGGCGCAGCGTTCGTCCGTCCATGTCGTAGTTGGGCGAGCGGAAGCCGACCATGGGCTGGCCGCACGCGGCTTCGAGCACGGTGCGCGACACCACCAGCTCTTCGTGCAGGTGTTCTTCATCAAGGCTGGCGAGCGCCAGCGGGTGGGTCATCGAATGCGACGCCACCTCGTGCCCCGCGTGGGTCAGAGCGCGCAGCACGCCTGCATGCACCGGCGCGTCGCGTCCGACAACGAACAGCGTCGCGCGAATTCCGGCGCGCGCAAAGGCGTCGATCAGACGCGGGAGCGCGACCGTGTAGGAGAGCGCATCGGGCGGCAGGCCGCGGTGCCCGTAGCCGATCAGGTGCAGATCGACGGGATCGACGTCCACGCTGACCGTCGCGACCGGGCGCGCCACGGTCAATGCACGCGGCTGGTGCCGGGCGAAGGGCGGATGCCGGGCGCGGCCGCCGCCGAGACCGCGAACACCGAAAGCCGCAGCAGGTTCACGATCATGGCCCCACCGCGCGTCCGCGCGTGAGATCGAACACGTGCACGGTTCCGATCTGGCGACCGGCGTGCATCACGGGATCGGTGGCGACGCGTATCGGCTCGAGGAACGCGGGAGGCTGCACGTCCGGATGCTGGGGATCGGTGAGCACCACCACCCAGCGCGCGCCGTACGGCCGGAGCTTCTCGAGCCGCTCCGCGGTGATCTCGTGGACGCGCATCGGCCACCCCTCACGGCCAGCGCGGAACAGCAGGCGCGGGTCGGTCGGCGGCAGCGTGTTGAAATCGCCCGCCACCACCAGCTGACTTTCGGGCACGCGCGCGGCAATCACGGGTCCAGCCTCGGTGCGCAGCCAGTCCACCTGGTCGTAGCCGATGCGCGAAGGCAGCCATGCGGCGGTCACGAGGAACGCGGCCAGCGCGATCCCGGTGAGCGGGACGCGCCCGAGTCGCGGCAGGCGATCCCACAAGGCGTCGACGCCGAGCGCGATGAGCAGCGCGGTCGGCGCGAGGAAAGGCGTCTGATAGTAGTTGTGCCACGCATTCAGCCGGAAGAATACCAGCAGGTAAAGGAGACACCCCGCGAGCCACGCGATCGCGAACCAGCGCGCGTCGGGCCGTCGCCCCGCCCCGGCGGAGTCCCCGATCGGAGCGACTGCGCCCGGAGCGACCCTCCCCGCCCACATCGGCGCCGCCAGCGCGAACAGGCATCCGAGCGGAGTTGCGATCTCGTAGACCACCCGTTTCGCGAGCTTGATCCAGTTGCGGATGTCCTGCCGTTCCGCGAGCGTCCCGGTGTAGCGCCACAGCGGATTCACTTCCTTGTAGAAGTCGGGCAGGAAGTACCAGTCGGGCACGGTCGCATTGACCCGGTCCACGTAATCGCGCCAGAACAGGAACACGACCGCCGGAACTCCGTAGGCGAGCGCGAGCCGGAGCAGGTTGGACAGCGACCAGGTCGCGACCATGAGCACGATCAGTGCGAAGGCGGTGGTGCCGAGGTAGGGCGCCTTGACCAGCGCCGCCAGCACGCCGCACGCGGCCGCGGCCACCGCGGCCGCGGTGCTCCGCCGCGTGCATGCGAGGTTCGCGTAGTACAGCGCTCCGTTCACAAACGCGAGCACGCTGAACTCGATGTGCGGCACGCGCGAGAAAAACTGTCCGAGCGGCAGCGCGAGGTAGGCCAGGGTGGTGAGTCGCGCGGTGCGGGTGCCGGCGAGGTGCGCGGCGAGTGCGTGCAGCCACACCGCGGAGAGAATGAAGAACCCCAGCTGCACGATGCGGTCCCACATCGGATCGGGCCCAAACACCCGGTAGACCAGCGAGGTGATCGCTTCGGCCAGCGGGAAGTTGAGCAGGATGGTGCGATGCGCGCCGAGCCAGCACACCGCCGGGTGAAGCACGTCGAGTCCGCGGTGATAGAAGTCGAGGCTGGTATGGACCGTGTCGCACTGGCGCCAGGAGTGGGGATCCACCAGCGGGCCGACCAGATGCGGAATGCGCAGAGCGATCAGGGCGGCGGCCGCGAGCAGCCATGCAAATCGATGCAGCCGGCTGCGGTTCACCGGCGAATCAGTAGGCAAGCCGGCTCCCGGTCATGAGGTGGATGCGCGCTTCGGACGTGTCGGTCGTGCATCGAAGCGGCGCGGTCGCGCCGCGAGGATAGGGCGCGACTTGGAAGCGGGTCAAGGCCCGGGCGTCGCGTCGGTGTCGGTGGTTTCCGCGATCGCCGCTTCCCCCGCGCACTGATTCCATCGGCCCGAGATGTTACGCCTTCGCGTCGCGCCGAGTGTGGTTTACTTGTCCGGATCATTGCCAGGCGCAGGGAGGAGGCCACCGAGCGTGCACGCCGAGCCACGAATCGAGACCAGCAAGTTCGACCGCGGCGAGCTCCTGATCGGAGCGCTGGTGCTGGTGGTGGCGGTGGCGGTTCGGGTGTGGGCTGCGATCGGCACCCGCCTCTGGTTCGATGAGATCTACACCCTGTGGATCGCGCGCCACCCGGTTCCCGACCTGCTCCACCTGGTGGCCGGGGACGTCCACCCGCCGCTGCACTACCTGCTGGTGTCGGCATGGCGCGTTCTCGGCGGCGAGAGCGACCTGTGGATCAAATCGCTCTCCATTCTCATCGGCGTCGCCAACGTCGTGATGCTGTTCTTCATGGGACGCGACCTGTTCGGCAAGCGCTGCGGGCTGCTCGCCGCGGCGCTGCTCGCGGTTCATCCGGCGCACGTGGCCTTCTCGCAGGAATCGCGCTCCTACGCGCTTCTATTCCTGGCGCTCACCTTCGCGGCGTGGCGCGCGTGGCGCTGGTTCGAATCTGGCAAGAGACGCGACGGCGCGCTTTACGTGCTCGGCGCCGCGGTGGCGCTGTACACGCACTACCTTGCCGGCCCGGTGCTGGTGTTCCTCACGATATGGGGGCTGGTCACCGCGGGCCGCGACCGCAGGCAGGCCGTGCGCTGGATCGCTCTCAACCTCGCCGTGGCCGTGGTGTTCGCTCCGCAGCTGCCGACGCTGATGATGCAGGCCCAGCGCATGCACATCGACCACTGGGTCAAGGCCGCCACCCCCGCCTCCCTGCTCAATGTCATGCGCCTGCTATCGCTGGGGCCCCGCTATCTGATCGTGCCGATGCTCGCGCTCGCGCTGCTCCCGCTCGCTCGGCGGAACGAGCGCCGGGCAGCGTCGCTGCTGTGGATGACCTCGCTCGCGCCGATGCTGGCGCTGTGGGTGTTCGCGATGCGCGGCGCCGGCGTGTTCGTCGAGCGCTACATGTTCTTCACGCTCCCCGCGGTGTGCCTGCTGGTCGCCGCCGGACTCGCCGGAATCCGCCCGCGCGTGCTCCGCCTCGCGGCGATCGCGATCGTGCTGGTTTCGGCGGTACGGGCCACGGTCCTGCGCGGAAAGCAGGTCGAGGCCGCGCATCTCAGCCAGGCCGAAGCCTGGCTCGCCCCGCGCGTCACGCCCGGCGAGGTCGTGCTGCACGCGGATGCGCACAGCCTGCTGTTCGCGCGCCACTACCGGCTCGATCCGGGACTCCACCTCCTGCTGCTCGGCGAATCGGCGCTTCCCTACTACGAAGGCGATCTCGTCGTGCCGGCCGAATGGCGGGTGACGCGCGCGTTTCTCGACTCGCTGAGCGCCAGCGCCCGGCCGTGGATGGGCGTCTCGTACCGCTCGGGCTATGAAGGTGCCTCCGAGGCGGAGAATGCCATCGCGCGCGCGGCCCGCGGCCCGATTCTCACGCTGGAGCGGGCGACGGTCTGGACCGGTCGACCCGCGCCTGCCGATTCCAGCGCTCCTGCGCGCTGACCGATCCCGGCCGCGGCTGACTCGACGCCCGCGAAGTTGCGGCGGAGCGCCACTCCCCTTCATACTGTTCGCCGCCTCCTGCGCTCGGGTGGCCTCACACGACGGTGAAACGCGCCCCGAAGGCGCTCGAATCAGGAGCATGGATGCAGCGCACAGCAGCAGTGATCGGGGGGGGAATTTCGGGTCTGGCCTCGGCCTTTCGGCTTTCCCGGCTTGGGTTTCGGGTCACGCTGATCGAGAGCGAGAGCTTTCTCGGCGGGCTCGGCACGACCTTTCCCTACAGGAGCGGCAACCTCGAGCGCTTCTACCACTGCATCCTCCCCGACGACGACGCGCTGATCCGGATCATTCAGGATCTCGGGCTCGACAACGAGCTGCTGTGGCGCGGCACCGACATGGGCTTCATGTACCGGCGCCGCGTGTATCCGATGAACACGCCGATGGATCTGCTCCGCTTCAGCCCACTGTCGATCGTGGATCGCCTGCGCATGGGGCTGATGGGCATTCGCGCCCGCACGCACGGCATGAGCCCGCACCTCGACAACGTGGCGGTGGCGGACTGGATCCGCGGCATGGTCGGATCGCGCGCGTTCGAGATCCTGTGGAAACCGCTCCTCGAAGCCAAGATCGGCGACGGCTACGCCGGGATTCCCGCGCTGTGGCTATCCAGCCGGATGAGCCGGGAGAAGAACACCAAGCGCGAGGTGAAGGGCTGCTTGAAGCGCGGCTACCGATCCCTGATCGACGCGTTCGAGTCCGCGCTGCGCCGCGACGGCGAGGTGCGCCTGGGCACCTCGGTTGAAGCGATCGAGCGCGACGGGGAGCGCATGGTGCTGCGCTACGCCGACGGCAGTCGCGAGAGCTTCGACCTGGTGGTTGCGACCTCGCCCCTGATCCGCTTCCAGCAGATGACGAAAGGCCTCGCGCTCGACCCCAGGATCGCCGATCTCAAGCTCGACTATCAGGGCGTGGTCAGCGGGGTCTTTCTCATGGAGAAACCGCTGTCGCGCTACTACTGGATGCCGACCGTGGACAGTGGCGCGACCTGCCAGGGCGTGATCGAGATGTCGAACCTGGTGCCGCTCGAGCGCTCGAACGGACTCTATGTGACCTATCTCGTCAACTACACGCACCGCTCGAGCGAGATGTTCAAGAAGAGCGATGCCGAGCTGCTCGCGGCCTATCGGCGCGACCTCGAGTCGCTATTCCCGGAGGCGGGGCGCACGGTCGTCGACCAGTTCCTGTTCCGCGCACCGTTCGTCGAGCCGATCTGGACGCTCGGCTACAACCAGCTCCGTCCGCCGACCTCGGTGATTCCGGGACGGCTCTATCTCGCGTGCACGGCGCAGGTCTACCCGCGCGTCAACTCGTGGAACTCGTGCTGTGACGTGGTCGAGGAGATGATGTCCGGTCTGGCCGCGGAAACCGGAGTGCGGGCCGCCTCGGGAAACGCCGCGTGAGCCTGCCCCGGATCGCGGTGGTGGTCGGCACGCGTCCCGAGATCATCAAGATGGCGCCGGTGGTGCGCGCCTGCCAGAAGAAGAAGGTTCCGTTCCTGCTGCTCCATACCGGCCAGCACTACTCGTTCGAGCTGGACGGCGTGTTCTTCGATCAGCTCGGCCTGCCCGCGGCAGACCACAATCTCGAAGTGGGCTCGGGCTCGCACGCCTATCAGATCGGAGCGATCGTCAGCGGCATGGACGCGCTGCTCTCGCGCGAGAAGCCCGACTGGGTGCTGGTGCAGGGCGACACCAACACCGTGCTCGCGGCGGGGCTCACCGCGCACAAGCTCGGCATCAAGGTGGGTCACGTCGAGGCCGGGCTGCGCTCCTACGACCGAAATATGCCGGAAGAGATCAACCGCATCCTCACCGACCATCTCTCGGATCTGCTGTTCGCGCCCACCACGCACGCACGCACGATCCTGCGCGGCGAAGGCGTCGGCGAGGAGCGTATCCGGGTGACCGGCAACACGGTGGTCGACGAGCTGATGCTCCAGCGCGAGCGCGTGCCCATGAACGGCCTGCTCGAGCGCTTCGGAGTCGAGCCACGGAAATTCGCGCTGGCGACCGTTCACCGCGCCGAGAACGTGGACGACGAGACGCGGCTGCGCGGCATCTTCGAGGGACTCGCCGGAATCGCGCGCGACCTCGGGTTCCAGGTGCTGGCCGCGCTCCACCCGCGCACTTCGAAGATGCTCGAGACGCTGGGCGTGCGCGTGGACGGCGCGGTGCGTCTGCTGCCTCCGCTCGGCTATCTCGAGTTCCTTGGACTCCACCGCGAGGCCGGCCTGATGGTCACGGACTCGGGCGGACTTCAGGAGGAAGCGTGCTGCCTCCACGTGCCGTGCGTCACGCTGCGCGACAACACCGAGCGGCCGGAATCGCTCGAGGTCGGCGCCAACATTCTGGCGGGCGCCGAGTCCGGGAACATCGTCCGCTGCGCGCGCACCATGCAGTCCAAGGCGCGCGACTGGCCGAATCCGTTCGGAGACGGCCACAGCGGCGAGCGCATCGTGGATCTGCTGATCGGCGGCTAGCGCCGCGCCTTCGCGCCCCGCCATTCGTGCGCGTCGAGCATCACCCGGCCGCGGCCATCGAAGCGCACGCCTTCGCGCTCGAGCCTCAGCCGCTGTGTGGTCGCGCCATCGGGGCTCAGGCGCGCGAGGCTGAGGCGCCCTCCCGCCCCGACCACGCGATGCCACGGGATGGGCGAGCCCTGAGGCAGCGCGTGGAGCGCGTAGCCGGCGACACGCGGCGCATGCGGCAGGCCGGCAGCGGCGGCCACGCCGCCGTAAGTCGCGACCCGCCCGCGCGGAATTCGGCGCACCACATCGTAGATGCGCAGATAGCTGGTGCGCGGGGCCACGCTCCGCGTAGCCGGAGTCCGGCGCGCAGTCACGCTGCGCGGGGCTACGCTCCGCGGCGTCGGTCCCCGGGTCATCTACGTGCCGAGCAGCGCGGTCTGGGCGCGCTTGAGCTTCTCGAGCGTCTCCTCGAGCTGCACGAGCCGCGTCCGCTCCTTCTCGACCACCTCGGGCCGCGCCTTGTTGAGGAAGTCCACGTTGCGGAGTTTTTTGCGCGTGCCCTCGAGGTCGGTGAGCAGCTTGTCGGCCTCGCGCGCGAGGCGCGCGCGCTCTTCGTCGAGATCCACCAGCCCCTCGAGTGGCAGGAACACCTCGGCGCCCGCGACCACCGACGAAGCCGCGACCGGCGGTCGCGCACCATCGCGCGAAAGGGTCAGCGTTTCGATGCGCGCCAGCGGCTGGATCTGGCTCGAGAGCCGCTCGACCAGATCGAGCTGCGCGGCGGAGCCACGCACCACCACCGGCACCTTCCGTCCGGGCGCGATGTTGTTCTCGGCGCGCAGATTTCGCACCGCTACCACCAGCTCCTGCAGGAACGCGATCTCGCGCTCGGCCGCGGCGTCGAACCACGCCTTCTTCGCGCGCGGCCACGCCGCGGTCGCCAGGCACTCGCCCTCGTGCGGCAGTGCCTGCCACACCTCTTCGGTCATGAACGGCATGAACGGATGGAGCAGGCGCAGGATCCCATCGAGCACCTTCCACGCCACCCAGCGCGCCGCGCGCCGATCCTCGGGATCGGCGTCCTCGGCCCAGCGCGCCTTGGCGAGCTCGAGGTACCAGTCGCAGTACTCGTTCCACGCGAAATGGTAGAGCGCGTTCGCGGCCTCGTTGAACCGGTAGGTCTTGAAATTCCGGGTGACGTCCTTGATCGCGTTCGTGTACCTCGACAGGATCCAGCGGTCGGCGAGGGTCAGCTGGAGCGCGGACTCCTTCACCTTGCTCAGGTCCTCATCGCCCAGGCGCATCTGCACCAGCCGCGCCGCGTTCCAGATCTTGTTCGCGAAGAACTTCCCGGTCTCGAGGCGCTTCTCGTCGAACAGCAGGTCCTGGCCGGTCGGGGTGAGATACACCATGGTGAAGCGCACCGCGTCGGCGCCATAGCGATCCATCATCTCCAATGGGTCTGGAGAATTGCCGAGCGACTTGCTCATCTTGCGGCCCTTCGCGTCGCGCACGATGCTGGTGAAGAACACGTGCGGGAACGGCGCCTCGCCGCGGAATTCGTATCCGGCCATGATCATGCGCGCGACCCAGAAGAAGATGATGTCGCTGCCGGTGACCATCAGGCTGTTCGGGTAGTAGCGCGCGAGGTCCGGGGTCTCCTCGGGCCAGCCGAGCGTGGCGAACGGCCACAGCCACGAGCTGAACCAGGTGTCGAGCACATCCTCGTCCTGCTTCCAGCCTTCCCCGGCGGGCGGATCGATCGACACCACCATCTCCTGGCCGCGGTACCAGACCGGAATGCGGTGGCCCCACCATAGCTGGCGCGAGATGCACCAGTCGCGGATCTTCTCGAGCCAATGTAGCTAGACTTATTTCCAACGCGACGGGAAGAACTTGACCTTGCCCTTCTTCGCCGCCTCGATCCCGGGCGCCGCGAGCGGCGCCATCTTCACGAACCACTGCCACGAGAGATTCGGCTCGATCACGGTGTCGCAGCGCGAGCAGTGCCCGATCGAGCTCGAGTGCGGCTCGACCTTCTCGAGATAGCCGGCGTCGCTCAGCGCCTCGACGATGCGCTTGCGCGCCTCGAATCGGTCGAGCCCGCGGAAGTCGCCGGCGTTCTCGTTCATGATGCCCTTCTCGTCGAGCACCACCAGCTCCGGCAGGTTGTGTCGCTTGCCGGTCTGGAAGTCGTTCGGATCGTGGGCGGGCGTGATCTTGACCGCGCCGGTGCCGAACTTGGGGTCCACCATCTCGTCGGCGACGATCGGGATCTCGCGGCGCGCGAGTGGCAGCACCGCGGTGCGCCCGATCAGGTGCGCGTAGCGCTTGTCCTTCGGGCTCACCGCCACCCCGGTGTCGCCGAGCATGGTCTCGGGCCGCGTGGTCGCGACGGTGATGAACTTCTCCGTGCCCTTGATCGGGTACCTCAGGTACCACAGGCTGCCCGGGGTCTCGACGTGCTCGACCTCTTCGTCGCTGAGCGCGGTCAGGCAGCGCGGACACCAGTTGACGATGTACCGGCCGCGGTAGATGAGGCCCTTGTCGTAGAGCCGCTTGAACACCTCGAGCACCGCGCGCGAATAGGCGGGATCGAGCGTGAACCGCTCGCGGCTCCAGTCCGGAGTCGTGCCGAGGCGGCGGTGCTGGCGCAGGATCAGCCCGCCGTACTGCTCCTTCCACTCCCACACCTCGCGCACGAACTTCTCGCGGCCGATCTGCTCACGCGGGGTGCCCGCCTCGCGCAGCTTCTTCTCGACCACGTTCTGGGTCGCGATACCGGCGTGATCCATGCCCGGGATGTAGAGCGTCTCGCGCCCCTCCATGCGCTGCCACCGCACGATCACGTCGCGCAGCGACTCGCCCAGCAGGTGGCCCATGGTGAGCGAGCCGGTGACGTTGGGCGGTGGGATGGCAATGACGAAGGGCTTCGCCCCCGCGCGCGCGGGAGGCGCGCTCTCCGAGTTGCCCTCCGGGCGGAACACGCCGCGCTCCTCCCAGAAGGAGTACCAGCGCGACTCCACTCGGGCGGGATCGTAGGGCTGTTGCAGCGCCTCGGGATTGCCGGGACGCATCGGACCTCCAGGGGGGATCACGCGGGGCCGCGTTTGCAGGACCTGCGTGAAAATGAGCGACGGAGACTAGCACACCCGTCGAAGGCCGCCCAAAACCGGCGCGTTTCGCCGCCGGAACGCCCGCGCCGGGCGCAACACGCC
>JANMQY010000098.1:0-31849 GCA_031370785.1 Candidatus Eiseniibacteriota bacterium | reverse complement strand
CACAGAAGCCACCGGCGTGGGTCCGACCGGAGTGCCGTGGCCGGGGGACTTCGCGCAGGAAGCGAGCGCGATCAGGCCGAGGGTCACCGTGAGGATGCCGCCATATTTCAGCAAATCCAGCCGGCGAGACAGCTCGTGCTTAAACGTCATGGCCTCAGTCTCCTTTTCCCAGCACTGATGGGACGTTCTGAAGGTGCTTTTCCGCAGGCGTGATGGACTGGAGCAGGGGATTCGCTTCCCGCACGGGGAGAGCGCGATGAAGGCCGCCCACCTCTTGTTTCGGCAGGCTCGAGGCGCATCTTGATGGAAATCCGACAACCGGTCGCAACTGGCTGGCGCCAGTCCTAAATGGGCGCCAGCAGGCCGGTTGCGTTCGACGAGCGGGTCGACCCATGCGTGTGCATTCTGGGCATCGAGAATCAATTCCCCGCCCGGACCGGGTGTTGCTAAGGGGGAGTCGACCCCAGCAGGCCCAACTCCCTGAGCCGGTCGCCGATGCTCGCGAAGCGCCCCAGACCCAGCACCCGCATCAAAATGCCGGCGGTGGCGCCGAGCCGCGCATAATGCGTCCAGGCGCGGCCCCGCGAAGGCCCTATCGTCGGCTGGCCGGGGTCGATCTCCCAAGTGTGGACGTTCACGACCAGCGGAACATTCCGGAGGACCTGATAGCGCACTGCGGCCTCAGATACCCAGGAGGGAAGGAGGCGCAGATACGATCCCGCCAGAAGGGGGATCCGAACTGGGCCTGCTCCAATGGTGGTCATCGGAAACTCTGCGATCGCTGACGCGGCCGTCGGGAGACGGCTGGGCCGGGTCGGGCCGTTCGGATAGCCGTAGCGTCGCCCGCGGATGGGGAAAATGCTGGAATCATACGTGTAGCCGGTCTCGACCAGGATGTCCAGGGCCCAGCGCGTGTGAGGGCTGATCGTGTAACTGGGAGCCCGGTAGCCTTCGACTCGGCTCCCTGAGAGGTCCTCGAGCAGCCGGCGCGAATCACGTGCTTCTTCCCTCATCTCGTCCGGTGAGAGTTCGGTAAGCATCCTGTGGGACATCCCGTGAGACCCAATCTCGTGCCCGGCGGCGGCGATCCGGCGCACGATGCCGGGGTGTTTTTCCGCCACGCAGCCCAGCACGAAGAAGGTCCCCCGCGCACCAGCCACGTCCAGCAGGTCGAGCAAGCGCTCCGTGTTCGCTTCGACACGGCTTGGCCAGCGGTCCCAGTCCGCTCTGGAAACGCGCCCTGCGAAGGCCTGCACCTGGAAGTATTCCTCCACGTCCACGCTCATGGCCAGGGCGGGCTCTCCGGGGGGTCGTGCGGCCCGGGCGGAGGAGAGGTCTTCAACACCAACGGACATGGGGACCTCCGAGTGGCCGGCATCACGAACGCGTCGAACCACGCGTCACAAGTCGTGCAAGCATAGTCCAACCAGCGGCATAAGCTGCAATCTCCTGCCCCGGCACGAATGTTGCGACACGGGGCGTCCGGCCTGAGGACACTCACCGTGCCCCGCGCCACTTCTTCCGACCTCCGAGTCATGCGTTACGGTCGCGTACGAGCCACACTTGGGCTCCGGTACCGCTGGGACCCTCCAAGCGCCGTGCATCTTGAGCCTCGGGGCCGTGCATTTCGGGCCGTGCGATGCGCACGGCGCGACCCAGCCTGCATCTCGCGCCAGCCAGCTTGTTGGCGCCCATCGCGAGATGTCGCCGCATTCTGCAAGGCGTATATGGCACCGAAGCTGCCCTTGCGCTCGCGGTCTTTGCCCACCACACCTCGCGTCTCATCTCACAGGGGATCGAATATGACTCCAACGAACTGCATCATGCGCACGCTCCGCATCCGATCCCGCGCTTTCGAGCGCCTCGTTCCAACGGGCCTGAGCCGAGCCGTCTTCGGCGCGGTTGTGATCGGGCTGTTCCTGGCCCGCGGTGCAGACGCCCAGACGGCTGCCGACTCGAGCCTGACGGTCTCGTGGACCACTTCTGGTGACGACGGTACAATGGGCACAGCGAGCACGTACGATCTTCGGTATCGGACGACGTCCGTCGTCGGAACCGACACACTCACCTGGTGGAACGCCGCGACCAGAGTGAGCGGGCTTCCAGCGCCCCGGCCGGTTGGCTCGACGGACTCGGTTCGCGTGCGCGGGCTCGCGCCCCTGACGACGTACTACTTCATCCTGCGCATCGCCGACGAAGTGCCGAACTGGTCCGGCTACTCCAACTTCGGGAGCATGACCACGTCCGGTGACACAGCGCCGCCGGGCAGAATCGCGGACCTCGCCGTCACCGGGACCACCGGCACGTCCATCACCCTGCGCTGGACCGCGCCGGGCAACGATGGCGCGACCGGCACCGCGGCGAGCTACGACATTCGCTACTCGACGATACCGATCGCGGATGCGAACTGGGCCCTGGCGACGGCGGTGTCGGGCGAGCCCATGCCGGCGATCGCGGGAACTACCCAGACTTTCACGATCACGGGCCTCCAGGGAAGCGTGACCTACTACGCCGCCATGAAGACGACCGACGCCTCCGGCAACGTCTCGGTGCTCTCGATTGTCGTGAGCGCACCGACCCTCGACGTCATCCCGCCAGCGGCAATCCGGGATCTCACAGTGCGACGCTAGCAAGGCGGCCTTCGACGTGTCGGTTTCCGGCCCGTGCGGGATCAGGCCTGCATCGGTCAACGGCGCATCGTTTCTTCGAGTAGCGCGACGATCTGCCGCGTGCACGCCTCGAACTCGAAGTGCTCCTCCGCTCTGCGCCGGCCGGCCTGCCCAAATTGCGCCCGCAGCGTCTCATCGTCGAGCAACTGGACGGTCCGATCCACGAGCGGCCGGACGTTCTTGACGGGAACGAGAAAGCCTGTCTGCTGGTCCACGACGGCGTCCTCGCAGCCCTTGTGGTGCGTGCTCACCACCGGCTTGCCACACGCCATGGCCTCGATGATCGACACCGGCAGGCCCTCCATGAAGTAGGAAGGCAGAACGAAGATATCCGCCGACTGCATCAGGTCCGGCACATCATTGCGCCATCCCAGCACCTTGATACGATCATCCATGCCGGCGCGTTCCACCGAGCGTTTCAGCTTCTCGAACAGTGGACCGGTGCCGGCAAGTGCGAAAAAGGCATCGCTCCGGCTACTTGCGATCTGTTTCGCGGCGTCGATGAATTCGACCACGCCCTTCTCGGGAATGAGCCGGGCTGTGCACAGCACGAGCTTCTGATTCTGCCCGATCCCCAGCTCGCGGCCGATTCGGTCTCGGATCTGACGGGACCCACCGGTCGGGAACCGGCGCAGGTCGACGCCCATGCTGGAGATCCGGTACACGCCATCCGCGCTCTTGGCGAGTGGAGCGCGCCTCGAGAGACGCTCGTCGTAGTCGTTCATGACGACCACTGCGTCGGTCAAAGAGCCCAGGGCCTTCTCAACCTGGTAACGGACCTGCCACGACAGCGATCCCTGCGCCGGTCCGCAGGCCAGTCCGTGGACGAAATAGACGACCCGCGGCGTGTGTGCCATCCAGGCGGCGAGCCTTCCCACGACGGCACCGAGCGACGTGTGACAAATGATGGCATCGATCCGTTGATCGGCCAGCACGCGCCGGACGGTCCAAATCGCCTGGAACGCCCGCAACGGGTTCAGGCTGCGCGGCATGCGATGGGTGAACACATCGAAGCCGGCGCTACGAAGCTGCTCGGCCTGTGGAGACTCCGCCGCACAGATGAATACCTGGTGGCCGAGCTGTTTCTGAGCATTCATGGTGGGGATCAGGAACGCGCGAATCGTCTCGGCTGACCGTGACACGTGAAGGATCCTCATCGCGAGCCCTCAGGGTGGCGGGCGTAACGAGCCTGAGGCTCAGTCGCGGGGGGGGGCGTCATCTCGTCTCTGGAGGAGGGCTTCCAGGCGCAGGCATTCCGACTCGACATTCACGGTGTAGTTGATCCAGATCAGCCCCAACAGCACGGATGCCTGCAAGAGCGCTTCGAAGAAGAAAACGCCGGTGAGGAACCGGAGGTTGCCCGTGACCGCTTCGACGACGAGCCCGGCGGTGACGAGCGGCAACATGACGGAATAGTCCGAGATCAGGAGGACCATGTCCCGCAGCCGGCCGATGAGCCATTCGACCAGGCTGTCGGAAGCCTGGGCATGAGCTTCCCGGCTCCGGTGAGTGGCCTGGCGTGAGAGCACGTGCAGTCCATGATTGCGGTGCTGGGTAGGGAGCAGTTCCGGCTGCGTCAGAACGCTCCGAGCGAACAAGAGGAAACCCACGTTCTTGTTCTGGTTCCCGATCACCATGGAAAGGGCGCCCACGGCAGCCGTCCCCAACACCGCGATGATGGAGTCCGCGTTCTGTGCGTGGCGGGCGAGATGCAGGCCTAGCCCCACGAAAATGCCGCCATATGTGATCGAATGACCCAGATCGTCCAGGTAAACGCCCGCCACCGAGTAGATCTTGCGGAACCGGGCGATGTCCCCGTCGACCTTGTCCAGAAGGTGGTGGGCCACCAGTGCGGTCGCGCCCCACAGGGCGACCGACGCCGGGTGTGCCGCGAGCAGGCACGTGCCCAGGAATGCACAGGCCACGGTGGCCATGGTCACCTGGTTCGGCCGAACCCGGGTATGAAGAAGGATCCAGGTGATGTAGATCGAGATCCTTCGAGACAACGCGTACCAGAGACGACCGTCCTTGGAGAGCTTGCCCGTATGGCAGATAGCCCTCAGCGTCGTAATGTCCGGAACCGATGAACGTATCATCATAATAGGTGCGTGCATCCTCTCCCGGCGAACCGCGTTCCTTCCATATTGACATACTCGGGGTCAGTCGTGCGACTTCGGGGTCGCTGCACCGCATGCATCGCTTTCAGTCGCCCTCCGATTTTCCTTCAACGCCCACTGGGCATCCGGTCGCGGGAGGTCGGGCGCTTCCGGATCGAAGGGACGAGTTGCGGGCCCGATCGGCTTGTCGCAGTCGTTCCGTGCACGAACCTTGCTGGGTACTTTGGGAGCGGCGATTGACGCGTCCGGTTCGCGTGACTTAGACTGGGTCGCCATCTGGGGGATGAAGAACCGTTTTTCCCGCCTGCGCCGTGTGCCGTTACTCTAAGGGGCGCGCGAAGAAAGCCGGTACGGTTTCGCCCTAGAACCCGTGCGGGTCGTGACGTGTTCTGCGCTTCCTCTTACATCGTGAAGGGCGGGTATCTGCGGACAGTGAATTCGGTCCTCTTGGGTCATTTTCCATCCACTCATGGGCTTGAGTTCCCACTCGCGGACGCGTCGAGCAAAGAAAGCCTCGACGTCCTTCCTGTCAGGGCTCTCGGACAGGTGTTGGGGGAAGGGCAGCTCGGAGGGCAATCGGGCATCCCCAGCCAGCTCGAGCTGGTTGCGCCTTCCCCGGTCGGGAGGGCGATTGGAGCGATGGGCGACGGGCAAGGCATGATGAGGCAGGCTTCCATGCGCTCGCGGATAGCGTGGACGACGACTGGCCTCTTCTTGACGTGGTTGAATCTGGACGGTGGGTCGCGGGCGCTGGCCGGAGGTTTTTCCCCAGGGATGACCATTGGATCGCGCGTCGAAAAGCGATCGACCTCGGCTGTGAACGGGGGTCAGTGGGTTGCCTCGGTCGCCCCTCAGCTCACGATCGGCCGCCCTGGGCCGGTCACCAGCTGGGAAATCAGCGCGCTTCGCTCCTACGAGTCTTACTTCTCCTCTTCTGCTACCAGGCCTGCCACGGATCTTGCCTCCATTCGGGCCTCGAGCGCGCCGACCAAGCGTTCGGAGTTGACCCTCGACGGAGCTTACCTCCGTTCGCAGGACCTGTTTTACCTGGCTCCCGGGACACCGCTGCCCTCCGGTCAGACGGAGCTTTGCTCCGGTTCGGTCCGGGCGCTATCTTCACGCGAAGAGGCGACCTATCAGATCCGGGCTACGAACTATAAGGTTGCGGACAAGCCCGACGGTTTCTATCAGGCGTGGTCCGCGGCCGTCTTCCCGATGACTATTGAACACTCCCGCCTGCTCGTGCGCTGGAAACAGAAGGAATGGCGGCTGAACCATAGCCAAGCCCTCCGGGTCGCGGTGGCGACGGCCGGCTACCGCAGGGACCATTCTCCGGTGCTGTCGAGCGAGTTCGAGATCGGTGTGGCTGATTCCCGGGACGCCTTACACGGCACTCAGCGTCGCGACCTCGCGGTGTCCGCCGGAATCTCGGGAGTGGGACGGGCCGTGGGGCTGCCGTTCGATGCGCGAGCGCTGATCGCGCGCGACATGTCGACCACCGGTAGCGCGCTGCTGTGGAGGTCGGTGGCCAACACGTGGCTCGCGGCTCGATGGGAACGAACGCTCGACGCCCAGGGCGGACTCTTCGATGAGCCGACCCTCCGCGATCTCGTCGGGTTCGAGGTGCGAGACACGCTCGGCGGGCGGACCGTTGCGATACTGAAGGGCAGCTTTGCGCGCACGAGGTCCCGTGTGGGAGACACGCTCCGTGTCGAGGACCGCAACGCCTCCGCCTCGCTTTCGAGGCAGTTGCAACCATGGTTGACGGCCAGGGTCACCTACCTCTATTCGAGGCAGACCGAGACCCGGACCGCGGCTCCCCAGGACTCCCGGAGGAGTCGGGCGGAGTTGTCATTGACCGCGGCGCTTCAGTGATCCGCCGCGCGGGGGATAACTACTTGAGGGTGTGGTCGAGGGCTCGCACGGTGCTGAACTGGACGGTCATGTTGCTACTCGCCGCGACCGCCGGACTGGGTCTCGGGGCGAGCCGGGCGTCGTCGGAATCGGCCAACTATCAGGTCGGACCGGGCGATGTGCTTCTGATCGCGATTTACGCGGGTGGCGACAAGCAGGAGGAATTTACGGGAACGATCTCCTCGGCGGGCACGATCACGATCCCGCTGCTGGGGGAGGTGAAGGTCGAGTGTCTGACGACGTACGAGGTCGCGAAGAACATGACTGCCATGCTCGCGAAGGATTTCTTCGTGAATCCCCAGGTACTCGTGAGCGTCAAGGACTACGCCGGTCAGGTGTTCGTGATGGGCGCCGTGAATAAGCCAGGGGCCTATGGCTATCAGGAAGGATTGACGGCCCTCAGAGCATGCCTCCTGGCGGGAGGCTTCACGGAGTACGCTTCGCTTCGACGGGTCAAGGTCACGCGTGTCCTGGATGGCAAGTCCAAGACGATCACCTTCGACCTGGGCAAAGTCAGCAAGGGAAAAATCGAGGACCCGAGCCTAGTCAGAGGGGACCGCGTCGAGGTGCCACGGCGTGGCTTCTGACCGGGCGGGACGAACGCCGAGAGGGTTGTGATCCAGTGCCCAATCCCCAGGAAATCGATCTCAAGCAACTCGGCTCGATCCTGAGCCGCCGGCGTCGGCTGATCCTCACCACCGCGGGCGCGTGCCTCGCGCTGGCGGTGGCAGTGAATCTGATGACGCGACCGATCTACGTGGCAACGGTCTGCATCGAGGTCCGCAAGGAGCCGAATCGCTCGTCGCTCACGGGCGAGGCGATCGCCAGCGACCAGTGGCAGTCGGACAATATCGCGGTGTTTACCGCCGCGCAGCTGGTCACGAACCGCACTCTGCTCCGAGAGGTGGCGCTGAAGCTCAAGGAGCGGGGACTGCTGCAGATGCCCACCAGGCCGAGACTGCCCTTTCTGAGCCGAAGTCGTGGGGCGCCCGCCGGAGGAGACAGAGAGTTCATCGACGAACTGAATCGCGAGATCGACTGGCTGATCGAGATCACGACGGTCAGGCCAGTCCGTGACACCCGTCTCTTCAACGTGCAAGTCGAGCACTGGAATCCCGCGACCGCGACGTCGATAGCCGACGTGCTCGCCAATGCATTTATCGCCAGCCAGGCGCGCTGGCTCGCCACCGCCGATTCCAGCCGGGCGGGCGAGATGTCGCAGCAAATGGAGGAGACCAGGAGGCGGATCAAGACACTAGAAAGCAGCTTGAACGGCTCGAGCAGCGAGGCGCCTGTCATCCTGGCGGAGCAGTTCAAGCAACTCACGGACGGGATCAGTGGCCTCAACGATTCCTATGTGAAGATTCAAACCGAGCGCCTGGCCGCGGGAGCTCGACTCGCGCGCGTGCGGGAGGTGCTGCGCGACAGCCTGAGGGAACCAAGCGACCTTCCGGTCCAGAGCGAGACCCTGGACGGTCTGTGGCGTGATCTCCTGGCCCGACAGACTGATCTGGCGCGCGCGCGGGAGGTCTACCGGGACGGGCATCCCAAGCTGATGATGCTGGTCTCCGAGCTGCGGAACATCCGGGAAAACATCCACGCAGAACTCGCCAGGACCGTCTCGGCGCTCGAGCAGGAGTATGCGGTCCTCCTCGAGCGCGAAAAGAACCTCCAAGCGACCATCGCGCTCCGAGAAGGCAAGCTGCATCGGGTCAGTGATCTCCTCGCACAGCAGACGACCGTCCAGAGCGAGCTTCAGAGCTCGCGGGAGCACTACAACATGCTGTCGACCAGGGTCCAGGAAGACCACGCGAGCGGAGCCGTTCGGTACCCACTCGTCCAGGTCGTCGGATCGGCCACCGTGGGATCGAAGCCGGTGCGCCCGCGCTGGGTTCTTAACATGGTGCTGGGTGTCATGGTGGGGTTGCTAAGCGGGACGGGGCTGGCCCTGCTGCAGGAGCACCTGCGCCAGACCATCCGAACGCCGATTGACGCGGCCGAGCAATTGCAGCTACCCGTGCTCGGGATGATTCCGAAGCGGCACTAGGAATGGAGCGATTCCCACGCATGAGCAGGAATACGCCTCAGGTCACCCGGGCCTTCGAAGCCGACTGCTTCGTCTCCCTCGGCGCGGAGGTCGAGCGCCACGTCGCCCAGGGGAAGCGCACGCTGCTGATCACGAGCAGCGGACCTGGTGAGGGTAAGTCCACGATTGCGGCCGGGCTCTCCAGAGTCATGGCACGCCTCCGGGGGATCAAGGTCGTCCTGGTGGACACCGACCAGTTCAGGCCCAGCCAACATCGTCTGTTCAACGTCGACAATGCGCCCGGACTCGGCGAGTTGCTGAATGGCGTCTATC
Organism: Candidatus Eiseniibacteriota bacterium; assembly: GCA_031370785.1. Classification (GTDB taxonomy): domain Bacteria; phylum Eisenbacteria; class RBG-16-71-46; order RBG-16-71-46; family RBG-16-71-46; genus DATJGS01. The sequence goes on along the minus strand of JANMQY010000098.1, from coordinate 22,790 downwards.
AGTCGGATCCCAATCGCGCGGATGCGAACCAGCTCGAATTCGGCGACTGGATCGAGTTGCTCCAGGTGCAGGGCCGGAGCGGCCGGCTGGCGGTCGCCGAGAACGACCAGGCCTACGTCGTCTCGTTGCTGAAGGGCGCGATCGTCAGCATCGTCGAACAGAAGGGTTCGGAAAACCGGCTGCTCGGGGACGCCCTGGCGAGTCGCGGCCTGCTCACCGCTTCGCAGCGCGACAGCGCCATGCGACTCTGCGACGAAAACCGCGAGCCGTTGGGCGACATCGTGCTGCGCCTGGGCTACGTCGAGCCCAAAGCGCTACTGGCTGTTCGGCGCGCTCAGATCGCCGAGCAATTGCAGTGTATTTTGGCGATGCGTCGCCCCCGGTGCGAGTTCTCTGACACGGGGGCGGTCGAACTCGCGGCCCCGATGCGGCGGCAGCGGCTGAACCCGGATGCCTGGGGCATCGACGCCCATCTCGGGCAGCAGTTGAGGGACTTCACGAAGCGGCCGTACCTGACCGGGCAGATCGAGAGCTACCTGAAGGAAACTGAGGTCGGGAGCCTCAGGATCCTGACCAGTGGGGTCGCCCAGAGCGACTTGATGACCGGTTCGGGCTCGGTACCCCTGAAGCGCCTGCTTGAGAACCTGTCGCGGATGTTCGACGTGGTGATCGTCGACTCACCCCCGGTGGCGGTCACGAGCCCGGCGGAGGCGATCGCCCAGATGGTCGACGGCGTGCTTTTGGTCGTCAAGGCCGGCGGGTTCGATGTTCAGGTAATCCGTCGCGCCAAGGAGCGTCTCGAGAGCCGCGGCGTTCAGCTGCTGGGCACGGTTCTGAACCAGGTCGACTTCCAGCACGCGGATGATAGGCTCCACTATTTCTACTCCTATACACATCCTGCCGTCGCCGGCGACGTGAGGCCTCCCGTACCTCTGCCGGGTCCGGCGAGCACCGGCTGACATCGGCAGGGGAGCACACTGAACAAATGTCGTCCCTGATCTCCACATCGGAGGGAAGGTCGCGGGGTGATCGGCGGCGCATTCCCCGGGAATGCGATGGCGCCGCCGGCCGATCGCCCCGCACGCTGGAGGCGCAGGTCCAACCGGGAAGCGCGGGATTCGTGGGAGTCATGGACCCGCGTCGAGGCAAGCTGGACGGTTGGGCCCTGTACCTCGTGATCGCGGTCTGCCTCGCGCCGTTGCTCGTGCCGCCTGGCCCGGGGCGGACGGCGATTGTCGACCCGGTGAATGCGCTTGCCCTTGCGGTCTTCGCAGGCTTGCGGCTGACCACGCGGCGGCCCGTGTGGGTGCCGTTCATCGGCCCCGTGCTTTTCATGTCCGTGGGCAGCGTGCTGGCCACCTTCAACGCGGCGAACCCGAGGGCGGCCCTCCTCACGCTGGTTCAGGACGCGTATCTCTACGTCTACTTTGTGATGCTCGCAAACCTCCTGAGGAATCGCGGCGACTTCCGCGGATTGCGCCTGGCCTGGGTGCTCACGGCAAGTGCGGTCGCGATCATCGGAATCGTCCAGGTCGTCACGCACGGGAATGCCTCGCTCCTGGAAGTGATCAAGCCCAAGGGCTTCAGGGCTGTTGGAACCTTCGACCAGCCAGACGAGCTTGCCGACTACCTGGTGATGAGCATCTTCATGGTCCTGAGCCTCAACGAGGAGCTCGGCCGCATGGTGAGATGGAGTGCGATCGCGATCATGAGCGTCGGGATCGTTGCTTCAAAGGCCAACGGAGGGATCTTGGCCCTGATGGGCGGTCTGCTGGCCTGGGCTCTCGTGCGGGCGTGGACGAAGCGCACCTCATACACCGGGCTCGTCGGCGGGGCTCTGTTCGCGCTCAGCGCGGGCTTGGTCGCCGTCTGGCTGATCGCCGGCTTGGGGGTGGGTTCCGGCCAGATCAAGCAGCTTCAGGCCAACAGCATCCTCGGGCGGATGTCGCACAGCTCCGAGGGTCGTGTGGAGATCTGGGGATCGCTCTGGCGCCACTACTCGAGTAATCCCCTCGGCATCGGACCGGGTAACAGCCGCTGGCAAGTGCTCACGATCGAGGAGCGGCAGCGTTCCACCGTCGCCCCAACCCAGACTTTCGATTCCGGCGCTGACCCATTCCTTTCGAAAGAGGCCCACAACGACTATGTCTCCTACCTGATCGAGCGCGGCCCCCTGGCGCTGTTGTTCATGCTGGTTCTCAAATTCCAGGTCTTCGGCCGGATCACGCGATGGTGGAAGAGGCGCGCCGGCACTCGTCCGGGTTGGGTGCGAGGAGGGCCGCTGGCGGCCGCGGCCTTTGGAGCGTGGGTGGCTTCATTGATCAACGCCAACACGATCGAAACCCTGCATTTCCGGCACGTCTGGCTCTTTCTCGCCATGGTGTGCGCGCTCGGGTCGATGGCGAGCGAGGAACATCGGGCAGACTCGGGTGATCCTGCGCGGGAAATTCCCGCCCTGGCTGGCGCACGCGCGGTCGCGGTCACCTGATGTCTCAAGCGAGCACGGAACCGGTCGGGCCGGCAGAGGACACCAGTCGAGACGTCCATTCGACTGCCACCGTGATCGGGCGCAGCTTTTCATTCCGCCTGACTGCGCAGATGCTGAGCGCGCTCATCAATGTCGCGGGCATGGTGGTGCTAGGGAACTACCTCGCCGCCGACGGCTACGGCCAGTACGCCTTCTATTACGCGCTCGTGCCCCTGATCGCCAGTCTCGCCGACCTTGGCGTGGGGGTGATCATCACGAAGGAGATCGCCCGCAGCCCCGCGCTCGGCCCGCGCTACTTGGGTGACGCGCTCCTCATCAAAGGCGTCGTCGCCCTGGTCATGCTCCTCCTCGTGTCCGTGACCGCGCCTCTGGCATTCGACCGAACCCAGGCCCTGTTGATCTGGCTGGTCACGGCGACCGCTCTGATCGACCTGGGGCAGGATGTGGGGGTATGGGTCTTCCGTGCCCACGACCGCCAGGACCTCGAGGCGCTATTGCTCATGGTGAGCCAGGTGGCGTGGCTCGCGGGCATCCTGCTGTGCGTTGTGATGAAGGCTCCTCTCGCGTTCGTTCTCGGCAGCGCCACCGTCGCGTTTCTGCTCCGAGCCGGGATCGGAATCCTGCTCGTGAGGCGGCTCCTCTATCGCCCGGTGTTCGCACCGAACTGGCAGCGCCTCAAGAACCTGATCAGAGAGAGCCTGCCGTTCGGGGTTGCGATGTTCGCCGTCGTCATGTACGGGCGCGTCGGCGTCCTCCTTCTGAAGGGGCTGGCGAGCGATGCCGACGTTGCTTACTTCAACATCGGCTATATGCTCTCACAGCCGCTCGGGTTCATCTCGTCGGCCTTCAGCATCTCGGCCTTTCCATCGCTGTCCCGCGGCGCGCGTGTGGGCCCGGAGGCCGTGCGCCCCGTGCTACGGAGCGCGATCAAGTTCCAATTCCTGGCCGCGCTTCCGCTCAGCGTCGGGTTATTCCTCCTGTCGAAACGAGTGGTCCCCCTGCTTCTGCACCACGGCAGCTTCCAGAAGGCCGGCGTCGCCCTGATGATCCTCAGTCTTGGGCTCGCCCTGTTTTTCCTGAATCTCATGTCTCGCTATGTGCTTGTCGCGTTGGATCAGCAGCGGGCGTATCTCGGCGCGATCGTGGCGGGCCTGATCGTCAACGTCGCCCTGGGTGCGGCCCTTATCCATGCGTTCGGATTCGTCGGCGCGTGCGTGGGGGTGCTGGGAGGCGAGCTCACCGTGCTCATCGTGTGTCAGCGGGCGCTCGGCCGGTATTCTCCGCCAGGGGATCTGCTGCGCGAAGCGGTCAGGCCCCTGCTGGCCTCGCTCGGGATGGGTGTCGTCGTGTACCTGCTCAGGCACGGAAATCTCCTGCTCCTTCCCGTGGTGGGCGCGATCGTGTACGTCGTGCTCCTGCTGTCGCTGAGGGCGTTCTCGGGCGAGGAGCTCCGGGTCATGCGCGGCGTGTACGTATCGTTCCGGCTGCCGGGATCGGGATGGCTCACGCGGACGGCGAATCGACCGTGACGGTGGCCGGTCCCTGGGGTCGTTCGCTGGCGTGAACCGGCAGATTCGAGAAGTATGTACGATCGCTGCGGCAACACGCGCGCGGCATAGACTGCGTCACCCGGGCTCGGAAGGAGATCATGGATTCTTCGGAAAAACTGACGTTGCTTTCCATCGGTGAGGAACTCCCGGCGCCGATCCGTCGGACGTTGGAGCAACTTGCGGGGTTGCCCTACGTCGAGTCCGTCCTGGCGCTCCCCGACGTGCATTGGAAAGCGGACATGGAGGTGCCATCGAGCATCGCCATCACCACCCGGGGCATGATCGTTCCGGAGTTCACCTCGATGGACGTGAACGACGGCATGGGGATCGTGAGGACCGGCCTGCGGGCCGACGAGATGTCGCCCGAACGGCTGGCCGCATTCTTCACCAGCGTCAATGCGAACTCGGCGACCAACCACTTCGATACCAACCGTTACAGCATTTCGGCCAGCGAGCTGCGGCGGACTCTCTCCGAGGGAGCGCAGGCGCTGCTCTCGCGATACGAGCTCGACGAGAAGGTGCTGCAGGGGATGGAGGATGGCGGACGTGTGCCGTCGAACGGCCTCGAGAGCTCGCCCCTGACGGACGTGGTCCCGCTTCAGTTGCTCCTCACGACGTTTACTCGGTCGGAAATGGGACTCAACTTCGGCGGCAACCATTTTCTCGAGGTGCAGGTCGTCGAAGAGCTCGTGGACCGAGAGGTGGCAGCGCACTGGGGTTTCGAGCGCGGGCAGGTGGTGATCATGTACCACCTTGGCCCCGGGCCCTTCAGCGCGACGCTGCTGAACCACTACTCGCGCAGGAGCAAGCTCCAGCGCGCACGAGTTCCCCTGTTCTTCGCATCCAAGCTCCTGTTCCACTATCTCCAGAGGATGGGAAAGGGCGCCGCCTCGAGGAAATGGGCGCTCCACTTCCGCCGCAATGGCTGGACGGCCGTGCCCGCCGAGTCGGAGGAGGGTCGGTTGCTTCGCCAGGCGTTCGCGATGGCCATCAACTTTGGCTATGCGTACCGACTCGCAACCGTACGTGCGATCGTGGATGGCCTGCACGGCGCGGTTTCTCCCAGCCTCGCATGGGAGCTGTTCTGCGATGTGAGCCACAACGGCATCGAGGAATGTGTTTCTCCTGCGGGCACTTCCTGGGTGGCCCGGCATAATGCGTGTCGCCTCGAATCCGGCAAGCCCACGATCGTCGCGGGAATGTATGACGTCCCATCCTATCTCGGCATCGGTGAACCCGGCGTGGATGCCCGATTACGCTCCTACGACCACGGGGCCGGGCACCTGATCGAGAGTTCCAGGAAGCGAGGACATCTGGCACGGGCGGAGGGCCAGGTCACACGCTTCCGGATGAGTCGGGGGCGCGGTGCCAGGTTATTGTCGCGTAACGATATAGAACTGCGGTCCTCGGAAAGGCTCGATCGGGTAATGCAATGCCTGATGAGGAACAGCATGATGCGACCCGTGATCAGGCTGCGGCCGCTAGGCAACTTAAAAAACGGTTGAAATCCGGCGTTGAATTGGTTTAGGATAGTAACGAAGTTGGTTTGAAATGAACGTAGCACCTAGGCGCAGTTGATATATCTGCTTGATCGGGCCGCAACCCCCCTTCGCATCGCCGTTCACGCCAGCGCCCAGGATACCCCGTAACCGGCGACCCGTTGCCAACAGGGACAGGCCTCGCGGCCTGCATTGTGCGTGCACATCCGTAGGACCAAGGTGAGTCGGCTTCGTCGCATGTCACGCATGATGGCGCTCCACTGCTCGCTGTGGAGGGCCCTGTCCACAGGCGTCGCCGTTGCCATCCCGCTCCTCGCGGCGCCCGCGGCGTATGCCGCGGCGGTGATCGTCTACGTCGATAACTCGAGCACGGCCTGCTCTGACGTCGGCCCCGGAACCGAGGCGCAGCCCTACTGCACCATCTCGGCGGCCGTCGGCGCGAACAAAGGTCCCGGCGTCACCGTCTACGTGAAGCCGGGCATCTATCGCGAGTCGGTCACGGTAGCGACCTCGGGTGTGGCGGGAAATCCCTACACCATCAAGGCGCTGGGCGGGTCGGTGATCGTAGACGGCTCGGATGATTTCTCGTCCACCTCGCTCTGGAGTCTCTATTCCGGAAACGTGTACCGGGCCTCGAGCGTGAGCTGGGGCCCGATGCAAGTGTTCGTGGATGGAGTGCGGCTCAAGTCCTCCACCGCGTCGCCGGGATCGCTCCCGGTCAACTCCTTCGTCCGGGTCAACGGGCAGGGCCTGTACGTCAACATCGGGGGCCCGAATCCCGGCACGCGCACGATCATGGTGGGGCATCGGACCCGCGGGATCTACCTCGGTGGACGCTCCTACGTGACGATCGACGGGTTCACGGTGACGCGCGCCGAGGATCGCGCGATCTACCTCAACACGGCGAGTAACTACAACATTATCCGAAACAACACCTGCACCTGGAACTATAGGTACGGAATTTATGTGACCGGCTGCACCGGAGTCCTGATCGAGAAGAACGTGGCGTCCGACAACTCGGACAACGGCATCTTTCTCACCAAGAGCAGCTCGACCGGCTCGACGGGCTGCACGGTCCAGGACAACGAGTCCATGCGCAACATCTACCCGCCCTCGCGAAGGGCGGTGGGGATTCGCGTCTACGGATCGCCGGGGAACTTGATCCAGCGCAACCGCATTCACGACAACCAGGACTCGGGGATCCAGATCGAACAGGGATCGGACAACTGCGTCTCGATCCAGAACATGAGCTGGAACAACGGTGATCACGGCTTTGACCAGCTGTACGCCGCCGGCGTCTCGCATGTCGGGGACGTCGCCTACCACAACTTCAAGGACGGGTTCTCGATCGAAGGTCAGGCCCCGAACGGGTCCCTCTTCGATTGCATCGCGATCGACAACGGGCTGACGACTAACGAGGTCAACCTGTGGGTGAACGATTCGTCCTCGGTGGGGTTCGTGTCGGATCGCAACATCTTCTGGAACTCCACAACCCAAAAGCCCATCAAGTTCATCAGCACGCTCTATTCGACGATCGCGGCCTTCAGCGCGGCGACCGGGCACGATGTGAACTCGATCCAGGCCGACCCCCGATTCGGGAACCCGGCGGCGGGGGACTTCCATCTCCTGGCGGGCTCCCCGGCCATCGACGCCGCCGACTCGGGTGTGCCCAACTGGCCGGCGACCGATGCCGAAGGCCACGCCCGAGGCGACGATCCGGCCACGCCCAACACCGGCCGGGGGCCCGTGCCATACGCCGACCTGGGCGCGTTCGAATTCGCATACAATCGTCCTCCCACGGCCGTCCTGACACTGACGCCCTCGACCGGCCAGGCGCCCCTGCCCGTAGTTGCGGATGCGTCGGGCTCATCCGATCTGGAAGGCCTGATCGCCTCGTACCGGTTTGATTTCGGTGACGGGACTGTCGTCGGCCCGCAGTCGCAGCCGACGGCCTCACATACCTACGATTCGGGCAACTGGACCGCCACCGTGGTCGTCACCGACAACACCGGCCTGACGGGGACAGCCTCGGCCCCGATCACGGTGTCCGGCGGCAACATTGCGCCGAATGGCGTGATCGACCTGCCGCTCGCCAACACCACGATCGCCGCGGGCCAGGCCGTCAATTTCGAAGGCACGGGAATCGATCCCGACGCCAGCGGTCCGCTTACCTACCTGTGGAACCTGGGCGGGGGAGCGGCGAACCAGACGGCAGAGGACCCGGGTCCGGTGATCTTCAACACCCCCGGGACCTACACCGTTTCGCTGACCGTTACGGATGGCTTTGGGAAGCCAGACCCGACGCCCGGCACGCGGGTCATCACGGTCCAGCCAGCCCCGACCGGGCAGCTGCCGGACGAGATCCACTGGACGCTCACCGGTCAGACTTCGGTGACCTTCGATTGGCGCGGCTTCGACGCCACGATTCGTTACGGTCTGACCAGCAGCTATGGCCAGAGCGCAACGGGAGTCACGCCGAGCCCGATTCCGTATTCGTCGCCGGGGCCGTTCTGGGAGGCGAAGCTCACCGGGCTGCTTGAGAACACGACTTACCACTACTCGATCGGCGGAGGGCCGGACCACACCTTCCACACTCCGCCCACACGCGGATCCTCGGATTTCGTCGTCTTCACCGAGGCCGACGTCAGCGACGCGACGCTGGCTCCCCGCATGGGGGCTATCCAGTCCATGATCGCGGCGGGAAGGCCGGCATTCACGCTGGTCGCAGGTGACATGACCTACGCCAACACCTCGGATCAGACCGCCGTGGATCGGCACTACAACGACGTGATGGCCTGGTCGCAGGACGCTGCCTATATGCCGGTGTGGGGCAACCACGAATGGGAGTCCCCGGGAGATGACCTCAGGAACTACAAGGGTCGGTTCGACTTTCCCAATCCGCAGACCTCACCCGGGGTGCCGCCCATCGCCGTCGGCGAGGACTGGTACTGGTTCGACTACGGCAACGTGAGATTCATCACCTACCCTGAGAAGTCTACGGGAGCCTGGCTCGACTGGCGCGACCGAGCGGCCGTGCTGATGGACCAGGCGCAACTCGATCCGGCCATCAAGTTCATCGTCACCTTCGGGCATCGTCCGGCCTACTCCAGCGGATTTCACCCGGGCAATGCGGAATTGCGCGCCTATATGGACAGCCTGGGCGCCACCCACGACAAATACAAGCTGAACCTCAACGGGCACAGCCATAACTATGAGCGCTCGTATCCCCAGAACGGCGTGGTTCACGTCACGGTCGGGCCGGGCGGAGCGAACTTGGAAGAGGCTACGGGTAGTTCCTGCCTGTGGTCGGGGGGGTGCCCGCCGCCCGCGTGGTCAGCGTTCCGCGCCATGCATCATGTGGCGGTCCAGCTACACTTCACGTCTTCCTCGATCGAGATCGTGGCGTTCTGTGGGCCGCCGGGCGACAGCACGGCCAACATCAATGACGTGACCTGCAGTCAGGGTAGCGTCATGGATCAGCTCATCATCGGCGATCAGTCGCCCGTCGTGACGGCGCCGGCGACAGCCACGGTGGCTGAGAACAACCTGCTGACCGTGGACGTGACGGTCTCGGACCCTGACAGCCCCGCAATCGACTCGCTTACGGTTTCGGGGCTACCGGCGGGCGCGACCTTCGTGCCCGGTTCCGGCAACACCACGGGCCGGATGAGCTGGACGCCGAGTTTCGACCAAGCCGGCCCGTACACGGTCACGTTCAGGGCCACGAACGCGCGCTCGGCCACGTCAAGTACGGCGATTACGGTGACCAACGTGGACCGCGCGCCAGTGATCACTGCCTCTCCGGCCGCCACCGGGCCCGAGAACAGCCCGCTGACGGTCAATGTGCAGGCCTCCGATCCGGACGGAGAAGCGATCACATCGCTGACGGCCTCTGGTTTGCCGTCGGGGGCCACGTTCTCCGCAGGTCCGGGGAACAGCAGCGGGACGCTTGCATGGACGCCAGGCTACGACCAAGCGGGCTCGTACACGGTGTCCTTCATGGCCTCGAATGCCCTGTCGGCGTCCGCGGCCACCGCCTTCACCATCACTAATGTGGACCGCGCGCCCGTCGTGACGGCGCCCGCGACTGCCGGCATAGTGATCGGAAAGATCCTGACCGTGAGCGTCAAGGCTTCCGATCCGGACCAGGAAGGGATCGCCTCGTTCACGGCCGCCGTGCTCCCAGCTGGAGCCACCTTCACAGCGGATCCGGGGGATACGACCGGGACGCTCAGCTGGGCCCCCGCGGAAGGCCAGGCGGGCTCTTATAGCGTGACCTTCACGGCCGCGAATGTGCTCTCTGGCTCCGCGCCGACCGTGATCTCAGTCTTCGACGCCCCGCACCCGCCGGTGGTCACGGCGCCGCCCACAGTGAGTGGGCGGGCCCTGAGCTCGCTGACGGTGAACGTGACAGCTATCGACCCGGACGGAGAGTCGATCGCATCCCTTACGGCAGATCTCTCCGGGCTTCCGGCGGGAGCGACCTTCACGGCAAGCCCCGACAATAGGAGCGGAACGCTCACCTGGACCCCGGCCGCGAGCGCTGCCGACTCCTCATACCAGGTGACCTTCACCGCCGCGAACGCCCTTAGCACGTCCGCCACCACGACGATTACGGTCACCAAGCCGGACGGTGCGCCGATCGTGACGGCGCCGGCGACGGCCACGGTGGCCGAGAACAGCCCGCTCACCGTGAACGTGACTGCCACGGATCCGGAGGGGGATGCGATCACCTCGCTGACGGCCAGCGGTCTGCCGCCCGGCGCGACGTTCTCGACGGGTCCGGGGGACACCACCGGGACGCTCAACTGGACGCCGGGTTACACGCAGGCAGGCAACTACACGGTGACCTTCAGGGCCTCGAACGTCATTTCGGGCACGGCGACGACGGCGATCACAGTGACCAACGTGGACCGCGCGCCCGCTGTTTCGGCCCCCGCCACGGCGGCCGGTAAAGCGGGACTCCCGATCGTCGTGAACGTGACGGCCGCGGACCCGGACTCCAATGCGATCACGTCGCTCACCGCCGCCGGGCTGCCGGCGGGCGCCACCTTCACTCCGGGCGCGGGGAACAACAGCGGGACGCTGAACTGGACGCCTGCCAGCAACCAGGTGGGCTCCTACACCGCGACGTTCACGGCCTCGAACGCGCTCTCCGGATCGGCGAACACGGGGATCACCGTGACAGCCTCCAATCAGCTTCCCACGGCTTCGCTGGTGATGACGCCGAGTACCGGCAATGCGCCGCTCGCTGTCGCCGCGAACGCCTCGGCTTCGAGCGATGCCGACGGCACCATTGTCTCCTATCGGTTCGACTTTGGGGACGGGACACTCCCAAATACGCAAACATTGCCGACCGCCTCACACACCTACGCCGCGGGCAATTGGACCGCGACAGTCACCGTGACTGACAACGATGGCGGGACGCGTTCGAGCTCGGTGTCGCTCATCGTGGCCGCGGTTCCGCTCCAGGCCAACTTGGTCGGCAATCCATCGTTCGAGGCCGACCTCGTTCGCTGGAACGCCTTTGCCTCGTGCGTACTGGCGCGCGTCCCGGGCGGGTTCGACGGCTCCTACGCGGCGCAGATGAGCGCGACCGGGACCAGCACCTCCAGCTTCGGTATCAACGACCATTCCGACTGGGTCGGCCCCACGCCTGCCGCGGGGTCCCGATACCGCTTCACCGCTTGGATCAGGTCCGCGAGCAGCACCGGCACGGCCAAGATTTCGGTCAAGGAGTACTCGATCGCCACCAGCGCGCTCCTGGGGTCGGTCCTCTCCACCGGTGTGCGGCTGTCGCCGACCTGGCAGATGGTCACGGTGGACTACGTTACCCTGGCCTCCAACTCGACGCTGGATTTCAACGTCAAGGACTACCCGGTGATTGCTGGAGAGGTCTTCCTCACGGACAACCTCTCGATCCGCAACGTGACCGGGGCGGCCGCACCGGCGATCAGCGGTCCGGCACCGTCAGCGAGTAGCGAGATCCTGGCCCTTCGGCCGCTCGAGCCTCGAATTTCTCAGAACCCGTTCCGCTCGGAAGCGACGCTCCGCTTCGCAACCTCGCGACCAGGGGTTCTGCGAGTCGATGTCGTCGATCTGGCGGGGCGACGCGTTCGCCAGTTAATAGACGAGATGGATGCTCCGGCCGGCGTGCACCAGCTGACGATCACCGCGAATGCCGGCGGTGAGTCGATGGGCCCGGGGATCTACTTCTACCGCATCGATGCGCTGGAGGGCGTAAGGACCGGGCGGTTTGTCGTACTTCGATGAACCGATTCGAGATCTCAACCAGCACGATCCCGGCGGGGTAGATCCGCTTTCCATCTGAGCCCATTGCATTTCACTGCTCGCCTCGTTGCGCCAACGGTGGGTCGAGCAGGCCCCCTCCCTACCGGTCCATGTGGCAGACGGCAACAGCCCGTCCTGCACCAGCTTGGCTCCGCCCACATGAGCGTCAGGCTGGCATTCCTCCTGCTAGGGTACGCGGGCCCTCCGCAATCCGGCATTTCCGATGGGTATTTCCGGACCCCGACCGCCCTGGTAGAGGTAGGGCCCCATCGGGGCAGGCCGTGGTTTGCGGCCTGCGACCGATCCCGGGGCAGGAACGAGGTATCATGGCACCGCGCAAATTCGGCAGCCTGGTCATGCTTCTGGCGTTGGGCCCGATCAGCCCTGCGTTCGCAGCGGGCGATCCCAGGCCGATCGCCTCTAGCATCACCGCAGCCGCCGACTGGACCGCGCCGCCGCCGCGCTGTCCGATCTTTCCGTCGGACAACATCTGGAACACGGACATCTCAAATGTGCCGGTCCACCCGATGAGCGCGACGTGGGTGGCGACGGTCAGCGGGCCGCCGACGAACGCCAACCACTTGTGGATCGGCTTCTACCCCAATACGTTCGGGATGCAGTACGCGTTGACCGACACCTCGACGCCCAAGGTGCCCATCACGATCGTCGGGCAGAGCCAGTTGGATAGCGACGTGCCCGGCCCATATCCGTTCACCGCCGGTACGCCACTCGAGATCGCCACATCCGACAAGCATGCGTTCATGATCGACACAATGACCTGCACGCTCTACGAAATGTATCTGGCCGACTGGAACAACGGAACTCCTCAGGCGCACGCGGCGGTGATCTGGAACCTCCGCTCGAACACACTCAGGGCAGACGGCCGCTCTTCGGCTGACGAAGCGGGGCTAGCAATGTTCTGCGGGCTCGCGCGTTGGGACGAAGTGCAAGCGGGCGCGATCCGGCACGCTCTGCGGTTCGAGGCGACCGAGGCACACATCAACGGGACTACCGGCGCGCACCTATGGCCTGCGCGCCATGACACACAAACGCCCAACCCCAATGCGCCGCCGATGGGTGCGCGCTTCCGGCTCAAGGCGAGCTACGACATCTCGGGATTCAGCCCGAACACGCAGGTCGTGCTCCTGGCGATCAAGCACTACGGGATGATCCTGGCGGACGTCGGCCTCGACTGGGAACTGGTGGGGACTGCCGACCCGGGCTGGGACACGAATATGATTCGGGAGCTTTCTACGGTTCCTTCGAATCAGTTCGAAGCCGTGGACGAATCCTCCCTGATGATCGATCCAAACTCTGCTCAGGCCAGGCAATCCACGGTGTCGGACACGACTCCGCCAGCGCCGGTGAGTGACCTACGGGTGCGGCAGTAGCGCGCTCAGTGCCGGATTGGCCCAGGTCTCGGCCATTTGGTATGTATAATGATACCGTTTAGTACAGGCTACGCTCCGCTGGCCGATTGAGTTCTCGGCATCCTGTCCACTGAGCTCCTCGCATGGACGCGGCTTCAGATGAGTCCTCGTCTGCTCCAGTGAGGAATCGAGTCGGGCGCATTTGTCGATCCCGCCTGATCGTCGAGCGCGTGGACTTGCCCCCACGGCTTTTGTCGAGGATGTCGAGTGTCCCCCCAGCCCAACGTGGGTGATGTCAGTCCAGGCCGCCAGTTTCGTTCCGCCAAGTTCAAGACATCCCGCAGCGGCCGTCTGGCCCGAGAACTCTTTCGGGCGCGAGGCAAAGTGCAAGGAAGGTCGTGATGGCACCGAACAAGGTCTTGTGGATGCTCGTGTTCTGCGCGCTGGGGCTGGCCCGCGAGGCTCTGCCAGCGGATGAAATTCATTGGACGATCACCGGCCAGGCGTCGGTGACGTTCGACTGGCGAGGCCCGGAAAGCACGATCGCCTACGGGCTCACCGCGAGTTACGGGCAGAGCGCGACCGCCGTGACCCCGGGCCCGCTTCCGTTCTCATCGCCAGGCCCGTTCTGGGAGGCGAGGCTCACTGGGCTTCAGGAGAACTCGCTTTACCACTATTCGATCGGTGCCGGTCCCGACCACACTTTCCACACCCCGCCGCCACGGGGGACGTCGGGCTTCACGGTGTACGTCGAAGGCGACGTCGGCGACGGCGGGCTCTTCGCGCGGATGCCCGTGGTCCAATCCATGATCGCTGCCGGAAGACCCCAGTTCGTGCTGGTCGTGGGGGACATCACCTATGCAAACAGTTTTGGTCAGATCCACGTCGACAATCATTTCAACGATGTCATGGTTTGGTCGCAGGACGCTGCATACATGCCGGCCTGGGGTAACCACGAGTGGGATAAGACCACGGACGATCTGAGAAATTACAAGGGTCGCTTCGACCTTCCCCACGCCCAGACGAGTCCGACAGCGCCGGACTCGTCCGACCCTGCAGGCACCCCGAGGCCCTACGGCGAGGACTGGTACTGGCTCGACTATGGCAACACGCGTTTCATCGCCATCCCGGAGCCGTATACCTACGGCCCCAGCGGGCCGTGGGCCGACTGGAATACGAAGGTCGGTCTCATCATGAACCAGGCCCAGAGCGATACGGCAATCACGTTCATCGTGACGTTTGGCCATCGCCCGACCTACTCGTCGGGCAACTATTCATCCGGAGATCTGACCCTGAGGGCGTATCTCAACGGCCTGGGTGCGACACACAGCAAGTACGTGCTGGACCTCTGCGGCCACAGCCACAACTACGAGCGGTCGTATCCACAGTCCCACGTGACCCACATCACGGCCGGTGTCGGTGGAGCCAATATGGAAAGCACTGGAGACACCACGTGTCTGTGGAAGGGGGGTTGTCCGCCGCCGACCTGGTCGGCGTATCGCGCCCTGCACCACGCCGCCGTCAAGCTGCGCTTCACGCCCACCGCCATCGAGGGCCAGGTCCTGTGCGGCCCCGCGGGATTTGTCCCGGGCAACATGAACGACATCACGTGCACGATGGGAAGCGTCATCGACACATTTACCGTCTTCGATCCCGCCGTGCTGTCCGTCCCTGGTCCGGCGACCAGCTCGTTCGGCTTCGATCGCGTCGGACCGAATCCGGCCACCGGCGAGGTGACCCTGTCCTATTCTCTGGAGGGCTGGGAGCCCGCCACGCTCGAGCTGCTGGACCCTGCGGGGCGCCGGGTCCTGCGCCGGAACTTGGGCGCTCCCGGCCCCGGCCGGCGCATTGCGCAGTTCCGCAGAGACGAATTCCGCTCGCCCGGCGTTTATTTCGTACGCCTGCTTCAATCAGGAAGGAGCGCGGTCGCCAAGGTCTCTGTCACGGCCCACGGCCGCTGACCTGGTGCAGCGGGGCAAGGCGCCGAACCCACCGCGACAGCAGGCGCACGCCCCGATTCATTCCCGGCATCGGTCGCGCCGTACTGGCCCTTCTCACCCCGCTCGTGCGATAGGGGCCTTGACAGGGAATCGTCCGTGAAACGAGACTGAATGGTCCGCTGGCTGCCCCCGAGGCCACCTTGCCCTTGCGCTCACGCGTTTCCATCCTTGCAGCCGGGTTCCTCCATACCACCCTGGCAATCTTTGCTCCGGCCGCGTCGGCCGCGCCCTGGGTTGCTGACGGCGTTCCGGTCTGCGTCGCGCCCGGTGGTCACCTCGAACCCGTCGCTGCGGCCGACGGTGCCGGTGGCGCCATCATCGCGTGGACTGATCGTCGCGATACCGTGAGCGCGATCTACGCCATTCGCCTGACCGCCAGCGGCGCGCCCGCGCCCGGCTGGCCGGCGAACGGCCGGCCGATCTCGCAGACGAGCACCGGTCAATACAACCCCTCGATCGCATCCGACGGTTCCGGCGGCGCCATCATCGCGTGGGTCGACAAGCGGGGCGGGGCGGTGAGCGGCGCGGATCTCTATGCCCAGCGCATCGCCGCGAATGGAGCCAACGCCGCGGGATGGCCCGCCGCCGGCCTGCCGATCTGCCGCGATCCCCTCTACCAGGGGCCGCCGGTGATGTGCTCCGACGGCGTGGGTGGCGCCTACATCGCGCTGCAGAGCGGAAGCGGGGGCTCGAACGCGCTGGTCGCAGTCACGCGGGTGACCGGTGCCGGCGTCTTCGCACCCGGCTGGTCCGAGTGCGGTCATGCGTTGGGCGACGGAACCTGGCACGAGGCAGATCCCCAGATCGCCAGGGACGACGCGGGCGGCGTGCTCGTCGTATGGAGCGACTGGGGCCTGGGTGGACCCGGGGCGCCCGACATCATGGCGGCGCGCTTGACGGCTGCGGGATTGCCGGATCCGACCTGGGGTGGGCGGGTCTGCAAGGCGACCGGGGCTCAAGGCAATCCCGTGGTGATCTCGGATGGTTCGGGCGGTGGCGTGATCGCATGGCAGGATGGGCGCCCGGGGTCGGGGAACGACATCTACGCGCAGCGGCTTGGCCAGTCGGGGTTGATCGCGCCGGGCTGGCCCGTGGATGGCGCGCCGGTGTGCACATCCCCCGGCCTCCAGTACGGTCCTCGCCTCGTCCAGGATCGCAGTGGTGGTGCCCTCATCTTCTGGAGCGACGGCAACGCAAGCCTCACGGTCGTTATGGAAGTGCGCGCCCAGCACCTCAACGGCGCGGGCGCGCGGGTATCGAATTGGCCTGCCGAGGGGCTGTGGTGTCACGCCGCCCCCTACGGCAGTATCCTCCGCGGAGTCGTCGCCGATGGAGCCGGCGGAGCAACGCTCGCGGTCGAGGATGCGGGCGTCTCGGGTGGGCTCCAGTTCGATGTCTATGTGGACCATGTGACCGGTCTCGGCGTGCTGAGCCAGATCCGCGTCCCCGCCTGCCGCGACCCTCGCCAGCAGCAGCAGACGGCCCTGGTGAGTGATGGGGCGGGTGGGGCCGTCCTTGCCTGGCAGGATCTGCGCGATACGCCGACTGGCTCCCTGGACTTCACGATCTATGCCCAGCACGTGGGAGCGGGCGACATCGCGGTCGATGTCCCCGCGGATCGGAGTCTCGTCACAGCGTTCGCCCTCGAGGGCGCGAGGCCGAATCCCTCGCGAGGTGATCTCGAGGTGGCGTTCTCGCTGCCCGATGCGGCGCCTGCCACCCTGGAGCTCATCGACCTTTCGGGCCGGCGACTGCGGGAGATGGCGGTCGGGGAGTTGGGCGCGGGCCGTCGCGTGGTGCGCTTCGGGACGGGTGCGCGGCTGAAGCCCGGGATCTACTGGATCAAGCTCACGCGGGCCCGGCGAACGCTGACCAGACGCGCGGTCGTGTTGCCATAGGTGGGGTCACCTGGCGACCCTGGGAGTGCGCGCGGCCACGACGAGGGTGCGCGCGAAGAAGCCAGTGCCCGGCGATCCAATGATCAGGCGATTCTGGTTCGACGGATCGAGCACGATCTGCGCCGCGAACGGCCACGCGAGATTGTCGTTTAGTGAGATCCAGGTCAACCCGCCATCGGTCGAGCGCAGCACACCCTCCGAGCCAGCGGCTGGGGCGCCCGACTTGAGTGCTCTCGAGGAGGTGGCGTAGATCACGTTCGGGTTGATGGGATCGATGGCCACGCCCCGGGTGTAGGTGCCCTCGCGCAGTCTGGACCAGCTGCTTCCCCGACCCGTGCCGCGGTAGAGGCCCTTCCCGCTCCCGTACGCTGCCACGTAGACGGTTCCGGATTGCTGCGGGTCGGAGGCGATCTGGTGCACCCCGGTCCACTGCTCATATTTCAGCGGTACCGAGTTTCCGCCGGCCAGCTCCGCCGGGCCGACCCTGATCCACGATCCCGGCGCTCCGCCACTCGTCGACTGCCACAGGCCTCCTTCGCCCCCCGCATAGACCAGGCTCCCGTCGTATCGATCCACCGCCGTCGTGTGGCAGGTGGAGCATGGGAGGCAGAGCGACCAGGTCGCCCCGTCGTCCAGGCTGCGGTAGACGTCGCCGTTGGCGGTGACGAAGAGCTTCCGCTGCGTGGAGGGGCTGGTGGGGTCGAGGGACAGCCCCTTGAGGAATCCACTCGGCAAGCCGCTCACCCCGACCCAGCTGCTCGCGGACCCGGCGCTGGCGCTCTTCACCAGCCTCGAGGAATCGGCTGTGACACCCATGCTGGCCCACACCACGTCGGCCCGGATGGGGTCCGCCACGACGGTCGCGGTGTTGCCGCCGCACCACTTCCAGTTCCCCGTGAACGCGGCGTTGTTGCACGGCTGCCAGCTCGTGCCACCATCCAGGCTCCGCCACAGCCCGATGTCGTGGTACCCGGTGAAGATTCGCAACGGGTCGGCCGCGCTGATGGCGAGGGAGGCCACGGTCACGTTCTCGATTCCCCGCGATCGCCACCAACCCGGCGATACTTGATTCGTGAACAGGTTTTGGAACGTCGCCCCGCCGTCGAATGACCCGTAGACGAACTGCTTCGTAACCCAGAAGATGACGTTGGGATCGGAGAGATCCTGACCCAGCGTTCGCGCGACCCCATAGCTGGATTTCTCGTACGCGAAGCAGGTGAGGATCTGCCATCCGGGGTCCCAGGCGTTCGGGGTGCTCTTCTTGTTCCAGGTAGCTCCGCCGTCCACGGACTCCCACACCCCCGCCTCGGCAGCCCCGGGACTCGAGGATCCGCGATCCACGTCGATCACGTGCACGACCTGCGGCTGATTCCGCGTCACCACAACTGCGCCGGTGTGAGCAGCCTTCTGCATCCAGGTGTTGCCGCCATCGATACTCTTGTAGACCGCCCCGGTTAAGCTGACCCCGGGCGTGCCCACATACATCGTCGCGTAGAGCGTGGTTGGAGTGCCGGGATCCATCGCGACGTCCCAGATACTTCCGAGGCTCTCGCCGATCCGGTTCCAGGACACCCCGCCATCGGAGCTGCGGAACAGGAATGGCGACGCGTTGGGCACGAACAGGTCGGCGCCGGAGAGCAGGTAGACGATCTGGGGATTGGTCGGATCGACGAGCAGCTTGAGGATGCGGATTCCGGAAGGGAGATTGAGGCTGACCGGACGCCACGTCGAGCCTCGGTCATCGCTCCGGTATACGGATCCGATGCTGGAGGCCCAGTTCGCATGGCAGCCGGCGTAGACGATAGCGGGGTTGGCGGTGGCCGGGGCGATGACGCTGATGTAGCCGGGAGCGGACATTTCCCGAAGCGTGTCGCCGCCGTCCAGGCTGCGGTAGATCCCGGCTCCGGTGCCAAGGTAAATCACGTTGGGATCAACCGGGTCGAAAGCCACCGCACTGACGTGGGTCTCGTTAAGCCCGTGGTTGGCGCCGAGCACGTCCCAGGTCATCCCCCGGTCCACGCTTCGATAGGCGCCGCTCAGGTCGCTGCCGCAGATGATCGTGCCCGTGGGGCCCGCGCCGATTCCGGTGAACGCCCCGCCGGCGCCCGGATTGATGTCGACCCAGGTCTGGCCCCGGGCCCCCTCCGGAGCGAGCAGCGCGAGCAGCGTGACAAGCAGGGCGTGGCGGGCGGTTACCATTGCTGCTCCTCTATGCGTTTCCGTTTCCGTTTACCGCGCGTTGCGCGCGAGCGACGGGGCCGCCCGGAAATCCGGCGGAGCGGGGAAGGGAACGCTGATCGCCCGAACGGAGCGCTGGGGGAGGCTCTCGCCAGCCCGAACCAGCTCGATCGGGCGGCGGCAGAACTCATCCGGATGCGGCAGTGGTGGTGCGGGCTTCTGTGGCATCGTGGAACCCTCCGTCCCAAACGGTCAGGTGTCCACGAAATCGGGTCAACTCCACTTCACCTGCCATGGCAGGTGAGCGGACCGATTCAGGATTTCTCCTTTCCACACGCCAGTACCGCCGCGGTGGAGGCCATGATCTGGAGATCGAGGCTCAGGCTCGCGTTCCGCATGTAGTAGAGATCGTACTGGACCTTGCGGGCCGCCGACTCCAGGGAGTCATCGTAGCCGTTACGGATCTGGGCGAGGCCTGTGATGCCGGGGAGCACGCGAGAGCGCAGCGCGTATTCCGGCAGATCGACCACCAGGCTGCGAACCATCTGCGGGCGCTCGGGGCGCGGTCCAACGATCGTCATGTCGCCGCGCATCACGTTGAAGAATTGCGGCAGCTCATCAAGGTGAGTGCGGCGCAGGAAAGTACCCACCCGCGTCGCGCGGGGATCCTTGCGGAGGGCCCAGACCGGGCCGACATTCTTTTCCGCATTCATGATCATGCTGCGGAACTTGTAGACCTTGAAGGGGCGACCGTAGCCCACCTTCTTGCGGCGTTCGGCTTCGTTGAATATCCAGTTGCGCCTGCGGCGATCGAGTCCGACGCGCTCCTGGGCGTAAAAAACCGGCCCCCGGCTGTCGATGAGGATGGCGAGGGCGATGAGGACGCATGCCGGCAGGGATGCGATGAGGGCCGGCAAGGAGAGGGCGACATCCAGAACGCGTTTGAATCGCGGGGTGCGGAACTCGAGCTCCACTTTTTGGTCTTGCTGAGTTCCGGTGAGAGATGAAAAAGCTGAGGTCGTCATCGTGCCAGAGTCCCGGGTATGGGGTGTGAAAGCACATGCCCCCGGCCCATGCTTGGGGACGGGAGGCACAAGTGAATCATGTCGAGCTTGGGGTGCTTTGCGGACCTTCGCTCGAGTAGAATTGTCGAGCGACACATCCTTGAGGAGGCTGCGTGGGCGTTGCCGATGGTTCGGCATTCCCACTGCGGCCCTTGGCGGCCCAATCCCCAACTTGAAACTGAATTGTTACACCACTGTAATATGAACCCCCGGGTCTTGCCAAGACCTTTCTTGCTGACGGACCTCTGGTGACGGTGGTTCGAACCAGCTTCTCCTGGTCGCCAGCGCTCCGCCGGCGAGTCCATTTCCCTATCCCGACCGCAACGGGGTGAATATCGATTCGCAAATCGCAACGTCCCGTCTCGCCAGAGAGTCTCCTCCGCGGCCGGGGTGAATTCCCGGGGGAGCCGGGCGCCGTGGGGCCTGCGCTTTCCGCGCCCCGGCGGCATCCCCGGCACCAATCCTCAGTTACGCCGAATTCCTTCCCCTCCACCCGAAACGGTGTCGTTCATCCCGGCGAATACGAACACGGAGGATGGAGGATGGATGAGCCCACGCGGCTCCCGGTTGCGTGCCCGGCCCGGAGCTCCCGGAGCCTGAGGCTGGTCACGATCGCGAGCCACGTCGGGTGAGAGTGGCCCAACCCAACCCCTCACGTCGGACCGCCTCCCTGCCGAAATCCAGGCGACCGATCGCTCAGGTCAACGAGGAAACGCGCGACGCGCTGTTCTCGCAGCTTCTCGAGCGCGAGCTGCCCGTGATCGACGCGCTCGCCTCGCTCGCCGCGTTCGATGCGAACCGTGGCCAGTTGCTGCCGTGGGCCCCCGGCGCGGACGGCAACGTGCTCACGCTGCTCGAAAGTGGTGGAGTCGTCTACGCCGGCGGACTGTTCGCCACGATCGGCGGGCAGCCCCGCAACCGCATCGCCGCGCTCGACGGGATTTCGGGGCTTGCGACGGCTTGGGACCCGAACTCGAGCGGCGCCGCAAGCCCGACCTGGAATCCGAACCCGAATGCGCCGGTCAACCTGCTCGTGCTCAATGGCTCGGTGCTCTACATCGCCGGGTCGTTCACGCAGATCGCCGCCGCTCACGCGGGCGGCTCACGGCGATCGACCTCTCGACGCAGACGCTCGCGTCGTGGGCGCCGGCGCCGAACGGCCTCGTGTCCTCGCTGGTTCCGACCGGCTCCCAGCTCTACGTCGGCGGCGCGTTCACCGCGATCGGCGGGCAGTGGCGAAACCATCTGGCCCTGCTGCGCCCCTCCACGAACCAGGTCTCGAGCTGGGCCCCGGAGCCCGACGGCAACGTGAACGCGCTCGCGCTGAACGGATCCACGCTCTACGCCGGGGGCGCGTTCACCTCGCTCGGCGGCCTGCCGCAGGCGCACTTCGGATGCCTGATTCCCACGAACCTTGTCGACGTGCCGTTGCCCGCCGCCGTCGTCGAGTTCGCGCTACGCCTGTCCCCGAATCCCGCCTCGGGCCGGGTGCGCATCGAGTACCAGCTACCCGAGGCCGCGCGCGTCTCGATCAACGTCTACGACGTGCAGGGCCGCCGCGTGGGTCCGGCATTCGAGGCCCGGCAGGCGGCCGGCGCGCACACCGCGACGTGGGATGGTTCGGCCACGCGCGCGATCTCGGCCGGGATCTACTTCGTGCGCTTCCAGGGGGGCAGTCACACGCTCGTGCGGCGATTGGTGCTGCTGTAGAAAGCAGGAAGGCGCCCCCGTAAGGGAGCGCCTTCCTTGCACTATTCGCCAAGCCAGCTGGCGATTGCTTCTTCGAGCCTACTTCCTCGTCCTGAAATTCCAGGTCGCCGAATATGCGCTCGTGCCGTTGGCGCTGGTGGCGCTGACGTGCCAGTAGTAAGTCACCCGGCTGCCGAGCTGCGGCAGCGTGACCGAGGTCGAAGTGACTCCCGACTGATCGAACACCGTCGTCCCGAACGTCGAGCTGGTCGAGACCTGCACCCGATACGAACTGGCGCCGGATGAAGCGTTCCACGACAGCGTCGGGGTCGTCGACACCTGGGTCGCGCCGTTGGGAGGCGAGACCAGCGCCGGGGCGGCCGGTGGGCTGCCGGCTCCGGTCGTGAAGTTCGAGGTCGCGGAGTAGGCGCTCGTTCCGCCGGCGTTGGTGGCATTCACGCGCCAGTAGTAGGCCGTGCTCGCCGCGAGTCCGGTCACGTTCGCCGACGTTCCGGTGATTCCCGACTGATCGTAGGCCAGCGTCGTGAAGCTCGAGCTGGTGGACACCTGGACGCGATATGAAGATGCGCCGCTCGAGGCATTCCAGCTCAGGGTCGGACTCGTCGAGACTCCGGTCGCCCCGTTCGCCGGCGAGCTCAGAACCGGCGCAGCCGGCGGAGGAGGAGGCGGTCCGCCCGCGATGAGCGCATACAGGAGCCGGTTGGGCGTTCCCGACGGCAGGCTCGTGATCACGCCGGTGGTT
>JANMQY010000050.1:0-31990 GCA_031370785.1 Candidatus Eiseniibacteriota bacterium | reverse complement strand
TGGGATCAGGCGGGCCGGGCCATACGTGACCATGGCGCGCGAGGCGGCGAGTGCGACCACGATGGAAAGTGCCGAGGCGCCCGCGACCATCATGGGCAGACGCGTGACGTCGAAGCTCGACAGAAACAGCGTATCGCGCGTTGCCTTCGACGCGATCAGGTGCGCGATCATCAGCGCCGCGCACCCCAGCGCGGTGGCGGGCACAAGAGGCCGGCCGGAGGGAGGCTTTGGAGTCATGACGTGTGGCTTCGTGGACAGCTGAGACCTCCGCTCGATACGCAATCCGCCCCGTAAAGTGCGGCAACTCGATTCGTAGCACAACGCTTTCCTGACCGGGGCGCACGGCCGGGCCGGCAAAGGCAGGACGAGCTGGTCGGGGCCAGGCTTCACCACTACCGCATCGTCGTCCTGCTAGGCGCCGGCGAAGTCGGCAAGGCCATGGCTGCCAAGCTGCGCAAGGCCTACGTGGCCGGGGGAAACGCTGGATACTTCCGCGCCCAGCCCGCGATCCGCCCGCCCGACTCCGGGAGCGAGGTGCAAGGGATCTTCTGAGCTTTCACGAACGGATCACGCCGCGGTGTTCGGCCCGGTGGTCCGTGTACGTTCTTTTCCCCCCGATTGTACGGTTGCGCTTCGGCGTCGCGCCTTCCGACGAACCCGAGAGCCCAATGACGCCCTAACGCGGTGAGAATGCTCGGTGTCATCTCTTCGTTGTTCCGTGGCACGCTTGATGCGTTTTCACGGGTCGGCCGTCATTTGATTCCGCACACCGAGGCCGATCGGATCGTACGCCAGAGGAGGAATGATGGCAGCCAAGGCAAAGCGAACCACCCATCGCAGCACGGGCGGCAAGAAGCTCTATGCGGTCCGCGACAAGAAGGGTCGCATCAAGGACATTCAGACCTACAAGCGTGCTCAGGGGCAGGATGTTCGGCGCCGGGCCAAGGACGAGAAGTAGAATGAGCCGAAGCGCCCTCGGGGAGAGACCCCGAGGGCAGGCTTCCATCGCGGGAGCGACAGCCGGACATGGGACTTTCCTTGAAGCCTAAGCATCTTCCACGTTATCGCGACATCGCCCGGTTGCTGCTCAAGTACGGTCGCGGCGACCTGCTGCACGATTCCGAGCTCGACGGTCTCGCGGTCGAGGACCAGGCGGTCGTCGCGGGCATGGCGTCAGCGGGCGGTGGAAGAACTGTCCTGGTTCACGAGCGCCCGGGCGAGATTCTCCAGAAGCAGCGCGAGGCGGCGGAACTCGAACGAGCCAATGTCCCGCACGGCAACGGCTCCGCCACCCGACAGAAAGATGGCAAAGGTGACGATGAAGCGAGTCGTCCCGCCCAGCTGGCCAACGACCTCGAGGCCATGGGGCCGACCTTCGTGAAGGTCGGGCAGTTCCTGTCGACGCGTGCCGACCTGCTGCCCGCCGCCTACCTGGAAGCGCTGAGCCGACTGCAGGACCACGTCGAGCCGTTCAGCTTCGCGGAAGTGGAGCGCATCATCCAGATGGAGCTGGGGGTGCGGATTTCGAAGGCGTTCGCGAGCTTCGATGAGGATCCCGTCGCGGCTGCCTCGCTGGGACAGGTGCATCGGGCCGAGCTGCGCAACGGCTGTGTCGTTGCCGTCAAAGTGCAGCGACCCGATATCCATGATCAGATCGTCGAGGATCTCGAAGTGCTGGACGAGATCGCCGGTTTCCTCGATCAGCGGGGGCGACTCGGCAGGAAATACGACTTCAAGAGCATGCTCTCGGACTTCCGCAAGAGCCTGCTCCGCGAGCTCGACTACCGTCAGGAGGCTCGCAATCTGACAATCCTTGGCGACAATCTCAGGGGTTTCGACCGAATCGTGGTGCCGAGCCCAGTCGCCGACTACGTGACCACACGTGTGCTCACCATGGAGTTCATTCAGGGCCGGAAGATCACCACGCTGGGGCCTCTGACGAAAATCGAGGTGGACGGCGCTCCGCTCGCCGAGGATCTATGCCATGCATACCTGAAGCAGATTCTGGTCGACGGGTTCTTTCAGGCCGATCCGCACCCGGGAAACATCTTCCTTACCGACGATTGCCGGCTGGCGATCATCGATCTGGGCATGGTCGGTCAGCTCGCGCCGTCCATGCAGGAGGATCTGCTCAAGCTGGTACTTGCGATCAGCGAGGGGCGTGGTGAGGATGCGGGCGACACGGTCATCAAGATCGGTGCGCCGTTGAGCGATGCGGATCCCGCCAGAGTGCGGCGTCAGGTCGGCGAGATGGTGATGCAATTTCAGGGCCTCCGCATGCGCGAGATTGCGCTCGGAAGGCTGTTGTTCGATGCCGCGCACGCCGCGGCGGACGCGGGCTACCGGATGCCGCGCGAGCTCACCATGCTCGGCAAGACCCTGCTCAACGTCGACCAGGTCGGGCGCCAGCTGGATCCCGAGTTCGATCCGAACGCCTCGATCCGGCGATACGCGTCCGAGATCATGCGTGAGCGCATGCTGAAGAGCCTTTCTCCCGGAAAGCTCTTCGCCGGACTGCTCGAGTTGAAGGAGTTCGCCGAGAACCTGCCGAAACGTCTCAATCAGCTGATCGACGCGATCTCCGAGAATCGCCTGCGGGTGAAGGTCGATGCGATCAACGAAGTGCTGCTCATGGAGGGGTTGCAGAAGATCGCGAATCGGATCACGCTCGGCCTGATGGTTTCGGCCATGATCGTCGGCGCCGCGCTGCTGATGCGAATCGAAACCTCGTTCAGAATCCTGGGCTACCCGGGGCTCGCGATTCTCTTCTTCCTCGCTGCGGGAGTGATCGCATTCTTCCTGATCGGCAACATCCTCCTCAAGGATCTGCGGGCCGCAAAGGAAAACGTCCGCGCTCTGCTGAAGAAGTAGCTGCCTGCCGCGCTCCAAAGGACGTTTCGCAGACCATCCCATCGAGGGCATCACCATGCCACGCTTCTCCATCTTCTCCATGACTTCCGATTCTCCCAACAGGACTGCACACCGTCTGGCCTGCGCGCCATGCACGGCCCTGCCGGCGCTCGCGGTGTCGCTCCTGGCGGCTGCGGCGCTGGCGGTCGGCATCGCTGGGTGCGGCAGATCTTCGGTACCCGCCACCGAGGTCGCGAAGGAGATTCAGTCTCGCTTCGCGGCCTCCGCCGAGCACTCGCCGAAGGTCCACGGCGAACGCATGCTCGAACCCGGAGTGGCCGAGCGCTTCTATCAGGCCCGGAAGTTCCAGCCGGCATGGGTCACGAAAGGAAACCGGGAGAAGATCGTGAAGGCGATCCGGGACATCGAGCACGACGGCCTGACGCCCGCCGACTACCATCTGGAGGCGATTGAGGCGTTCCTGAAGGAGGGGAGTGCCGATCGCGCCGCCCCGGCCGCGGCCGAGCTCGATCTTCTGCTGACCGACGCCATTGCGGCGATGATCGATCACGCGCGCTACGGCCGCGTCCGGCCGGTGTCGCTCGACCCGCACTGGAACGTAAATCCTCGCGAGGGCGCCGACCCCCTCGAGAAGGAGCTCGCCACAGTCGCGGCGGCGCGCTCTGCCGATGATGCGATCCAGTCGTGCAAGCCCCAGCATTTCATCTACCGGGGACTCGTGGAAGCGCTCGCTCGGCTGAGGAAGATCGAAGCCGAGGGCGGCTGGCCCACGATCGCTCAGGGCAAACCGATCAAGCCGGGCGAGACCGACCCGCGCCTGCCCGCGATCCGGACACGTCTCGCCGCCACAGGTGAGCTTGGGTCCGGCAACGCCAGCGGGCCCGAGCGCTACGATCCCGAGTTGGAGAAGGCCGTCAAGCTCTTCCAACAGCGTCACCGTCTCGATGACAACGGGATCATCGACAAGGACGCGGTGGACGCCATGAACGTCAGCGCTCGCGACAGAATCGCCCAGACGCGCGTGAATCTCGAGCGGGCGCGATGGGTGTTGAATGGGCTGGAGGATGATTTCCTGCTGGTGAACCTACCGGCCTACAAGGCCTACCTGATTCGTGGCGGCAAGAACGTCTGGGAGGCGCGCACCCAGATCGGCAAGGAAGCGCGTCAGACGCCGGCGTTCCGCTCCGACCTGAGCACGATCGTCTTCAATCCCGACTGGACGGTGCCGCCGACGATTCTCGCGGAGGACGTGCTCGACGGAATGCGCAAGGGCGAGAACATGATCGCCAAGAAGAGACTCGTGATCCTCGACAGCGAGAACCACGAGGTCGACCCGGCCTCGATCAACTGGAACAAGGCCACGCCGGGAAACTTCAACTACACGTTACGGCAGCCGCCCGGCGAGGGCGCCGCACTCGGTCGCGTGAAGTTCCTGTTCCCGAATGCCTACTCGATCTACCTGCACGACACGCCGAGCCGTGATTTCTTCGAAGCCGAGACCCGGACCTTCAGCTCCGGCTGCATCCGGCTGGAACACCCGCTGGAGCTGGCGGAGCGGCTGCTCGCGGGACAAGCCGGCTGGTCGCCGGCGAAGATTCAGCAGGTGGTGGAAGAGGGAAAGACGACCACGGTGAATCTCGCGCATCCGCTCCCGGTGCTGATCGTGTACTGGACGGTCAGCGTGGGAGCCTCGGGCGAGATCCGATACATGCGCGACATCTACGATCTCGACCCGCCGGTTCTCGCCGCGCTCGACGCTCCGCTGCGATCGACCTGATCCCGCGGGTCACGGCCTCGCGGTGACTGCGGGCGGGACCAGCTTCGGCAACCTCGCCTCGATCCGGCGCCGCTGCGGCTCGAGCCACGGCGGAAGCACCAGCGTTTCGCCCAGGTGCGACACCTCTTCATCGACGCCAAAGCCGGGGCCATCCGTCGCCAGCTCGAACAGCACGCCGCCGGGCTCCGGGAAGTAGACCGACTTGAACCAGAAGCGGTCGATCACCGGCGTCGGCCGCCGGCCGGCAGCCTCGAGGCGTGCGCGCACTTCGAGTTGATGCGCCTCATCGCCCACGCGCCAGGCGAGATGGTGAATGGCGCCCACACCCCACGTGCCGCGCGATGAGGTCGGCATCTCGCGCACGTCGATGTACTGGCCCGATCCGCCCTCTGCGACACCGTAGCGATGCCACTCGCCCTCGGTGCCGACATGGACGAAGTCCATGGCCTCAGTCAGGAATCCGGTCGTGACCGACAGCTGGCGCTCCCAGAGGCGCGCGCTCTCGAGACCGCGGATCTGACGTTCGACGGAGATCGGACTCTCATCCCAGGGGGCGAACGTGCGCCGCAGCGCGCCCGCGCTCTCGACCAGCGCCACGCGCAGCCCGTGTGGATCTGCCAGCGGGAGCACTCGCTCGCCGAAGCGCGTCTCGATCGCTTCCATGCGAACTCCGTAGCGCTCGAGCCGACCTGCCCAGAACTCGAGGCTCCCGGGGGGCACGGTGAGTGAGACTTCGACGCTCAGCCCGTGACCCTGACGCGGAGGCGCCATCTGGGCCCACGGAAAGAACGTCAGGTCCGTGCCGGGATGACCTTCGGCATCGGCATAGAAAAGGTGATACGTGCCGGGGTCATCCTGATTCACGCTCTTCTTCACCAGTCGCATGCCGAGCACTCCGGCGTAGAAATCAAGATTCTCCTGCGCCGGTCCGGCAATGGCAGTCACGTGGTGCAGTCCGCTGACGCTGCGCATCGATCGAGCTCCTCGTATCGAGTGATTTCGAGCTTCTGAGGCGGCATATGATGCCAGCGATCGGAGTTCGGTGCTCCAGCGGGGCCCGCGCACCCCGCCCCGCAACCCGCTCTAATCGAGATCCGCGCCTGAATGGATTGATCGTGCGTTCGGCGGCGAGTGAGGCGTTCTGGCCGGGGGGTGGGACGGGGTGGCCCATTTCGACCCCCTTTCGGAGCGAAATCGGACCGGCGTGCCAAATTCTATTCTGTTGCATGGTAGCGGTTTGAGCATGTTCTCATCCGATCCGGCTGGTGCGGCACCACAGTTGCTGTTCTACTGCCGTGCCCATTCTGTCGAGATGGCGGTATCCAGGCCATCCAGCCAGTCACGTGACGAACCAGCCGGGTGCAGAACCTGGGGGGAAACCCCGGACCTGCAGCACCCGCCTTCACCCGACAACACATCGAACTTCCGGTTTCATCGGTCCAATAGAACCACACCGGATGCGGCTCACGAATCTTCGGCGCATCCAGGGAGGTCTCATGAACCAGATTCGCCAGATTGCCTCGCTCCTCTATGGAGCCTTCACGCTGCTGGTCGCGCCCCTGACGCTGCCGGTCATGAACAGCGCCCCGGTCACGGCCGGTGCGGCGATGACCAACGGCGACGACCTGCGCATTCCGCTCAAGGAAGTCCTGGGTTCCAGTGGCGAGCTTCGCGCCCTGATCGGAACCCCGGGTTCGCTCGAGCAGAAGTCCGAGCTGCAACCGCTGCTCGCCGGGCTGCCGCTGGACGTGCCGGGTGTGTATTCGCTGCGACCGCTTGGGCCGGAAGGGGATTCTCTGGTCGTCGTGTCGCTCGAGCCATTCGGAGAGACGCGCAACAGCCGGCTCGGCAACTACCGCGTTGGCCGTTGGCCGACGCGCGGGCTGGCCGTGAGCAATCCGAACTATGCGGCGCCCGATGGTTTCATCTCCGTCACTCAGGACAACCAGACCACGCCGGTCTCGAAGCGATTCCGGCTGGGTGACTTCCTGACGCACGATCAGCAGAACGTGTGGCCCAAGGTGCTGGTGCTGCGCGTGGCGCTGCTCGACAAGCTGGAGCTGATCGGCGCCGAGCTGGAACGCCGGGGTCTCCCGAGCCGCCTGCACGTCATGTCCGGATTCCGCACGCCGCAGTACAACGCACAGGGTGTCGGAGCGAAGGGCGGTCGCGCGCGAGATAGCCGCCACATGTACGGCGACGCGGCCGACGTGATCGTGGACGAGAACCGGGACGGCCGGATGGACGACCTGGACAAGGATGGAAAGATCACCGTGCGCGACGCGCGCGTGCTGTTCGCCGTGGCCGAGGGCGTCGAGGCCGCACATCCGGAACTGGTCGGAGGCCTGTCGGCCTATCGTGCGACCAGCGCGCACGGACCGTTCGTGCACGTGGACGCACGGGGCCATCGCGCCCGCTGGTAGGTATCCTCTGAACGGCCTCCGTCCCCTCTGCGTCCTTCGGGCGCAGGAAAAGGAACGGAGGCCGTATCGCTCGCCGCCTACCTGGCGGGCGCCGGTTCCGTCGGAAGCCGCGCATCGAGCCAGGCGCGCCAGCCCCCGATGAGGGCCCTGGCTCTGGTCCATCCCGCCTGACGAAGCTCGAGCGCCCCCCGGGCGCTCGAGCTTCGTCGTGTCCGCTTCGATCCCATCCGGCACGTCGTGGCGGCACACGACCACCCGCGCATTCTCCGCGCTCGTCCATCCGAAGACCTCACTCGGCCGGGAGGGCTCGCTCACCGGATGTCTCCCGCTATCTGATCAAGCGAACGCAGCGCTTCGATCGACTGCCCGAGCCCCGGCAGCCCGTCAATCGTTCGTCCTGGAGCCGCCCATGACCATCGTCACCGATCGAATACCGCGCACAGTTCTTCGACTTCTCGCAGCGCTGCTGATCGTCTCGACGACGAGCGCGTGGGCGGCCGACCCGAAGCCCGGACCACCGCTCACGATCCAGAAAGCCTCGGGTCCGATCGCTGTGGATGGCGATCTCTCGGATGCGGGGTGGAAGGGCATCCCGGGCATCACTGCATGGTTCGAGACCCGGGTCGGAGACAACGTCGAGCCGCAGGCGAAGAACGTCGCGTACCTGACTTACGACGACAAATACTTCTATGCCGGCTTCGTCTTCGAGGACCCGAATCCCGGCGCGATCCGCGCGCCGCTCGGCGATCACGATGCCGTGCCGTCCTCGACCGACTATGCGGGCGTGATCCTCGACA
The DNA here is from genome assembly GCA_031370785.1 of Candidatus Eiseniibacteriota bacterium. Classification (GTDB taxonomy): domain Bacteria; phylum Eisenbacteria; class RBG-16-71-46; order RBG-16-71-46; family RBG-16-71-46; genus DATJGS01. The sequence continues at coordinate 24,122 of JANMQY010000050.1, read as the reverse complement.
GCCGCGGCGATGGCAAGACCGCCCAGATGTTTCTCGCCAATCCTCGCGGCGTGCAGTACGACGCGTTGACCAGCGACGCATCGGGAGAGGACAGCTCGCCCGATTTCTACTGGGAGTCGATCGGGAAGATCACCGCTACCGGATGGTCGCTAGAGATCCGCATTCCCTTCTCCTCGCTGCGCTACAGCCACGAGACCGAGCCGACCTGGGGAATCCTGCTCTACCGCAACTACCCGCGCGATCGTCGCTACCAGTTCTTCTCCGCACGCCTGCCGCGCGACGTCAACTGCTTCATCTGCAATTCGAGCAAGCTCACCGGACTTGCCAACCTGCCGCACGGTTCCCATCTCGTGGTCGCGCCGTTCGCGACCGCGTCGCAATCCAGCGCGCCACGCGCCGGGCTCGGAAGCCCGCTCGAGAGCGACGACATCAAGTCCGATGCCGGGCTCGACCTGAAATGGAATCCGGTCGCGAACACCGCAATCGACGCCACGCTGAACCCGGATTTCTCGCAGGTGGAATCCGACGTGCCGCAGATCGTGGCCAACGAGCGCTTCGCCCTGTTCTATCCCGAGAAGCGCCCGTTCTTCCTCGAGGGAGTCGACCTGCTTTCGACTCCGTTCACCGCCGTCTACACGCGCACCGTCAATTCGCCGCGCGCCGGGGTACGCGCCACCGGGCGCTTCGGCGCGACTTCCTACACCGCCCTCGTGGCCCAGGACGAAGGAGGCGGCGTTGTGATCCTGCCGGGGCCGCAGAATTCCGGGTTCGCGCTACAGGACTACACGTCGGAGGTGGGTGTCGTGCGCCTTCGGCACGATCTCGGTCGCTCGTTCGTGAGCCTGCTCGCCACCACGCGTGAGATTCATGGCGGCGGATCGAATCGCGTTTTCGGCCCCGATTTCCAGTGGCGCCCCCGGCCCTCGGATTCGTTCACCGGCCAGTTCCTGTGGAGCGAGAGCCAGACTCTGAATCGTCCGGACCTCGCCGCCGAATGGCAGGGTCAGCGGCTGTCGGACGGCGCCGCATTTCTCTCGTGGTCGCACGGCACCCCGCACGAGGACTGGTACGTGCAGGCGCAGGACCTCGGCGAGGACTTCCGCGCCGACAACGGCTTCATTCCGCAGGTCGGGTACCGCGAGATCTATGCGGACGTCGGATACACGATCCGGCCGAAGAAGTCCTTTCTGTCGAGGGTGCGATTCTTCACCACCGACTACTACGACCATGGGGCCGATGGCAACGAGTTGAGCCAGCGAACCTCCATCGGCACCGGGTTCGACGGAAAGTGGAACAGCTTCACCCGGGTCGAGCTGAACCGAGACCAGCTGAGGGTCGGGAGCGCACTGCTGCAGCGATTCCGGCCCCGCTTCTATGTCCAGTCGAGCCCCGGACGCGTGATCAACTTCTTCTCGATCGATAGCTACTTCGGTGACGAGATCGATTTCGCCAACGGCCGCGAGGGCAGCGGAGTGACGCTCATCGGAACCGTCTCGGTGCGTCCCGGTGATCACCTCGAGCTACGGGCGGACGCGAGCCGCCGCTGGTTCGACGTGGATGACGCCGGCGGGAGCTCGGGACGGCTCTTTACCGCGAGAGCAGAGCGTCTGCGCGCCACGTGGTCGTTCAACGCTCGCTCATTAGTCCGAGTGGTCGGCCAGTTCGTCGAGACCCGGCGCGACACTTCGCTCTATCTCAGCCCGAGGGCCCCGAAAGGGGCATCGCTCAGCGGCTCGGGGTTGTTCGCCTACAAGCTCAACTGGCAGACCGTTCTCTATGCCGGATATGGAGACGAGCGCTCGTTCGCCGCCAGCACCGACGAGCTCGAGCCGAGCAGCCGCCAGTGGTTCACCAAGGTCTCGTACGCCTGGCAGCACTAGACGTCGGCATCTGACTTCCGGCGTTCGAGTTGAATCGCGGCGCGCCGCACTTCGAACGACACGGCTCGAATCAGGACGCCAGCCAGCGCAGCGGCCCACCCGCCTCGCCGCTGCGGCTCTGGTGCGCGAGCACCATGAGCATCGCCTTGTATCGCATGGAACCGGCGGTATGTCTGCACTCATGAGTCTTCCGATGGGGCACGGTCGCGTGCTACGCTCGTGGCGCGCCATTCCGTCCATTCCCACGCCCTGTCTCCCCCTCGAGCGAGCCCAACCATGCATCCATTGCCCCGAACTTACAGCGCTCTCGCCCTGTTGACAGCCGTGACACTGACCGTGGGGGCGGTTCCGACGGCTCGAGCCGCGGCGAACCACGTGGTCATCAGCGAGTTCGCGACTCGAGGTCCCTCGGCAGCCACGGACGAATTCGTCGAACTCTACAATCCGACCGCGAGCCCGATCAACATTGCGGGCTGGAAGCTTCAGTACAAGTCGTTCTCGGGAACGATCTGGAACGATCGGGTGGTGCTGCCGGCGAATTCGTCGATTCCGGCGCACGGATTCTTCCTGCTCGCCAACACTTCCTACATCGGCTCGGTCACTCCCGACTTCTCCTCGGGGCTATGGACCTCAGGGACCGGAATGGCCGATAACGGTCACGTGCGGATCATCGATGCAGCGTCGATCGAGGTCGACAAGGTCGGCTGGGGCACCGCGATCGATCCCGAGGGCGGCGTCGCGGCCCCGAACCACGGGACCACTGCCAACGGAAACAGCGTCGAGCGCAAGGCGCTCGCCTCATCCACGGCGGACTCGCTCGCGGCCGGCGGCGCACATGAGCTGCTCGGCAACGGCCAGGATACCAACAACAATGGCGCGGACTATGTCGCGCAGACGCATGGCCGGAACCCGCAGAACGCTTCGACTTCGCCCGAGCCGACCTTCGCATCCGGCGGCAACGGCAGCGGTCGCGCGCGCGTGATCCCGGTCACGGTTTTCTCGGATCGCGCGCTCGACACGCTAACGCTCTCCTTCGCTCAGGACTCCGCGTACACGCTGACCAACCTCAGGATTGTAGTACCGCCGGTGTGGACCTGGTCGCACCAGGTGGCATCGCTGACCCTGGCGGGAACGGCCTTCGCGTCCGCGGTGGCGTCGGTGAACGGGGACACGATCTTCGTCTCCCAGGCATCGATCAGCCCGACCGACAGCGGCACGGTCTCGATCGCGAACCTCACGACTCCCGCGACCAAGGGAAACACCACGTTCTTCGTCAGCACCTCGGTCGCCGCCGGCACGCTCACACCGATCACGAAGCATCCGAGCGTTCGCGTCTTCGAGCTCGTGCCTATCGTCGTGGTCCACGTGAACAGCTCGAACGGCGTCGCGGCCTCCCCGTACGCGGTCGGCGATGAGGCCACCGTGACCGGCGTCGTCACCGTCAACTTCAGCGACGTGCGGACCGACGTCTACGTCCAGGACGGAACGGCCGGCATCAATCTGTTCAATGCGAGCCTCGGGCCGCTCACTCTGGCTCCGGGAGACAGCATCACGGTCACCGGCTCCATCCTTCAATTCCGTGGCCTCACCGAGATTCAGCCGGACTTCTCGCTGCTAGTCCGGCACGCCACCGGGCGGCCGGTTCCCGAGCCGATGGTCCTCAATTGCGCCGACGTCAACGCCACCTTCAAGCCGGACTACACGGAACCAAACGAGGGGCGGCTCATTCGCATCAATGGCGTGACGTACAACGCGACGACCTCGACCATCACTGACGCGTCGGGCACTACCAACATTTTCATCCCGAACACCTACCCGCCGACACCGAGTGTGTTCGACGTGATCGGGATACTGAAGCAGTTCAAGCCCGGCACTCCCGCTCCCGGGCCTCCGTACACAGCGGACTACGAGATCTCGCCGCGCACGCCGGCCGACATCATCGCGCATCCGGGTCCGATCATTCTGACCGCTCCCTACGAAGACAACCTGCAGCCGACCTCGGTCCAGCTCCACTGGACCACCGACGTCGCCTCTTCGAGCATCGTTCACTACGGGACGACCCCGGCGTTCGGAGACAGCGTCGTCGATTCCACGCCGGTTACTGTCCACACAGTGACGGTGGGCGGGCTCAACCCCGCGACCGCCTACCACTACAGCGTGGGATCGGGCGATGCGAACGGGACCAATTTCTCCTCGACCCGCATGTTCAGCACCGCATCGCCCGCGCAGTCCACCGGCCAGCTGCACGTGTACTTCAACAAGAGTGTGAACGTAAGCGTCGCGTGGCTGCACGAGGCGAACGGCAACCAGAATCTGCCGTCCCTGCTCATTCCCCACATCGACAACGCGAAGCGCTCGATCGACGTCGCGCTCTACAGCCTGAGCGGAAGTCCGGGCACCTTGCTCTCAAACGCTCTCATCAACGCCAAGAACCGGGGAGTGAAGGTTCGCCTCATCTGCGAGGACGACAACAAGAGCACCACCGCGTTTAACGCGATCGCCTCGAGCGGCATTCCCTTCATCACCGATCGCCTCGATCCGATCAACAACGGCCTCGGCCTCATGCACAACAAGTTCTTCGTCATCGATGCCCGTGCCGGCGCGCCCGAGAGCATCTGGGTCTGGACCGGCTCCTGGAATCCGACCGACCCGGGCACCAACAACGACTTCCAGAATGCGGTCGAGATCCAGGACCAGGCGCTCGCCAATGCATACACGCTCGAGTTCAACGAGATGTGGGGGAGCAGCACCGACACTCCGAACGCATCGGTTTCGCGATTCGGCGCGCGCAAGCTCGACGACACGCCCCACCGGTTCCTGATCGGCGGGCGAAACATCGAAAGCTACTTCAGTCCGTCCGATGGCGTGACGTCTCAGATCGTCTCGCTCATCAACGGAGCGCAGCACTCAGTTGGATTCCAGCTGTTGACGCTCACCCGCTCGGACATTGCGAGCTCGCTCATCGCGAAGAAAACCGCCGGGATCAAGGTCCGCGGAGATCTCGACAACGGCACCGACACAGGATCGGAGTACTCGAACCTGGTCGCGAATGGAGTGGACGTCCGGCTCAAGACCGGAGCGTCCGGGCTGCTGCACCACAAGTACTGCATCGTGGATGCGGAGTCCCCGCAATACAACGCGGTCACGCTGACCGGCTCTCACAACTGGTCGAGCTCGGCGGAGAACTCGAACAACGAGAACACGCTGATCATCCGGGACTTCGACACCACCAACCAGTACCTGCAGGAGTTCCTGGCCCGTTACTACCAGTTCGGCGGCACCGATTCCGTTACGGTCGGCGTCGAGAGGATCGGGCCCAACCTGTCGGGCATCGTGTCGCTCGCGCAGAACGCCCCGAACCCGTTCCGTCGCGCGACCGAGATCGCATACGCCATTCCGACTGCGCAGAAGGTGGTCCTCAGCCTCTACGATATTCAGGGCCGCATGGTGCAGACCCTGGTCGACCGGTACCAGACTCCCGGGAGTTATCGGGTTCAGGTCGACGCAAGGGGACTCACGACCGGCGTCTACTTCTACCGGCTTCAGGTCGGCAAGGTCACGCAACAGAGGAAGATGGCGCTGCTGAGATAGACGCGGAACCCGGATGCGAAAGCGGCCGCGCGACCCCGGGGGGGAGCGGCCGCCGACGTTTGTTTCGAATTACGAGCCGAGCTTGCGGGACATTCCGACCCGGAATGAGAACTGGCTGATGTCGCTGATCACCCCGTACCAGATCTCGCCGAGCAGCTCGGTGCGCGGCGCGACGGGCATCGCCAGGCCGCCGCCCAGGTCGAGCCCGAGCTTGGTGGAGGAATCTTCGATGGACATGGCCGGAAATCCGGGCTGTGCCGGAACCGAAACCTTGGCGTGGAGAAAATGCATTCCGAGCCCGGCGCCGGCAAACGGTCTGACCTTCGGATTGATGACGCTGAAGTAGTACTTGCCGCGGGCGCCGACCGCGATGTCGCTGACGGAAGTCTTGGCGCCGAATGCGGACTCGGACCATTCCCAGTAGTCGACGCGGGACTCGAGGCCGATCCGCGGCGCGATCGTGCCGTGGTCCGCGAACACTCCGAAGCTGAACGTGCCATCCAGGTTTTCGGGGCTCACGAATCCCACCGCCACGCCCAGGTTCTTGAGGCCGAGATTGGACTGCGCCATCGCGCTCGACGCAGTCAGCGCGCACAGGGCGACAGTAACAGTGAGGATTCTGCGCTTCATGATTCCCTCCATGGTTGATGCCAGCATCCTTCCGATGGAGTTGGCTGGTGCAGAAGGCGCGCCGTGTGGCCGATAACCCATGAGTGCGCCCCCCGACGTGCCTGGTTGCCTTATTGCTGCCGATTCTTGCCGCCTTTGCACTCCCCGCAAGGGCGCCGGCGAGTCATTCGCAGCCGGCGAGCGAGCCTGGCATTCCGCACTCCAGTGCGGCCGAACCCATCGTTGCGATTCAGCCGCTGGGTGAACTGGATCGCGCGCTGGTCGATGCAGTCGCCGCGCGCATCCGGGCCACCTTTGCGGTCCACACGATCGTTCTGCACGCGAAGCCGCTGCCCGAATTGGCGTTCTATCAGCCGCGGAGGCGCTTCCGCGGAGATCGGCTCGTCGACTGGCTCGAGGCCACCCGGCCCTCGCGGACCACGAAGATCCTCGGTCTCATGTCGCGCGACCTGTCGGTGACCAAGGGGCGCACCTATGACTGGGGCGTCATGGGGGTCGCGGGTCTGAGGCGTTCTTCGGGCGTGATCTCGACCTACCGGCTCTCCGGGCATCACGCCTCCGAGAGTCTCGTGAGGCAGCGGCTGTGCCAGGTCGCGGTCCATGAGCTCGGACATACTCTTGGCCTTCATCATTGCGACACCGCGCGCTGCATCATGAACGACGCGGAGGGTGGCATCGCCTCGGTCGACGGATCGAGCGGCGAGTTCTGCCGGAGCTGTCGCAGTCAGCTGGGAGACCTGCTGCGCGAGCGGGTCCCTGGTTTCTGCATCGCGCGGTGGTAGTCTGGACCGGTGCACATCTTCGTCGACGCCGACGCCTGTCCCGTCAAGCAGGAAGTGTATCGGGTCGCGCAGCGCTACCAGCTTGGGGTGACCCTCGTGGCTCATTCCTGGATGCGGATTCCGAGCCACCCGGACATCGCCCTCGAAGTCGTCGAGCAGGGTTTCAACGCTGCGGACGACTGGATCGTCGCGCACGTCGACCGCGATGACATCGTGATCACGGCCGACATCCCGCTCGCGGCCCGCTGCCTCGAGAAAGATGCGCGGGTGCTGGGGATGAGTGGCCTGCCCTTCACGGAATCGAACATCGGAGAGATCCTCGCGACGCGAAACCTGCTCTCCGAGCTGCGCAGCGCCGGGCTCGAATCGGGTGGCCCAGCGCCGTTCGACCCGCGCGACCGCTCGCGCTTCCTGCAGGCGCTCGACCGGGCGATTCAGGCGGTGCGAAACGTTCGCGACTGACGCTTGCGCCTCTTCGCGCTGTGCCGCACAGTCTTGCGCGTGACAGCTCAACCATCGATCGATGCGCTCGCGCCGGAGATGATCAACGCCATTCGCAGCGACGCCGAGCACTTCCCATCCCACGTCCAGAGTCGAGGACGCGCGCTCCTCGCCGAGGGTCGCGTGGGACCGCTCGAGGTGGAAGCGGAGCGGATCGGCGCCAGCGTGGGCGGAAGCCGGAGCTATCGGACCGCATGGCGGTGGGACGGCGACCGCGCCACGCCGCGCTGCACGTGCGCGGCCGCCCCGGTCTGCGCCCACGCCTATGCGCTCGCGCAGGCGATCGACGCCGCGCGACACGACAGCGTCGCAAAAGCCGACAGCACGGCACGCGCGCAGGCTCGCGACGATCGCGCGAATGCGACGTGGCAGCATTCGTTCCGGGGAGTCGATCCTCGAGACGACCGGCGCCTCGCGGAACGTGAACGCGCGGATCTGGCCAAGGACCTCGAACACTGGGCGCGCCAGCACGCCGAAACGCCGAAGCGAACCCTGCGCGCGGTGTTCGGTCTCTGTCGGGACGAGACCGAAGGTTCGCTCGTCTGGATGGAAGTCCGCGTCACCACGGCGCGGGTCGTCGATGCGCCGCGATCGATGCAGCAGATCCTCCAGCTGGCGTCGGATCTCCGCGCGGATCCGTTGATTCTCGCGCCGCCGCATGCGCGACTCCTGCGCGTGCTCTCGCGAGCCGCGGCTCAGGCGGAGCGCCTCGCGGGCGGCACACGATTCGGGCTCAGGGCGAGGACGATCAACCGGCTGCTCGACAGCTTTTCCAACTCGGCGCTGGTGACCTGGGAGGAAGGGGAGCGCGCTCCTGGCGATGTGGCGAGGGGCCTGGCCCCTGGTGCGCGGCTTCGGCTGGGGGATGCTGCGCTCGACATCGTGCCGGTGTCCGCCGGAGAAGGCGCGGAGATGCGGATCATGCTCGCGGCGCGCTGGCCGGACGGACCACTGAAGAGGCTGGACGAGATCGTTTACTTCCCTTCGGACGACCCGTGGCACCCGAGCCTGGTGCTCGCCGACGGCATGTTCTGGCGAGTGGCGGAGGAGCCGCCGCCCCATCTGATGAAGCGCCTTGCCAGCACCGGAAGCCTGCTCGTCCCCGAGACCGGGCGCACCCGCTTTCTCGAGGTGCTCGCCACGAGCTTCGCGAGCGTCGCCAGCTCGGATGCGCCGCACATGCGCGTGCACCGCGCACGGCCGCTCATCACGCTCGACCTCGATCCCGACGACTGGCTGCGGATTCGGCTGTTCGCTCATACCGGGGACGATGCATGGCATCCGGGGCTCGAGGAGCCGGGCGTGGTGGCCTTCGAGCTCGGCGCCGATGGACAGTGGCTGCGGCTCGAGACCAGGGAGCAGATGGAGCAGACTGCCGAGCTCGCACGCCTCGCAGACCGCAACGACGATCCGGACGGCGCAGTGCCGGACGATCTACCCGCGGAACCGTCGCCCGCGCCCGCGCCGCTGGATGCGGAGGCCGGGCCGGAGGGGACACAGCCCTTCTGGGTCGAGGTGCCTGATCCAGTGCGGCTCGAGTCGGCGCGTCACTGGCTCAGCCAGCTGCCGATCGTCGCCAGACTTCGGGGCAAGGCGGACGGCTCTGCCGCCGCGGATACCGATGAGCGTGGCGGGTGGATCCACCTTGGCGCGCGCAATCTCGACACGCTTGCCGACGCGTGGGAGGGGCGCCCGCGCGATGTCGTGTTCTTTGGCAACACGCGGATGCGGGATCTGCTCGGCGAGAAGCGCGCCATCCGGCCGCGCGTGACGATCGTTGCCAGTGGGGTCGACTGGTTCACGGTTTCCGCGGAGTGGCAGGCCGAAGGGCTCGCGCTCAGCGAAGCCGATCTCAAGAAGTTGAGGACCGCACGGACCCGGTTCGTGAAGCTCGCCTCCGGCTGGGCACGACGCGACCTGGTCCAGACCTACGACGCCGCGGCTGAGATGCTCGCGGATCTCGGTATCGAGATCGGCGAGACCGAGCAGCGGATCACGGTCGCGCAGCTCGCGCAGGCTCGGCCGGAGAGTCTGGCCGCGCTGGAGCAGCTCGGCGGCGATCCGCGCACCGTGCGCGAGATCGAGCGGCTGCGCGACAAGGTGCGCGCCTACGAGGGCATGCCGCGCGTTCCGGTCCCCGCGCGACTCAAGGCGATCCTGCGTCCATACCAGCGTGACGGACTCGACTTCCTCGCGTTCGTAACCGGCCTCGGGTTGGGGGCGGTGCTCGCCGACGACATGGGTCTCGGCAAAACCGTTCAGGCGCTGGCGTGGATCGAATGGCTGCGCGAGCGCGACCCGCAGGGCGGGCCGGTGCTGGTCGTGTGTCCGGCGTCCGTGGTTCACAACTGGCAGCGCGAATCCGAGCGCTTCACTCCGCACTTTCGAGTGCTGGCGCTCACCAGCGGGGAGGAGCGCCACGCGCTGCGCCGCGAAGTTCCGAACCACGACCTGGTGATCACCAACTATGCACTGTTGCGGCGGGATATCGAGCGCTGGCGCTCGATTCGCCTGCGCGCCGCGATCCTCGACGAGGCGCAGAACATCAAGAATCCGAACGCCGCGGTGAGCCGCGCCGTGCTGGAGTTGAACACGCCGCACCGTCTGGCCCTCACCGGAACCCCGATCGAGAACCGCGCGCTCGATCTGTGGAGCATCATGCAGTTCGTGAATCCGGGCTACCTGGGTCGCAGGACCGCGTTCATCAAGCGCTACGACCGTCCCGACTCGCCCTCTCACACGCGACGATTGCTCGCGGCGCGATTGCGGCCGGTGATGGTTCGGCGCCTGAAGGATCAGGTGGCGACCGAGCTGCCCGATCGGATTGAGGAACGGCTCGAGTGCGAGCTCACACCCGGCCAGCGCAAGCTCTACCTCGCGGAATTGATGCGTGGCCGCGAGACCATCGCGCGACTCAAGGCCTCGCCCGACGGTGTGATGGGACACAGGATCGAGATCCTCGCCGCGCTCACCCGTCTGAGGCAGGTATGCTGCCATCCCGCACTGATCGGTGGCCGCGAGAACCTGGGGTCCGGTAAATTCGACGCGCTGTTCGAGATTCTCGAGCCGCTGCTCGCCGAGGGCCGCAAGGTTCTGGTGTTCTCGCAGTTCGTGGAATGTCTCAAGTTGCTCGCGATCGAGATGAAGCGACGCAGGATCGATCATCACATGCTGACCGGATCCACGACTCGGCGAGAAGCGGTCATTACCGCCTTCGAAACCGATCCCGAGCCCTGCGTGTTTCTGATCTCACTCAAGGCCGGGGGCACCGGACTCAACCTGACCGCGGCCAGCGACGTCGTGCTGTTCGATCCGTGGTGGAACCCCGCGGTCGAGGCGCAGGCCATCGACCGCGCCCACCGCATCGGCCAGACCCGCACCGTGATCGCTTACCGCATGCTGGCGGCGGGCACCATCGAGGAGAGGATCTCCGAGCTCCAGCAGCGCAAGGCGGCGCTGGTGGCGGACGTGCTCGGTGAGGACGGCTTCGCTCGCACGTTGACCCAGAAGGATCTGGATTACCTGCTGGGGTAGGCCGGCACTGAATGGACTACGGCGGAGCGAACCACACCCCCGCGCGGTCGCGCCATTCGAGCCGCGGAGTCGTGAAGCGCCGGTCCGAATCTGCCGAAACAAGGCCATGAGAATCCTGCTCGCAGCGTTCGGAACCAGGGGCGACGTCCAGCCCATGGTAGCTCTCGGGACCCGGCTGCGCGCCGACGGGCACGAGGTCGTCATCGGCGCGTCGGCCGGTTTCGCGGACTGGGTGCGAGGGCAAGGACTGGAGTTCCACGCGGTCGGACTCGACATCGAAGCGTGGATCCGGAACCACGGCGCGATGATCGACGACCCCGCTCGATTCCTCTCGTCGTCCGTGCGGTATCTCCGGGAGGATGCGGAGCTCGCGTTCGATCACACGCTCGCCGCCGCTCGCGGAGCGGACCTGATCGTCGCCGGCGTGCATGCGGCCGCGCCGTCCGTCGCCGAGGTCCTCGGCGTGCCGCATCGGACTCTGCTGTTCTGCCCGCAGCTCATTCCCTCGCGGTTCCATCCGCCGCCCGGCGCCCCGTGGTTCTCACTGCCGCATGCCTGCAACCAACTCCTGTGGCGGGCGGCTCGGTGCGGGATCGAGTTCACGCTTCAAGACACCATCAATCGTTGCCGGGGCGGCTGGGGCCTTCCCGGCATCCGTGATGTGTCGGGCTACCTGGTGCACGACTGCGCGATCGTCGCATCGGACGGAGCGCTCGGCGGATTGCCGCCCGACGCACCCAGCGCGATCGTCCAGACCGGCTCGCTCGCACTCGCCGCCGACGGCACGCTCAGCCCTGAGCTCGAGCGCTTCCTCGGCGAAGGCGAGCCGCCTGTCTACATCGGCTTCGGGAGCATGCCCAACGGTGATCCGGGGCGCACGACGCGCTTGATCGTCGAGGCGCTCGAATTGTGCCACCGCCGCGGCGTCATCTTTTCGGGCTGGGGAGGACTCGGCGGAGAAGACCTGCCGTCCACCGTGTTCGTGGCTCGCTCGACCTCTCACGCGCGACTGCTGCCGCGCGTCGCCCTCGCGGTACATCATGGCGGCGCCGGAACCACCGCGGCGGCCGCGCGCGCCGGGGTGCCCCAGATCGTCGTTCCGCACATCGCCGACCAGTTCTACTGGGGCCACCAGATTCACGTGCGGGGGCTGGGAGTTCGCCCCATACCGCGCTCCTCCCTGACCGCGACGAAACTCGCGCGGGCCATCCAGTTCGTTCTGTCGAGTCCGCACTTCGCCGACACCGCTCGCAGGATCAAGGCGAGTCTCGAGCGGACCGATGGTGCCTCGGCGCTGGCGCAACTGCTCTACCGGGTCGCCTCGAACAGCTCAGAGCTCCGCATCGCCGCCTGAGGCGCGTCCGCCGACGATCGTGCTCCCGTTCGCTCCGCGAGGTGTAACATGCCGTCCGGACGCCCCCGTTCCGTGGACTGGGTTCTGTTTCCCAGAGAAGGGAGTAGCGATGAACATCAATTGGAGGCACGATGTCGACCGCGTGCTCGAAGAGGCCAGGGAGCGGCGCCGCCTGGTGCTGCTCGACTTCAGCGCGGCTCCGATGTGAGGGGGATGTGCTCGGCTGGATGCCGAGGTCTACCCGGACGAACGCGTCTCGCGCTTCATCACGGAGAACTTCATTCCGGCGCGAGTCCACGTGAAGGAGCAGGCCGAGGACTTCAAGCGCTTGGGTGAACGCTTCAGCGCACAATGGACGCCGACCATCCTCGAGCTCGACCCCGATGGCGTCGAGCGGCACCGCATCGAGGGGTTTCTCCCCGCCGACGACTTCCTCGCGCAGCTGATGCTTGGCCTCGGCCATGCCACATTCAAGCGCGAAGACTGGAAGGAGGCGGAACGCCGCTTTCGTGAAGTGCTCGAGCGCTTCCCGGAGGGTGACGCCGCTCCGGAGGCGCTGTACTGGGCGGGAGTGGCGCGCTACAAGGGAAGCCACGACGCTGCCGCGCTCGAGGAAACTGCGAAGGCGTTCGCCAGGCGCTATACGGACACGAGCTGGGCAAAGAAGGCATCGATCTGGGCGAAGACGAAGGTGTAGGAAGAGGTGCCCTTTCGATCTGGCGCGCTCGCCGACGAAGGTGGGGTCACCTGAATCATCCAGTAGCCGCCGAGCACTTCCTTCGCCTCGGTGAAGGGCCCATCGGTCACCTTGGGCTTTCCGCCGGGAAAGGAAACGCGCGCGCCCATCGAAGGCGGGTGGAGGCCGTCGAGCGCGAGCAGCACGCAGTCCGGGAGTCGAGGGCTCGCACGGTCGCTGCGCCGCCTGAACCCGGCCTCTCTGCTCTTACGTCGAACAGGGGTCGGCGAAATCGACACCCGGAACGACTGGCCGCTCACTTTTCTGCGACGTTCTTCAGGTTGGCCAGACCGTCCTCGAAATCCTTGCCGATCATGCTGTCCATGTTCATGAACACCTGCATGACCTTCGAGACGTACGGATTGGGGCCATGCATGGCCCAAGTGACGGTCGTCACGGGGCTGGACGTGTCAGCCGTTGCCGGGGGCTCCAGCGTGAATTCAGCGATGTCGTGGCCTTCGAACGGCTTGATGAAATCCAGCTTGATCGTGACCTTGGAGGGGGGAGCTGAATCGGTGATCTCCATGCGTCCTGCGCCGACCTTGCTGTTTCCTTCCCACGCGTACACCGCGCCCTGGCCGCTGGCCGCGCCGCTGTATGTCCGCTTCATCGCGGGGTCCAGCTTCTCCCAGGGTGACCACGAGCCCCAATTGTGGAAGTCGTCGATGATCGCGAAGATCTTCTCGGGCGGAGCGTTGATGCTGGTCGTGCGCTGGACGCGGAAAGTGTCCGGCTTGGTCGCGGCATAGCAGAGAAGGACGGCAATCAGAACGACGATGAGGATGACGATTTTCTTGAGCATGGGTCCCCCGGTGAAGTGTCGGCCAACTCGAGCATCGCGTGCGGCGTCAGGAGCTCTTCATCTCACCGTTGATCATCCCGTGCCGAAGAGGTCGATGAGCATCCCGAACGCCTCGGTCCAGAAGATCTTCTGCAAAGGCATGGTCACCCTGCCACCCTTGGCGAGGGATTCGAATTCCGCATGGCGTCCAGGCTCCAGGGGCCGGGGCCGGCGGCCGAGAAGTAGAGCCACAGGAAGCAATACAGTACGGCGGCCACCCCACCGTTCATCGTCGGGTAGAAGCCTTTGGGGGCGTGAAACTGGAAGTACGCCACCGCCATCTCGCCCGCCAGCACGAAGGCGACCGGCCGGGTGAACAGACCGAGCAGGAGCAGGCCACCGCCCACCAGTTCGAGGATGCCCCCGATCCAGATCTCAGTCATGATCGTCGCGGTACCACCGTTGGGCGGCATTCCCACCGGGAAGGCGAGGATCTTCATCGAGCCGGAGAGAAAGAAGATGAACGCGGCCACGATACGAAGCGCGCTCAGCAGCTGAGGGGCCCAGTTCGACCACTTCGTGACGATGCTCATGATGCGTACCTCCCTGGATTTGCTACGAGAGCGCCGAGCTTTCAGCATGGGACTATTGCCCAGACCTCGACGAGAAGCCACAGAAGCGAAGATCGGGACGGATTTCCGGTCGGCCGCGAACGCCGGTCCCGCCCGCGAAGCAGTCCGTTTGCCCATGATTCGAGCCCGGTGGCGATTTGCTCGACCATCTGGTTATCCTGCGATCCAATCCGCGAGCCAGGATAAACGGGACTCTCGAGAGCCACCTGCTCTCACAGTCGATGAGAGACTCCATTTCATCCGGCGATGTTCGACGGCAACTGAACTCAAGATCAGGGAGGTTGCGATGATGAGGCCGCTACGAACTGTTGCCCCGGGGCAGATGGTGAGTGTGTTCGCCAGTAGCTTTCTGCCGAGACGGCGGCGTGTCATGGCTCGATTGGCGCTGCTGGTCATGAGTGCGATCGTCACCGCGGCGCTGAGCAATGGGTCGGCAGAGGCCCAGATCGTTCGCGAAAACTTCGATGTCACGAATGGAACAGTGCGCGCGGCCGTGGTCTCCGGAAACACGCTTTACATTGGCGGCGACTTCACGCGAGTAGGCCCCGCGACGGGTCCGTGCGTCGCCATCGATGCCACGAGCGGCGCCCTGATCGCCGGTTTCCCCAAGATCAGGGGTACGGTGCAGGCGGCGACGCCGGACGGATCGGGCGGCTGGTTCATTGGCGGCAGCTTTGATGCGGTGGGTGGGGTCTCGAGGTCGAACCTCGCGCACATCACGTCTGACAATAGCGTCTCACCCTGGAATCCGAACGCGAATGGCTCCGTCTGGACGCTTGCGCGCGATGGGGCGACGATCTACGTCGGGGGAGATTTCGGCACCGTTGGCGCGCAGGCGCGTTCTTTTGTTGCCGCGCTGGACACCGCGATGGGGCT
Source organism: Candidatus Eiseniibacteriota bacterium (assembly GCA_031370785.1). Lineage (GTDB taxonomy): Bacteria > Eisenbacteria > RBG-16-71-46 > RBG-16-71-46 > RBG-16-71-46 > DATJGS01. The sequence continues at coordinate 8,825 of JANMQY010000050.1, read as the reverse complement.
CGCCACTGCATGGGACCCGAGCGCGGACGGCTCTGTTCTCGAGCTGGTGGTGAGCGGAACGAGGGTCTATGTGGGCGGTGACTTCACCACCATCGGCGGGCAGATACGGTATTACGTCGCGGCGCTGGACGCTGGGACCGGATTCCCCACCGGCTGGACGCCGTTTGCCAACGGCCCGGTATACGCCCTGGCGGTAAGCGGGACCACCATCTATGCCGGTGGGAACTTCACCAGCATCGGCGAAGTGCCGCGGAGCAACATTGCGGCGCTGGACGACGGCACCGGGCTGGCTACCGCATGGGATCCTGGTGCGAACGGCAGAGTTCTCGATCTCGCGGTGAGCGGGACGACGGTCTACGCCGGCGGAAGCTTCACCAGCATCGGCGGGCAGTCTCGGGATTTCCTTGCCGCGCTCGACGACGGCACAGGGCTCGCCACGGCCTGGAATCCGAACGCGAGCGCCGAAGTCCGAGCCATTGCGGTGGGCGGGACCACGGTATTCGCGGGCGGATATTTCACCAGCATCGGCGGGCAGCCACGGAGCTACCTCGGGGCGCTGGATGCCGGAACCGGGCTCGCGACCACCTGGAATCCCGGCACGAACGACGCCGTCTTCGCCATTGCGTTGAGTGGAACGACGGTCTGTGCCGGCGGCTACTTCACGTTTGCCGGCGGGCAGACTCGGAACTACATCGCCGCGCTGGATGTCCCCACTGGCCTCGTCAAACCGTGGAACCCGAACGCCGACGGCGGCATCCGCGCACTCGAAGTGAGCGAGACAACGGTGTATGCGGGTGGCGACTTCCAGAACATCGGAGGTCAGGAGCGGCATTTCATCGCGGCACTGGACGATGCTTCTGGAACTGTCACCGCCTGGAACCCGGATGCGAGCGATTCGGTCCGCGCCCTGGCGGTGAGCGGCACGAGCGTCTATGCGGGCGGCGAGTTCGTGAGCATTGGTGGTCAGACACGCACCTTTATCGCGGAGCTGGATGCGACTACCGGTCTTGCGACCGCCTGGGACCCGAACGCCGACAACTACGTGAATGCGATCGGGGTCGGCGGTGCGACGGTCTATGCAGGCGGGCGGTTCACCACCATCGGCGGGCAGAGCCGGCTCCGGATTGCCGGACTCGATGCCGCGACCGGCCTCGCGACCGCCTTCGTTGCGGATGCGGACGCCGAAGTGCTCGACCTGGACGTGAATGGTTCGACCGTCTACGTGGGCGGTCACTTTACTTCCATCGGAGGCGATCTGCGAAATTACATCGCCGCGCTGAATGCGACGACCGGCGCGCCGGCGACATGGAAACCAGACCCGGCTGGATACGTCGATGCCGTGTTGGTGAGCGGCAGCGCCGTCTATGCGGGCGGGGAATTCTCCACGATCGGCGCGCAGCCGAGAAACCACCTTGCGGCACTCGACACTACGACCGGGCTGGCCACCATCTGGAATCCCAACGCTGGGGACGCGGTGCTCGCGTTGACGATCAGCGGGTCGACTCTCTTCGCGGGCGGGCAATTCAAGTCCATGGGGGGCAAAACACAAAGCGGCATCGCTGCCATGGGCGATCTGACCACACCCACACTGCTCTCGCTCCTGAGCACGCTGGCCACGCCGGATCGCGTGACGCTCACCTGGTTCAGCGCAGATCGGTCCTACGCCGCAGCGACTGTGTACAGGCGAACGATGAATGAAGGCTGGAGATCACTCGGCCTGATTTCGCCCAATGGGAGGGGGGAGATCATCTACGAGGATTCCGAAGTCGTGGCCGGAGCGCGCTACGGATACCGACTCGGTCTGCAGCGGGCCGGGGGCGAGGCGTTCATGGGTGAGACCTGGGTCGATGTCCCGCGAACCACGCAGTTCGCGCTGGCCGGCGCGCGCCCGAACCCCGCGCGCAATGACATCACGATCGCGTTTTCTCTTCCAGGCTCCTCGCCGGCGCGACTCGAGGTGATGGACATCGCCGGACGAATGGTGGTCACGCGCGAAGTCGGCGCGCTCGGACCCGGAAGTCACGTGCTGAACCTGGCCGAAGGCCGCACGCTTTCATCGGGGGTCTATCTGGTGCGCCTGTCGCAGGGCAGGCACACGCTCACGACGCGCGCGGTCGTCGTCCGGTAATTCAGGCCGGCTCTTGTAGGGCAAACTGGAAGGCCTCGTGTAAGTCGTTCAGAACACGCTCGTAGCACAGGACCCCGCGGAAGATGGCGCCGCGGGGTCCTGTGTTTTTCGGGATTGCTAGTTTTCTGTTTGGGCGTAGAATGCCGTCGTACCTCAAAGGGGTGCGAAATGAACCTGCATGACTTCATTTCAACGCACCGAGAAGAGATCATCACCCGTACGCGAGTGAAGGTCGCGTCGAGAGCTGCGCCGCTTGCAACGACGCATGAGCTCGCGAACGGAGTGCCGCTCTTCCTCACGCAGTTGGGGCAGATTCTGGAACAGGAGGCCGCTCAAACCCGTCCGAGTGGTTCGGAGATGGGCATGAGCGCCGCCCAGCACGGCAGCGACCTGCTTCACCAGGGTTTCTCCATCGCCCAGGTCGTACACGACTACGGCGACCTATGCCAGGCGATCACCGAGCTGGCCCTCGATCTGCGGATTCCCGTCGCCACCGACGATTTCCACACCATGAATCGCTGCCTCGACAACGCGATTGCGAGCGCGGTGACCGAGTATGCGCGTCAACGCGAAGCCGACGCCTCCGGCGCGGAGGTCAGGCGTCAGGGCTTCTTCGCGCACGAGCTGCGCAATCACCTCAGCACCGCGATCCTGGCGTTTCAGGCGGTGAAGAGTGGCAGAGTCGGCGTGACTGGAAGCACGATCGAGGTGCTCGAACGCAGCCTGCGCGGGCTGCGCGAGCTGATCGGCCGCTCGGTCTCGGAGGTCCGGCTCGCCTCGGGCACTCATCAGAGAGAGCGCCTGCACGTGGCGGAGTTCATCGAGGAGATGGAAATCGATGCCGCGATCGACGCGACGAATCGGGGCCTTCAGTTCAGCGTCGAGCGCGCGGACAGCCAGCTGATGATCGACGTCGACCGACACCTTTTTGCCTCTGCGATTTCCAACCTGCTTCAGAACGCGCTCAAGTTCACCCGGCCCTCCAGCCACGTGTGGCTCAGAACGCGTTCGACCGGCGATCGCATTTCGATCGAAGTCGAAGACGAATGCGGCGGCTTGTTGCCGGGAACTGCGGAAGCGATCTTCCGACCGTTCGAGCAACGATCTTCCGACCGGGCAGGGCTCGGCCTCGGGCTCGTGATCAGCCGCCAGGCGATCGAGGCGGACGGCGGCAAGATTTCGCTGCGCGACATCCCCGGCAAGGGCTGTGTCTTCACCGTCGAGATGCCGCTCGTCGTACCGGAGCCTGCCGATAGTTGATCGGGGACGATGCGTCCCCTCGACCCTCAGCTATCGGTGCGAGTGAACTTCATCTCGCGCTTGCCCTCGCTACTGGTCACGAAGGAGGCGATCTCCTTGCCGTCGACGACCAGCTTGAAACTAGCTCCGGCAGGCAAATCCTTCACTTTGGCCTCGATCTCCTGCTTGAGCCCGTTGCCCACCTTCTCGATCTCGAGTTCGGCGAGACCATCCGCCTTCGCGGTCGGATCCGTGCTCACGAGCGGGGCCTTGCGATTCACGAAGGTGCCGTTCAGTACGACCTGCCCGGCGCTGTCCTGAATCTCGACCCTTTGCGCAGCGGTGAGGTCGATTCCCGCTGGCAGCGGATTGACGATTCGCGACGAGTTGCTCCTGCACTGCACGGACACCACGGGCGATCAGCATCATCAGCGCCACTGTCCACAATCCCGATTTCCTTTTCATCCTGGCTCTCCCTTTCGACCGCACCCGGCGGCGTGCCGGAATCATGGTGGCCATGGCTCCCGAGACGAAGCAGGCCCATCCGGTTCCCCGAAGAGCCTGCCGCCTCGGTGGGTTTCGCGGGCGTGTTTTGCCTGACCAAACGGCCCCGGCGACCCCTTGAGCTTTCCAAGGAGCTGTCAGGTTGTGGTCCCTGGCGATGCTTCCCGCAGTATGTGCTCCCGTACCAACCTCATTTTTGTGTACCCTTGGGCACGGCGAAATGGACATCGCGCGCAAACCCTACCTCGCGCCGCTAGGTTGGACATCGCTTCAGAAAGGAGAGTCCCCCGTGAACATGCTTGTAACCCGTCTGTTTGGTCCGCGCCGACTTCTCGCCGTGGTCGCTGCGATTGCGATTGGGAGCATTTCCGCCCACGCTGCCCAATTCCAGTACGTGACGAATCTGAGCGGAGCCAATGAGTCTCCGCCCGTTGTGTCGCTGGGAGCTGGTACGGCCACCGTCGACATAGACAACGTTGCGCACACGATGCGCCTTCAGGTGGCCTTCTATAATCTGACCGGCAACACGACGGCCTCGCATATCCATGCGGCCACCGCGGTGGCTGGGGCCGGAACGGCGGGTGTGGCCACGACGACTCCGACGTTTGCGGGATTCCCGCTCGGGGTCAAGAGCGGAACGTACGACATTACGTTGAACATGACTCTGTCCTCGAGCTACAACCCGAGCTACGTGACCGCCCACGGCGGGACAACGGCTCAGGCGGAGGCGGACCTGTTCCAGGCCATCGCGGACGGCAAGGCCTACCTCAACATCCACACCAGCACTTCTGCCGGCGGCGAGATCCGCGGATTCTGGGTTCCCGCCTCGACTCCCACGACCGAGACGACCTGGGGACGGATCAAGGCGATCTACCGCTAGGCAACAGCGACTTTCCAACAACGACCACCTCCAGCCGGGGGTGGTCGTTCTGTTGGGGTCGAATCGCGCGAGCGGCAATTGAGCCCTGTTTTCCACAGGGTCAGCAGATCATCCGCAGTGATTCCTGCCGCAAGCGGTCGTCATTGATCGGGACGAGAGAATGAGGAAGCGACCCGACCGGAGTGCTACGCTTCGGCGGTCGCATGCTCGTCACGGATTGCCACGCCTCGAGAGGAGCTTCGATGAGCCGTACTCCGTCAGTTCAGTTCGGCAAGTTGGTGGCCGTGTGCGCGCTTGCGCTGCAGACTCTGAGCGCGGGCACGGCCGATGCGCAATGCTTCGTCCAACCGCTCAACAGCGGGCAGACGTTCACCGTCACCGCGAATCCATCGCTCTATTCGTTTACGCCGAGCGCCGGACACTGGGGCGCCATCGGGATCCGCTCGCAACCCGGGAACAACTGGCTTCTGGAACTCTTCGGGAATTGGTTTCCATTTCCGCCATGCGTTGCCGGCTCGATCACTGCGACTTCCGGCGGGCCGGGGCGAGTCAACTTCGTCGTGGGGGATTTTCGCGTCCTCCCGCCTCAGACCTACTACACGCGCGCATTCGGCCCCGCGTCGCCGCCCGGGTTTCTCGAGTTCGACGCGACTCGCGGAGACCTGCTTCTCAACGATCAGATCACGACCGTCGCTACCGGTACCAGCGACGTCGTTCACGTCTGGGATTCCGCGCTCAGCGCCGGCCAGATCTATCGGATCCATTTCGCGGCGACCCCCGGCGTCAATGCCAGGGTGCTGGTGTTCGGAAATACCGGAGGCTCGCCCTGGCAGGATCGCAGTGCCGCGCTGATCGAGAGCGCGACATCGTTCGACTTTTCCCCGCCGACGACCGACTCGTACGCGATCGTGGTGGTGAACGACAACGGAGGGTCGGGTTCCTACTCGATCTCGATCGGCCAGTGCAACACGCCGGTCACGCTGGTGGGCGGAGTTTCGCAGAGCGCGCCGACCGGATACGGCTTCTATCAATTCCGCGCCGGCGCCTACCCGTCCTGGGAGACCGTGGCGATTCGCGGCGGCGGTGGTGGCACGAGCGCGTATCAGCTGGATGTTGCCGCAGGTCCGAGCGGGGGCACGTTCCCGGACTGCTTCTTCGGCAATCTCGTGACCTCGAACGAGATCGCCACCAATCTGATCGTCGGAGACTTCCACTTCAATCCTGGCAGCCGGTACTACGTCGAGACCAGCCGGCTGACCCTTGCCACTGGCGGGGGACCACCCACGATCGACCTCGACGACAATCCCAGCGGAATCATCGTGAACGGCCCGCCGGAAACAGCGTCGACCGACGCCAGCGACGTGGTCCAAATCTGGGATGTTTACCTCACGGCTGGGCAGGACGTGGACTTTTCGCTCACCCACTCCGGGCCTGCCGCGCTCAAGATGCTCCTGTTCCGTCCGACCGGCAGCATCCTGTGGCTCGCGCGTAGTGCGGCGGAATTCGTGACCACCAGCACCATGACCTACACCGTGCCTGCGTCCGGCTACTACGGACTCGCAGTGCTGAACGAAAATGGCGCCACCGACGTCATGACGATCCAGGCGAATAGCTGCCATGCACCGGTAGTGCTTGCCAACAACGTTGCGGTGAGCACCTCGCTTGCCCAGGGCGAGTTCTACGAGTTCAACCAGACCGCGTTCACTTGGGTCGCATTCGGCGCGCGGGCCGCCACCGACTGGGACGTGTGGGAATACGACACCGGCCCGGTCAACGCCACCCCCGACTGTCTCTACAACATGCGGGCACAATCTTTCGATCACACCCCAACGCGCGTGGATTTCGTGGTCACTGATTTCCACAAGAATCCGCCCGGGCCATTCTTCGCACGCGCGTTTCCGATGAGCGGTAGCTCGATCGCCCGGGTGGAGTGCTCGGCCGCCACGCACACCATCGTCAGCGGCGACCCGGTGTCGATCGGTTCGGTCGCCGCGGGCGATGTGCTCCAGACCTGGAATGCCATTGTCTCTTCGGGACAGAGCTACCTGATTCACTTTCTGTCGTCTGCTCCCGGCTATCGGCTCGCGGTCTTCCGCAGCTTCACCGGGGACTATTGGGAGTCGGGTTCGAGTGCCATGTTCGAGGTGAGGCACGACACCACGATCGTTGCGCCCGCAAACCTGACGCTGGGTCTGGTGGTTCTCAACGATCCCGGCGTTGTCGGCGGCTACGAATTGGGACTCAATCCGCCGGTGACGGCGGTCGCGCCGTCCACGATTCCGTCGCGCACCGAATTGCTCGGCATCACACCCAATCCCGCGCGCGCCGCCTCACAGATCGAGTTCGCGCTGCATGAGGGCGGGGAGGTGGCGTTCGATGTGCTCGATGTCGCCGGGCGGGTGGTGGCGCGCGGGGCGCCCGAGCGCTACCCAGCCGGACGCTGGACCGTGGCGTGGAGTGGAGTCGCGGGGAATGCCGCCGCGTTGCACCCTGGCCTCTATTTCGTACGCATGCGGGTCAACGGCGCGACGCTGAGCGCAAGGCGCGTGAGCCTGATCGAGTAGCGTCGCGCCGAAGCGCGGGTATTGGTCGACCTGACCGTCATGGCAATGCGGGTCGGTCGACGGCCAAGAAGGAGGGATTGCTTCACGACGGTTGGGTGCTAGGATGCGGGCGGCAACTTCTGCCATCCGGCCCGGCCGCCCCCGAGGTCACTCCCGGCTTGTCCCATTCTTGCGCCCCCATTCCTTAAGGAAAACCAACGTACGGGAGAGATCATGAACCGTCACGCTACACCTCGCGTCGTCTTCGCTTCCAGCCTGCTATCCATGGCACTCCTCGCCGGAGCCGCAACCGCCGATCTGCACGGCTCCATATTCAAGGAACCCGCACAGGTCCAGGCCCCGTCTGCGACGGACGCGATCTGCACCATCGGCCAGTCCGGGGCCCGGGGCCCCAACGTGTTCTTGAGTCCGGCGTGGTCGCGGCTCAAGATGTACCAGTTGCTCGATCCCGCAGCCTGCCCGCAATGTCCGGCTTCGTCGGGCGGGTTATTGCTGACCGAAGCGGTGATCCGCATGCGGTTCCGGAGCGCCTGTTCCATGGTGCTGCGCGTCTCGGTGGTCGAGGCGACCCAGACCGGCAACTGCGATGTCCCGGACACCACGCGAACGATCTGCCCGGCCCAGCTCTTCACGCTCTCGGAAGCCGCCGCGTCCGTGACCAAGGACTACCTGATGCCGCTCGCCTCCGGATGTTGCCTGACCCGGAAGGCGTTCCTGGTGGTCGAGATGGTGAGCCAGAGCTGTGGGGCGGATCAGTACGCGTACGCCAACATGCTCAGCTGCACGCCTTGTTCACAGTACTTCGTCATGCCCGGGACCGTCGACACCATCACGGACAACTGTGACGCGACCACAGGCCTGGGATTCGATTTCGACCTCAGAGTGAACGCCGACTGCTGCTCGGTGACACCCGCGATGCCGCGCTCGTGGGGACGAGTCAAGAATCTGTACCGCTAAGAGGACGGGGTCGACGGCCCTCACCGGGCCCGGCCGGCCGGAGCGTGCGATCGCCGGGGAGTCCCAGGCCCCGGCGAATCCGCTTTCATGATGGTGACCGGGAGCCAGGTCAATTCATATCAGCGGTACATGCGCCCGCTCTCCCGTCACCGCCGGGGCCAAGTCCGTTCCTCGCTGCTGGCGAGCGCTATCCAGCCGGACGCTGGAACCTGGTGTGGGGTGGGGTCGCGGGGAACGGCGCCGCGTTACACCCGGGCCTCTATCGTGCGCATGCGGGTCAACGGCGCGACCCTCTGACACGCCGGATCGCTGTGGACGCGTCGGGGGCGAGGTCGTTAAAGTATTTGCATGTTTTTCCACGAATATTCACGCTCCGCACTCGCCTTCGCTGGCTGGCCGGCCTGCGACCAGTTCTTGCGCGGGGCGCGGATCGCGATTACCGCGTTAACGGTGGTCGCCATGGCGGATGGAATCAGCCGGGCGGCTCCGTGCCCGTCCGCGATCGTGCTCCTCGGCCGTGGCGCGACGCCGTTCGCGGTCGAGTCGCCCGTCT
>JANMQY010000028.1:0-3462 GCA_031370785.1 Candidatus Eiseniibacteriota bacterium | reverse complement strand
TGGTGCTGGCGGCCGGCGTGCCCGAATCGTGGCTGCGCCGGGTCCCCGCCGGGACGCCCGCGGTCGCGATCAAGGGTCTGCGCACGCGGTGGGGAAGCCTCGGCTATCGCATGAGCAGGACGCGCACCGGGCTTGTCGTGGCGATCGACCGGGGGCTGCGCGTTCCAACCGGCGGCATCGTGGTGAGCGCGCCCGGCGTCACCGCGCGATGGAAGGTGAAGATCGACGGAGTCGCCGCGCAGGTGACACCTTCGGGTGAAGTCGTGGTGCGCTCGCTGCCCGCCCGGATCGAGCTGACGCGGTGAGCGGCACGGCCGCCGGTTTGCGAGCGATCACGCCGGGGTCGGCGCAATCCTCTCGCTGAGCGCTCCGCCGCCGCTGCGGATCAGGTCGCGGAAGTAGTACCCGCTGCTCTTGATGGTGCGGCGCTGAGTCTCGAAGTCCACGTGCACGATTCCGAAACGCTTCGAGTAGCCGCTGTGCCATTCGAAATTGTCGAGCAGCGACCACGCGAAGTAGCCGCGCAGGTCGACGCCGAGACGGATCGCCTCGTGGGCGGCGCGCAGATGCTCGCGGAAGTAGCTCGCGCGGAGCGGATCGTCGATCCGGCCGTCGGTCGCGCGCGGTGGATCGGGAAACGCGGCGCCGTTCTCGGTAATGTAGATCGGAAGGTCGCCGTAGCGTTCCTTCACCCACAGCAGGGTGCGGGTGAAGCTGGCGGGATGCACTTCCCAGCCGGTCTCGGTCGCAAGCGCGCCCTTGGGAACGACGCGCGCGGCGGAGATCGGCGCCTGCTCAGGATCGAAGCGGGTGAGCGCGCGCGTGTACCAGTTGACCCCGAGAAAATCGAACGGGGTGCGCAGCGCTGTCATCTCGGACTCGGGGTGCTCGGGCCATGCTTCGCCGAAGATCTCGCTCATCTCGGCCGGATAGCGGCCGAGCAGGACCGGGTCGAGGTACTGCCGGTTGAGGTAGATGTCGGCGCGCCGCGTGGCCTCGAGGTCTGCGGGGTCGTCGCTCGCCGGGTCCTTGGGCTCGAGATTGACCACCAGCCCGATCCTGCCATTGCCCTGCGCGCGAAACGCGCGCACTGCTTCCGCGTGTGCGAGCAGCACGTGGTGGCTCGCGATCGGGGCCTCGTACAGATTGCAATGGCCAGGCGCGTTCACGCCGTACAGGTAGCCGGCATCGGTGATCACCCACGGCTCGTTGATGGTGCACCACAGGCCCACGCGATCGCCCAACCGATCGAACGCCAGCGCCGCGAAGTCCGCGAACCAGCCGACCGAGTCGGGATTGAGCCATCCGCCCAGGTCATCGAGCGCTGCCGGCATGTCCCAGTGGTAGAGCGTCACCATCGGCCTGATTCCGGCGCGCAGCAGCTCGTCCACCAGGCGAGAGTAGAAATCGATTCCCTTCTCGTTCACGCGGCCGCGGCCCTCGGGAAGGATGCGCGGCCAGCCGAGGCTCAGCCGATACGCGCCGAGCTCCAACTCGCGCATCAACGCCACGTCCTCGCGCCAGCGCCGGTAGTGGTCGCAGGCGACATCCCCGGTCCAGCCATTGAGCGTGCGTCCGGGCGTGTGCGAGAAGCGGTGCCAGATGCCGGGTCCCGCGCCGTCGGCCAGCGGAGAGCCTTCGATCTGATAGGACGAGGTCGCCGCCCCCCACAGGAAGCCCTCGGGAAAGCGGATCGGGTCGCTCATGCGCGCGCGCCTTTGCGCGGGGGCTTCGGCAAGCGCACCTGCACCGTGTGCGTACGGCCGTCCTCGAACGCGGGCACGACGTTCGAATCCTGGCTCGTGCCGTCGACCACGACCTCGCGATGCTTTGCTCCGGTCGAGACTGTGATCCGATAGGTGCTGCCGCGGAATCGCCGCGTCATGCGAAACCCCTTCCATCCCGGGGGCAGGCATGGCGAGATCAGAAGCCCGTCCCACACCGGCCGCACCCCGAGGATCCACTCGGTGCTCACCCGGAACAGCCACGCCGCCGAGCCCGTGTACCAGCTCCAGCCGCCGCGCCCGTAGTGGGGAGAGTCCGGTCCATCCACGTTGCCCGGGGTCACGTAGGGCTCCACCTCGTAGAAGTCGGGCTTCATGCCGCGCAATGGCGGGCAGAAGCTCTGGTAGAGCTTCCATGCGGCCTCGGCCCGGCCGAGCTTGCACTCGGCCTGGATCGCCCACAGCGCGGCGTGCGTGTAGAGGCCGCCGTTCTCGCGCGAGCCGGGAGCATAGCGCGTCAGGTAGCCGATGCTGGCGTCGGGCTCATGGTAGGCGGGTGAGAGCAGGATCGGACCGTACTTGCGATACAGGTGGCGCTCCATCGAGCGCAGCATGCGCGGCAGACGTCGCGGCGTCACCACGTCGCTGAGGATCGCCCAGGTCTGGGCGTTGAGAAAGATCTTCCCGTCGCGGTTGCGGCGAGATCCGATCACATCTCCATTGTCCTTGGTGGCGCGGACGTACCAGTCGCCATCCCAGAAGCTCCGGTTGACGGCGCGGCGCATGGCGGTCGCCGCGCGGCGATAGCGCCGCGCCACATCGCCGACGCCGCGCGGGCGCCTCTCCTCGAGCTCGGCCCAGTCGTCGAGAATGCCGACCAGGAAATGGGCGAGCCACACGCTCTCGGAGTTGAGTTTCTCTCCGATCGCGGACAGTCCGTCGTTCCAGTCGCCGGCGCCCATCAGCGGGACTCCGCGCTTCGAGAGGCGCGACCAGAAGGAATCGATCGCGAGCCGGCAGTGCTCGTACAGCGTGCCGGGCTTGCGCGCCGCGCCGCCCGGCTCGCGCAGGAACGGTGCGCGCTCGTTCAGGAGCGCGAAGTCGGCGGTCTCGCGCAGGTAGTTCAGGGTGACGAACGGCAGCCACAGCAGGTCGTCGTTGTACGGCTTCTTCAAGCCCTCTTCGGTCAGCGGATGCCACCAATGCCACGTCGTGCCGTCGCCGAACTGATGCGCCGCATGCAGCAGGATCTGCCGCCGGGTGTGCCTGGGGCCGAGCGGCAGATGAATTTGGCTGTCCTGAAGCTGGTCGCGGAATCCGTAGGCGCCTCCCGGCTGCCAGTACCCGGTGCGGCCGCGCATGCGGCACGAGATCGCCTGGTACTTGAGCCAGGTGTTGGTGAGCACATCGAAGGCCGGATCCACGGTCTCGACCTCGAGCCCGGCGAGCAGCGCATCCCAGTGGCGCCGCGTCGCATCCCACGCGCGGTCGACCGCACGCGCGCTGCCATACTTGCGGGCGAGCCGCAGCGCCGCGCTGCGCGTATCGCACACGCCGAGCGTGAAGTGCTGCGTCCTGCTTCCCCCGGCACGCAGCGTTACCGTGGTCTGCAGCGAGGCGATCGCGTCCTGCCACTTGCCGGAGGAGTTTGAGAGACGCGGGCGCTCGAGCGCCGCCGGGCGTGCGAGGGTGCCCCATTGCCCGACGAAGCGCGCCTTGTCGCTCTCATGTGAGCTGG
>JANMQY010000013.1:0-7973 GCA_031370785.1 Candidatus Eiseniibacteriota bacterium | reverse complement strand
CCTAGGCGATGATGTCGGAGACGACGCCGGCGCCGACGGTGCGTCCGCCTTCGCGGATCGCGAAGCGCAGCCCCGACTCCATGGCGATCGGGGTGATCAGCTCCACCTCGACGTCCACGTTGTCCCCGGGCATCACCATCTCGCGCCCCGCCGGCAGCGTCGCCACTCCGGTCACGTCCGTCGTCCGAAAATAGAACTGCGGCCGGTACCCGTTGAAGAACGGCGTGTGCCGTCCCCCTTCTTACTTGGTCAGCACGTACACCGACCCCTTGAACTTCGTGTGCGGCGTGATCGACTTGGGAGCCACGATGCACATCCCGCGCTCCAGGTCTTCCTTCTCCACCCCGCGCAGCAGCAGCCCCACGTTGTCCCCGGCGATGCACTCGTCCATCTGCTTGCGGAACATCTCGACCCCGGTCACCACCGTGTCCCGCGTCTCGCGCAGTCCCACGATCTCCATCTTGTCCCCGACCTTGGCCTTCCCCCGCTCCACACGTCCCGTCCCCACCGTCCCGCGGCCCGAGATCGAGAACACGTCTTCGACCGGCATCAGGAACGGCTTATCGATCGCGCGCTCCGGCGTCGGAATGTAGTTGTCCACCGCATCCATCAGCTTGAGGATCGGCTCGTTCGCCTTGGCGTCCTTCCCGGCCGCGTCCATCGCCTGCTTGGCGCTCCCGCGCACCACCGGAATGTCGTCCCCGGGGAACTCGTACTTCTTCAAGAGATCCCGCACTTCCAGCTCCACCAGATCCAGCAGCTCCGGGTCGTCCACCATGTCGCACTTGTTCATGAACACCACCATGTACGGCACCCCGACCTGGCGCGCCAGGAGCACGTGCTCGCGCGTCTGCGGCATCGGGCCGTCGGCCGCGCTCACCACCAGGATCGCTCCGTCCATCTGCGCCGCACCCGTGATCATGTTCTTCACGTAGTCCGCGTGTCCCGGGCAGTCCACGTGCGCGTAGTGCCGCTTGTCGGTCTCGTACTCCACGTGCGCCGTCGCAATCGTGATCCCGCGCTCACGCTCTTCCGGCGCGTTGTCGATCGACCCATAGTCCCGGATCGAGATCTTCGGGTTCTTCTGCGCCAGCACCATCGTGATCGCCGCCGTCAACGTCGTCTTCCCGTGATCCACGTGCCCGATCGTCCCCACGTTCACGTGCGGCTTCGTGCGCTCGTACTTCTGCTTGGCCATGAACGGAACCTCCGTTGTCTGGACGACTTTCACGGACCCGGCCGGTCGGCGCATCGCGCCGCCGGCCGGAGTCCGGTTTTAGCCTCTTGCCTTCGCCACGATCTCTTCCGCGACCGACTGCGGCAGCGTGTCGTAGCGTGAGAACTGCATCGAATAGACCGCGCGCCCCTGCGAAATCGAGCGCATGCGCGTTGCGTAGCCGAACATCTCCGCGAGCGGCACCGAAGCCGCGATCACGCGGGCCGTGCCGCGCGAAAACATGCCGCCGATCCGCCCACGCCGCGACGACAGATCGCCGATGATGTCGCCCATGTACTCCTCGGGCACCACCACTTCGACATCGAAGATCGGCTCGAGCAGGCGGGGTTTGGCTTTCGCGCACGCCTCCTTGAACGCCATCGAGGACGCGATCTTGAACGCCATTTCGGACGAGTCCACTTCGTGGTACGAGCCGTCGGTCAGGGTCACCTTGATGTCCACCATCGGGTAACCGGCGACCACGCCGGTGCGCAGCGCCTCCTCGATGCCCTTCTCGCAGGCCGGAATGAATTCCTTGGGGATCGAGCCGCCGACGATGTCGCTGATGAACTCGAAACCCTTGCCCGATTCCTGCGGATCCACGCGCAGGCTCACGTCGGCGAACATGCCCTTGCCGCCGGTCTGACGCACGAAGCGGTGGCGGGTCTCGGCCGGAATCGAGATGGTCTCGCGATACGCGACCTGCGGCTTGCCGACGTTGGCCTGCACCTTGAACTCGCGCAGCATGCGATCGACGATGATCTCGAGGTGCAGCTCGCCCATCCCCGAGATCACGGTCTGCGAAGTCTCCTCGTCGGTGCGTACGCGGAAGGTCGGATCCTCTTCGGACAGGCGCTGCAGCGCCTCCGACATCTTCTCCTCGTCGATCTTCGACTTGGGCTCGATCGCCACGTCCACCACCGGCTCGGGGAAATGCATCGCCTCGAGCGCGAGCGGATAGTCCAGATTGCACAGGGTGTTGCCGGTCGTCACGCCCTTGAGCCCGATCGCGGCGGCGATGTCACCCGCATAGACTTCCTTGATCTCTTCGCGCTTGTTGGCGTGCATCTGGAGCAGCCGTCCGAGGCGCTCCTTGCGGCCGGTCGCCGCATTGAGCACGGTGTCGCCGGTCTTCACGATCCCTGAGTAGACGCGGAAGAAGGTGAGCTTGCCGACGTGCGGGTCGGTCATGATCTTGAACGCCAGTCCTGAAAACGGCTCGTCGTCGGACGGCCGGCGCGAGACATGCGCGAAAGTCTTGAGCTCGACCCCAGGAACCGGCGACTTGTCGACCGGCGAAGGCAGGAACTCGACCACCGCATCGAGCAGGCGCTGCACGCCCTTGTTCTTGAACGCCGAGCCGCACAGCACCGGGTTGATCGCGCCCTGCAGCGTGCCGTTGCGCAGCGCGCGGCGCAGGTCTTCCGAGGTGTAGGGCTTCTCGTGCAGGTAGTCGTCGAGCAGCTGCTCGTCGTACTCCGCGATCGACTCGAGCATGCGGTGGCGCGCCAGTCTGGCGGCGTCCGCCAGGTCGCGCGGAATGTCGTGGACGTCGAAGGTCGTGCCCTGGCTCTCTTCGTGGTAGGTGATCGCCTTCATCTCGACCAGATCGATCAGGCCCTGATACTGCTCGCCCACGAACATCGGCATGTGGATCGGGACCGGCCGCGCGCCCAGACGGTTGCGCATCATCTGCACCACGTTGTCGAAGTCGGCGCCGATCCGGTCCATCTTGTTGACGAACGCGATGCGCGGCACGTTGTACTTGTCGGCCTGGCGCCACACCGTCTCGGACTGCGGCTCGACACCGCCCACCGCACAGAACACCGCGACCGCGCCGTCGAGGACGCGCAGCGAGCGCTCCACTTCGACGGTGAAGTCGACGTGACCCGGGGTGTCGATGATGTTGATGCGGTGCTCGCGCCACATGCAGGTGGTGGCGGCGGAGGTGATGGTGATGCCGCGCTCCCGCTCCTGCTCCATCCAGTCCATCGTGGCGCCGCCCTCATGGACTTCGCCCGTGCGGTGGATGCGGCCCGTATAAAAGAGGATGCGCTCGGTCAAGGTGGTCTTGCCGGCGTCAATATGGGCCATAATGCCGATATTTCGATATTTATCGAGAGTATTCTGCCGAGGCATCGGCGTTCACTTCCTGTTCTTCTTCAGGACTCGATTGCACCACCTGCCTTTCCGTCTTAGAAAGTGCGGTGATGAGACTCAGAGCCACTCTGCGCGCTGGCAGGTCCGGATCGCGCTTTCGCTTGCGACCGGTCCCAGATCGGCATGGGAGCCGATCTTCAACGCAGGTGGATTACCAGCGATAGTGGGCGAAGGCCTTGTTCGCCTCCGCCATCTTGTGCGTGTCCTCGCGCTTCTTCACTGCCCCACCTTCGTTGCGCGACGCGGCCAGGATCTCCGCGGCGAACTTCTCGCTGAAGGTGTGGTCCGCACGCTGGCGCGCGTAGAAAATGATCCAGCGCGTCGCCAGAGCATTGCGGCGTTCCGGCCGGACTTCGACCGGAACCTGATAGTTTGCGCCCCCGACGCGTCGCGACTTCACTTCGAGCGCAGGCTTGACGTTGTTCAATGCCTGCTTGAGGACCGTCATGGCATCCTGCCCGGACTTCTGCTCGACCGAAGTCATCGCGTCGTAGAAGGCGCGCTCCGCGAGAGACTTCTTGCCCGCCGACATGATCGCATTCACGAAGCGGGTGACCAGCACACTGTCGTACTTGGGATCCGCCACCGCATCGCGGCGCGGAATGAAACCCTTGCGCGGCATCGTTGCTTCCTCTCAGAAAACCGGTCGGGAGCCCCGGCCATGCAGGGGCCCCGAGATGTCATGCGGGCGAGGACCCGGCCTGGGTCTTCGCCCGCCGATGTGCCCTACTTCGACTTGGTGCCGTACTTCGAGCGACTCTGCTTGCGCCCGCTCACCCCGCTCGCGTCCAGCGTCCCGCGCACGATGTGATAGCGCACTCCCGGCAGATCCTTCACGCGGCCCCCGCGGATGAGCACGATCGAGTGCTCCTGCAGGTTGTGGCCCTCGCCCGGAATGTAGCAGGTCACTTCAACGCCATTGGTCAGCCGGACACGGGCTACCTTGCGTAGCGCCGAGTTCGGCTTCTTGGGCGTAGTCGTGTACACACGGGTGCACACGCCACGCTTCTGGGGACACGCCTTGAGAGCCGGCGCGCCCGTCTTGCTCTTCACCCGCCGCCGCCCATGGCGGACGAGCTGGCTCAGGGTCGGCACAGAATACCTCCAACCACATGTCGACTTTGGGCTTGCGCGGTCAGGCAGGCTACGGCATCCGCGAAGGAACTGTATACGCCGTTGCCGCGCAGACCGGGCAATGTAAGGTGCTCCAATATCAGTGTCAAGCGGTTTTTGCCCCCTCGTCCTCTTCCACCGTGACTGGCGCCTGACGCTCGGACTCGAGGCGCAGCCGGCGATAGATCGGCATTCCGGTCCCGGCCGGGATCAGATGGCCGATGATGACGTTCTCCTTGAGGCCCCTGAGGAAGTCGACCTTGCCCTGGATGGCGGCTTCGGTCAGCACCCGGGTGGTCTCCTGGAAGGAGGCCGCCGAGATGAAGCTGTCGGTCGAGAGCGACGCCTTGGTGATACCGAGCAGGAGCGGCTGGAACGTCGCCGGCTGCTGGCCCTCCTTGAGCATCCTCTCGTTCTCCTGCAGCACCTGGAGCCGGTCGACATGCTCGCCCTCGAGGAATGCGGTGTTGCCCGGATCCTCGATCCGCACCTTCTGCAGCATCTGGCGCACGATTACCTCGATGTGCTTGTCGTCGATGCGCACGCCCTGCAGCCGGTAGACCTCCTGGATCTCGTTGACCAGGTACTCCTGCACTTCCTCGATGCCCTTGATCTTGAGGATGTCGTGCGGATTGATCGGGCCTTCGGTGAGCCGGTCTCCGGCGCGCACCGAGCTGCCCTCCTGCACGTACAGGTGCTTGCCCTGCGGGATCTGCGACTCCTGCACCTCGCCGTCCTCTCCGCGGAGGATCAGCTTGCGCATGCCTCGCGACACCCCGCCGAACTCCACGGTGCCGTCGATCTCGGCGACCACCGCGGCATCCTTCGGCCGGCGCGCCTCGAACAGCTCGGCAACGCGCGGCAGACCGCCCGTGATGTCTCGGGTCTTCGAGGCTTCGCGCCGGGTCTTCACCAGCACGTCGCCCGCGCTCACCTGCTGACCATCCCGCACCTCGAGGCGCGCTCCGGTCGGCAGCGGATAGTGCGCGACCTTCGCTCCGCTCGCGGTCAGGATGTCGATCGCCGGCTGCAGCTCCTTGTTGCGGTCTTCCATGATGACCAAGAGCTTGAGGCCGGTCGTGTCGTCCACCTCGTCGCGGACCGTCACCTTCTCCTTCACGTCCACGAAGCGCACCGTGCCCGACTTCTCGGTCACGACCACCGTGTTGTACTGGTCCCATTCGAACAGCGGGCTGTCGGCTTCGACCTTCTGACCGTCGGTCACGAACAGGTGCGCGCCGTAGGGAACGGTGTAGCGCTGGCGCACGCGGCCGGCGCTGTCGGCCAGCTCGATCTCGCCATTGTGCCCGACCGCCACCAGCACGCCTTCGCGGTGCTTCACCACTTCGAGCGTGACGAACTTGACAGTGCCCGATTCCTTGGAGGTGATCTTCGACTGCTCGACGATGCGGCTGGCCGTGCCGCCGATGTGGAACGTGCGCAGCGTGAGCTGCGTGCCCGGCTCGCCGATCGACTGCGCGGCGATGACACCGGTCGCCTCGCCCAGGTCCACCGGACGCCCGGTGGCCAGGTTGCGGCCGTAGCACTTCGCGCACACCCCGCGGCGCGCGTCGCAGGTGAGCACCGAGCGGATGCGCATCTTGTCGAGGCCAGCCTTGGCGGCGTCCTCGATGCGCGCGGCGATCTCCTCGTCGATGAGCTGCCCGGCCTCGACGATGGTCTCGTTCGAGATCGGGTGCACCGCGTTGTCCGCCGCGACGCGTCCCAGCACGCGATCCGCGAGCGGCTCGATGATGTCCTCGCCGTCCTTGAGCGCACTGACCGAAAGGCCGCGGATGGTGCCGCAATCGGGCTCGTTGATGATGACGTCCTGCGCCACGTCCACCAGTCGCCGCGTGAGGTAGCCGGCGTCGGCGGTCTTGAGCGCGGTGTCCGCGAGACCCTTGCGGGCGCCGTGCGTCGAGATGAAGTACTCGAGCACCGACAGCCCTTCCTTGAAGTTATGGATGACCGGTGACTCGATGATCTCGCCGAGTCCGCCGGTGATCTTCTTCTGCGGCTTCGCCATCAGGCCGCGCATGCCGGCCAGCTGGCGGATCTGCTCGCGGTTACCGCGCGAACCCGAGTCGGCCATCATGAAGATCGGGTTGAATCCCTCGCGGTCGGCCGAGAGCCCCTCGAACGTCACCTGCTCGACGTCGGTCGTGGCGTGCGTCCAGGTGTCGATCACCTTGTTGTAGCGCTCGCCTTCGGTGATGACGCCGTTGCGATAGTTGTTGTTGATGACCTCGACTTCCTTCTGCGCGCCACGGATGATCTCGTCCTTCTCCGGCGGAATACGCACGTCGTCGATGCCCACCGTGAAGCCGGCCTGGGTCGCGTACTTGAAGCCCAGGTTCTTGAGATCGTCGAGCAGGTCCGAGGTGATCTCGGGGCCGAGCTGCGAGTAGCAGTCGCCCACCAGATTCTCGAGCCGCTTCTTGTCCATGGTCTCGTTGATGAATCCCAGCTCGGTCGGCACGACCTCGTTGAACAGCACGCGGCCGGCGGTGGTCACGACGTATCCGCCGCTGACCGGCTTGGTCAGCGTGATGCTGGTGGCTTTGACCGCGATCATCCCGTGCAGGGTGATCTCGGCGTTGTCGTACGCCGCGCGAACCTCGCCCGGGCTGTAGAACACGCGCAGCCTGCGCGGATCGTCGTCGCCGATCTTCTCGGCGCGCGGATTGCGGATCTCGCCGCGCGGCTTGGTCAGGTAGTGGCAGCCGAGCACGATGTCCTGGTTCGGCGTGGCGAGCGGACGCCCGTTGGCCGGCGACAGGATGTTGTTGGTGGACAGCATGAGCAGGCTGGTCTCGATCTGCGCTTCGAACGAGAGCGGCACGTGCACCGCCATCTGGTCGCCGTCGAAGTCGGCGTTGAACGCCTGGCAGACCATCGGGTGGATGCGGATCGCCTTGCCCTCGACCAGCACCGGCTCGAAGCCCTGGATGCCGAGACGGTGCAGGGTCGGCGCACGGTTCAGCAGCACCGGATGGTTCTCGATGATCTCGCCGAGGATGTCCCACACTTCGGGCTTCTCGCGCTCGACCAGGCGCTTCGCGCTCTTGACCGTCTGCACGTAGCCGCGGTCCTCGAGCTTGCGGATGATGAACGGCTTGAACAGCTCGAGCGCCATGTTCTTCGGCAGACCGCACTGGTTCAGCTTGAGCTCGGGTCCGACCACGATGACCGAACGGCCCGAGTAGTCCACGCGCTTGCCGAGCAGGTTCTGGCGGAACCGGCCCTGCTTGCCCTTGAGCATGTCCGAGAGCGACTTGAGCGGACGGTTGCCCTGACCGCGCACCGCACGGCTGCGGCGGCCGTTGTCGAACAGCGCGTCGACCGCCTCCTGCAGCATGCGCTTCTCGTTGCGCAGGATGACTTCGGGCGCCTTGATGTCCATCAGCTTCTTGAGGCGATTGTTGCGGTTGATGACGCGCCGGTACAGATCGTTCAGGTCCGAGGTCGCGAACCGGCCGCC
>JANMQY010000102.1:0-2340 GCA_031370785.1 Candidatus Eiseniibacteriota bacterium | reverse complement strand
CACGTACACGTGTTTGTTGGAAGGGCATGCATTCCTGGTCGGGCAGTCGGCTCCCGACTATGAGGCCGCGACGACGTACTACCAGCGCGCGGTTGACCAGGCGCGGGCAGCGAGCGACGTTCAGACTGAAGCGATCGCGCTTCGAGGAGTCGCACTGACAGCAACCGGCCTCGGACGCGACGATGCTCTGGACCGTTGTCAGGAAGCTCTGTTCGCGCTGTACGAATGTCGTTTGTGGCAGAAGATCTGGCAAGTGCTCGACTCCGTCGTGCTGGCTCTGGCAAGAACCGGCCGCGCCGAGGAGGCGGCGCTGATCCTCGGCCACCTGGGGGCCCACATCCCGTCGTGCGGGGTGGAGGACGACCTTGGCTTTCGCGCGACCGCGAGCGAGATGATTCACGCGGCCGGCGACTTCAGCGCCGCGCTAGCGCGTGGTGCTCAACTGTCGGCAGAGGAGACCGTCGCCCTCGCTCTAGCGTCATGTAGGAGTCCGTCGGTCACGTGAACGCGATCGTCAACCGTCGCGGTGTCACCGCTCGAGCGCCGTGCCTTCCCATCGCCAAGTCTGTCGCGGTCGGCTCATGACACACCTCTACCCGATTTCGGTGCGATTCATCGTACGAAAGCTGAGCGCCTCAGAACACGGCCACGCAGCGGTTGAGAGCGATGAGCGTTGCCGTCGAGGGCCCGCTGCCGCTACCGTCTCGGCGTCGATTGATTTCTGGCATCCTTCCGAAACCGCCCAGTTGTTGTCCCGAAACGGCTACCTCCAGTAACCGGTCAGGGTGCATTTCGGAGCTGTGCAGAAATGAATGAAGGAGGTCTTGCCCCTGTTTTGCAGGGGTTCCGCAAATCGCGGGCTGTAGCGCAGCTTGGTTAGCGCACTTGTCTGGGGGACAAGGGGTCGCAGGTTCAAATCCTGTCAGCCCGACTAAAAGGTGCAGATCAGAGCGGGACCGTCAGGGCAGGTTCCTTCGTTGTCACACATACATGTGCTACGCAAGGCGCCGCCTGTCTGTGGGCGCCGCCTGTCTGCTGCCCGTCCGTGTCGTGCCGGCTGACATGAATGATTCTGAGTACGAGCGTCGCGCGGGTAAGCCGAGACGCTCGACAGCCGGGACGGATCCGCCGTGTGGTGTGCTGCGGAGTCCGTCGAGGCTGATGGCGCGGCCGACCGAGGTCCGTTCAACTGATCCCACAGCGCTTTAGCAGAGCAGCCGAATCTCGTAGATCCGTCCGGCGTTGTAGAAACTCGGTGTGGAGGACACGAGCCGGTCCATCTCGGTGAGTGACGGCATCCTCTCGCGCTTGCCGTTCGCGTCGAGCAATCCCGCTGCCTCGATAGCACCGTTCTTGCCGGCGTTCGACGGAAGGGCATGCCACTTCGCGGCGGCACAGGCGTCTAGCAACTCCCGTTCCTGTCGTTCGATCTCGGCCAGTGCCGCCGGATCGTTGGCCGGTCGAAACTCGCGAAGCAGCAGGCGTCGAGATCGGAGATCTGCGAACCGCCCCACCTCTGCGCCCCACCATCTCGGAAGGACAGGAGGGTGCCCGGCTCCGGCGCGTTCCACCATCTGTTGCCTAGCTTCGCGCGGCTTGAGCGCGTTTCCCGCTCGGGCATAGGGTGCGCGTATGGCGACCTGCCCGACTTGCGAGCACGAGAACCGCTCCACCGCGAAGTTCTGCGAGGAGTGCGCCACCCCGCTCGAGGCAGCTCCCGCGCGGGCGATCCGTAAGACCGTCACCGCCCTGTTCTGCGACCTCGTAGGGTCCAC
This sequence comes from Candidatus Eiseniibacteriota bacterium, assembly GCA_031370785.1. Classification (GTDB taxonomy): domain Bacteria; phylum Eisenbacteria; class RBG-16-71-46; order RBG-16-71-46; family RBG-16-71-46; genus DATJGS01. The sequence continues at coordinate 565 of JANMQY010000102.1, read as the reverse complement.
GACGCTGGGAGGGCGACACGACCCCGAGGTGCTGCGGCCCCTGCTGCGCGGCTACTTCGGAGAGATGCGCGAAGCGGTTGAGCGCCACGGGGGCATGGTCCAGAAATTCATCGGCGACGCGATCGTGGCCGTGTTCGGCCTGCCCGTAGCCCACGAGGACGATGCCCTACGGGCGGTGAGGGCGGGCATCGAGATGCAGGAGCGTCTGCACGCGTTGAACGAGGGCTCCACGATCCCGCTCGCCTGCCGGATCGGGATCACCACCGGCGAGGTGCTCGTGCCCGGGGACGGCACCCCGATCATCGGCGACGCGATGAACACGGCCTCACGTCTGCAGTCCCGGGCCGAGCCGGGCGGGGTCTGGATCGGGGAGCCCACTTTCCGACTGGTCCGAGACGCCGTGGTCGCCGAGACGCTCGAGCCGGTCCAGGCCAAGGGGAAGGCTGAGCCCGTGCCCGCCTTCCGGGTGCTGCGGGTGCATTCCGTCGCCACTCGCGCCGAGACGCCGCTGGTCGGACGCGACCGTTACTTGGCGATGCTGGGCGAGGCGCTGCGCGATGCGATC
>JANMQY010000065.1:0-9864 GCA_031370785.1 Candidatus Eiseniibacteriota bacterium | reverse complement strand
TGCTCGCTCGCGCACGGCCCGAAGCGGGACTGCGCCATCTCGAAGTGCTGCGCGGGTTGCTCGGAGAAGGATCGAGCGGCGTGGTGCGCGGCTACGAAGAGAGCTTCGGAATGGGCGCGGCGCTGGTCGAGTTCACGCGGCCTGCGGCGCCCGCCGTGGCCGAAACGGCTGCTACCGGAGCCGTGTAGTCCGATGGAAGCTCGGTGGAACCGGCCCGGCGCGACTCAGCGTCCGAGGCGGATCACGCGGCGCGTTTCTGATGTTCCCGATACGGACGTGGCCCGCACCAGGAACACTCCGGTCGAAAGCGCTTGGCCCTCAGTATCGGTTCCATCCCAGGGCAGCGCGTCATGGAACGGTCCCTCGAACGAGCGCACGCGCCGCCCGCTGATATCGAAGACATCGACGCGCCGTAGAGCGCCGCCACCCGATGCCGCGAGAGCCACCCGGCCGTGGAATGGGTTGGGACCGACCGCCCAGCGTTGCGCGACCGGCCCGGTCGGCACCGAGAGCGTGATCGGGTTGGCCCTGACACGCCAGATCGAAGTCGCGGTCGCCGCCCACAGCCAGTCGTCCGGTCCCTGAGTCACGTCGAGCACCGGGTCGAAAAGGTCCACCCATTTGACCACGGAATCCGCAACGTCCGGTTGCTGCGGATTGATATATGCGCGGTACAGGGCGCGGGCGTTGAAGGTTCCGAAGATCAGATTGCCTTCGAGCACGGACAAGGTGCCGTGGTAGATGCACGCGCCGGTCGGCGCGATCGTCGGTGAAGTCCTCCACATCGGATCCTTCGTCCCGGCCGGCTGACCGAAACACATCGTGTCCTCGGGACTCCATCCGTAGTTCGCGCCGAATTGCAGGAAGTTGATCTCGTCATCGCACGTCGGGCCGTTCTCGGTGAAGTAGCCCTGGCCGGAGTACTTGTCGAAGCACAGACCGAAGTCGTTTCGCACGCCGTAGAGCACCGCGCGATTATTGGGTCCGAATGGATTCCCCGGCGCTGGTCGGCCGGTCGAGGTCATCCGGTAGATCTTTCCGTAGGGGGAGTTGACGTCGGTTGCGAAGTCGGGCCGGTACTGGTCGCCGACCGTGCAGTAGAGCATCCCGTCAGGCCCGAAAGCGACTCGGCCCCCCTGATGCGTCGAGGACCACGCGGTGAGACCATCGACGAGAATCGTGTACTGCACGCCCACCCCGGCCGAATCCACCATGCGCACCAGCCGGTTGACGAGCGGATCTGGATTCGTGTGATACAGGTAGACGTAGGGCGAGTCGGGAAATAGCGGATGAAACGCCATTCCCAGCAGCCCGCGTTCGCCGTCCGAAAAGACCGGAAGAGTCGCCCAGACCGACGGGGTAGTCGCTGACGCAGTGTCCGGGTACACGATGACCCGACCAGTCAGGGTCTCGAGGACGAACAGGCGGCCGTCGGGTGCGAAGCGCAGGGTGGATGGGAAGCTCACCTCGGCGTGCATGAGCTGGAGGTCCACGGCCTCTTCCGCCGGTGAAATCGAGGGCAGGGAGAAGCTCAGCGCGAGGAGCGCGGCAGGGATGCGAAGGCAAGGGGGCATGACTAGCGAATAATGATACGAGCGCCCCACCGCGTTCGGCAAATCGCTCCGTGAGACCAGAAACCTGCCGACCCCGACGGCACACGAGACCGCTGCTCTGGACACTTTCGAGGCCGCTCCCGTACACTCGTTGGCATGACTGTTCGAGACGTTGTAGCGGAGGAACTCACCGCTGTGCTTTCCGAAGCGCACAAGCCGGTGTCGGACTTCGCGTCCGACAAAGCGCTGCTCGAGAACGGCCTGGGACTGGATTCGCTGGAGTTCGCCGTGCTGGTCGTGCGCCTGGAGCTGCGATTGCACGTCGATCCCTTCAGCTCGGGAGCGCTCGAAGAGTTCCCGCGCTCGTTCGACGAGTTGGTCATGCTCTACGAGCGTCAGTCCGCCCGCGCCGCGGGCTGACCGCGCGGCTCCGCGCATGCCGTTCCTCGCTTCCGCACTGCGCCAAGCCGCGCTCGCCGCGCCGCGTGTAACCGCGCTCGTCACTTCTCGCGCTGCACTCGACTATGCCGAATGGTTCGCCGCGGCCGAGTCCCGCGCATCGCGCGATTCGGCCGCGCGCGGAGGACGCATTGCGCTACAGCTCGTCGATCCGCTCGAGGCGCTGATCGCGATGGCGGCGTACGATCTGCTCGGCTGTAACGTGTTCTTGATAGGCGGAGAGACGCCCCGCGCCGAGAGTGAGCGGCGACTCGAAGCTCTGGGCATTACGCTATGCGTGAGTGACGCTTCGGATCGCGCGCCCGCATGGCGCACGCCGGACGAGGCGCTCGGCCCGGCGGTGGCGCCCGGCGAAGCCGGCATCGCACTATTTACCTCGGGCACGAGCGGACTGCCCAAAGCGGCGCAGCACACGTGGGAGTCGTTGGCCGCCGGCGTCCGGATTTCGGAACGCGAGAGCGGATCGCGCTGGCTGCTGACCTACGGCGTGACGCGCTTCGCGGGACTCCAGGTCATGCTGCAAAGCGTGCTGAATCGAGGCACGCTCGCGATTCCTTCGGCCACCGATGCCGCCACCGTGCTGACGCTCTCGCAGAGCGCGCGTGTCGATTCAATCTCGGCGACGCCGACGTTCTGGCGCAAGCTCATTGCAGGCGCCGAACCCGGACAGCTCGAACGTCTGCCGCTCCGCCAGATCACGCTCGGAGGCGAGATCGTGGACGAGGGCGTGTTGGGCGCGCTACGACGACTCTACCCATCGGCCCGCATCACCCACCTCTACGCCTCGACCGAGATGGGCGTTTGCCTGTCGGTACGGGACGGCCGCCCGGGATTCCCGTCGCGCCTGCTCGAGGCGAACGACCTGCCCGTCGATCTCGAAATGCGCGACGGGCACCTGTGGGTGCGTTCGCACCGGCGCATGCGCGGATACGTGGGCCAGCCCGCGCTCGCTGGCGAGTGGTTCGACACTTGCGATCGGGTCGAACTGCGCGGCGATCGCGTGTACTTTCTCGGCCGCGACGGGGACGTGATCAACGTCGGCGGCAGCAAGGTGTACCCGGCCGCCGTAGAACGTGAGTTGCTGCGCGTGCCCGGCGTGCGCGAGGTCCGCGTCTTCGGCACCCGCAGCTCGATGGTGGGGGAGATCGTCTCGGCCGACGTGGTGGCTGAACCGGGCGCGGATATCGAGGCGCTCAAGGCGCGCCTGGTGGCGCAAGGCGCGGCGACGCTCGAGCCCCATCAGCGGCCGCGCCTGGTGCGTTTCGTGGCCGCGCTGCCGATAAGCGACGCGCACAAGATCATCCGCGCCCAGGAGGCTTCGGGATGAGTGAGTCCCGTGTCGTGCTGATCTCGGGAGGAAGTCGGGGGCTGGGCAAGGCGCTGGTCGAGCACTTCCTCGGGCGCGGGGACCGCGTGGCCACGTTCAGCCGCTCGCGCACTCCGTTCATCGCGGAGACACACGCTCGGATCAGCGATCCGAATCGCTTCGAATTTCGGGAGCTGGATGCAACGGATTTCGCAGCGCTGCGCAAGTACGCCGACGAGTTGTATCAGCACCACGGCCGCCTCGACGTGCTCGTGAACAACGCCGGCGTCGCGTACGACGGCACGCTCGCCACATTTCCGGACGGCAATATCGAACGCCTCATCCACGTCAACCTGACCGGTGCGCTCAGCCTGAGCAAAGCATGCCTGCGCTACATGTTGCTCCAGTCGCACGGCCGCATCATCAGCATCAGCTCGATCATTGGCCAGCGCGGCTACGCGGGACTCGCCGTCTACTCAGCGTCCAAGGCCGGGCTCGAGGGTATGACGCGGAGTCTGGCGCGCGAGCTCGGACCCCGTCACATCACGGTAAATGCGGTGGCCCCGGGTTACCTCGACACCGAGATGACACACGGGCTCGATGACGCGCAGCGCGTGCAGATCGTGCGTCGGACCCCGCTCGGTCGGCTCGGCACCGCCGCCGACGTCGTCCCCGTCGTTGACTTCCTCGCTTCCGATGCGGCCGAGTTCATCACGGGACAGGTAATCACCGTAGACGGCGGCATCACCTGCTGAGCCCTCGGCGCCCGACACGCGACCCATGCCCACTACCATTGCGCCCCTTGCCCCCGAGCGTCTCGAGGCACTGTCGCGCTATCTGAAGCAGGGTTTCGGCGCATCCGACGAGGCCACCTTCCTGGACCCCGCGGTGCTGCGCTGGAAGTACCTGGAGGGCGACACCGACGGCGCGCCGCTCAGCTGGGTGGCCGAGAGCGAGGGCGCGGTCGTCGGCCATGCAGGACGCTGTGCGACGGCCTTCGTCGGACGTGGCGTCTCAGGTGGCCGAGTCTCCACCGCGCACGTGGTGGATTGGGTCGCGTCCGAAGCACACGCCCCGATCGGCGCGCTGCTGCTGCTGCGCGCGGCGCGCGAGTCTGAGACGCTGTACGCCGTCGGCGGCACGGCCGACGCGCGCGCGGTGATTGCTCGGCTCGGCTATCGGCGTCTGGCCGGGGTACCGAACTACGAGCGCGTGCTGCGCGCGAACCCGGCGCGCCGCCCCGACACTCCGGCATGGACGCGACCGCTCAGGCTGGCGCGAGATGCATGGCGCCTGCTCGCGCCAGGCGCGCGCGTGCCAAGCGTGCCGGTCGGGCTCCAGCGCATTGCCTCACCCGGGGCTGAGGTGGCCGCAATCGCCGGCCAGATGACGCGCTTCGCCACGTTCACCGAGCGGTCGCCGGAAAGGCTCGAGCGCGTGCTGCGCTTTCCGAGGCCCGAGACGCGCGCATTCCGCGTGACGAACATCAAGCGCACGCGAAAGAGGGTGCTCCAACTCGAGCCGCCGTTCCCCGTGACGCTCGAGCTTGGCGGGGCGACGCGTCACGCGACACTCGTGCTGCTGAATACTTTCAAGCGTGCGCCGGCGGAGACTGTGGACGCGCTGCTCGACCACCTGGGGCGCCGGGCGGAGGTCGACGTGGATCGCAGCGCACTTGCGCGCGACCTGTTCATGAGCTGGGACGACGCTCGCTCGCTGCTTGCCGCAGGTCTGGCCATCGGTTCGCATACCGCGACGCATCCGGTGCTGAGCCGGCTGCCGGCCGAAGCCCAGCGCCACGAATTGGCCGAGTCCCGCACGCGGCTCGAGCATGCTCTCGGCCATCCGGTGCGCGCGCTGGCCTATCCGGTCGGATCTCGCGATGCGTTCACCGACGAGACGCGGAGATTGGCGCGCGAAACGGGATACGAGGCAGCGTTCTCCTTTTACGGTGGCACTAACCCGCCGGCGCCGGTCGATCCCTGGGACTTGCGTCGAGTGGGCGTGCAGTACGACCTTGGCTTCGATCTGTTCCGGTTGCGCATGGTGCGGCGCGGCTGGGTGTCGAGCGCTGCCGCCTAGCCGGGGAGGATTTCCGTTGCGCGTCCTGCTGGTCAACGCGTTTCACTATCTCAGGGGCGGCGTCGAGCGGACCTACCTCGACGAGTCGCGCTGGCTCTCCGCGGCGGGCCACGATGTGGCGCACCTCGCGATCCGCGACCCCAGAAACCTGCCGAGCCCGACCGCTGCGTACTTTGCCCCACCTGCGGACTTCGGCGAGGGCGCGCCCGCGCTCAAACAGCTCGCGCAGCTCCCGCGAGCGCTGTGGTCCATTCCCGCGGCGCGGGCGATGGGCCAGGTCCTGCGCGCGTTCGGCCCCGAAATCGCTCACCTGCACGCGCCGAGCCGCTACCTCACGCCTTCGATCCTGCGTCCGCTCGAGCGCGCCGCGGTGCCCACGGTGATGACGCTGCATGACTTCAAGCCGTGGTGTACCAACCGGATCATGTTCGCCCACGGGACGACCTGCGAGCGCTGCCGCGGCGGCACGCACTGGCATGCGCTCGCGACCGGCTGCGTGCAGGGCTCGCGCCTGAAGAGCGCGGTCGGAACGATCGAGGCCTACACGCACGATGCGGTCCACGCGTACCGCCACGTGCGGCGCTGGATCGCGCCGTCGCGGTTCGTGTTCGAGAAGGCGCTGGAGTGGGGCGTCGTGCGCGAAAGTCTGCGCATGCTGCAGCACGGAGTGGAGCAGGCGAAGGCCGGTCCGGACGAGATCGCGATTCCGGATCGGCCCTACGTGCTCTTCGCAGGACGCCTGTCGGTGGAAAAAGGCGTCGCCCTGCTCCCCGCGCTCGCTGCCGCGCTCGGCGAGACGCCGCTGCTGGTCGCCGGGGATGGGCCGCTGCGTGCGACGCTCGATCAAGCGTCGCGCGGCACGAGCGCTCTTCACGTGCTCGGGCACCTGAGCGACGCGGCGCTCGCGCGGCTGCGCGCGCATGCGGCGGTGGTGGTCGTGCCCTCGATCTTCTACGAGCACTTCTGTTACGCGGCCGCCGAGGCGCTGCTCGATCGAAGGCCGGTAGTGGCGTCACGCATTGGTGCGATCCCGGAGCTGATCGAGCACGAGAACACCGGCCTGCTCGCGCCGCCCGGAGACACTCCCGCTCTGATCGGAGCGGTCAAGCGTGCGCTCGAGGATCCGGCGGCGGCGGCGTGGGGCGCGGCGGGAGCGGAGCGGGTGCGTCGTGTCGCCAATCCGGGCCGGCACGTGGACGCGCTGCTTTCGATCTATCGAGAGACGATCGCGGCGCCTTGAGACATCACTTCTGCTCGCCGTACTCCCACGCCGGGACGTCGGGCTCGAGCTCCACACCGAGTCCGCACACGATGCGGTTGATCGCGTTGTAGAGCGCGGTGATCTCGGTCGCCTTCAGAATCGCCACGTCGTCGAAGCCGTATTCGCGCACGCGCTCGATGTCCTCCTGCTTGCGTTCGGCAGGCTCGCAGGTGAGTGCGACCGCGCAGTCGAGCAGCACCCGGTCGCGCGCGGTGAGGTTCGCTTCGCGGTAGTCGAGCGCCACCGCACGGGCGAGCGCCTCGTCGCCCAGCACTGCCGCGAGCTTAGGGCCATGATGCGCGACGCAGTAGGTGCATCCGTTGGTGGCCGAGACCACGAGCGCGATCAGCTCGGCCTGGGCCCCGGTGAGTGGCGCGGGGTCGTCCATCATCGTGCGCGTGCAGGCGAACAGGCTCTCGAGGCCGTGCGGATTGAGCCCGCCGGCCTGCCAGAAGTTCGAGACCGCGCGGCGCGACGAGCGTACGCGGATCTGCTCGTACAGGCTCTTCAGCGAACCAGTGGCGCTCTCAGGTGGAACCGAACGGATCCAGCTCACAGATCTCCTTGACCACGCGGCGGGGAAGGGCGAGAAGGCGCGGCCATGCTAGGAGCGGCGCGGCGCCGGGTCAACGAGGCGCCGGACGCGGCCCGATCGTGGCCGGCGCCTACGTTCGACGGTCCCGTGGCACGGTGGGACCCGCCGCGCGTACACTCGCGCGCATGGACGCTCCAATCCGCAGCGAGGGCCGTGCCCATCTGGTCGCGATCGCGGCTCTGCTGGCATTCGCGATCGGGCTCACGGTGTGGTTCACGTCGTTCCAGCACACCTCGAAGCTCCCGCCGTCCGCGGTCGAGCCTTCGCCCGATACCACGAGTGATGCTGCGATCGAGCAGGCGCTCGGTGCCGCGCGCATCGACTCGGTCGCATACAAGTCGCGCTGGCTCGACGAGGTGCCGGGGCTCAGCCTGAGCTCGCTCGCGCCGAAGCAGCGCGAGTTGTTCCTGCGCTTCGCGAACGCGGAACGCTGCACGTGTGGTTGTGGCTACACGCTCGCCACCTGCCGCGCCGCGGACATGACCTGCGAAGTGAGCGGTCCGCGCCTCGAGGCGCTGCTCGATTCGGTGCGCGCGGGGCGCATCACGAGCGCCCGCGGAGTGCGAACCAGACCTCCCTCCGGCGGTTGACAGTGCTCCGGAGCGGGGTCTACCTTCAGCAACGCACCCGCCCCCTTACGCAACCCTCGCGGGCCTTCTGCCCGCTCCCAATTCAGGAGGATTCCAATGCCATTCCCCAAGCTCGAGGCGCGCAAGTTCGCCTCGATCCGCGAGCTCAACGGTATTTCGCTGCGCACCATGGAAGAGCACTACGAGCTCTACAAGGGCTATGTCGGAAAGACCAACGAGATCCAGGAGAAGCTCGCGGGCGTCGACCGTACGACCGCGAACCAGATCTACAGCGACCTGCGCTCGCTGCGCATCGACCTGTCGTTCGCGACCGGCGGAGTCAAGAACCACGATCTCTACTTCTCGCACCTGGGTGGCAAGGGCGGAACCCCGACCGGCAAGGTCGCGGATATGATCAAGCGCGACTTCCCCTCGTATGACGCCTGGCTCACCGACTTCAAGGCGTCCGGCCTCGCGGCGCGCGGCTGGGTGTGGCTCGCCTACGACCACGACTGGAACACTCTGACCACCGTGATGGGCGATTCGCAGAACACCTTCCCGCTCTGGAACGCCACCCCGATCCTGGGTCTCGACGTGTACGAGCACGCGTACTGGCTCGACTACGGCCGTGCGCGCGCCAAGTACATCGAGGCGTTCTTCAACAATCTGGACTGGGCTGTCGTGGAGCAGAACCTCGAGCGCGCGCTCGCGATGGCTTCGGTCCACAGCAAGTAATTCGATTCGACCAGGGGACGTATCGTCGTTCCCAAGCCGCCGGGCTCCTTCGGGGGCCCGGCACCGCTTTCGGAGGATGCATGGCCACCAGCCTGTTGCCGATCATCGGCAGGCCCGCGCCGGATTTCACGCTGCCGTCGACGACGGGCGAGAACATCTCGCTCAGACCCTTCAAAGGGAAGAAGACCGTCATCCTCTATTTCTATCCCAAGGATGAGACGCCGGGCTGCACGCGCGAAGCGTGTGACTTCCGCGACCACACCGCGGAGTTCGAGAAGCACAACACCGTGATCTTCGGTGTCTCGACTGACGGCATCGATTCACACAAGCACTTCATCGACAAGCACAAGCTTCCGTTTCCATTGCTTTCCGACGAGGATGCCACGGTCTCGAAGATGTTCGGCGTCTACAAGCAGAAGAATCTGTACGGCAAGAAGTACATGGGCATCGAGCGCACCACGTTCGTGATCGACAGGACCGGACGGATCGCGCAGATCTATCCCAAGGTGAAGGTCGACGGCCACATTCAGGATCTGCTGGAGTTCGTGGCCGAAGACTGATGCTGGTAGTTCCGGCGCCGGGCCGCCGCGCGAGCGGCGCTTCAGGCGCAATCCGACGAGCACCCGGCTTTTGCGCATGCGAGGCGCCGCATGATCGAAGCGCCGAAAGAACCGGTCCCCGTCTTTCCGCTCCCCGGATTCGTGCTGTTTCCGCACACCGCCGTTCCGCTCCACGTGTTCGAGGTGCGCTACCGCGCCCTGGTGCGCGAGACCCTGTGCGGGGAGCGGCTGATCGCGCTCGCCATGCTCAAGCCGGGCTGGGAGAGCGATTACCACGGCAGCCCGGAGTTCTACCGACTCGGGTGCCTCGCGAGCTTCGAAGACGTCGAGTGGCTGCCCAACGACTGCTATGACCTGAGGCTGCTCGGCATCTCGCGGGTGCGCTTCGAGCGCGTGGTCCGCGAGTTCCCGTTTCGCTCGGCGCACGTGCAGATGCTCCCTTCCGATCCCTACATCGAGGACGATCCGCTGGTGCGCATCGAACGCCGCGCGCTGCTCGACGCATGCGTACGCTGGGCCGGCGCAGAGGAGCAGCCGGGCGAGGTGCGGCCGGCCGCGACGTTCGGCGAGGAGCTCGGCTACGAGCCGCTGGTCAATGCGGTCTGCATGGGACTGGCGGTCGCCCCACGTGCGAAGCTCGACCTGCTCGCGATCGACAGCGTGATCGATCGCGGCCATCGCGCGCGCGAGCTGATCGAGCGAAGGCTGCGCACCCGGCCGACCAAGAGTGCGACCGGCGGCGGG
>JANMQY010000031.1:0-3251 GCA_031370785.1 Candidatus Eiseniibacteriota bacterium | reverse complement strand
CGCCACCATGGACGCAGCGCGAGAGCGAGTGCGACCGCACAGCCCGCAACCGGGACCACCGAGAGCCCCACCACTCCGTGCCAGAGCTGCATGCCCGCCGAGGCCAGCATCGCCACGATCCAGCCGCCTGCGCTTGGCCCGCGCATCAGGCGAACCATGGCCCACAGCAGCAACATCATCAGCAGCCACGAATAGTGGATCGAAGTGCCGGTCACGAACTTGTCGACGAAGTTCACGAACCAGCCGAACGGCGCGCTCAGGTCTACCATGATGCGCCAGCTCCTGAACGCCGGCATGTCGTAGGCGGCGCGGAGCGCGTCCGGCCCGCGATGCTCGCCGAAAAACGCGGTCGCGCCACGCAGCGGCCACAGCACGTAGGCGATCGCATTGAACCCGAAGCAGGTCAGGAACGCCGCCCCGACCGCCGCATCGCGCGCGCGCCACACCATCCAGCCGGCGAGGTAGCCGACCCACGCGATCAGCGCGACATCCACCACGTTGTGAATCGCCATGAACACGAAGGGATCGCCATCACGGGCGCGCACCAGCATTCCGACGAACAGATTGAAAAACCAGACGTAGTTGAGGTGCAGGCCGGCGAAGCGCGCGTCCTGTGGCGGCATGCCGCGCTCGAGGATGTCCCACATGATGCCCGCGTGATTCCAGGCGTCGGATTTGATCAGCATCCACGGTTTGTTCGCGAAGTAGGCGATCGCGATCGCCACCGCGAGCGCGGCGGCGAGGACCCCCACCGCACGAGAAGGCGGCGTCATCTCGCCGAGATCCTCGGCGGGGGGTGCAGCGGGTGCGCGAGCCAGCAACACGACCCAGGCCGCCCACGCCCCCCATCCCAGAACGAACGTGGCGAATGCGACCTGGATTGCGCACGCGAGGAGCACCCAGCCGAGTATCGAGGAGACCAGCGGCGCAAGAGTCAGCCCGACGATCCAGCGCGTGGTCGAAGAGGCACGCGCCAGAACGAGCCACGCCAACGCAAGGCCGGGAAATGCGCCGAGCAGTGGATAGAGCGCGACCTGGCCAGCCACGCCGCGCAGTCCCTCGGAGGCGAGCACGATCGCGCCGAGCGCGAGCGCCGGCCACAGGCGGCGGATGTTGGAGCCGGTTTCGCTCAAGCGTCGGTGTCCTTGAGCACGCGCGCCGGCACGCCGGCGACCACCTTGTGCGGCGGCACATCGCGGGTCACGACCGCGCCGGCGGCGACGACCGCACCTTCGCCGACCGTGACTCCGGGCAGGATCAGCGCGCCCGCGCCGATGTAGCACCCGCGTCGGAACGTGACCGGGGCGACCGTGCCCTGCAGTTGCCCCGGAATGACGCCGGTCATGCGCCGCGCGTCGTCGTGGACCACGACCGTGACCCGGAACGAGATGGTCACGTCGTCCTCGATCACGATCAGCTCCGGGAACTGGCAATCGAGGTAGGTGTCGAGACCGATGAAGACGCCGCGCCCGATCGAGATCCCCATTGCGCGATAGAGCGCGAGCCTCGCTCCGAGCGGAATCGTGACCCGCGCCAGAATGTGCAGCTGCTTCTGCCACAGGATGCGCAGCAGCCCGCGCGGCGCGATGCGACGCTCGTAGTCCTGCCGGTCGGTGCGCCCCTCGATCCTGGTCACAGCGTCTCCGGGAAGCGACGGCGCGCGATCGGGCCGAGCAGGCGCACCAGTGGCAGCGGAAGCCGCTGCCAGATCCGCACCGCGAGCTCGAACGAGTGTTTCTGGTCGTCGAGAGTGGGCATGGTCTTCGCAGTGCCGAGCACGTACTGATAGTAGAGCGGCGCCGGCACCGCGCCCCAGCCCTCCTTGAACTCGAAGGTATTGCTCCGCCACTGACTGCGCCCGAAGTCGAACCATCTGCAGCCGCGGGCGATCGCGCGCTGGATCGCCTCCCAGTACAGCATGTGGTTCGGACACAACACGCGGTAGGCGCGAAGCGAAGACGCCCACGGGTTGACCATGCCGTCGGCGTGCGCCACCGCCGCGAGCGCGCCGATGGCGCGACCCTGGAATTCCACCACCTCGAGCCCGGCGTCGGCGCCGTACGCGTCGAACGCCCGCGCGAAGTAGTCCGGTCCCGCGAGCGGCGTGCCGAGATCACGCATGTTCTCGAGCATGACCCGGTGCCAGGCCCCGAGGTGTTCGCGTCCCCAGCGCACGGTCAGCTGGCTCTTCTGCGCCTTACGAATCTTGTTGCGCAGCTTGAAGCCGAACGCCTTCCACTGCGTGTCCACATCGGCGGCGAGCGGAAGGATCATGGTGCAGTGCTCCTCGCTGGTCGGAAGCCCGTCCCAGCGCTGTCGCTGGTCGCGAAGCTCGAGCAGCTCCATCTTCTCGGCGCTCACGCGCTCGCGCGCCGGCGCGAGCAGCGCCTCGGCCGCCTCGGCGTCGTCGGCGAGCAGGCCGCCCGGGGCCGAGAATAGCTGCCGCGCCCGCCCCCCGGAGCGCTTCTCGAACAGCGGCAGGATGCCGACCACGCGCCCATCGCGCTCGGCCATGCGCCAGTCGGGACGGCAGCCGAACCAGCCTTCGACCAGATCCTTCCAGGCCGGGCGCGACGCGAAGTTCGAGCCCGGAGTGCGGCCCACGTATTCCTCCCAGCGGGGCCGGTGCGCGGCATCGAGGCTGACGATGCGAACGCTCACCCGTCCGCACCCGCACGCGGTCCGGGCACGCCCGGACCGCGCAGCACGAACGGCGTCTTCCCGAGCGCGGTGCGCTCGAGCTCGTCCACCTCGCGCACCGTGACCACCATCGAGCCCGGAACCTTGCGCCGTGCATTGGCGAGCAGCAGCGCGCGGTCGGCCTCGCCAAACCCTGGCGCGGGGATCACACGGATCTCGACGCGCGACGGCGCCTCGTGAACCACCTGAATGCGCACGATGCGGTCCACCCCGCGGTGGAAATGATCGATGCCGGTGAGCCGGGCACCGTCGGGTGCGATCAGGATGTCGCCGTCCCTTCCGAGGACGCCCGAGAATGGAGCGAGCCCCAGCGTGATCGACTCGAGCTCCGCCGCGGAGGGTGGCGCCTCGAATCGGATCAGGTCTCCGGTGCGGTAGCGAACCAGCGGCATCGCCTCGTTCCACAGCACGGTCCCGACGATCTCGTACAGCGTGCCGTCCGAGCCCGGGGGCGGGATCAGCTCGACGTGAGCGTAACCCGGAAGGAATCTCCATCCGGCCTCGTCGCTCGAAGAGGCGAACGCCACGCGCTCGGCCTGTCCGTAATAGTC
>JANMQY010000146.1:0-2392 GCA_031370785.1 Candidatus Eiseniibacteriota bacterium | reverse complement strand
AAACCCATTATCGTGACGCGCTCGCGTGCCCGGAAGGCGCGCACAGGGAGGTCGGCTGATGCGGGTGTGCTTCACGTTTCACGTGCGCGCCGAGCGCATCCCCGAAGTGCGCCATGCGATCGCCACCGTCGCTTCGCTGCTCGAATACCCGAGTCGGCTGGCCGCACCCGGAGAGCGCGCGGCGGCCGGCGAGGTCGCGGTCTTCATCGGACCGCCCGAGAGCGCGCCGGAGGACGCGGCCGCGGTGATCGCGCTCGGCGACTGGCGCGCGTGGGCCCCTGCGAGCGTGCGCCTCAGCCGCCTCGACGATCGGCCGCTGCTGGTCACCGCCGAGAGCGCCGCGCAGGCCGCAACCGAGCGCGAGCTGCCGGAGGCGTGGCTGCGCGGGCTCGCCTTCCTGCTCGGCCGCGAGGAGGAGTTCGCCGAGCCGCACCGCGACGAGTGGGGATGCTTCAACGGTTTCTCCTCGCGGCTGCACGAGCTGGGCGTGCTCGATGTCCCGCTGGTGAACCAGTACGCGGCGGCGCTCGAGCGGCGCATCCGCGACTGGACCGAGCATCGCCATCGCGCGCTTCCGTCGCGGCCGCGCTGGAAGAATCGCGCACACTTTGCGGTGGTGCTGAGCCACGATGTGGACTGGATCCGGCGCTGGTCGCTGCCGCAGTCGATGCGGCTCCTGTCGAACTCGGGACTCACCAGCTCCTACGCGCTTCGCAAAGGCGTAAGCGCGGCGCTGGATGCGCTGCTCCACCTCGGCGCGACCGCCGATCCGTACTGCACGTTTGACCGCTGGCTCGCAGCCGAGACCCTGTACGGCTTCACCTCTTCTTTCTACTTCTGCGTGCCCGATCCGCGACCGCGCCACCCTTACGACCCCACCTACGCCTATTCGGATCGGGTGCGTTTCGAGGGTCGCACGCTCACCTGCGGCAAGATGATGCGGGTGATCGCCGATCGCGGTTTCGAAGTGGGCCTGCATGGCGGCTACCACAGCCATCACAATGGAGTGGAGCTGGCCCGCGAGAAGCGTCGGGTCGAGGATGCCGTGGGCGCGCCGGTCGAAGGACTGCGCCAGCACTACCTGCGCTTCGACGTGCGCAGGACGTGGCGCGCGCAGGAGATCGCGGGATTCACCTACGACTCGACGCTGGGCTACAACGAGGCGCTCGGGTTTCGCGCAGGAATCGCGGCGCCGTTCCATCCGTGGAACGCGGCGGATCGTGCGCCGCACCGGCTGCTCGAGCTTCCCATGACCGCAATGGATGGAACGCTGTTCCGCACCCTCAAGCTCAACGGCGCACTCGCTGCGCGGCGCGTGCGCGAGCACCTCGAAGCGGTCGAAGCGGCGGGCGGGCTGGCGGTGTTGCTGTGGCATCCTAACGCCACCGATACCGCCGCGCTGCCTGGATGGTGGGAGTGCTACCGCGAGACGCTCGCCTATCTCGCGACCCGTCCGGCCTGGGTCACGCACGCCCGCGACGTCGCGACCTGGTGGCGCGAGCGCGAAGCGGACGAGCTCCGGGCCGGCTGAAGCGGCACGCGGGTCGCGACACTACCCTCACAACGCAGCGGCCACCCCTTCAGAGGTGGCCGCGGTATGACAACCATCGACCCGCCGGAACGCGGGTCAGTGATAGATGCTCTTGATGCGACCCCAGCTCGCATGATGAGTAGGCGTGGGCTGATCCGGCGGGCCGAACACCTGGACGCGGGCGTTGTTCCATTCCGCCACGTACAGATTTCCGTTCGACGTGCGGGCGATGTCGCTCGGTGTATAGAGCTGACCCGGAGCGCTTCCCAGGTTGCCCCACTGCCTGATGAACCCGCCAGTGTCGCTGAATTCCTGAATGCGATTGTTTCCCGTGTCGCACACGAAGACGTTTCCGAGGTTGTCGGCCACGATGCCTTCGGGCTTGTCGAACTGGCCGGACCCGGTGCCGTAGACGCCCCACCCCGTCAGATAGCCGCCCATGCTCGTAAACTTCTGCACCCGGTTGTTCCCCCATTCGGCGACGTAGACGTTGCCATGCGCGTCCACCTCAATACCGTACGGCAGGCTCATCTGTCCGGGCGCGCTTCCGGGGCTCCCCCACACCATGGTGGGAAAGCCGCTCGCGGTCATCTTCACGACGCGATCGTTGTAGGTGTCGGCGACGTAGAGCCACCCCGCTGCGTCAATCGCAATCGCGACCGGATAGAAAAACATTCCAGGCCCACCGATGATTCCGACGAAAGCACCGGTGCTCGTGAAGTGGCTGATGCGGTGCGAGTGATTCTCGACCGTGTACACATCTCCCGAAGGCGCGACCGCGATGCCGCTCGGAAACTCCATCTGACCGGGACCGTCACCGAATGATCCCCATTCGGTGATCAGGGTGCCGTTCGGCTGGAA
>JANMQY010000128.1:0-12577 GCA_031370785.1 Candidatus Eiseniibacteriota bacterium | reverse complement strand
CGCCGCGCCGCCTTCGCCACCACCTCGGTCTCCACCGCCATCCGCGGGGCCTCCAGGCTGGTCGACATCTTCGTTTCCCGACTCGCCCTCTACACTAAACTTCCGGGGGATCGGTGTCTCACGCACGTTGGCAGAGAGGGGATGACCTCGGCCGCGATGAAGGCGACGTTGAGCGCCATGCCGAGGGCAAAAGCACGCGAGCGACTCGCGGGTGCGTGCGAGTGAGTATGTCCGTCGCTGTGTACGTGCATTCTATTGGATGGCGCTCTGCCCTTCCTCCTCTGTGTGGATGCTCTGGATGTGGCTTCGCGCCGCGTTGTGGGCGCACAAGAACAGCACGCATGGGCGTTCCATGTGGTCTCTCCTACGGACCTTGTTCGCCGTTCTCCCCAACTGTCTGGTACTCCTGCGGCGATCCCGGCACGCCGCCGGTGCGGAGCTGCTCCGCAAACTCATCCGGCAGGTCGCTCGACTGGATGGCCATCATGGTTCGCTCGATGTCGTAATCGACCCGAATGAACTCCGGCTTCGGATCGCCCTCCCCGATCGACAGGAGGACGTACCCGGCTCGCCAGTGACCATCTTTCGGCTTGCCTACCGAGCCGGTGTTGAGGAAGTGCACGCCCTCCACGACACGGTGCCATGGCTTGTGCGTGTGGCCGAACGCAATCACGTCACCGGGTTTCGCCCCGGCAATGCCAGCCATCTGTGTGCAGAATGAATCGGGCCGATCCTCGGTCCAGTAGAGGGTGTTCAGCATCGGTGATCCGTGGACGAGGATGACTCGTGGCCCCCCGGAAATATGGCCACCGAGCGGCCAGAGATCGAGCCGGAACGGCAGCCCGGCGAGATAGCGCTTCGTCTCCGGCGAGACATGCGCGCGGGTCCACTCATAGCTGAGGTGTGAGAGCGCCTCTTGCTCAGGGTTCTCGTACTTACAGCCGCAATGCTTGTAGTCGGTGCCGGTCGTCGAGTCGTAGTTGCCGGCGATCCCGGCCATCGCGCGCTGGCGCAGTAGATCAACTACCTCGTTAGGCCATGGCGAGTAACCGACAAGATCGCCGAGATGATACGTGGCCGCTACATCTGCTCGGCCGTCAATGTCCTGCAGCACGGCTTCCAACGCCGGTAGATTGGCGTGGATGTCCGAGATCAACGCGTATTTCATCGCTCTCCTCCTTCCGAGCTGGTCCGAGCCACCGGAAGAGAATCGTGGCTGCAGCGGCGCCCACCAACTGCGCACCGATGAAGCCCGGCACGTCCATGGGCCGAATCCCGGCGAAGGTGTCCGTGACCGAGCGGGCGAGCGTGACGGCGGGATTCGCGAACGAAGTCGAGGCCGTGAACCAATAGGCAGCCGTGATGTAGGCGCCGACGGCGAACGGAACGGCAGGCGCGCGGTACCGGGAGCAACCCCAGATGACCGCGAGCAGACCAAAAGTGGCGACAACTTCGCTGAAGAACTGCCCGCTCCCAGATCGCGCATGGTGCGAGAGAGACAAGAGCGGCATGCTGAACATGAGGTGCGCAGCCAACACTCCCGCGAACGCGCCGCTAAACTGCGCGGCCAAGTAGACCGGCACGTCCCGCCATGCCAATCCGTGCTGCGAGGCGGACGCGAGCGTCACCGCGGGATTGAAATGCGCACCGGAGATCGGGCCGAAAGTGAGAATGAGGGCGGCGAGCCCAGCACCGGTAGCGAGCGTGTTGGCGAGGAGCGCGATGGCAGCGTTCCCGCCGGCCAGGCGCTCAGCCATGATCCCGGAACCGACGACGGTCGCGAGCAGAAGTGCTGTACCGATTCCTTCCGCCGCCGCGCGCTTCGAGAGGGAGAAGGTCATGCGCGCGCTCAATCGCAGCAGCGAACGTTCTTGCCACGTCGCGGCGACTTCGCCAAATCGCGGATGAATCCCCCAAGCGCATCGATCGCCTCGACACTGAGAGCGTAGTACGCCCAGCGCCCCTCCCGGCGGTCGCGCACGAGCCCAGCATCTTTGAGCGACTTGAGGTGGAACGAGAGCAGCGGCTGCGACAAGTCGAGCGCCTCGGTCAACTCGCAGACGCAGTGCTCGCCGCCACGAAGGAGGTCCACGATTCGCACCCGCGTCTCGTCGGAGAGCGCGTGGAACTGGCTGGCCAGTTCGCTCGAGGACCGCGTTGCGGGAGCCATGCGGACAGAGATACATCAGCGGTTCTTGATGCGTCAAGGCCTGGGTGAGTGCCGCCAAGTCTTGAAGGCTGAAACGAGCAGGATCACGCTCAAGATCGGCAGGAGCAAGCCCGAGGGCACCATCCCTAACAGGCGGCCACCGATGAAGGTCCCCAACACGGACCCTGCGGCCAGGGTGAAGACGAACGCACGATTCCTGCGGAGCACGACGAAGCTCTGATCTTGGCTGTATCGCGCAAATGCCACCACCATGGTTGGAAGACTGATCGCGAGCGAGAGGCTGCCCGCCAGTTTGATGTCGACGCCGAAGAGCAGAACGAGTGTCGGAATTAAGAGCTCTCCCCCGGCGACGCCCAGCAGTGCCGCCACGGCACCGATGCCGAAGCCAGCAATGAGTCCGACTCCGAACAGAAGCCCACCACCTAATACGGCGAAGCGTTGTCCGGACGGGTTGTGCGCGAAGAGCAGGACCAGGGCAATCGCTACGAGCAAGCCGGCGATGATGCGTCGCAGTGTGGCGGCCTCGATCCGGACCGCGAACCCCGCCCCAAGCCAAGCTCCGACGAGGCTACCAGCCAGGAGATTCGCGATGACTGGCCAAGCATGAACCACGGCAGACATTGGCACTGTCGCCGCCCGGAATGGGAGCGCGGACGCCACGACGATCAAGCTCATCGCCTTGTTGAGGATGACTGCTTCGAGGGGAGCAAATCCGAAAATACCGAGTAGCAACGGCAGGCGAAACTCAGCGCCGCCAAGTCCGATCAAGCCTCCCAGTGTGCCGACACCTGCTCCGGTGGCAAAGGCGGCCCAAGATCGCTTCTGGATCACGGAGTCTCCTGGGGGACACGGCTGACGGCTGCGTTTCTATGAGACTAGGACGATGGCGCGGAGAAGCTCGTACTCGTGGCCTCCTTGGGGAGAGGGCGGGGCCAGCCCGACGAGTGGCGTTCTGCGACGGCAGCGGTCGCATTGTGGAAGATTATGAGTTGTCCTTGGAGCCGGCGCGGTAGAAGCGCACGGGTGACCCGCTCGAGCGTCGCGAGCCCTTCCGTGATCGCGTGGTCCACAGTGGGCATGAAGGCCTCAATCCTCTCCCGGGAGTCGACGATCTCCACGACGATCGGCAGATCTTCCGAGAGGCGCAGGATCTTCGCGGTGTGCAGCCGGCTGTGCGCACCAAAGCCTTCAATGCCCCGGAGGACGGTGGCACCCGCCAAACCAGCTTCACGGGCCTTCAGCACGAGCCATTCGTAGAGAGGCTTCCCCTCATGCTTGTCGCTCTCCCCCACGAAAACCCTCAACAGGTACCCGTCTTCTGGAATGGTCATGATTTACCTCACGCTAGCCGCGCCAGGGCGTGGCCAGCCCAAACACCGCCGATCCCGAGAACGAACTGTAGCGTTGTCGAGAGTGCCGCCGAGGTCCATTGACCACCGCGCAAAAGCTGGAACGTCTCGTAGCCAAAAGTCGAAAACGTCGTGAACCCGCCCAAGAGTCCGATGAACAGAAAGGCCCGCGTCGTTGCGGAGAAGACGCCTCGTGACTCACTGAGACCCGCCAAGAGCCCAAGCACCAGACAGCCGGCCACGTTGATAAGCAGCGTCTCCAGCGGAAACGTCGAGCCTGCCTTAAGGCGACCGACTAGTCCGCCGACGCCGTATCGCATGATCGAGCCCAGAAAGCCGCCAAGGCCGACGAGCAGAATCTTCTCCATCTCACCTCCCGCCGAAAAACGAAATGACCCCCACCGAACTCGGTAGGAGTCATCAGCCCGGGGGCCGGGCGGTTCAGGCGAACTCCATCGCCTTCTTGCGACCAGAGCTTAGCAGGAAGGATAGTCCAGTCCAGTTGGTTGAAGGTTCGACGCCGGTCCAATGCGCCCTAACTGTCCCTCTTCTACGTCGGCAACCGTCCAGTACGGTCGCCGTGGAGATCCGGAATGGCGTCCAATGTCGTGGCCTTGATCGGGTCGGCGACCCCGGTCAGTCCGGCTAGTGCCCCGTCGACCACCGCATACATGGAGGTCTGCCAAACCGCGCGTAGAGACCATGGCACCAGAGGTCATGAGCAATTTCATTCTGAGTAGAGTTCGCCTGTCACTTGGTACGGATCACCGCTCGGTGACCCCAGAGTGTTCAAATCGCCCGAACCTGAGCGCCAGGGTCGGCAGCACGAGGAGGTTGAGCAGCGTGGACGTCACGAGCCCACCGAGGATGACAATCGCCATCGGACCCTCAATCTCTCGCCCTGGCGCTCCGCTGCCAATGGCGAGCGGCAGCAGCCCCAGCGCGGTGACCAGTGCGGTCATCACGATCGGTGCGAAGCGCTCAGCCGCCCCGCGGAGCGCCGCGTCTGGTCCCCAGGCCATGCCCTCGTGCGCCACGATGTGATCGTAGTGCGAGATGAGCATGATCGAGTTACGGGTGCTGATGCCGAACAGCGTGACGAAACCGACCAGTGAACCGACAGAGAGCCAGCCGCCGGTGAGAAACACAGCAAGCACGCCACCGACCAACGCGAACGGCAGATTCGCTAGCACAAGTGCCAGGTTCCGCCCACTCCGGAATACGATTGCCAGGAGCAGCACGATCCCGACGCCGGCGAGCAACGAGTAGAGCAGGATCTCCCGGCGGGCCACAGCCTGAGCTTCGGCCGCGCCGCTGAAGACCGAGTACACACCAGCCGGCATGAGGACTTCCCGGGCGACCCGACGCCGGGCCTCAGCGACGAAGGACTCCACATCGCGCCCGTGCACGTTGCAGGTCGCGAGCACGCGGCGGCGCCCGTCCTCATGGAGGATCGCATACCATCCAGTCGTCGCCTCGATGTCGGCCAGCTCGCGCAGCGGAAACCCCGCACCTTCTGAGTTGCGCAGCAGGAGCGCGCCGATATTCTCGGGCTCGCGCCCGCCTGGGGCGAGAATCACACTCACGTCGGTTACCCTCGTGCCCTGGTACGTCTGGGCCACAATAGCGCCTTGATAGGCGGCCTCGACCGCTTCGAGCACTTGGACCGGCTGGAAACCGAGTTGCGTGAGCCGATCGGGCCGCAACCGGATCGTGATCTCGGGTACGGTGGGTTGCGCCTCGACGGTTACGTCAGCCGAACCGGGCGTCTCCGCCAGTACGCGAGCGACTTCGTGGGCCTTTGCGTCCAGCTCATCAAGCTTGTCCCCGAAGAGCTTGATAGCGACCTGTGCGGTGACGCCCGACAGGGTCTCTTCGATGCGTTCCGTGAGGAATGGCTTGACGGCAAAGCTCGCGCCAGGAATCTTGGCCAGCGCCTCGCCGATCTCCTCCGGGACGTGCTCCGCCTCCTTGGCGGACAGCCCCTTCAAGTCGACGTCGAACTCACTGTAGTGCGTGCCCCAGGTGTCGTCCGACTTCTCAGCACGCCCCACTCGCTGCGCCACCGAGCGGATGTGTCGATTGCGGAGCAGCTCGTGCGTTACGGCGCCTCCCAAACGCATCGACTCCTCGATCGACGTCCCGGGCACTGCCGACATATGGATGATGAAGTGCCCCTCGCGGAGTTCCGGGAGGAATGAGCCGCCAAGGAACGGGACGATTGCGCCCGCGGCCAGGCACAAGGCGCCAACGACTACCAGCACCGCACGTCGGCGTGCGCTGATCGCCGACAACAGCGCCGCATAGTGGTGCTTGAGGACCCGCAGGAGCGGCGGCTCGACCTCCGGCACCACGCTCGATGGCAGTAACGCTATGCACAATGCCGGTATGAGGGTGAGCGCCACGATGAGCGAGGCGAGGATCGCCAAGATGTAGGCGATCGCGAGCGGCGCGAAAAGGCGTCCTTGCACCCCCGACATGGCGAGGACCGGCAGGAACACCAGAGCCACGATGAAGGTGGCGTATACGACGGCGCTTCGCACTTCGATCGACGCGTCGCGCACGACGCGGAAGTGCGCGGTCGAGCTGGTGCCGACGCCGCCTTCGCGCACCCGGCGAAAGATATTCTCGACGTCGATGATCGCGTCGTCCACGACGGCGCCTATGGCGATCGCAAGGCCGCCAAGCGTGAGCGTGTTGAGGCTGAGCCCCATCCGATCGAGACCAATGACGGCCACGAGGAGCGAGAGCGGTATGGCCGTGAGCGAGATGAACGCGGTGCGGACATTGAAGAGGAACAGCAGCAGTACGATGGAAACCAGCACCGCCCCTTGCAAGAGCGACGCACGCACGTTGTCGGTCGCGGTGGTGATGAAGTTCGCCGGCCGAAACAGGCCTGGATGGAGCGTCAGCTGTTCGCTCACGAGACTGGGTTGAAGCTCCCGGAGGGCGGCCTCCACGGCCTGCGTCACGCGCATGGTGTTCGCGCCGTACTGGCTCGAGACGACGA
Source organism: Candidatus Eiseniibacteriota bacterium (assembly GCA_031370785.1). Taxonomy (GTDB): domain Bacteria; phylum Eisenbacteria; class RBG-16-71-46; order RBG-16-71-46; family RBG-16-71-46; genus DATJGS01. The sequence goes on along the minus strand of JANMQY010000128.1, from coordinate 6,048 downwards.
GCACGACGCCCGGCTCGCCCATGATGGCCGCATCGCCGAGTCGAGGGGCGGCGGCGTTCGTGACGCGCGCGACGTCCTTCAGCCGCACGCTCACCCCTTGGTGATGCGCTACGACGACTCCACCCAGCGCTTCGGGTGTCAGGGTTTGGCCTTCGGTGCGCAGCACGATTCGCTGATTGTTGTTCTCGACGAATCCGGCGCCGCGCACGCCGGTAGCGTTACGTGCGGCGGCGAGGACATCGTCCAATGCCAGGCCATAGCTCGTAAGCCGGTCGGGGTCCACTTGGATCTGAAGCTGGCGCACTTCGCCGCCAAAGATCGCGACCTTGGCCACCCCCGGCACGCCCAGCAAACGGGGCCGCAGGACCCAATCGGCGAAGCTCCGCACGTCCATCGCCGATCGCTTGGTCGAGGTGAGCCCAACCGCGAGGATCACGCTGGTGGACGAGGTCAACGGCGCAATCGCGGGAGCCGCAACTCCAATCGGCAACCGGCCGGCAGTTTCGCTCAATCGTTCACCCACCATCTGACGCGCGCGGAACAGATCGGTCGATGGCTGGAACACCGCCGTCACCACCGAGACGCCCTGGATCGACTGCGAGCGCATCGATTCCAAGCCCGGCACGCCATTGACCGCGTTCTCGACCGGCACGGTCACCAGCGCCTCGACCTCAGGGGGTGAGAGGCCCGGAGCCTCGGTCATAACAACCACCAGCGGCGGCGCAAACTCGGGAAAGACATCAAGCTTGGCGTGCAGCGCCACGTAGATTCCGTAGCCGGCGATGGCTGCGGCGAGCGCGATGACTACTCCGCGAAAGCGGAGTGAGAACTCGACGATGCCGGTCAGCATGCCGAGCCGTTTCGTGAAGGATTACAGTAGCCGACGAGGGCGATCATCGGCTTTTTTTCCCCTCACGCTCCTTCTCTTTGTCGCCCTCTTCTCCAACCTGAATCTGGGACTTGAACTCTTCAGAGAGCAGCGCCTGCGCTCCCACGACGACCAGACGCTCGCCCGAAGCGAATCCGGAACTCACGAGCCATCCATTTACTGTCGGCTGCTCCGTCGAAACGGTTCGGCGGGCAAACTGCTCGGGTCCGACTCGCACGTAGGCCCAGACCTGGCCGCCGTATCGAACGGCGGCATCGTGTGGAACCACGAGGCCGCGGAGCGGAGCGGCTGCTCCCGGGAAGCGCGCGGAGACGGCATCGCCCGGCCTCACCGCGAAACTCGCGGGAGCGAATAGCAGGAAGTAGCTCGCGCCCGGAGTCCGCGGATCGCTCGACGGCGCTTCGAGAATGCGAGTGGGCTTGAGGGGCTTCGCTTCCTGGCCCAGAACCTCGATCCGCGTATTCACCAATCGAGGCCGCGCGGACTCGCCGGGCGGCAGGCTCACTCGTGCCAATGCGAGCTTCCGCTCCGCGATCCGCTCGATCAGCGCGTGGCGATCCGCCGGTGACTGCGCGGAGATCCAGTCGCCCCACTCGGCCGCCATCTGCTGCTCGGCCTGGCGACGCCGGGACTCGTCCGCGCGGTAGTGGGCCTCGGCTGCCTCAAACTCCGCCTGCGAGAACACCTCAGACTGCCGAAGTGTCTTCGCCCGCTCAAACATGGCCCGTGAGGCACGCGCGGTCGCTTCCGCCGCCGACAGGTCACCATCGAGGGTTACCAGCGTCGATGGATCGACGACCTGGCCGAAGGCGAGCATTTCCGGAGTTGCACCGCGAACGGCCAGCAGAGTGTCACGCAGTCCGATCTGCTGCTGCGCCTCGAGGTCGAGCGTGACCACGGACTCCCCACTAGGCGACCGTCGCACCGGAGCTTCGGCAGTCGCGGGCCGCTCACGTTCTGCTTCTTTTTCGCGGTCCTCGCGATGCTCCATGAAGAACCAAACCATGATCGCCAAGACTGCAATCACGATCAGAGTGAGAAAGCCTTGCTTCACTCGTGCACTCATCTTTGCGTCCCTCAACGGAGAATCGCTCTCATCATCGACTCGCCCAGATGAAGGCCAGCCACGGCGGCGCCGACGCACATCACCAGTAGAGCGATCGCGCGATGCACACGGCCCGAATCCTTGGCGGGCGGTGAGGTGAGCGGCGCGAGTGCCCGGCGGATCCGCTCCCGTAATCGTGAACCGTTTCCCATCAACGCCGCGCTCGAGGCACACATGCTCGCCCCGAGCCGCGCTGCTGCAACGATTGCTGCCGCCAGATCGTCGCCTCGCACTCCATGCCGTCGCGCCTCCTCGTCTCGCGCGAGTTCCAGCGTCCGCTGCCAGGCCCGCAGTCGTTCACGCGGCGCGGCCGCCGGCCATTGGAGATCGGTGACGAGCTGACCCAACCACAAACGCAGCGGGTCGTAGTGGCGGGCATGTGCTTCCTCGTGCGCCCGAGCCGCTTCGATGGCGTCGGGATCAAGGGTATCGAGCAACGCCTGCGACAGGCGGACCCGTGGTCGCAGCAAACCCACCGTGCACGCCGGCTGCTCGACCGGGCGGCGAAGCAGCGACGAGGCCGCCCGGAACACCGCGCGGACCCACACGGCCGTGAACACCGTAGCCAGGACTCCGACCAGTCCGTGCGCGGCCTCAGCGTGTTCGGGCTCCGTCATCGCCCATCCCATGAGCAACGACGCGAACACAGCGACTGGAACGCAGGGCATCCAGAGATCTCGCCAATGCACCCGCTCCATGAGCGTCGCGCACGTGCCTTCTGGCCGACGAGGCGCCCACCATCCCGCGAGAGTCATCAGCGGTCCGGCGATTGATGGAACGAGAATCAGCAAGACGAGTTCACGATCCACGACGCCGCCTTCTGCGCGCCGCGACTTCCCGCGCGAGCTCGTCCAAGAGCGCCGAATCCAGGGATTCCATGGCGTCGACCAGCGTTGCCATCGCCGGCAACGGGGCGTCGCCGAAGAGCCGGGAAAGGGCTTCACGAACCCGGGCCCGTTCGAGAACCGCGCGCTCGATGGCGGGCTCGTAGAGAAACGTTCGACCGTGCGGCTGGCGGCGGACCAGCCGTTTCGCGAGCAACCGGTCGAGCACCTTGGCGGTCGTCGTGTAGACCAAGCCCTTCGGCTCACCAGCACGCGCGTGAATCTCGCGCGCCGATGCACGGCCGAGATCAAGGATCGTCAGCAGCACCGCATATTCCAGTGCGCCGCCCGGCAGTTGCGGATGGGTGATCATGCAGCGAACCTACGACGCACGTCGTAGAAGGTCAAGAACTGCTGCCGCTGATGCATTTACACCCTAGAGTGCGGCCTCCACCTCTCTGATCCCGACGCTGCTAGAATCCCCTTGAACCCGTACTTGAGTACTGGATGCATCCTATCTGGAGGAGTCGGGATGGACCGCGCATTGATGAGTAGCGGTGAGCTGGCTCGGGTGGCTGGCGTCAACGTGGAAACCCTGCGGTTCTACGAGCGCCGGGGGCTTCTGCCGAAGCCAGGTCGTACGGTAAGCGGCCATCGCCGCTATGGGGCCGAAACGCTCGAGCGGATCCAGCTCATCAAGCGAGCGCAAGCCCTCGGGTTCAGTTTGCCTGAGATCGCGGCGCTGCTCGATGCGATGAACGACTCGCGGGCGAACTGCGAGGACGTTTGCGCAACGGTGCAGGTCAAGCTCGACCACATGGATCAGCTACTCGCCAAGCTTCGGGCGCAGCGCCGACGGCTGCTAACGCTGCGGGACGCCTGTCCGCACGTGCTGCCGCTTAGAGAATGCCCGGTGATCGAAGAGCTGGTCAGCAAACGCGTCTCTGGAAGGAGGGTCTCTCGATGAAGCGTCTCTGGGTTGTAATCGTTGGTGCAGTACTCGTGGTTGCACCTAGTGTCATCACGTGGGCGGCCTCGTGGCGGTGCCCTGGAAAGTGTCCGCTCTGCCCATAAGAAGTCACTCTGAACAGCGAGAGGGGCCGAGAGCGTTTCGGCCCCTTGCTCGTTCTACTTCGACAAGGAGTCTCATGATGCGGTGCAGGCTCGGTCTCACAGTACTGTTCTCTCTCGTGATCGCGACTTCGGCTTGGGCTGACCGTGTGCAGGTGTTCTCAGCCCAGGGGTCAAACTGCGGCAACTGCGAGGAAGAGGTCGCCCCCTACCTCAAGAAGCTCAAGGGCGTGAAGAAGTGGTCCTTCGATCCCAAGAAGTCCGAGTTCACCATCACGCTGGCGGACAATGTTCCGGACCGAGTCGTGATCGATGCTTTCGAGCGTCAGGGTTGCTATCGCGCTCTCGTTGGCGCTGGCAACGGCGCGAGGCCGGCCGCCTATCAGCCCGAGCCGTATCCGGAAGGCGCGGACATGATGGTTGTGACCGCGAAGGGCGACGCGGTTGGGCCGCTCGAGAAGCTCCGCGTACCGGGTAAGTACACGGTGCTCGACTTCTACGCCGACTGGTGTGGACCCTGCCACGTTGTTGACAAGCATCTGCGCGAAGTCATGACGGAACGGAAGGATGTCGCCATTCGCAAGCTCAACGTCGTCGACTTCGAGTCACGCCTTGCTCGCGAACTCGGCGGCAAGCTGAAGTCGCTGCCCTACGTCGTGGTCTTCGACCCAACTGGCAAGCGCACGGACATCCGCGGGAACGACCCGAAGAAACTCAACGCTGCGCTCGGCATCAAAGGGTGAGGCGTCCGCTCGTCATCATCCTCTCGGTCGTCGCCCTCGGGTTCTCTCCGACGACCGGCTGGACCTGAGCTGGCTGAAGCAACCCCAACCTGCCGGTCGGCAGGTTCGAGCTGTTGCCGCCCGATCCTGCGGCGTGGCGATGGAACGCCAGCCTGACCGGCGGCCGCTTTCACAACGAGCACCCGACGACGGCCTTTCAGGACTCGTCGATTCACTACTGGCACGTCCAGACGATCACGGTCGGCGAGCTTGATCTCACCGTGGCACGTGGGTTTCGACCGGGGGCCGGGCTTGAGCTGCTCGTGCCCCTACGGCTCATCCGCAGCCGCATCCGGTACGAGGACGTCGCTCGGCGGCCCTACACCCTCCAATACCCGGATGGTCACCACCGCAATGAGACGCCGGTGCGCCTAGCCGACCCCACGCTGTCGCTGCACATCGCGAGAGCCGGTGAGGTTTGGAGTCTCGCCGGCCGAGTGGGGCTATCCATTCCGATTGGCCGGACTGAGCCGAATCCTTTCGCGCTCGGACGCCTTGGCCTGCCGCATGATCATTTCCAGTTCGGCACCGGCACCTGGGATCCTGTCCTTGCTGTGGCCGCTGGACGTGAGTTGGGCCACGGAACGCTCTCGACCACCGCACAGGCGCACCTAGTGTTCAACCAAAACGCGCACGGCTTCCAAGCTGGCGATCGCTTCAATGGGAATCTCACCCTCACCCATTCGCTCCCTCGGCAGGGCAGTGGAAGCCTCGCTCTCGACATCACGCGGGAACAAGCGGAGCATTGGAACGGACGGCTTGAGGAGGAAGGAAACCTGGGCCGGACGGACGCACTGCTCTCGCTTGGCGCCGGGCACGCGATCGGTCCCGTCGGTTCGCTGGCGTTGAGTGTGGGCATTCCGATCTACTCGAAGGTGCGCGGCGAACAGGGCGATCAACCGTTGGTGTTCACTCTGAGCTGGTCGCCTCGCTCTCCGCGCACAGAGCCCTGAGGGCCTCAGACTGTCCCTCAATTGTCCCCAAACTGTCCCCGTCCTGCGTCTACTCCCGTCCACTACCGTCGTCTGACTCCTCGCGCAAGTCGTTGTCTTTGCGCGTTTGGTCGACGGGTTGCGACGTTGGTTCGCCCTGCTTCTCCGCTTCGAATCCCGTTGGGGACGCCAGATGGTTTCGTGGGAATACCCTGTACCCATTCCGCTTTGTCGCGTATCCTCTTTGCTTTCCTTAGTCCCCTTGCCCCAACGGCCGAAGTCCCCCCGCGCGGTCGGTACCCTTTTGGAGTTGACCCGATTTCGTGGACACCTGACCATTTGGGTCGGAGGGTCCCACGATGCCAAAGAAGTCTGCACCACCGCCGCCGTATCCGGATGAGTTTCGAGCTCGGCTGATCGAGCTCGTTCGCGCTGGCGAGAGCCC
>JANMQY010000129.1:0-20560 GCA_031370785.1 Candidatus Eiseniibacteriota bacterium | reverse complement strand
GGGCCACGCGGCGCGCGGCGCGCGACTGGGCACGGCAGCGCGCCGCCTGGCTCCCACCCCGCCCGGGCACGGGCGCGAAGTCATGACCACCGCAGCAGGTCCGTCCCGCGTCAAGGAGGAATGAGCCATGGAACGAGGATTCCAGGACGTGTTCAACTGGGGATTCATCGCATGCTTCGCGGTCGCTTCGACGGCGGTGCTGGCGATCGCCAACACGCTGAGGCAGTGGTTCAAGTTCGAACCGCGCTGGTCGGCGCTGATCGCGGCGGAGGTTCTGTCGTTCTACGCCGCCGCCTACTCCGAACCGAGCTTCACGATCCCGCGCTTCTTCGTCGTGCTCGCCTTCGGCGTGCTGCTGTGCTGCTACGCGGTGGGGGCGCAGGCCTCGGTCGTGGGGCTCAAGCAGCGGATCGTGGGGGGCGCGCGGGCGGGTGCTTCGGCGGGCTGGTGGGCGCCGTGGTTCACGGCGTGAGCGCGACAGGGCCGGGGCGATGAAGCTCTGGGTGACGCTCGAGGGCCGGGACGCCGAGGTCGAGTTTCAGACCGAAGGTGACCGCCTGGTGCTCGAAGTCGAGGGCCGCCGCCTCGAAGCCGATTTCCACCGGCTGCCCGATGGCGAGGTCTACTCGCTGATCGTGAACGGGCGCTCGCACGAAGTGCGGGTCGAGGACGCGCCCTGGGGCGAGGCCGGCTCGGGCGCGCTCAGCGTGACCCTCGAGGGCGCGACCTTTCCGGTCGAGGTGCGTCACCCGATCGAAAAGGTGCTCCAGGCGGTGCGCCGCGCCGCGGCCGCCCAGAGCGTCGAGACCGTCCAGGCGCCGATGCCCGGGTTGCTGGTCGCCTACCGGGTCAAGGCGGGCGAGCGGGTGGCCGCGGGACAGGCGGTGGCGGTGGTCGAGGCGATGAAGATGCAGAACGAGCTCACGGCCCGCCACGGCGGCGTCGTGAGCGAGCTGCTGGTCGCCGAGCGCGCGACCGTGAGCGCAGGGCAGGCGCTGCTGCGGATCCGGCCGGAGGGGGCGTGAAGAAGCGGCGCGCGACCTCGAACGAGGTTCGGAAGTCGGAAGCTTTGCGCGGCGAGCGGACGGAAGCCAAGGCGGGCGGAGCCAAGCGGAGTCGGCGGGGGTCCTATCCTCGCGGGGGCCCCGTCGCCCCTGCCTCCCCCAAAAGACCTCCCCTGCGCTCCAGCCCCGTTGGGCCGGACCCCCGCCGACTCCGCCGGAACGCCGCTCTGGAACCCCGCTCGACATCTTCTGGGATCCCGATTGCGGCGGTCTATTCGGCGGGCGATCTGCCGCGCGATCTGGCGCGGCGGGCGCCGCTGCCGGGGGTGCCGCCCTACACGCGGGGCATCCATGCCGGCATGTACCGCGCGCGGCTGTGGACGATGCGCCAGTACGCGGGCTTCGGCAGCGCGGCGCAGACCAACGAGCGCTTCCGCTACCTGCTGGCACAGGGCCAGACCGGGCTGTCGGTGGCGTTCGACCTGCCGACCCAGATGGGGATGGACTCCGACGCGCCGCTCGCGCGCGGCGAGGTCGGCAAGGTGGGCGTGGCGATCTCGTGCCTGGCCGACATGGAGGCGCTGCTCGCGGACCTGCCGCTCGAGCGCGTGACCGCCTCGATGACCATCAACGCCACGGCGCCGCTGCTGCTGGCGTTCTACGTCGCGGTCGCGGACGCGCGCGGCATCCCGCGCGCGCGGCTCGGCGGCACGGTGCAGAACGACGTGCTCAAGGAATACGTCGCGCGCGGCACCTACATCTACCCGCCCGGGCCCTCGCTGCGGCTCATCACTGACGTGTTCGAGTTCACCGCGGGCCAGGTGCCGCAGTGGAACAGCATCTCGGTGAGCGGCTACCACATGCGCGAGGCCGGAGCGACCGCGGCGCAGGAGCTGGCCTTCACGCTCGGCAACGCGCTCGCCTATCTCGAGGCCGCGCGCGCGCGCAAGCTGGACCTGGCTCGCATCGCGCCGCGCCTCTCGTTCTTCTTCAACGCGCACAACCATCTCTTCGAAGAGGTCGCGAAGTTTCGCGCCGCGCGCCGCCTGTGGGCGACCCTGCTGCGCGAGCGCTTCGGGATCACCGACCAGGAGGCGCTCAAGCTGCGCTTCCACACTCAGACCGCGGGATCCATGCTCACCGCGCAGCAGCCCCTCAACAACGTGGTGCGCACCACGCTTCAGGGACTGGCCGCGGTTCTCGGCGGCACCCAGTCGCTGCACACCAATTCGTTCGACGAGGCGCTGGGCCTGCCCTCGCGCGACGCCGCAGTGCTCGCGCTGCGCACCCAGCAGGTCCTGGCACACGAGAGCGGGATTCCCGATACCGCTGATCCGCTGGCCGGGAGCTACTTCGTCGAGGCGCTCACCGCCGATCTGGAAAAACGCGCGCGGGAGCTGCTGAAGCGCGTCGATGCGATGGGCGGCATGCTGGCCGCGATCGAGTCCGGCTGGGTGCAGCAGCAGATTCACGAGGCGGCGTACCGCTGGCAGCGTGAGGTGGAGTCCGGCGAGCGGATCGTGGTGGGCGTGAATCGATTCGCCGACGATTCGCCGGCCACGGCTCCGCCGTTCACGCCCGATCCCGAGGTCGAGGATGCGCGCGCCGCGTTTCTTGGGCACTGGCGCGGCCAGCGTGAAGCCGCGCCGTTCGCGGAATCGCTGGCGCGCCTGGGCCGCGCCGCACGCGGCAGCGAAAACCTGGTGCCGCTGATTCTCGCGGCGCTGACGCATCACGCGACCCTCGGCGAAGTGTGCGACACGCTGCGCGAGGTCTGGGGCAGCTATCGCCCGGGAGCCCGATCGTGAGCGATCCGAGTCCCCCCGTGAGCGGCCTCTCGCACCTGGCGATCGCGGTGCGCGATGCGGACCCGCTGGTGGCGTTGCTGGTCGCCGCGCTGGGCGCCGAGCGCGGCGGCGAGGAGCTGATCGATGGAGGCGCGCTGCGCGTGGTCTTCGTGCGCCTCGGCCCGGTAACGCTCGAGCTGCTCGAGCCTCGATCGGCGGAGCACACCGTCGCGAAGTTCCTCGAGACGCGCGGACCCGGGCTCCATCACGTGAGCCTCCACGTGACCGATCTCGCGGATGCGCTCGAACGCTGCCGCGCGGCCGGCGTACGGCTCATCGACAGCGCTCCGCGAGCCGGCGCGCACGGCAGCCAGGTCGCGTTTCTTCACCCCAGGAGTCTCGGCGGAGTGCTGGTAGAGCTCTGCCAGAACCCGCCGGGCGCGGGCTCGCGCGGGGGGATTGCCCCGCCTTAGGGGGTGAACGCGCGCAGGCCATGTTGCCGCGACCGGGCATGGGTTTCGCGCCGGCGTTCGGGCAGCTGCATCTCCCCTCCGCTGCAGCGAGGAAACGTGCAGGTCGCAAGCCCGCGGCAGCATTCAGAGGGAGCAACCCGGTCGGCTCGATTGGCCCGAGAATCGCTCCCTTCCATTTGGAGCCCATGCCTCCAGAACCCGTTTTGCCCGCCACCGATCTGCCGGTTCCATTCCGCCGTTGGCCCTGGCTGTGTCGTGCCGTGCGTCAGGTCGCGATACTGGCCGCCGTCCTCGGCGCGACCACGCTCGCGCTTCCTCGCGCCGGTCATGCGGCCACGCTTCCTCCGGGCTTCGTTCTCGACCCGGTGCCGTTTGTGTTCGACGTGCCAACCGCGATCGCGTTCCTCCCCGATGGGCGCCTGCTCGTCGCTGAGAAGGGCGGCATCGTGTACCTCGTCGACGGCGTCACGCGCCATCCACTGTGGGTCCACGAAGCGGAGGTGCTGAATACCGACGACCGCGGACTGCTTGCGATCGCGGTCGACCCGCACTTCGACACGAATCGGTTCGTCTATTTTCTCTACACGGTGGATCCGGATTCGAACGGCATCGAGCTCGACAACTACAACGACGCCTTCGGCCGGCTGGTGCGCTACCAGGTCACCGCGTACGGCCCCACGGTGGTCGACGAATCCACGCGCAAGGTGCTCATCGGTCGCAACTGGCGCGAGGGTTTCGCCTCGGGCTCGGGCTCGCACACGATCGCCGACCTCGAATGGGGTCGCGACGGCACTCTGTTCGTCTCGGCCGGGGAGGGCGCGCACTTCACCCAGCCGGACGCGGGTGGCCTCGATCCGGGCCTGTTCGGGCCCGAGCGTACCGACCCGCTCGAGGACATCGGCGCGTTCCGCGCCCAGGACCTGAACAGCCTCGACGGAAAAGTGCTGCGCGTCGACCCCGCGACCGGCATGGGTCTCGCGAGCAATCCCTACTTCGACGGCGACCCGTCATCGCATCGTTCGCGGGTGTGGTGCTACGGCCTGCGCAATCCGTTCCGCATCGCGCGCAGGCCAGGGACCGGATCGAGCGATCCCGCCGCGGGGAATCCCGGCACGCTCTACGTCGGCGATGTGGGATGGAACTCGTGGGAGGAAGTGAACGTGGCGCGCTCGAGCGGCCTCAACTTCGGATGGCCGTGCGACGAAGGGCCGCACGCGCAGCCCGCCTATCGCGCCGTTCATCCCACCCACCATCCGTGCGATTCGATCGGCACCGCGATCGATCCCGCGACCCCGACCCTCCCGACCGTGGCCTATCACCACTCCGACTCGGCACAGAGCGTGCCCGCGGGTTACCTCGGAGGGGTTCTGACCGGCGGCACGTTCTACTCGGGCACGACCTACCCGGCCGCATTCCGTCAGGGCTATTTCTTCGGCGACTATGGCCACGACTGGATTCAGGTGCTCGCCACCGACGCGAGCGATCGCGTGGTCGACCGGTACGACTTCGCGGTCGAGGCGGGCGGACCGGTGTGCTTCGCGGTCGATCCGGTCAGCGGCGACATGTTCTACGTTTCGATCTACACCGGTCAGGTCCAGCGGATCCGCTACACCCTGCCGGTTGCGGTCGGCCCGCTGAGCGCTCCCGCGCGACTGGCGCTCGCGCCGCCGCGCCCGAACCCGACGCGAGGCGCGGTCGCCTTCGCGCTCGATCTCGCGACGGCGTCCCGCGTCTCGTTCGAGGTGTGCGATCTCGCCGGGCGCTCGATCTGGCGCTCTCCCGCGCGCGATTTCGCCACGGGCCGCTGCGAGCTGCTGTGGCCGGGAGTGACCGCTGCGGGCGCACCGGCGCGTCCCGGGGTCTATCTCGCAAGCGTTCGCGCCGGAGCAATCACATCCGTGCGGCGCTTCGTCGTGGTGCGCTGACCGCTCCCGCGGCCGCGCGGCTCAGCTCGCTTCCTTCTCGAGCGTGGTCTTCACCACCGCGAGCAGCCCCGCTCGCATGAACGGCTTCTGGATGAACGTGGTGCCGGCCTCGAGCGCCCGCGGACGGCCGGCCGCCAGCTCGGTGTAGCCGGACATGTACACGAATTTCATCTCGGGTCGCTCCTTGCGCAGCTGCGCCACGACCTCGGTGACGCTCGCCCCGGGCATGATGAGATCGGTCAGGAACAGCCGGATCGGGCCTTCATGCGCGCGCGACTTGGCGAGCGCTTCCGACGCGCTCGCGCTCTCGATGACCTTGTAGCCGTCCGACTCGAGGATTCCGCAGATCAAGCCGCGCACCGCGACCTCGTCCTCGGCCAGAAGAACGGTGCCCGAGCCAGACGGAACGTGGGTCTCGCCTTCCCGCGCCGAGGATGCCTCGATCGGCGTGGCGTCGGCGCGCGGCAGGAGGATGTCGAACGTGGCGCCCTCTCCCGGCGCGCTGCGCACCCCGATCTGACCGCCGGTCTGCTGCACGATTCCGTAGACGGTCGACAGCCCCAGGCCCGTGCCCTTGCCCGGTTCCTTGGTGGTGAAGAACGGCTCGAACACGCGAGCCAGCGTCGCCGAGTCCATTCCGATGCCGGTGTCGGTCACCGAGAGCCGGACATAGGCTCCGGGGGCCGCACCGGGGTAGGCCCGCGCGTCGACTTCATCGAGAACCAGATTGCCGGTTTCGAGCGTGAGATCTCCGCCCTCCGGCATGGCATCGCGCGCATTGACCGCGAGGTTGAGCAGCACCTGCTGGAGCTGGCCGGGGTCCGCCTGAACCGGCTCGAGCGCCGGATCGAGGCGCGTGACCAGGCGGACATCCTCGCCGATCAGGCGATGCAGCATCTGCAGGATGTCCTGCACCACCGCATTGAGATCGAGGATCTGCGGCTGGAGGACCTGGCGCCGGCTGAACGCGAGCAGCTGCCGGGTCAACGCGGCGGCGCGCTCGCCCGCATTGCGGATCTCGCTGAGCATGAACTGGAGCGACGCGCTTTCGTTCACCTCGGCGAGCGCGAGATCGCTGTAGCCCAGAATCGCGGTGAGCAGGTTGTTGAAATCGTGCGCGATGCCGCCGGCGAGCCGCCCGATCGCCTCCATCTTCTGCGACTGGCGCAACTGCTCTTCGAGCCGCACGCGCTGGGTGACATCGCGCACGAAGCCCTCGAAGTAACGGGTTTCTCCGAGCTCGTCCTTCACGGCGCGCACGTTCAGCTGAACCTGGACCGGCGTGCCGTCGCGCCGCTTCCAGGTCAGCTCGAGCTCGGCCACCTGCCCGAAGGGCGGATAGGCACGGATCGCCGCCTCGCGCTGCTCGGGATCGTAGTAGATCTCGGTGAGGTTTCGCCCCATCAGCTCCACTACCGAGTCGTATCCCAGCAGGCGCGCCAGCTCCTCGTTCGCGGTCATCAGGGTTCCGTCGCGAGCGGACTGGAAGATACCGACCGGCGCGGTTTCGAACAGCTGGCGGTAGCGCGCCTCCGACTCGCGAAGCTCCTTCTCGGAGCGCTTGCCGACGGTGAGATCGCGCATGAACGCCGAGGTGCCGATCAGGCGTCCGAACGCATCGCGGATCGGCGAAAGTATCAGCGAGACCACGACCGGCGTGCCGTCGCGGCGCAGCCGCTCGGTCTCGAGCACCTCGAAGCCTTCGCCACCCATCAGGCGTTCGATCGCGCCCTCCAGCTCCGCGATCCGGTCGTCGGGAATCAGGAACGCGGAGTTGCGCCCGATCATCTCTTCGGCGGAGTAGCCGAAAATGTGCTCGGCGCCCGGGTTCCATGTCTGGATGACGTTTTCGAGATCGGTCGAGACGATCGCGTCATCGGAGGATTCGACGATCGCCGCGAGCCTGGAACGTGATTCCTCGGCCTGCCGGCGCTCGGTGACGTCTTCGTACGCGACCCCGACGCAATCGTTGGGAAGCGGGAAAGCCCTGAGGGCAAACAGTCGCTTTCCGCCTTCGCGAGCATTGAACTGAAAATCGCCGAGGTCGCGCCCGATGCCGGTGAGCACGACGTCGCGGTACTGCTCCAGCACGTCCGTGTTCACGATCTCGGGCGGCAGGTCGACGACGCGCCGGTTCAGGACCTCCTCGTCGCGGCCGGGCGCGAGGCGCGAACCCGCCGGATTGCGCGCGAGCATGCGGAAGCTGTTCGCGTCGTTGCGATCTTCGAGACAAAGCACGGTCAGTCCAATCGGAATGTTGCGCACGATGTCGGCGTAGCGGCGGATCTCGACCTCGGTGCGTCGCCGCTCCGACAGATCCGTGCAGAACGCGGTGAAGGACCAGCTCCCGTCGCTGCGCAGCGCGGTGATCATCAGCTCGATCGGGAATTCCTCGCCGCGGCTATTCAGCCCGGCCATCTCGATTCGGCGGCCGAGGACCGGGCCATCGCCGGTCTCGAGAAAGCGCCGGATCCCCTTCACATGCGCCTTGCGATAACGCTCGGGAACGATCAGGTCGGCGAGCACCTTGCCAAGCGCCTCATCGCGCGGCCAGCCGAACATGCGTTCGGCGCTCGGGCTCCAGAACGTGATCAGCCCGCTCTCGTCCATGCCGACCACCGCATCCAGCGCAGAGTCGAGGATCGAGCGCAGATGTGCTTCGCTGGCGCGCAGCACCGCCTCGCTGTGCACGCGCTCGGTGACATCGCTGACCACCGAGAGACGCGCCATCCGGCCGGAGAAAGTGAGTGGATGCGAGATCACCTCGGCATCGAACTCTTCGCCGCTCTTGGTGTGGTGACGGAAGATGCCGGAGCGGGTGATGCCCTCGTGGTTCTGTGCGAGCCACTTGATCAGTCTCGGCACGGTCTCGGGCGGGCGCACGTCCTTCAGCGTGATCTTGCGGAATTCCTCGAGCGTCCAGCCGTAGCGACGGATCGCGGCGTCATTCGCATCGAGGATGCGCAGCGTCTCGAGATCCCACACGAGGATCGGCTGCGGATTGGTGTCGAACAGCGCGCGGTAGCGCGCCGTCAGCTCGTTCAGCGCCTCGTTCGCGACCTGCAGCTCCCGCTCCTGCGCGGGATCTGGCTCCTTCGGGGGCGCTCCGGGACGCGCCGGGGCGCTGGCCACGCCGGGTGCGTGGCCGGTCTGCGCCTCTTTGCGACGCGTCATCTCCGACCGCCACGAGGCGGCCCGGGTGGAACGCAGACAATCGAGAGGGACATCACCATGATCGACGCTCCGCAGCAGGCTCGGCGGAGGAGAGGGGCTCTCCCCGAGAGCGTGCGCGCGGCTAGGTTTTCTGGAACACGCCGCCATTTCCGTAACGCGTGAACAGATCGCCCCAGCCGGTTTTCATGATCTCGCGAACGCGCGGCTTGCCGTTCACCGGGTACCAGTATCCGTCGTGATACAGACGCGATGCCGCATAGGACCACGGCACGATCGGAGAGCGCAGCAGAGCGTTCTCCATGAACTTGAGCGGGCCCCAGTAAATGAGCTTCTGTCCCCACGACGCAAAGGTGTTCTCGCTGAGACTGCCGCGGAATCCGAAGTTCACGTTCCGGATGTCGTCGCCGACGATCTCGATCTCCTCGGGACGTCCCACGCCCAGTCCGTTCTCGTGCGCGAGACGGATGAACTTGAGATCGGTCATGGGATCGAAGCCCATCATCTTGGCAGCGATCGCATCGATCGCCACGCAGTCATCCGAGGCGAGGATGTAGTTCTTGACGTGGGGGCGCATCGCGCGCGGACCCGGTCCCTCGCCGGCGATGGTCCCGTCCATCACCGCGAACACGCCGGGGTGGATCTCCTTCTGGATACGCAGCAGGTCGACGAGCGTCTCGTGGATCACCGAGTGCGTCCAGTGGCGGTTCAGATTCAGCAGACCGCCGAACGCGTTCTTCATCGAGCCGGTCGTGCCGGTGAAGACGTGAGTCTTGACCGTCGGCATGTGGATCACGTTCTTGCCGATGAGCAGCTTCGGAATCTGGATGCCGTCCTTCTCGAACACGCGGTCGAGCACGAGCATCTTGCCCTTGGGCTGGTAGCGCACCCATTCGGTGGGCGGCTCGCTCAGGTACTGGATCGGCACCTTGTAGCGCTCGAGCACCGGCGCCAGATGATTCTGGATCGTGCCCTCGCGACAGCTGACCACGACGGTGTCGTTCTGCGCGGCGATCAGGTTGCGCGCGACGTCGTAGTTGTCCTTCTTCAGCTTCTCGATCACGCCGTGCATCTGCCAGGGCGTCGTCGAGCAGGCGGGCATGTACACGTGCCAAGAAATGTTGATGCGCAGGCAGGTCTGGGCGGAGAAGGGAAGCGCCTCGCGATAGTTCGCGAGGTCCATCAGGCGGCCATAGTCCTCGACCACGGTTTCAGGGGAGGTGCGAAGGACGGCTACTTTGGCCATGTGATCCTCGGGAGTGAAGTCGCGTTACGGGAGCGGCCAGCGCTCTCCGCCGATGCGGACCGGGGATTCTACCAGATCGGCGGGCCCCCGGCTCCACCCGTGCCCGCACGTCTCGGAAGTCATCGGAATGTGTGCTGCGCCACTGAAGCGCTTCAGCGCCCACAGTTTGGATGCGATTCCGCGTACCGGGAGTGCTGGTATTTCTTCTGGATCGCGGCGTGGTGGGTGGGGCCTGCGCTATGTGCAGCTAGCCCCGCACGCCGTCCTTGAGCAGCGATCGCGCGATCACCAGGCGCTGGATCTCGCTCGCGCCTTCGTAGATCTCCATGATGCGCGCGTCGCGGTAGTACCGCTCGACCGCATACTCCTTCACATAACCGTAGCCGCCGTGGATCTGGATGGCCTGATGGGTGACCCAGGTCGCGGCCTCGGTCCCGTACAGCTTGGCCATTGCGGCTTCGCGCCCGAACGGCTGGCCGGAGTCTCGCAGCCACGCCGAGCGCCGGATGAGCAGCCGCGTGCACTGAATGCGGCGCTCCATCTCGGCGAGCTTGAACTGGATCGCCTGGATCTTCGCGAGCGGTCCACCGAAAGCCACGCGCTGCTGCGCGTACCGCGCCGCCTCCTCCTGCGCCGCGCGCATGACGCCGAGCGCCTGCGCGGCCACGCCGATCCGGCCGGCATCGAGCGCGCTCAGGGCGATCTTGAACCCTTCGCCCTCGGCGCCCAGCCGGTTGCCGACGGGAACGCGCAGATTCTCGAGGATGAGTCCGATCGTGTCCGAGCCGCGCAGCCCCATCTTGTCCTCCGGCTTGCCCAGCACCAGCCCGGGAGTGCCGCGCTCCACGATGAAGGCCGAGATGCCACGGCTCCCGCCGCCTTTGTCCGTGCGCGCGAAGATCAGATACACGCCGGCGCGCTGCCCGTTCGTCACCCAGTTCTTGCTGCCGTTCAGTACGTAGTGCCCGTCGTCGCGCACCGCGGTCGCCTCGAGCGCACCGGCATCCGAGCCCGCGCCCGGCTCGGAGAGCGAGAACGCGCTCATGTCCTCCGAGACGAGGCGCGGCAGGAAGCGCTTCTTCTGCTCGTCGGTGGCGAAGCGGTAGACTGGCAGCAACCCGACCGAGTTGTGCACTGCGATCATGATCGCGAGAGAGGCCGAGACCCGGGAGATCTCTTCGATCACGATCGTGATGGTGCGCGAGTCGTAGCCGAGCCCGCCCCACTCCTCGGGGATGGCCATGCCGAGGAAGCCCTGGTCGGCGAGCTTCTTGACGGCCGCGTGAGGCACTTCGCCTTCCGCATCCCAGTGGGTGGCATGCGGCGCGAACTCCCGGACGCACAGATCGCGCACCGCGTCGCGGATCGCGATCTGGTCCGGGGTCAGGTCGAGCTGCATCGCGGACTCAGGCTGGCACCTTCTCGGCATCCTCGCGGAATCCGATCAGGCAGATCAGGGCGATCACGCCCATCACCATCGGGCCGCCCGGCAGCAAGAGCGAACCCGCGGCGGCGAGAAGCGTGAGCGGATAGGCACGCCAGTCGCCGGCCCAGAGGCCCGGGACTCCGCCGAGCCAGGCGAGTCCGATCAGCGTCTTGTAGCCGAGCGGCACCCAGATCGGCAGACCAAGCCGGTACGCCGTGTCCATGAGCAGGCCTTCCTGCCCGACCAGATTGAATGGCATGCCGGTCACGAGCGGATGCAGTCCCTGCCACACCGAAGTCAGGCCGGGATAGATCATGCACGCAGTCAGGATCATCAGCGCTACGGGACGCACGGGACGATTCATCGCAACGGTTCCTCCCTGGGTTCAGATTTCGACCGCGTGCTCCTTGAGCACCTGTGCGGCCACCACCATCTTCTGGACTTCACTCGTGCCTTCGTAGATCTCGCAGATCCGCGCATCGCGCCAGTAGCGCTCGACGTGAAATTCGCTGAGGTAGCCGTAGCCGCCGTGGATCTGGATCGCCCAGTTCGCGCAGCGGGTCGCGGCTTCGGAGGCATGCCACTTGGCGAGCGAGGCCTCCTTCACGTGCGGCCGCCCCATGTCGCGCAGCCACGCGGCCTGATAGACCAGTAGCCGCGCGGTCTCCACTTCGACCGCGCTGTCGGCGAGCATCGCCCGGATCGCGTCGAACTCACCGATCGTCCGGTCGAACTGCTTGCGTTCGCCTGCGTAGCGCACCGATGCCTGGAGCGCGGCCTCGGCGATGCCCAGCGCCTGCGCGGCAATGCCGATGCGGCCGCCACCCAGCGTGGCAAGCGCGACGCCGTAGCCCTTGTTCAGCTCGCCGAGCAGGTTCTCCTTCGGCACGCGCGCGTTGACGAACGCGATCTCGCGGGTGTCCGAGGCGTGGATGCCGAGCTTCAGCTCCTTCTTGCCTTTGTTCACGCCGGGCGTGGTCGCTTCGACGATGAACGCCGAGATGCCCTTGGCCCCGAGTGTGCGATCGGTCGCCGCGTACACGATGAGAATGTCGGAGGGGCCGGCGTTGGTGACGAACAGCTTGGTGCCGTTGAGCACGAAGTGGTCGCCCTCGAGTAACGCCACCGTCTGTTGATTCGCCGCGTTGCTGCCGGCGTTGGGCTCGGTCAGGCAGTAGGCGCCGAGCAGCTCACCCTTGGCGAGCGGGGTCAGGTACTTCTTCTTCTGCGCCTCGTTGCCGTAGGCGAGCAGGGGGTAACACACCAGCGAGTTGTTGACCGAGGCGATCACACCGTGGCTCGCGCACACCCGCGACAGCTCCTCGATCGCGATCACGTACGACATGTAGTCCATGCCCGCGCCGCCGTACTGCTCGGGCACGAACATGCCGAGCAGACCGAGCTCGGCCATCTTCTTCACGTTGTCGCTCGGGAACTCGTGGGACTCGTCGATCTTCGCCGCGATCGGGCGGATCTCGCTCTCGGCGAAATCACGCACCATCTCGCGCACCGCCTGCTGATCCTCGGTGAGCTCGAACGAGAGCCCTTCAGCGGCCGCCAGCGCTCCCTTGCTCATGCGCGAGGCATCTCGGGATATTCGTAGAACCCGCGCCCGCTCTTCCGACCGAGATGTCCGGCGCTCACCATGTCGCGCAGCAGCGGGCACGGGCGATACTTGTCGTCCTCGAAGCCCGCGTGCAGCACCTGCATGATCGAAAGACAGGTGTCGATGCCGATCAGGTCGGCGAGCGCGAGTGGGCCCATCGGGTGCTTCATGCCCAGCACCATCACCGTGTCGATCGCTTCCCTCGTCGCCACGCCCTCCATCAGCGTGAACGCCGCCTCGTTGATCATCGGCATGAGAATGCGGTTCGAAACGAAGCCGGGAGAGTCCTGCACTTCGACCGGGGTTTTCCCGAGCCGGCGACTCAGGTCCTCGATGAGCGCACAGGTCTCGTCGCTCGTGGCGCGGCCGCGGACGATCTCGACCAGCGGCATCAGCGGCACCGGGTTCATGAAGTGCATGCCGATCACCCGTGCCGGGCGCTTGGTCACCTCGGCGATCTCGGTGATCGGGATGCTCGAGGTGTTGGTCGCCAGCACCGCGTGCGGTGGCGCGAGCCCGTCGAGCGCTCCGAAAATCTTCTTCTTGAGCGTGAAGTCCTCGCTCACCGCTTCGATCGCGATGTCGCAGTCGCGCGCGGCCGACAGATCCACCCCGCCGCTGATGCGCCCGAGGATCGCCGGCGCTTCCGCCGCGGCCCAGCTCTGCTTCTTCGCGACGCGATCCAGGTTCTTCGCGATGGTCGCGAGCGCGCGCTCGACGAACTCAGGTCTGGCATCGACCAGGCGCACGTCGAAGCCGTTCGATGCGAACACCTGGGCGATGCCATTGCCCATGGTGCCGCCGCCGATCACCGCGACCCGCCTGACCGAAGCGGAGGCGCCGCTCCTCCCCGATTCGGTCGCGGCCCCAATCACACCCGCTCCACCGCCAGCGCGACCGCGTTGCCGCCGCCCAGACACAGCGTCGCCAGGCCGGTCCTCTTGCCCTGCTGCTCCAGCGCATTCAGCAGCGTGACCAGCACGCGCGCGCCCGAAGCCCCGATCGGATGCCCGAGCGCGACTGCGCCGCCGTAGACATTGACCCGATCCCAGTCCCAGCCGAGCGCGTTGCCGTCGGCCAGCGCCTGCGCCGCGAATGCCTCGTTCGCCTCGATCAGGTCGAAGTGGTCGATCTTGACCGACATCTTCTTCAGCAGCTTCTCGACTGCATCGATCGGCGCAAAGAAGAGATCCTTCGGCTCGCCGCCACCGGTCGAGTAGGCGATCACGCGGGCCAGCGGCTTTGCGCCCTTCTGCTTCACGCGCTCGCCGCTCATCAGCACCAGAGCCGCGCCGCCGTCATTCAAGCCGGGCGCGTTGCCCGCGGTGATCATGCCACCACGATCCTTCGTGACTGCAGGCAGCCTGGCGAGAAGCTCGGGCGTGGTGTCGGCGCGAATCGACTCATCCTTGCTCACCACGATCGGGTCGCCCTTGCGCTGCGGGATCGTGACCGGCACGACTTCCTTCGAGAAGTAACAGGCCGCCCACGCCGCGGCTGCCTTGCGGTGGCTGGCGGCCGAGAACGCGTCCAGCTCCTCGCGCTTGAGCCCGGCCTTCTCGGCGGTGTACTGCGCCAGCTCGATCATGTGGCAGTCGTTGAACGAGCACCACAGCCCGTCCATCACCGCGCCGTCCTTGAGCGACGTGTCACCCAGCTTCTGCCCGGTGCGTCCGGTGAACAGGTAGTGCGGGGCGGTGCTCATGCTCTCCTGACCGCCCGCGACCACACACTGCGCATCACCCGCCCTGATCGCCTGCGCGCCGAGCATCACCGCCTTGAGACCCGAGCCGCACACCTTGTTGATCGTGACCGCGCCGACCTTTGGATCGATCCCCGCCTTGATCTGCGCCTGTCGCGCCGGAGCCTGTCCCTGCCCGCCCTGCACGACGTGCCCCATGAGCACCTCGTCGATCTCGTTGCCCGCCAGGTTCGCGCGCTTGACCGCCTCGCGGATCGCGACCGCGCCGAGATCGGACGCCTTGAGCGAACTGAGCGAGCCCAGGAACTTGCCGATCGGGGTGCGTGCGGCGCCCACGATGAAGACTTCTGGAATGCTCATGAAGACCTCACGTGCAGCGGGGTGACGTGGAGCGGAGTTGGTTCGAAGCGGAGGGATATTACACGAAGCGCCGTGGGGAGGCATCCGGCGCCGCGGGCGTGCGCGAAGGTCCGCGGGCGCCCATGCCCATTTCGGGCATGAGCGCCCGCGGTTCGCGATCGGTGGAGCGTTGCCGAGCGGTAAGCCCTACCGGATCCGCACGACTGGCGCGACGCGACGGCCGTGGTCGGTCTCGAGCCTCACGAAGTAGACGCCGGCGGCGGCCGATGTTCCGTCGGTGCGGCGCCCGTCCCACGCCAGATGCTGCGGGCCAGCGGTGAGCCAGAGACCCTTCGCGATGCTCTTCACTTCGCGCCCGAGTACGTCGTACACGACAAGGCTCACGCGCGAGGCATGGCCGAGGCTGAATACGACTTCGGTCGAGACGCGGAACGGGTTGGGCCGCGCGCCGCTGAATCCGAAACCGGATGCGGGCGGTCCGACCGCCAGGTTGGTCGGGAACGACGCCGGATTGCCGGGATCGGTGCCGGCATCGAGCTCGTCTCCGTCGCGGAAGCCATCCCGGTCGCGATCGATGCCCATGCGCGTGCCGCTTCCCGCGGGCACGCCGCTCACCGTGAGCTCGTGCCCCGCCGAGGCCTGCGCGAGAAGCTCGGCGCGTGTCAGCGCGGGACCGGCCATGACATCCGGCTTCCACAGACCGGCGCCCTCGTAGACCCAGCCGCGCCGCGTCGTTCCGAAGAGACCCTTCGCGATCAGGTCACAATTGCCGGCGCCCGCCTGCGCTTCGAGTGTGTCGAGGCGCGCGTTCAAAGTCGGGTTGGAATTGTTCGTGCCATCGAACGTGATCTGATATCCGACCGCGGGCGCCAGGCCGGTGTCGAACGCCAGCAGGAATGCTTCGACGTCGCGGCGACTGTTATCCGCGGCGGGCTGCGAACCGAAGTTGAATCCAGGGAACTTGAGGAAGTTGAAGAGATTGTCGACCGCGCCATCGTGAGTGAAACCGAAGCCGCGCTTGTTGACCACGCCGAGGGTGTCCTTGAAGCCGGTCTTCTTGTACAGGTTGCGCAGCTGCGGAACCTTGATGTCCTGGGATTCCTGCAGCGCGAAGTGATCGATGACCTGGCCATTAGTGCCGGTCGGCACGGTGTGGCAACCGTTGCAGGTCAGCGGTCCGTCGACCACGGTGTTCATGAAGAAACTCTGTCCGCGAACCGCGCTGCCCTTCCCTGCCGGAGCGTCGGGCATGGTGCGGTTGAGGAACTGATTCGGGTTCGGCGGATAGGCGAGCGGCATGACGAAGGCGCTCATCGCCTGCATCTCGGAGTCCGGGAGCTGCGCGGCGCGCCCCATCAGGTCCACGAACGCTCCATTGAATGCGTTGAGATCGGCCCGGTCCCCGCGCCAGTGGAGGAGTCCGGTGCCGGGCAGCCCGCGCAGGCTCTGGGTCGCCATCGGGCCTTTCATCGGGTGGAAGCCCTGCAGCAGCGGATCAGCCTGATTGGGCGGAGCGGGCG
This sequence comes from Candidatus Eiseniibacteriota bacterium, assembly GCA_031370785.1. Lineage (GTDB taxonomy): Bacteria > Eisenbacteria > RBG-16-71-46 > RBG-16-71-46 > RBG-16-71-46 > DATJGS01. The sequence goes on along the minus strand of JANMQY010000129.1, from coordinate 4,340 downwards.
CCATGCTGCCCTGCGGCTCGCCCAGATCCCACACCAGGTTGTCCATGTCGCCGAACAGATGGCAGCTCGCGCAGGACTGGTCGCCATGCCCCGAGGTGAAGCCGCCGTAGAAGAACTTCCGCCCGTTCACGATCGGATCCGGCGTCGGATCGAAGCCGATCCCGGCGAGCGCAACGCTGGCGAACGTGCTCGCCGACAGAGTCTGGATCTGGTTGTGGAACCGCCCGAGCACGTAAAGGCGTCCGCGCGTCGGATCGGCGATCACGCCGGTCGGCCCCTCGATCGTCGGCACGCGCGCGAGCAGCGCGCCCGCCGCGCTGAATACGCCGAGCCTGTTGGTCGCCATCGAGGCGACGAAGATGCGCTGCCCGTCCGCGGACCACGCGACTCCGGTCGGCATGCCGAGCGCGGAATCCCCCTCCGCCTGCGGCCCCGGCACGACGTTGTAGTTGATGTGCGGATTGAGTCCGATCCTGGTCTGCGGCGCGACCCGGCTCGGAACGATGGCCATGCGCTGCTCGGTGATGCGTCCGCGCAGCGTCGGCAGCATGCGAGTCCCGACGTCGGCGAACGTGCCGGTCACCGCCGCGGAGCCGCTCACCGGATCGATCGCGAGACCCATCATGGTGGTGGCGATATCGCCGCGCGAGCTGAGCACCGTGTTGGTCGCGGTGCTCACGTAAACGAGCTCGTTCATCGGAACGTCGTATTTGATCTTCGAATTCCAGAGCTTGCCGCTCTGGTCCACCCAGTTCCCCGCCGCGTTCTTCTTGACCACCAGCCCGACCTTGGGCGCGGCCGGCAACGAAGCCGACTTGGGCGGGTTGGGCGGCGGCAGCGAGTCCCCGGCTTCGGCCGCCGACAGCACCGTCGCCTGTCCGCCCGAATTGAACACATCGACGAGGATGTTCGCGCCGTCGATGCTGGCCGCCAGCGCGCGCGGCATGCGGCCCGGAATCGGAATCACGATCGGCGCGGCCTGGAGGTTGGCCGGGTCGTAGGCCTTGACCGCGTCCTCCTGCGAAACGCTGACGTACGCCCTGCCCGCTGCGAACGCGATGTCGTTCGGCTCATCTCCCACACGCAGCGTGGCGCGGACGTGCATCGTGGTCAGGTCCACGATGCTCACGTCGTCCGAGAGATTGTTCACGACCCACGCTTCGCCATTGCTGCGCGCCGCGACCGAGACCGGCTCGAGACCGACCTGGATCTCCGCGATGCGCACGGGCGCCGGGCCGGTCAGATCGAAGACCGAGAGCCGATTGTCCGGCGTGTTGAGCACCAGCAGCCGATTCCCGTCCGGTGTGATCGCCAGCGGGTGCACCTGACCGCTCTCGAAGTGGACGAAATCGGGTCCGCCGACCGCGCGCGTGGCTCGTGGGGTCAGCAGCGAGGGAATGGAGAGAAGGCCGGCGGCAAGGGAGACCAGACAGGCGAGCAGGGGGACTCGGCGCATGGGGGGAGGCTCCAGAGGATGCCAATGCAAGAGTGAATGAGCGCGGCCCTACTGACGAATTCCGAGGTGAGCAAGATCGTACCGTCGGCGCCGGGCCACGTCCAGACTTTGTTATTCGGGCCTCAGCGATCGGCCGGCCGCGCCCCCGCGCGAACGATTGCGATGCTCGCCGTATGTCCGTGCAGGAAGTTCTTTTCGCCGACCGGACCGATCTCGCCGGCGCAGAACATTCCGGCCGCCGGCACGGCGCCGCCCAGGGCCTCTTCGAGCGGCTTGATGTCGCCGTCGGGCCTCCCGTAGAGCCCGCGGCCGCGCCCGTTGCAGGCGAACAGCAGCGCCGCGCTCGCGTGCGAGTCGAACGCCTGGGGCGTGAGCAGCATCTCCAGGTCCTCTCGCGCGGTCTCGGCGTCACGCACGTGCAGGCGCACCTTCTCATGGGCGATCACGTGATCGCCCACCGCGAGGATGCCGCGGTCGCGGTCGGCGCCGAGCAGATTGCGGATCAGGTAGTCGCCGCGGCCCGAAGCATCGCCGCGCGCCGGGCGGCCGAGGTAGAGCCCGTTGGCCAGGCGTTCGCGCTCCGCGTCGGGAAGATCGCGCAACACCTGCTCGGCACGCTCGAGCGCGGGCTGACCGTCCAGCTCGATCACGAGGTTGGTCTCGGCGCGGGTCACCTCGAGCGGCGGGCCGATCGCGCGGCACCCCTGCGACACCACCACGTCCACGCGCAGTGCTCCACTCAGCGCCACCGCCACGCCGCCTTCGCGTGCCACCCAGTCGTTGAGGATCAGCGCGTTGCTGTGCGGGCTCACTCCGGCGCTGGCCATGCCGCCCACCACGCGCACGCCGGGCGCAAACCGGTTGAATCCGCGCAGCACGCGCTCGACGTCGAGCGAGAACGGATCGCCGAGCAGGATCACCAGCTCCGCCCCTGCCACGTGCGGCGCATGGCGCGCGAACTCGACCGCATCCTCAGAGGCCGCGGCCCAGCCGGCGTTCATCAGCACGAACGGATGGATGCCGACGTCCGGAAGGCGTGCGCCGATCGCGGAAATCGCGGGCTCGTTCTCGAGCTCGTGAACCGCGGTCACGATCCCGCGCGCGCTGCCGCCGATCACGCAGCGCGGCTCGAGCCGGAGCTTGAGGGTGTCGAGAACGGATTCGGCCGCGGGGACATGGGCCGCGCTGAGGAAGACCAGCAGCAGGTCGAGCGGGCCCTCGCCGAGCGCGGTGTTGAGGGAGTCCGCGACCTCACCCGCGGCTTCGACCGGGTCCGGCGCGGTCGAGGCGGCCGACGCCCAACGCATGGTCGCGGCCGATGTGCCCGGCGCGCCGCCCACCCTCACACGCTCCGCAGGATCTCGCGGGCGATCACCATGCGCTGAATCTCGCTGGTGCCCTCGCCGATCTCCATGAGCTTGGCGTCGCGGTGCATGCGCTCGACCGGCACGTCGCGGCAGTAGCCCATCCCGCCGAAGATCTGAATCGCCTTGTCGGTGACCCAGTTCGCCGACTCGCTCGCGAACAGCTTGGCCATCGCCGCTTCCTTCACGAAATCCTTGCCGGCGTCCTTGAGCACCGCCGCGCGGTAGACCAGCAGGCGCGACGCCTCGATCTTCACCGCCATGTCGGCGAGCATGAATTGCACCGCCTGGAATTCACTGATCGACTTGCCGAACTGCTTGCGCTCCTTCGAATACCTGGCAGCGTGCTCGAACGCGCCCTGCGCGATGCCGAGCGCGAGCGCCCCGATCGAGACACGGCCGCCGGTGAGCGTCTTCATGAACGCGGTGAACCCGCCGGTCGGATCGCCGAGCAGGTTCTCCTCGGGCACGAAGCAATCCTCGAAGTGGAGCGCCACCGTGTCCGAGCCACGCAGGCCCATCTTCTTTTCCTTCTTCCCCACCTTGAAGCCGGGCGAGGAAGTTTCCATGATGAACGCGGAGATGCCGCGTGTGCCCTTGCCCGCATCCGTGCGCGCGGTGAAGGTCACGAACCGGGCGACGCTGCCGTTGGTGATGTAGATCTTCGAGCCGTTGACCTTCCATCCGCCCGGCACCTTCTCGGCGCGGGTCTCGGTGCCCGCCGCATCGGACCCCGCGTTGGGCTCGGTCAGCCCGAACGCGCCGATCGCCTCGCCCTTCGCCATCGGAACCAGAAACTTCATCTTCTGCTCCTCGGTGCCGTTCGCGTAGACCGGGCCGCAGCCCAGCGAGACGTGAGCCGCGAGCGTGATCCCGGTCGAGGCGCATGCGCGCGAGATCTCTTCGACCGCGATCGCATAGGCGAGCGTGTCCATGCCCGCGCCACCGTACTGCTCGGGATAGGGCAGGCCCATGAAGCCCAGGGCGCCCATCTGCTTCACGATGTCGGCGGGGAATTCCTCGTTCTCGTCGAGATCGCGGGCACGCGGCGCGACGACCTCGTCGGCGAACTTGCGCGCCATGGCGCGCACCTGGTGGTGCTCTTCGCTGAGCAGAAAGTCCATGGGCGGACTCTACCCTACCCGGCGCGCGGCGGCGAAACGAGCGGATCGCTTTCGATCAGCCGCCGCCCCGCGGCACGCGCGCGCGAGCAGCTCGGGCCGCGCGGCCACGCTGCCGGTGTCGTTGTCCTCGTGCTGATAGGCGAGGGTCTCCTCCCAGCGCACGCCGATCCACTTCATGAACCCGCGCACGCTGCGCTCGGCGAGCTCGTTGGTGTGCTGGGCGCTGCACGCGGTCACGAACCCGCGGGGGCGCGTGCGCGCCCACTTCGGGCGGAAGTCATAGTCCCCGCCGGGAACGCGCACCAGCGGGGTCACGCAGTTGCAGCGATCCATGACCAGCTTGAGCTGGGCGCTCACGGTGTCGAAGTAGATAGGCGAGCCGACCGCGACCGCGTG
>JANMQY010000091.1:0-6808 GCA_031370785.1 Candidatus Eiseniibacteriota bacterium | reverse complement strand
CCCCAGACCGTCTCTCCCGTAGGCAGCGATTCGAGTGTGGTGAATCGCGCTGAGCGGGGCAGGTCGCTCGGTCCGATGCGTCCCCTGTTCGGCGACACGCTGATCGGCCTCATGCCCGGCACCGCGGACTCCACGCGCCGCTACCTGGGTCGGCTGCGCGACGGCTACACTTCGGACACGCTCAACATCATGCTTTTCGGCGACAATCGCCCGGGCTGGCGCGCGGCGCGCCTAGCGCCCGAGTACGCGACGATTCAGCGCATGATCTCGTCGAACCCGCTCAACATCCTGCGCGGACTCGTCACCATTCCGTGGGCAATCGCCAAGGGATTGTGGCCGGACCTGGCGCTGATCCGCGACATTCCCGCCAAGTTCCGGAACATGCCGACCTACGGCCGTGAACGAGAGGTGCTGAGCGCGATGCTGGCCAAGATCGACTCGCTGAAGGTGCACGGCCAGGTGGTCTCGGCCGTCGTCAACTCCGGCGACCTTGTGGACGACGGGCGGTATCCCGCGCACTGGGAGCGTTTCCTGCGAATCACTCAACCACTTTCCTCTCGGGTCCCGTATTTTCCGGTCGCCGGCAATCACGAGCGCACCGATGCGGTGCAAGGCGTCGAGAACTGGCGGACCGCGACCGGGCTGCCGGTCGGCGCGGATCGACTCTACTACTGCTTCGATTCCGCGGACGGGTGGCTTCGAGTCATCGCGCTCGACACCAACCCGATCGTCGACCCCGGCAAGCGCTGGTCGCGCGAAGTGCAGATCAAGTATTCGGAGGAGGAATTCACGTGGCTTGTGGAGCGGATCAAGGAGCATCCTGGACCGGTGCTCGTGTTGATGCACCATCCACCATTCTCGGCCAGTTACCACCGCCAGGAATGGCAGCTGGACAGCGTGCTGATCGAACGGCGCCAACGCATGATGCGGGCGCTCCATGAATCGGGGATCTCGGCGATCGTGAGCGGCCACGAGCACGCCTACCAGCGCGCCCTGCTCACCTGGCCGGATGCCGTCACCATAGTCATTGTCACGGGGGGCGCCGGAGCGCCACTGCATGAGCTGCCGCCGCCGCCTGCCCAGGTTGCGCGCCTGTTCAGCGAGTACAAGGTGGCCGGAGCCATCGTGAAGCCCGAAAACGTCTTCTCCGCACAGGCCTTTCATTTCGTCCACATGCGCCTGTGGTTCGGCGGTGGCGAGTTCTACACCTACGCGGTGGACAAGAATTCGAAGTCCACTCTGATCGACAAGGTGGAGATCGACCTCAAGCGGTACGGAGTCCCCAAGATCGATCAGCACAAGATGCCCATCCCGGCGGCCACGGGGCCCAAGGAGCCAGCCCGTACGTCGATCGCGCCGGAATCAGGTCCCGCGGCGATGGACGGCACGGCGAAACCGGCCCCCGGAAAGGTGGATTCGACCACGGCCAGCAAGCGGATCCTGTCGAAGCCGGCGCCTTCGGGAAAGTCGGATTCGACTTCCGCGGGCAAGCGCCCTCGTCCGAAAACGTCTGTCACGAAGAAGCCCCCGCACTAACACCCCGCCCGCGTTTGCGCTGGCGACCACGCTGGAGGAATGGCAATGCCTACGACCGCGACCACCGCGACGCCGGCTGCCGGGAACACTCCCGAGGGGCCCAAGGGGCCACTCGATCGGTTCCTCGGCCTCTTCACCGACGTGCACGGCGGTGAAGGCGTCACCGCACTCCTGCTGATGTTGAACATCTTCCTGCTGCTCGCCGCCTACTACCTGCTGAAGACCATCCGCGAGCCCCTGATCCTGAGCATCCCCGGTGGCGCGGAGGTGAAGAGCTATTCGGCCGCGGCGACCGCAGGCCTGCTCATCCTCCTCGTCCCGCTCTACAGCGCGTTCGCATCGCGGGTGTCCCGCGTCAAGCTGATCAACGGGGTGACTCTGTTCTTCATCGCGTGCCTGGTGGCATTCTTCGTCCTGAGCGGAATGGGCGTGCCGATCGGCGTCGCGTTCTTCATCTGGGTCGGCATCTTCAGCCTGATGGTGATCGCGCAGCTGTGGGCGTTCGCGAACGATGTCTACACCGTCGAGCAAGGGAAGCGACTGTTCGCGATCGTCGGTTTCGGGGCCTCGCTCGGCGCGATTGCGGGATCGTTCGCGACCGGCCAGCTGGTCAAGCAATTTGGCCCATATCCGTTCATGCTCGCAGCGGCCGCGCTGCTTGCGGTCTGCATGCTTCTGACCAACATGGTCAATCTCCGCGAAAAGCATCGCCGCGTGTCAGCGCCCCACCCGGCGGCCGGCGAATCCGGAAAGGGCGGCGCGCCCGAGAAGGGCGCTTCCGGCGAATCCGAGGAACGTATGACCGGGCGCAGCGGATTCGCGCTCGTGTTCTCGGATCGCTACCTGCTCCTGATCGCATTCCTGATGCTGGTCTACAACATCGTGAACACCAACGGGGAGTACATCCTCGGCAAGACCGTCGTGATGCTGTACACCAAGGCGCACGGCGCCGCCGCCGGAGGCCTCGAAGAGAAGAAGATGATCGGGGAGTTCTACGGAAACTTCTTCACGATCGTGAACCTGGTCTCGGCCGCAATTCAGGCATTCGTCGTTTCGCGCGTGCTCAAGCACTTCGGCGTGCGCGTCGCGCTGCTCGTGCTGCCGGTGGTGGCGATGGCCGGCTACATCTCGATGGCGTTCGTGCCGTTGCTCTCGTTCATTCGCACCGCCAAGATCGCCGAGAACTCGCTCGACTATTCGCTGCAGAGCACCACGCGAAATTCGCTGTACCTGCCCACGAGTCGCGAGGCGAAGTACAAGGCGAAGCAGGCCAACGACACGTTCTTTGTGCGCTTCGGCGACGTGCTTTCGGCCGGTGTCGTATTCGCGGGCACCACCTGGTTGGGCTTCGCTCCGAAACAATTCGCGCTGGTGAACGTCGGACTGATCGTGATCTGGTTGATCCTTGCGGTCGCGATTGGCCGGCGCTTCAAGCAGCTGTCCGGGACGGCCTGAGAACGCAGGGCGAATCGGCATTCTTCCCCGGGCCGCACCTCTGCCGGATCGGAGTCCGCTAGTGGCCTCGTTGTTCCCGCGGCGCCTGTTCGACAGCCTGTGCCGCAGGCTTGGGCTCGAGCCGCATGAAGGCCGGCTGCTCGTGCTGATGGGCGCGCTGGTCGCGACCCTGATGTGCGCGTATACGATCGCCAAGGTGCTGCGCGACGCCCTTTTCATCATCGAGTTCGGCGCGCTGTCCCTGCCCTACGCGTACATCGGCGTCGCGCTGGCCTCGGTGGGCTTCGTCTGGCTGGAAAGCATCGTGGCCAGCCGGTTCACCCGTGTCGGCGCCACCCGATTCAACCAGGTCGCCGCCACCGGAATCGGTGCGCTCGCCGCCACCTTGCTGCCGATCTCGCGCCACTGGACGGCGGTGTGGTTCTACCTGTGGACCGGCAGCCAGGCGATGATGCTCCTTCCCCATTTTTGGGGACTCGCGCTCGACGTTTGGGACTCGCGGCGCGCGCGCCACGTCTTCCCGCTCCTGACGGGGTGCGGTCTGATCGGTGGGATGACCGGTGGCGCGTTCGCTGCGTGGTCGACGCCGCTGCTTCAGCGCGTGGGCTTGATGTGGGTCATGGCCGCCCTGTTGGGCCTCGGCCACGTGCTGACCCTGATCGTGGAGCGATACCGCGCGCGGCGACCGAGCCCGGTCGAGGCCAAATCGACGGCCTCGCGTTGGGAGATCATCCGGAGGTCGAAGTACATCCAGGTCTTCGCCGCCGGGCTGGCGCTGTCGGTCATGGTCGGAACACTCGTCGATTTCCAGTTCAAGTACTACATCCAGCACATCTATTCCAACCCCCGCGCCCTCACCCAGTTCCTCGGCAAGTTCTACGTGGTGCTCAACTCGGCGGCATTGCTCTTTCAATTTGGCGCCGCGGGGTGGCTGATGCAGCGGTTTGGGCTCGGAGCGAGCAGCGGACTGCAGCCCACCTCCATCCTGCTGCTCTCGGCGTGGGTCGCGTTGAGTCCGGGATGGTGGTCGATCAACGCGCTGCGCTCGATTCAAGGCGTCGTTTCCCAGTCGCTGGGCAAGGCAGCGACCGAGATCTACTACGCCGCGGTCCGCCCCAGCGAACGCCGGCGGATCAAGCCCGCGATCGACACGCTGGTCGAACGTTGGTCGGACGCCCTCGTGGGCGTGCTCCTCATCGTCGTGCTGCATGCGTTCCATGTCCCCCTTCCGGGCATTGCCATCGGGACGCTGCTCCTGACGGGGGCATGGATCGTCCTCTCCGCGCTCCTCAATCGCGAGTTCGGCTCCGCATTCGAGAAGGCGCTGAGCAGTCGCTGGATGGATCCGGAAGCCGCTCCCGAGTCCATGAGGATTCCTTCCGCGCGCAGGGCGCTCCTCAAGGCGCTGCGATCCGGCGGGGAGCCGCAGATCGTGATGGCCCTCCAGTTGAGCCAGGGCACGCGCGATCCCGAGATCGCCCAGGGCATACGCGAATGCCTGCGGCACGCCTCGCCGCTCGTGAGGCTCGTCGCCGTGCAGGCCATGGAGACGCTCCGACTGCGCGATGGCGACGGCGTGATCGAAGGCTTCCTCGGAACGCAGGACGAGGGACTCCGGCGCGCGGCGGTGGGCTACCTGATCCTGCTCGGCCGGCAGCCGGCCGAGTTCGCCCGTCGGCTGCTCGAGGGCGATGATCCGGCCCTGCGCCAGTACGTCGTCGACGCGCTCTTCGATCGCCCCTACGCCGGCGCCGGCGTGCTGACCGCTCCGTGGATCGATGCCCGCATCGAATCCGGGTCGCGTGAGGACCTCCTGCTGGCCGCGCGCGCGCTGGGCGCGATGGCCGGCCGCGCACCGGCGCAACGGCTGCGTGGCCTGCTCGCGAATCCCGACATCGAGATTCGGCGCGAGGCCCTGCGCTCCGCGACGCGACGCCCCAGCCCGGCGCTGCTCGATGTCCTGCTCGAGCTGCTTCCGGTTCGCGAGCTGAGCTACGAGGCGCGCCAGGCGCTCGCCGCGGTCGGCGACCCCGCGGTGCCGGGGCTGCGGCAGCTGCTCGGCGGGGAGGGCGGGGGGCACGCGCAGGATCTCGCGGCACGCACCCTGGCACTCATCGCGAGTCCGCGTGCGACCGACGCCCTCATGACCATGGTCCGGAGCAGCGATGTCAGGCTGCGCTATCTGGGGTTGCGAGGACTCGCCCGGATGCGCGTGCGCAATGGGCAGCCGGTCCTCGACCGTCCCAGCGCGCATCGGCTGTTCCTGCGCGAACTGCACGACTACCGCCACGCCGAGGAGTCGGCGCTCGCGTTGGAGAAGCATGCCAGGCCCGAGATCCGGCTCCTGGGTGAGAGCTATCGCGAGGCCGCTGAGATGGCGCTCGAGCGCGCGCTCCAGGCGCTGGGCTGCTGGTATGAGCCGAGGCCGCTGCCCGGCGTGTTCGAGCGCCTCAAATCCCCTCTGCGCGAGGGCGCCCCGCCCGCGCTGGAGTATCTTGCGCACGTGCTGCCCCGCGGGGTGTTTCGGCCGGTCCAGAGGCTCTTCGAAGCGAGCGGTGCCGGCACCTCCGCCGACACCGCAGGCGACGACCAACTCACCGAGCGGATCCACCAGACGTGGGAGTCCCCCGACGATTGGCTTCGTGCCTGCGCCGTGCGCGCCTCGCGCGCCATCGCCAACTTCGACTCGCGTCTGTTCTCCACCGGCGATGGGGGCAGCGCGCTGGTTCGCGCCGAACTTGCCGCACTCGCCGGCGGGTCCCCGACTCCCCCGCAGGCGTCCCCCGAGGCGTCGCCATGCTGACGCCGGTCGAACGCGTCCTGATCCTGAAAGGCGCCGATCTGCTCAAGGAGGTCGGGCCGCGGCGCTTGCTGGGGCTCGCGGAAGTCGCGCGCGAAATCGAAATCTCGAAGGGCGAGACGATCTACAAGGAAGAGGATCTCGGAGACGCCCTGTACATGGTGGTCGAGGGACGCGTGCGCATCGTGACCGGGGACCGTATTTCCGAGGTGGGCCCGGGCGAGTCCTTCGGGACGTGGGCATTGGTGGACGACTCGGCGCGGGGTCATCGCGCCGAATGTATCGAGGACGGCCGGACCCTCGCGCTCCATCGCGACGAGTTCTACGACGTGGCCGCCGGCGACCTGACCCTCCTGCAGGAGGTGGTGCGCGCCCTCGCCCGGCGCCTGCGCGCCCTGGTCTCGGAGCAGCCCCAGGAAGCGCGGGTCGAGGGCGAAGGCATCGAGAAGCCCGAGGCGATGGTGCAGGCCGAGGTCGCGGCGGCGGCATCGGCAGCGGCGGCGCCCGAAACTCCGCCCGCGACGCCGGGTGCCGCGCTGGCGGCGGCGGCGCTCGGTCAGACCCTTCCCGAGAGCGCAACCCAGGAAGCGCGGCGCAAGCCCGCGCTGTCGAAGGGAGCCGTCGTGCCGACGCAGGCGCCGAAGGCAGACGAGCCGAAGCGTCCGTAATCATCGTACCGGAGGCCTGCATGGACGAACGGACACGAGGAAGGGCGAACGGGGATTTCTTCAGCTGGTTCGAACAGGCCGCGCACAACGACGTCCTGGGCGCGCAGTTGCTCGACCGGATGTGCAGGGAGTTCGCGAGTTCGGAGGAGATCGTAAGGCAGCTGCACGACCACGAGCATGCGGGCGATGACATCGCGCACGCGGTGTATCTGAAACTCAACAAGGTCTTCATGCCGCCGCTCGATCGCGAGGACATCATCGCGATCACGATCGCGCTCGACGACGTGATGGACCATATCCACGAAGCCGGTGACGCGATGTGTATCTACAACGTGAAGGAGCCGACGAG
>JANMQY010000060.1:0-111888 GCA_031370785.1 Candidatus Eiseniibacteriota bacterium | reverse complement strand
CCTGTTGAAGGCAGGTTCTTCACGCGTTACTCACCCGTTCGCCACTCTACTCGAGGAGTTGCCCCCTCTTTCGCGTTCGACTTGCATGCCTAATCCACGCCGCCAGCGTTCGTTCTGAGCCAGGATCAAACTCTCCGTGGTCATTTGAAAACGGAGAAACATGCGCTTCGGAGCAGAAGCTCCTCACGCATGGATCAATAGCAAGGATATTGAAACCCAACACTCATGCCAAAAGCGCATGAGGTCGGGACCTCGCGCGGGCTTTCAGAAGATCGTGCGCTATTCAATTATCAAAGAGCGTAGCCATACGTGCGCCTTCTCCTGCGGAAATGGCGGACGGGGAATCTAGCCTCGAGTTGATTGGAAGTCAAACAACTTCTCACGATGGCTGTTCCCTGCGGCGATCGGCAATATAGGTCGCGACCCATCCCCTGTCAAGCTTGGGGCTAGGTCCTCCAAAACTCCACAAACCAGGGGGTTCCCGGCGCCGGCGGCCCGCCAGGGGTCCACCTGCCAGGCTCGGCGCGAGGCGCCCGGAAACGCGTGCTCAGCCCTTCTTTGGCGTCACTCGCACCATTTTTCGTCCAAGACGAAGCACGAAGGGAGCTCGGAGCGGCTGCGCGTGAGCTCGATCGGTGATACGCTGCCCGTCCACACTCACCGCGCCCTGGTCGACCGCGCGCCATGCGGCGCTGCCCGATGCCGCGAGGCCCGCACCCACCAGCAGGTCCTTGATTCCGATCGAATCCTGATCCGGCGCACCCCATTCGGGAAGATTGGCGGGCACTTCGCGCCGGCTGAACTGCGCCTCGAAATCGTGCTGCGCGCGCGCTGCTGCATCGGCTCCGTGATACATGCGGACGAGGCGCGCGCCGAGTTGCTTCTTCAGCGTCATGGGATTCACGGCGGGGTCCCCGAGCGCGCGCTCGACTTCGGCCAATTCTTCCGCGCTCGCGTCGGTGACCAGCCGCCAGTACAGCGGCATCACGGCGTCGGGAGTGCTCATGATCTTGCCGAATACTTCCGAGGGGGAATCCGCGACCCCGATATAGTTTCCCTGGCTCTTGCTCATGCGCTGCACACCGTCGGTCCCAGGAAGGACCGGAAGCGTCATGATGATCTGCGGCTCCTGTCCATGCAGCTCCTGATACGCGCGACCCATGAGCAGATTGAACTTCTGTTCGGTCGCGCCGAGTTCGACATCGGAGCGCACTGCGACCGAGTCGTATCCCTGCATGATCGGATAGAAAAGCTCGTGGATGCTGATCGGCTGATGGGACTGCATGCGTTTCGAGAAATCATCGCGTTCGAGCATCCGCGCGACCGTGTAGCTGGATGCGAGCTTCATGACTTCCATGAATGGCATCGAGGCGAACCACTCGCCGTTGCGGCGAATCTCAGCCGGAAACCGCGGTGGCCGCGGGTTCGGATCGATCACCCGGTAGAATTGATCGAGGTAGGTGCGTGAATTGGCCTCGACTTCTGCTTGATCCAGCTGCGGCCGCGTGCGATTGCGCCCACTCGGATCTCCGACCATGCCGGTGTAGTCGCCCACGATGAGGACCACCTGGTGGCCGAGATCCTGAAACTGACGAAGCTTGCGCAATCCGACCGTGTGGCCCAGGTGAATGTCCGGCGCCGTCGGATCGAAGCCTTGCTTGACGCGCAGCGGGCGTTTTTCACGCGCTCGGGCACGCAGCCGCTCGAGAAGCGCTCCCGCGGGCAGGATCTCCTCGGTGCCCTGCGTGAGCAGAGCCAATTGTTGTTCCGGTGACATAGGGCCTCGGGGCTGGAGCAGCCGACTGGAACATCGGAGCGCGGGATTCTAAGATGGCCCCGGCATGGCGGCAACCAGTCCGCCTCGTGGCGCCCGGGATGTGCGCCGCGGCGGCCTGGCGCCCGGTCCGTCATGCAACGAGCAGTGAAAGGAGCAGCCCATCCTCCCAGATCCTATGGAACAAGCCGCGCTGCGCGCGGTGCGCACAGCGAAACGCTCTCCGTGGAAGCTGTTCCTCATCATCGTTCTCGTGGTCGTTTTCGGCGCAGCCGGTGTCGTGTTCGGCACCGTGCAATGGCTGGGTCACGACCTGCCCACTCCCGAGCAGCTCACCGCGATCCAGGCACCGGTCAAGACCGTCGTGTACGACGCGCGCGGGAGGGTACTGCACGAGTTCTTCAAGGAGAACCGCTCGACGGTTCCTCTCAAGCAGCTGCCGCGCTACCTCGTGAATGCCACGCTCTCGACCGAGGATCGCAATTTCTATCAGCACTGGGGGGTGGATCTGTGGGGCGTCGGGCGGGCCGCCATCCAGGACGTGCTCCAGATGCGTCGCGCGCAGGGTGGAAGCACGATCACCCAGCAGCTCGCGCGCAATCTGTTCCTCACCCATGAACGAACGATGACCCGCAAGTTCAAGGAGATCGCGCTCGCCATCGAGATCGAACGGAATTACAGCAAGGACCAGATCCTGGAGATGTATTTCAACCAGATCTACTTCGGAGAAGGCGCATACGGAGTCGAAGCCGCGGCCAAGACCTACTTCGCAAAGCCGGTCCAGGAGCTGACGCTCTCCGAGTGTGCGCTGATCGCCGGCCTTCCTGCCAATCCCAGTGTGTATTCGCCGCGACGCCGCCCGGCCGCGGCGCGCCTTCGCCGCGCCAAGGTTCTTCGAAACATGCTCGCCACCAAGGCGATCACCCAGGTGGAATTCGATGGCGCGATGAGCGCGCCGCTCGGAGTCACGCCGGTGCGTTACAGCAACGACCGCGCTCCCTACTTCATCGAGATGGTCCGCCAGCACCTGGACGAGCGCTACGGATCGAACGCGGTCTACGAAGGCGGGCTGCATGTCTGGACGACGCTCGACATCGACCTTCAGCAGCTCGGCGAGCGTGCGCTCGAGAAACAGCTGCAGGCGCTCGAAACCGAGCTCAAACTCAAGCCTCAGCGGGCGAACTACGTTCCACCCACCACCGACAGCGCCCGTGCGGTACAGCGCTCGCCCTACCTGCAGGGCTCTCTGGTCGCGATCGACCCGCGCAACGGCTACGTGCGCGCCCTCGTCGGCGGCCGCGACTGGAACCAGAGCAATTTCAACCGGGCGACCCAGGCGCGCCGTCAGCCCGGCTCGGCATTCAAGCCCTTCGTCTACACGGCGGCGATCGACAACGGCTTCCACCCCACCGATATCATCGTCGACGAACCGGTTTCATTTCCCGGCGGCAGCGGTGAGCTCTATCAACCTCAGAACTACGATCGCGCCTACCGCGGACCGGTGACGCTGCGCTACGCGCTGCAGCAATCCATCAACATTCCGGCGATCAAGCTGCTGCGCAAGGTCGGCACCTCGCTGGTCGCGACCTACGCGCGCCGCATGGGTATCAAGAGTCCGATCGGCCAGAACCTTTCGCTCGCGCTCGGAACCAGCGAGGTCACGCTGATCGAGCTCACCTCGGCCTACGGCGTGCTCGCCGACCGCGGGATCCGAAACGATCCGCTGTTCATACTCAAGGTGGAGGACCGCAACGGCACCGTGCTCGAGAAGAACGCGCCGCGTCCGATGGAGGTGCTCTCCGAAGAAACGGCATCGGTGATGACTTCGATGCTGCAGAGCGTCGTCGACCATGGCACAGGCTTTCCCGCGCGAGCGCGCGGCTTCATGAACCCGGCGGCCGGCAAGACCGGCACCATGGACGACTACATGGATGCGTGGTTCGTAGGATACACGCCGAGCCTGGTGTGCGGCACGTGGGTGGGATTCGACGAGAAGAGGCCGATCGGGCCGGCGATGACCGGTGCGCGCGCCGCGCTGCCGATCTGGGCAGACTTCATGATCGGGGCGACACGCGGTCAGCCGGTCGAGGACTTCCCCGTGCCTGCCGGCACCGCCTCTCGACTGGTCTGCGCCGAATCCGGAATGCTCGCGACCGACGCGTGCCCGAACGTTACCAGCGAGATGTTCGCCGAGGGATCGGAGCCGACCGAATACTGCACCACCCACCCGGGACACCCACTGCAGAATGCGCCCAGGCCCGCGGCTCCTCCGGTCGATCATGAGGCGAACCTTCGCGATCTCGACCGCGATGCGCTCGAGCGGGCGAAGGAGACAATCCACCCGTAGCGGGGCGCTTCATTCGAGGCACTGGCGGCTGCCTCAGCCTCGCGACGCTGCCGGGAACATCCGCCAGGCGGCGCTCGCGACGCTGAAGGGCGGCCTTCAGTTTCGCGACGCTCGCGCCGGAGATCGCCCCGCGGAAGACGCGCCTGTTTCTTCCGACATCACGCGCTCGAGGATCAGCTCGGGAGCAGCCACCGGGCCCTCGCCGATCCTGAAGCAGGCCTGTGCGCGCGCCACAGCGCCGCTCTCTTCCGCCGCCAGGTGCAGCTCCGCGACCGTGTCGCCGGCAGCGCAGGCATCGCCGATCCGGCGGCGCACCACGAGCCCGACTCGAGGATCCACCGCATCTCCGATCGCTCGTCGCCCACCGCCCAGCGCCACCACCAGCTCACCAAGCGCGAAGGTGTCCACCGCGACCAGCATGCCGGAGCGAGGAGCGATCACCTGGCGCACGATCGGAGCCTGAGGCAGGCGTTCGGGCTTTTCGATGGTGGCGGTGTCACCGCCCTGCGCTGCGACCAGTGCCACCCACTTCTCCCACGCCTCTCCGCTCGCCAGTGCGCGCTCGGCGTGCACACGCGCCGCAACCGGCTCGCGCTCGACACCCGCAAGAAGCAGCATTCCCGCGGCGAGCTCGAGCGTGAGCGTACGCACGTCGGCCGGCCCGCCGCCCCTGAGCACTTCCATGGCTTCGCCGACTTCGAGCGCGTTCCCGACACGCTCGCCGAGCGGCTGGCTCATGTCCGTGACCCACGCCGCCGCGCCGCGCCCCTGCGCGCGCGTGGCGCGCACCAGCCGACGCGCCAGCGCGCCCGCCGCCTCGCGTGACTTCATGAACGCTCCGTTGCCGCACTTGACGTCGTACACGATCGCGCCTGCGCCCTCGGCGATCTTCTTGCTGACGATGCTGGGCACGATGAAATAGTCGCGCTCGACCGTCGCGGTCACATCGCGCAATGCGTAGAGGCGGCCATCGGCCGGCGCCAGGTCGGGACCCTGCCCGACCATCACGACGCCGATCCGGTCGAGTTGGGCGCGCATCCCCTCGGGCGAAAGCTGAGTGCGAAAGCCGGGAATGCTTTCGAGCTTGTCGAGCGTGCCGCCGGTGTGTCCGAGCCCGCGACCGGAAACCATCGGAACCAGCACGTCGCAGGCGGCCACCAGCGGTGCGAGGATCAGCGAGATCTTGTCGCCGACTCCGCCGGTGGAGTGCTTGTCGGCGCTCGGCCGGCCGAGTGCGCTCCAGTCGAACATGCGACCCGAGTGCAGCAGCGCTTCGGTGAGTGCGTCGGTCTCGGCTTCGTCCAGCCCGTTGAGGAACGCCGCCATGAGCCAGGCGCTGACCACGTAGTCGGGCAGCTCGCCGCGCGCGAATGCCGCGATGAACTCGCGTACGGATTCGGGGCGGTGAGCGCGGCCCTCGCGCTTCTCGCGCAGGAACTCGCGGGCGTCGAGCACTGGCTTCAGTAGCCCTTCCCTGAAGAGCTCTCGCCGCGAACGATCTTGATTCCGGCGGAAGCGCCGATGCGAGTCGCGCCGGCGGCGACCATGGCGCGGGCGTCTTCCTGCGTGCGCACGCCGCCCGAAGCCTTGACTCCGATCTCCGGCCCCACCGTCTCGCGCAGCAGCTTCACATCCTC
Organism: Candidatus Eiseniibacteriota bacterium; assembly: GCA_031370785.1. Classification (GTDB taxonomy): domain Bacteria; phylum Eisenbacteria; class RBG-16-71-46; order RBG-16-71-46; family RBG-16-71-46; genus DATJGS01. The sequence continues at coordinate 106,130 of JANMQY010000060.1, read as the reverse complement.
GACCGTCGCTCCTCCGCCCGCGAATCCGGTCGAGGTCTTCACGAAGTCCGCGCCTGCGGCCTTGGCCAGCGTCGCCCCCATGATCTTCTCGTCGCGCGTGAGCAGCGACGTCTCGAGGATCACCTTGACGACCGTATCCTTGCCGCCCGCCTGCACGACGCCGCGGATGTCCTGCTCGACCAGCGCGTAGTCGCGTGATTTGAGGGCGCCGATGTTGATGACCATATCCAGCTCTTCGGCCCCCTGCTCCACCGCGCGGCGCCCCTCATAAGCCTTGACGTCGGGAAGGTGCGCTCCGGATGGGAACCCGATCACGGTGCATACCTTGACCCCGCTGTTGCGCAGCCTCTCCCGGCACAGCGGCACCCAGTTGGGATTCACGCACACCGAGGCGAAGCAGAACTGGGCGGCCTCCCGGCACAGCTGCTCGATCTCCTCGCGGGTCGCGTCGGGCTTGAGCAGGGTGTGGTCGATGAGCGAGGCGAGCCCGTCGGACGCCGGACAGTAGCCCATGGTGGCGACGACGCGCGAGGCACCGGCCTCGGCGAGGGCGCGGGTTTCCTCGGAGTCGCGCACCGCGCTGACGCCGAAGCTGCGGCAGCGCTCGCAGGTCGCGGGATCGTGCTCGGCCGTTCCCGCGCTCGCCGCCGCCGCGGCGGCGGCGCCCGTCGGCGGCAGGGTCGTGACCGGCGCGCTTGCGCCGCGTAGCGCCTCAAAGACCCGCTGGGTGATGGCCTCGACCAGCTCGTCGCGCTCCCGGCTCATCGCCGCCTCAGCATCTTCCTGCGGAAGGCCAAGGGCAGCAGCGCGCTCAGCCGGCGGCGAAGGATGCGTCCGCTCGCATCGCGCCAGTACACCCAGGCGTTCGGCGAGAATTCGTGAAGCACCTGCCGGCACGAGCCGCACGGGGGCGCGCCGTGCCCCTGGCGAGCGGTGATGGCGATCGCCGCGAAATCACGCACGCCGTCGCTCACCGCCTTCCAGATCGCGTTGCGCTCGGCGCACACCGAGAGCCCGTACGACGCGTTCTCGACATTGCAGCCGTGGATCACCTTGCCGTCTCGCGTGAGCAGGGCGGCCCCGACCGGGAACTCGGAGTAGGGGGCGTACGCGTGACCTCGCGCCTTCTCGGCTTCGCGCATCAGGTCCTTCGCCTTCACCCGCGCACCTCCCCGAGAAAGCTGCGTCCGTTCGCGAGCGGCCCTACGCCGAACAGCTCGGCCAGCGTCGCGCCGACGTCCGCGAGCGTGTCGCGGGTGCCCAGATCCGCGGCGCGCACCCGCGGCCCGGCCACCAGCAGCGGAACGTACTCGCGCGAGTGGTCTGTGCCGGGCGTGGTCGGATCGTTCCCGTGATCCGCGGTGATCACGCACATTTCGTCGCTCCTCAGGTGCGCGAGCAGCTCCTCGAGACGCGCATCGAACGCTTCCAGCGCACGCGCGAAACCGGGCGCGTCATTGCGATGCCCGTAAAGCTGGTCGAAATCGACCAGGTTCGCAAACACCAGTCCTTCCCCGCTTCTTCGCGACAGCGCCACCAGTGCCTCCTCGCCTTCCGCATTGCTCTCCGTGTGAATTCCCTCGGTCACGCCACGACCGGCGAACAGATCGTCCACCTTACCCACGGTGATCACCGGACGGCCCGAGCGGCTGACGCGATCGAGCAGCGTCGCGCCGGGAGGTTCGAGCGAGAAGTCGCGCCGGTTCGCGGTGCGCCGGTAGGCGCCGGGACTCCCGACGAACGGGCGCGCGATCACGCGGCCCACGGCGTGCTCACCGGCCAGGAGCTGGCGCGCTTCGCGGCACACCCTGTAGAGCTCCTCGAGTGGCACGGTGCTTTCGTGCGCGGCAATCTGAAAGACGCTGTCGGCCGAAGTGTACACGATGAGATCGCCGGTGCGCTGATGGCGCTCGCCGAGCCGATCGATGATCTCGGTTCCCGATGCGGCAACGTTGCCGATCCAGCCGCGGCCGACGCGTTCCGAGAAGCGCTCGAGCAGGTCCTCGGGAAATCCGTGCGGGTAGGTCGGAAAAGCCCGATCGAGGACGAGTCCCGCAAGCTCCCAGTGCCCGCTCGTGCTGTCCTTGCCCTTCGAGCGCTCCGCGAGCCGGCCGAACGCCGCGCGCGGCTCGGCGACGGCGCGCACTCCGGAAACCTCCGCGAGCCGCCCGAGACCCAGACGCTCGAGATTCGGAGCGCACAGGCCGCCCACCGCCCGCGCCACGTGGGTGAGGGTGTCGCTGCCGCGGTCGCCATAGTCGGCGGCGTCGGGCAGCTCGCCGATCCCGACGCCATCCAGCACGATGAGGAACGCACGCATGCTCAGCCGCGCTTTGCCGCGGCGAGCGCCTGCGCCCGCATGCGGAAGTGATCCGCGGCCTGTTCGACCCATTCGGCGCGCTCGCCGACCAGCGACGTCATCTTGATCGGACGTCCACCGCTCAGATAGATCCGGGAGACGCGCTTGCCGATGGTGCACATGATTTCGTAGGGCAGCGTCTCGCTCCAGCGCGCCACCTCCTCGAGCGGCAGGCTCGCGCCCTGCTGCTCGCCGAACAGCACGACCTCGTCGCCCACGCGCGCGTTCGGCGCGGCCTCCAGGTCCACCATGGTCAGGTCCATGGTCACGCGGCCGAGGATCGGTGCGTGTGAGCCGTTGACGAGCATCGAGCCGCGGTTCGAGAGCAGCCACGAGTAGCCGTGGCCGTAGCCGACCGGCACCACGCCCACCCGGGTCGGGCGCGACGTGACGAAAGTGCGGCCGTAGCTGATCGTCGCGCCCGCGGGCAGCGTGCGGATCTGTACCAGCCGGCTCTTGAGCGACATCACCGGCTGAAGCGCGATGTCGGGCGTGTCGGGCGGGCGATGGCCGTAGGCGATCAGCCCGACCCGGACCCAATCCAGGTGGGCCTCGGGCAGGTTCAGCGTCCCGGCGCTGTTCGCTGCGTGCGCGCGAGGGGGCTTCAAGCCCCGCTTCTCGAGACGCTCGAGCAGAGCGCCGAAGCGCGCCGCCTGCGCGTTGCTGAACGAGAGGTCCGCGGAATCTGCGTCGGGAAAGTGCGTGTAGGCGCTCGCCACTCTCAAGCCCGGCAGCTCGGCAAGTTCGGCGAGAAACCCCTCGGCGTCCTCTTCGCGCACGCCGATCCGTCCCATGCCGGTGTCGATCTCGACGTGGCAGCGCGCCGGCTTGCCCGCGGCGCGAGCGCAGTCCGAGAGCGCCCGAGCGAATTCGAGGTCGCACACGGTGGGATCGAGATCGTGGGCCAGCGCCTCGCCGATCTCGCTTGCCAGCAGCGGCGAGAGCACGATCACCGGAAGGCGCGAGCCGGCCTGACGCAGCTGGATTCCCTCGTGCAGCGTGGCCACACCCAGATACGCGACGCCCTCGCGCTCCGCGGCTTCCGCCATCTCGACCGCGCCGTGTCCGTAGGCGTCGGCCTTCACCACGAGGAAGAGTTCGCACCCTTCGCCGATCCGCCCGCGGATCGCGCGCAGATTGCCGGCGAATCGGTCCAGATCCACTTCCACCCACGTGGACACCGGCATCGACACCGTGCATCCTCCCTGAGCCGTCGAACTGGATCGCGCGGAAGCGCCCGTAGAGGACACCAACGCCGATCTTAAGGGGCGCGGAGCATAGCAGCCCGCGCGCGACGCGCAACCCATCGGAGGCGGCATGGATGCATCGCTGGTGCTGGCGGCGATGACCGGGATCACGCTGGCCGCGGCGTGCGGCCTGCGTGCCTTCCTTCCGCCGCTCGCGCTGGGTCTGGCCGCACGATTCGGAGTGCTGCAGCTCGGTCCTTCGTTCGCGTGGCTCTCGTCGGACCCGGCGCTGGTCGCCCTCGGGCTCGCAACCGTGGTCGAGATCGCGGCCGACAAGTTCCCGATCGTGGATCACGCGCTCGACGTGGCCGGTACCGTGCTGCGCCCGGCCGCCGCGGCGGTGGTGGCGCTGGGCGTGCTGCCGCATTTGCCGGTTCCGATCGGTGCGCTGCTCGCGGTCGCATGCAGCGCGGGCGCGCTCGGCGTTCATGCGCTCAAGGCGAAGACCCGGCTCGGATCCACCGCGCTGACCCTGGGCCACCTGAATCCGCTGCTGTCGCTGGCCGAGGACGGTGTGACTCTGGCGCTCACGGCTGCGGCCGTGCTGATCCCGCTCGCGGCGTTCGCGCTGCTGCTCGGCATCCTGTGGCTGATGCTGCGCCGGCGCCCGGCGCACGGCGAGGCGTGAACGCGGGGCAGCGCGTTCGCGCCTGCCGCCTTTTGCGCCTCGTTCCGCCCATCCGCTAGAGTCCGTGCATGACCGATCGCGAGCGGAAGGCCTACGAGCAGCTGGTCGAGGTCTGCCGCCGCCTGCGTGGCCCGGACGGCTGCCCGTGGGACCGCGAGCAGACCCTGACCAGCATGACGCCCTACCTCACCGAAGAGGCCGTCGAGTCGGGCGAGGCGATCGCTTCGGGAGATGCCGAGCACATCGCCGAGGAGCTGGGCGACCTGGGATTCCTCGTGATCTTCTGCCTCGATCTGCTCGAGGCAGAACATGGAATCGCGCCGGCCGCAGCGCTCGAGCAGGCGGCGCTCAAGCTCATCCGCCGTCACCCGCACGTTTATGGGAACGCGGTCATCGGCGACGGCGATGCGGCCTACCGGCAGTGGCAGGAGATCAAAAAGGCCGAGAAGACCGCCGCGGGCGCCGATCCGGCTGCCTCGCTTCTCGGCGAGCAGCCGAAGGGCCTGCCCGCGCTCGTGGCCGCGTACCGCATTCAGGAGAAAGCAGGAGCGGTGGGGTTCGACTGGCCGGAAGTCTCGGGCGCGCTCGCCAAGCTGCGCGAAGAGGTCGGCGAGCTCGAGCAGGCGCTGGGCGGCGACACCACGCCCGAGCTCGCGCGTGAGATCGGCGACCTGCTGTTCGCCACGGTGAACGTGGCGCGGCACCTGCGCGTGGATCCCGAGCGCGAGTTGCACGCCTCGCTCCATCGATTCCGCGACCGTTTCCACCACATCGAGCGCCGGCTGGCCGAGAAGGGATCCTCGCCGCTCGAGGCTTCGCTCGCCGAGATGGATCTGCTGTGGGAAGAGGCGAAGGCGCTGGCTCGCGCCCGATCGGCAACGCCGGCGGCGAGCGGAGAAAAACCGTGACCGACGCCAACCCCTCGCGCCAGGCCGCGCTGTTCCTTCAGCTCGTGCTCGGGCTCCAGCAGAGCGGCATGATGTCGCTCGGCAAGCTCATGAACCCTCTCTCCCGGAAGATCGAGACCAATCTCGACATGGCGCGCGACACCATCGACACCCTCGCCGCACTCGAAATGCGCACGCGCGGCCAGCTCGAGCCGGACGAGGCGCGCGTGCTCCAGCAGGTGCTCACCGAGCTGCGCATGAACTACGTCGACGAAGTGAAGAAGTCGGTGGCCACGAAGCCCGTGGAGTGACGCGGCCTCACGGCACCACCACCAGCGTGCCTCTCATGCCCTTCTTCCCATGGCCGTCCACATGACAGAAGAACCTGTATTCGCCGGGCTTCCTGGGGTTCAGGCGCTCGACGTGTGAGCCGAGCGGCCAGAGCGAACGTTCGACCGCCATGTCGGGATCGACGATCGTGAAGTTGTGCGGCACCAGCCACGAGTGGTTCTTGAACACCAGCTCGACCGGGTGCCCGGCGTGCACGACGATTCGGTTGGGCTCGAACCAGAAGCTGTGCATGGCGACTTCGACGCGCTGCACGCCCCGGGCGTCGCTCCTCGCGTCCACGCTCACGACCGGACGCTCGAGGCCCGAGCTGCACCCGACAGCGACGATCAGGGCGAGCGCCGGAATCAGAATTCTGCGAAGCATGAGTCCCTCCTCGGAGAAAGTGCCGGGCCGCTCCGCCCAGGCGCGCCGAGCATAGCCGCTTGGCGGTGGCGCGCCGAGCACGGCCGCCACGATGCCGGGCGGCGGACATGGCCGCCCGGCCGACGCGGTCACAGGGCGTGAAGCACCGCGCACTTGAGGTAGTGGGTCTCGGGCACCGCGAGCAGGCGCGGATGGTCGGGCGCCGCCCCGCTCCACTCGGCGATGCGAAACGGCCGGTGCGCGGCGCGGGCGGCCTCGATCAGCAGCTGCTGGAAGAGCCCGTCGTCCAGGTGGTGGCTGCACGAGCAGGTGATGAGCGTGCCCTCCTCGTCCAGCAGGCGCATGGCGACCCGGTTCAGGTCGCGGTAGGCGCGCGCGCCGGCTTCGAGGCTCTTGCGTGACTTGATGAGCGCCGGCGGGTCGAGGACGACGAGCCCAAACCGCTCCCCGGCGCGCTCGAGATCGCGCAGCGTATCGAACGCATCGCCCTCGAGCAGGCGCACGCGGTCGGCGACTCCGTTGCGCTCGAAGTTACGCGCCGCGGCGGCCAGCGCCCCCTTCGAGCTGTCCAGCGCCACGACCTCCCTGGCGCCGCCTCGTGCGGCGTGCAGGGCCCACTGTCCCTGATAGCAGAATGCGTCCAGCACCCGCCGGCCGGACGCCCGCGCTTCCGCCTGGCGGCGGTTCAGGCGTTGATCGAGGAACAGCCCGGTCTTCTGGCCGTGCTCGAGGTCGACTTCGATCCTGAACCCCTCGACCTCGACCTCGAGCCGCGGCGGCACCTCGCCCCACCAGGTCCCGCGCTCGAGCGGCAGGCCCTCGAGCGAACGCACCGGAGCATCGGCCGCCCTCACACACCCGCGTGGGCGGAAGACGTGCTCGAGCGCCTCGCGCACCATCTCCGCGCGCCGCTCGATGCCGAGCGTGAGGACCTGCGCCACCAGCACGTCGCCGTAGCGGTCCACGACCAGCCCCGGAACCTGGTCCGACTCGCCGTAGACGAGCCGCACCGCGGCAGCGCCGGGCAGCACTCCTTCGCGCAGGCGCAGCGCGCGCTCGAATCTCCGCGCGAAGAAAGCGGCGTCGATCGGGTCGCGGCCGCGGGTGAGCAGTCGTGCGGCAATCAGGCTGTGGGCGTTGTAGTAGGCGCGGCCGAGAAATGCGCCACGGAAGTCGGTGACGTCGACCAGATCTCCGTTCTCGACCTCGCCCTCGAGCTCCGCGATCTCGTTGCTGAAGATCCAGGGATGGCCGCCACGCACGCGGCGGTCCTGGTTCTTGCGAAGGATCAGTCGTGGTGCGTCCGGAGCCACGCCGAGCCTCAGGTCTTCTGGCCGCTCGCTAGCGCGAGGCCGATCAGGCGGTACGTGAGGCGCGCGGCGAGGAAGTCGCTGGCGATCGAGCCGGGCAGCGGAGCCAGCTCCACTACGTCGAAGCCAACGATGCGCTTGCGCTTCGCGACCGCCGCGAGCAGGTCGACCGTCTCGTACCAGTCGAGCCCGCCGGGCTCCGGCGTTCCCGTCCCGGGGACGATCGAAGGGTCGAACGCATCCAGGTCGAACGTGACGAAGACATCGTCCGAGAGCGCGCTCAGGATCGGCGCCCACTCCCCCTTGAGCGCACGGAACTGGCGCGTGCTCCAGACCGGCGAGGGGTGCGCGCGGAAGTACTCGGCCTCTTCCTCGCTGATCGAGCGGATTCCGACCGAGACCGCGGGCACGCGCTCGCGGATGCGGCGCATGACGCAGGCGTGGCTGTAGGGCGAGTCGAGGTAGCTTTCCCGCATGTCTCCATGTGCGTCCAGCTGGAGCACGGAGAGCCTGGGAAACCTGGCGAGCGCAGCGCGCACCGCGCCGATGGTGATGCTGTGCTCCCCGCCGAGGATCGAGGGCAGCTTGCCCTGCTCGAAGATCCAGGCTGCGGCCTTTTCGACGCGTTCCGCCATGGCCTCGGGGCCGAGGGCGGTCGGCTCGATCTCGGGCAGGGTGTGGATCCCGGCGCGGTAGGTCGCGCCCAGCTCCTCGTCCCACAACTCCATGTTCTGAGAGGCCGCAAGGATCGCGCGTGGGCCCCAGCGCGTGCCGCCCTGATAGGTGGTGCTGAAGTCGTAGGGCACGGGCAGCACGACCGCGCGTGCGCTCTCGAGCTGCGAGTGCGGAGGCTCGAGACCGCCAAAGTTCAGGGGCAGGCCGCTGGGCCAGTCGGGCGCTCTCATCGGCGTCCTCCTTGGAGCTCAGAGAACAGCGGGCCCTGCCCCGATGGTCTCGGGCAGGGCCCCTGGTAACGGATCGAATGGAACCTAGGCGGGACGAGCCGCCGGACGAGCGATACGTCGCCGTTCGGCGCGAACCAGCCGCGCGGCGCCATTGAGTTCCTTGGGGAACTCGGTGCCGCGGTCCAGCACGGTGCTCTCGACCTTGGTCATCCCGAACGCGGCCTTGAGGAAGCCGGCCGCGAACTCGGAATCGAACTCCTTGCACGAGAAGATGTCGACGCTGATGAAGTTCTTCTCGGGGAAGGTGTGGATGCTGATGTGGCTCTCTGCGATGAGGACGAAGCCCGACAGGCCCCAGTCCTCCGGTCTCAGTCCGCTGTACTTGAACACGTACGGTGGCATGATCTTCGTCATGCCGATACGGGTAGGCAGTTCATCCAGAAGCCGGTAAATGAGGTTCAGGTCCTGGAGCTTCTTCTTGTCACACCCGTATCCGTCCATCATCAGGTGAGGGCCGAAACCGGTCATTTCGTCAGCCACCTCCACGGAGCCAGCGCTCAGCGCGCGGGTTTCCTTTTGATCCGATTCTCATCGGGTGACTAGCTCTCCTCTTCGACGTCTTCTTCGAAATCGGTGAACTCTTCGTCGTCGTCCTCTCCGTAGGACTCATCTTCGACATCCTCGTCGAACTCGTCGTCGTCTTCGAACTCCTCTTCGAGCTCGTCGTCGTCTTCGAGAATGTCGTCCTCCCCTTCTTCGTCGTCGTAATCGTCCGCTTCGTCGTCCGGGATGACTTCAAACTCTTCGTCGCCGGGGAGTCCCTTCTTCTTGATCATGGCAACCTCGAGCAATTTCCTCGCGCGCCCTGCGCCTGGGAGGGTCGGAACTCGATTGAACGCCGCGCCTTGAGATGCATCGCGACAGGTCTCGATTTGCGTAGCTTTCTAAAAAAGCATCGGCAGTATACGGAGCGCCTCCCCCCCGTCAATAAGAAATCGGCCCTCGACGCTTCCGGATCAAGCTCGATTTTGCTCCGCTCGGGCGTCCGGCGCCACGCGTTCGGAGCGGAGCGGAGTCCGGCAGCGAGTCGCGAGAGTCGCGAGAAGGCGCCGGCAGGCGCCGCGAGCAGGTTCCGATGAGGCGGTGCGAGACCGCGCTGACAGGCGAGAGAGACGATGCCAGCGAGCGTCGCGAATGGCACGTCGTCGGGCAGCGAGAGACGGAAAGAGATCGCGCGAGGCGGCAGCGATCGGCGGCAGCGATCGGCGGCAGCGGTCGGCGACAGCGGAGGCCGGTGGCGGCTGGCGCGAGGCACTGCGGCAGACCGGGTTCGCGGTTCCCTGGCCCAGAGAAAGGCCCGCGCCCCGAGCGGGCGCGGGCGCGATCAGCGCGCGAACGAATGGCGGGGTTGACGGGACTCGAACCCGCGACCTCCTGCGTGACAGGCAGGCGTTCTAACCAACTGAACTACAACCCCGCTCGGCGCACCGAGGCACGCCCGGGCGCCAAAAGCCGGCGGAGAATATCCGCGTGCCCAGCCGAGTGTCAATGGAAGCGCGGCTGAAAACGCGTCTGCCGACGGTTTGCTTCGCGCCTCAATAGAGCTTCTTCACGTCGACGCCGCGGTAGTACTGCTCGAGGATCGCTGCCGCGTTCCTGCCCGAGTTCGCCATGCTCAGCGCTCCGGTCTGGCACAGGCCGACGCCGTGTCCAGAGCCGGCGCCGCTGGCCAGCACCTCGAGCGCGCGACGCGTCCCCGGCTCACGGCGCACGTCGATCTTGAACAGATTCGAGCGAAGAATGGCGGTCGGGTTCCCACCGCGACGCAGCACCTGGCGGATCGAGTAGGCGGGGATCAGGATGTCGCTGGTGGTCGTAATCACGCGCAGCCGCCACACCCTGCCGGAACGCGAGCGCGCCTCGACCACCACGTCGATGAGCTCTCCGACCCCGCCCGGTGGCAGCGCGAGGCCCTGCTGTGGGGCGAATCGCGCCAGATTCGCCCCGAACTCGGTGACGCTCCACCGCTCGGTCCACCGGTATTGCGGCGAGTTGGCGCACCAGTCGAGGCTGTCTCCGGCGTCCGTGTGACTCACGAGGTAGGAGAGCGGCGGCGCCGGCCAGGCTTCCCAGACGTCGGCGGTGATGCCACCGCAGGTGGAGTAGTAGTTGGCGCGGATCGGGTAGCCACCGGCGAGCGCGAGCGTGCCGCGCGTGCTTTCGACGCAGCGGGTGGCGACCGCACGCTCGCTCTCGATCGGCCCGAACACCTGGTCCTCGACGGTGCCGTAGAGGTCGAAGCCCTCGGCGGCGCGACGCCCGCGGTAGAACATGGTGTAGCTGCGCGCCGCGACCGCCTGCGCCCTTCCCGCCTCGATGAGGTGCTCGTCCAGCGCCCCGATCTCCCCCGGCACCACGCCATTCAGATAGGTTTCGAGCGGGAGCCGCGCGGCGATCGTGAGCTTGCCGCGCGGATTCACGAAGATCTTGAAGGTGCCTCGCCAGGTCCGGCTATTCCAGCGAATGCGATCCCCTGGCCGAACGCGATCCGGCGTCCGCGTCGTCCACAGCGTGTCGCCCGGGACCAGCGGCGTCTGGCCCCGCCGCTGCCTGAACTCGAAGAGGAAGCCCTCTGCACCTCGCGAGATCACGAGCGCGCCGACGTACCCGGTGGAGAGTCCGTCCGGCGCCTTGCCCGCGTGCTGGAACGAGGAGCCGCCGGTTTCGACCGGATCGACGACAAGGCTGTCGAGATCCCACGCCATCCCCACGTCGATCGTCGGCTCTTCGCGCAACTCGAACCTCTGAGGAGCGTCAGCAGGCACGGCCGGTGGGGCGGGCGTCGGCGCAGGCAAGGGCGCCTGCTCGACCGGTTCGCTCGGGTGGCCGGCCGGCAGCGGCGGCTCGGCAGTGCCCACCGGCCTGGGCGCCGGGACGCACGAGGCGGCGATGAGGCCGGTGAGCAGCGCCGCGAGCGAAACCTGCGAGCGAGCCATCGCGAACCTGCGACTGCATGTCGTCGTCGTCATCGTCATCGTGCCCCCATTCGTGCGACGCCCGGCGTGATGTGCCCGAGCACGACGGCGCGCGCCGCGCCCGTGGCGCCCGGCGCGTTGCCGGGCAGGCCACACAGCGTCTGGTGCGCGAGGAATGCGAATGCCAGCGCCTCCTTGATGCCCGCCGGGACGCCGTGATCGTCGCTGCGTTCCAGCCGGGCCGGCCCGAGGCGTCGCGCCAGCGCGCCCATCAGCGCCGGATTGTGTACGCCGCCTCCGCTCGCGATCACGGCCGAGACTGCCGCCCGGGGCGCGATGAAGCGATCGATCGCGCCGGCAACCGAGGCGGCGGTCAGCTCGACCGCGGTCGCCATCAGGTCGTCGTCGCTCAGGCCCAGCTCGCGAGCGCGCTCGCGAAGGCGCTTCGCATAGGAGACGCCGAATCGCTCGCGTCCGGTGGAGCGCGGCGGTGGCTGCAGGAAGAATGGATCGGCGAGCAGCTCGGCGAGCAACGCTTCATTCACGCGGCCACGCAGCGCGGATCCGCCGCCGTCGTCGTAGGTGACGGAATCCCCGGAGGCGAGCGAGGCGAGCGCATCGAGGATCGCGTTGCCGGGTCCGGTGTCGAAGGCGATCAGGTCGGCAAGAGCCCCGCCCTGCGGCAGAAAAGTCACGTTTGCCATCCCTCCCAGGTTCAGAAGCACTCGGGATTCGACCGGAGAGCGGAACAGCCACCAGTCGACGAGCGGTACGAGCGGCGCGCCCTCGCCGCCGGCTGCGACATCGCGGGCGCGGAAGTCGGAGACTACGGTCAGACCGGTGCGCTCGGCCAGTACCGCCGCAGAGCCGATCTGGAGCGTCAGCGCCTGACCGCCTCCTTCGCGGCGCGGCAGGTGGCGCACGGTCTGCCCGTGCGAGCCGATCGCTCCGATGTCGCCGGGCGGCACGCCCGAGGCGGCGATCAGCTCGAGCACCGCGGCGGCGTAGCGCTCGCCGAGCGCGGCGTCGAGTCTCATCAGGCGCTCGAGCGACACCTCGGAGGCCGATGCCAACTCGAGCACCTCGCGACGCAGCGCCGGCTCGAGCCGGCTCTCGCGCGACGCCAGCACCTCGTGGGTCGAGTCGAGACCGGTGCCGGTGAATCGAACCAGCGCCGCGTCCACCGCGTCCGCCGAAGTGCCGGTCATGAGCCCGACCACCAGGTGCTCGCGCCGCGCGAGCCAGTCGCGCAGCGGTGAGAGCGCATCGTCGAACATCGTGGTCATTTCTCCGACCCCGCAAGCACCCCCGAGAGGATGTGGCGCTGAAACGCCACGAACACCGAGAGCACCGGCAACGAGGCCAGCGCCGAGCCCGCCATCAGCAGGCCCCAGTCCACGCTGTGCTCGCTCTGCGACAGCAACGCGAGGCCCACCGGCAGCGTGCGCAGCCGATCCGAGTCGACGAGGATCAACGGATAGAGGAAGGAGTTCCAGTTGGCCAGAAACGACTGGATCGCCACCACCGCGAGGACCGGGCGCATGAGCGGCAGCACGATGCGCAGGAAGATGCTCCAGTCCGATGCGCCATCCACGCGCGCCGCCTCCTCGATCTCGAGCGGCAGCCCCTGCACGTACTGGCGCACGAGGAAGATGCTGAACGCATCCACCGCGAACGGAAGGATGAGCGCCGAGTAGGTGTCGAGCATGTGCAACCGCCCGATCACCAGGTAGAGCGGGATCATGAGCACCTGCTTGGGCAGCATCAGCGTGGCCACGATCCCAAGCGACCAGAACTTCTCCCCGGGCACGCGGCGCCTTCCGAGCACGTAGCCCACCATTGCCGCGGTCGCGACGTTGAGCGCCACGACCACGAGCGCGACCAGCGCGCTGTTGAAGAGGTAGGTGCCGAGGCGCGCCGCGGCGAACAGCGCGCGGTAGTTGTCGAGGCCCCACGGCCCGTGCAGCGCCCGCGCCAGCGAGCCGGACTCGGCGCTGCCCTCGGATCCGGGCGGGGTGAGCGAGATCACCAGCATCCATACGAAGGGCGTGAGCATGGTGACGAGCAGCGGCCCGAGCCACAGCCAGCGCCAGCCTGAAACGCGCGGCCTCCCGCTGGTGAACTCGCTCTGCGCTCCGGGTTCGCGGACCGGCTCCGCCTCGCCCACGACCAGATGGGAGGCGCTCATGCCGGACCCGCCATCGGTCGGCCCACCAGCTTCATCTGTCCCCACGCGAGCAGCAGGGTGACCGTGAACAGCAGGTAGGCGACGGCGCTGGCGTAGCCGAGGTTGAACCGGTAGAACGCCTGCTCGTAGAGGTAGTACACCACCGTGGTCGTGGAGTGGAGCGGGCCGCCGCGCGTCATCACGAAGGCCTCGGCGAAGATCTGCAGGCTCCGCACCGTGTTCACCACCACGACGAACAGCAGCGTCGGGCGGAGCAGCGGCAGCGTGATGTGGCTGAAGCAGTCCCAGTGCCCCGCGCCCTCGAGCTGCGCGGCCTCGTACAGCTCGCGAGGGATGGCTTCGAGCCCGGCGAGAAAGATGATCATGTAGTAGCCGCTCGCCGACCACACGTCCATCGCCATGATCGCGGGCAGCGCAGTGTGGGGATCGAGCAGCCAGCGCGGCGTCGGCAGGTGGAGCAGGGCGAGCACGGCATTGAGCGTGCCGTCCGGCGCGTAAAGGCCCTTGAACACGAGCGACAGCACGACCACCGAGACCACGCTCGGCAGGAAGAATCCCACCCGGAACAGCGTGCGTCCGCGGAACGAAGGCTGCACCGCGAGCGCGAGCGCCAGCGCCAGCGCGGTGGTGAACGGAATGCTGCCGACCACGAACAGCGCCGTGGTCCGCATCGCGGACCAGAACGCGGGGTCCCGGAGCGCCTCCGCGTAGTTCGCGAACCCCACGAATCGGGCCGCGCCGGCGTGAATGGGCGAGTAGTCGGTGAACGAGGCACCGAGCGAGAACAGAAACGGATAGAGCCCGAACAGCCCGAACGCCGCGATCCACGGGGAGAGCAGCAGCCACGACGTGGTTCGCGAGTGCGTGCGCATGCCTACTTCTTCGCCACCAGCTCGGCCAGCTTCTGATTGGCGTCGGCCAGCGCCTTCGCCGGCGTCTTCCTGCCGAGCAGCGCCTGCTCCACTTCGTCCTCGATCGCCGCCTCCATCTCGCCCCAGGCGGGATGGTTCGGCGTCGGGACGGCGGTCTCGAACTGACGGATCATGGTCTGCTCCTCGGGATGCTCGCGGTAGTAGGCCACGGTGTCGGCGCCGACGGTCGCGGGCTGCACGCCCTTGGCCGCCGAGGCCAGCGCGAGCGCGTTATCCGGTCGCACGAGGAAGCGCGCCAGGTCGAGCGCTTCTTTCGGGTGCTTGGCGGAGCGGAAGCTCACCAGCACCTCGCCGCCGGCGAAGGAGGCGTTGGTGCCGTGCTCGAGATCCGGCCTCGGCACGAGCGCGACGCCGTAGCGAAGGTTCGGGGCGTCGCGCGGGATCGACTTGAAGAGCCACGCGCCGGAGATCTGCAGCCCCAGCTTGCCCGCCTTGAACTGCCGGTCGAGCTCGTCCTGGTGGTCCATCACTCCGACGTCGCGCAGGCGCAGATAGAACTCGAGCGCCGCGCGATTCTGAGGCGAGTCGAACACCGCCGACTGACGGTCGTCGCTCAGGATACGGCCGCCATTGCTCCAGGCGAACGGCATGAATTTCTTGAACAGGATGTAGCGCTCGCCGGCCTGCACGCCGAAGCCGTGCACGCCGTGGCCGAGCTTCTGGATGGCCTCCGAGGCGGCGTAGAGCTCATCCCAGGTCTCGGGCGGGTGGGTCGAGTCGAGCCCGGCCTGCGCGAACAGCGCCTTGTTGTAGAACAGCGCGCGCGTGCCCATCACCCAGGGCAGGCCGAGCGCCCGGTCGCCCACCGAACACAGCTCCCAGCCGCGCAGATCCGCGCGCAGATCCGCGACCTCGTTGGTCCAGTCGGCGAGCTTCCCTCCCGCCAGGAAGCGCGGCATCCAGGTCGAACCCACCTCGCACAGATCAGGGACGTTGTCCGCCCCGACCGCCGCGGCGATCTTCTCCTGCCCGCTCTGCCACGTGAGCTGCTCCATGCGCACCTTGACCCCGGGATGCTCGCGCTCGTAGCGGTCCAGGATTGGCTGGATGACCGACGATGGCCAGAACTGCCAGAAGATGACTTCCGAGCGCCTGGCGCCCGCGCACGACAGCGTGAGCGCCGCAGCCAGCGAGAAAGCCAGCGCGAGCGTCACGCGGGCCACGATTCGATGGGACCTCATCGGGCTTCCTTTCCGGCGCGCGTATCGAGCGCGGCCCTGACGAATCCGCCCGCGCGACGCAGCCGCTCCTCGGCTTCGGCGCGCGGGCATTCGAGCTTGAGCATCACGATCGCGGTCTTCACGCTCTTTCCGGCCTCCTCGATGGTGCGCGCTGCGGTCTCGCGGTCGCATCCGGTGACGATCATCACCGTGCGCCGGCTGCGCTCGACGAGCTTTTCGCTGGTCGCCATCAGGTCCACCATCAGGTTTTCGTAGACTTTGCCCATGGCGATGAAGGCGGCGGTCGTGATCATGTTGAGCACCAGCTTCTGCGCGGTGCCGGCCTTCATGCGGGTCGAGCCCATGAGCACTTCGGGTCCGACCTCGGGGCAGATCGCCACGTCCACGGGCAGCGTGAACTCGGCGCGCGGGGTGCAGGTGACGTACGCGGTCCTGGCTCCGCGCGCACGCGCCCGGGCAACGGCCGCGACCACGAACGGCGTGCGCCGGCTGGCGGCGAGTCCGATGACGGTATCGTTCGCGCCGACGTTCAGGTCGTCGATCGCCTTCTCGCCCTCGGCCACGCGGTCCTCGGCGCCCTCGACCGCACGCACCAGGGCCCCCAGGCCCCCGGCGATCACGCCCTGCACCGTCAAAGGATCGGAGCCGAAGGTGGGCGGGCATTCCGAAGCGTCGAGCACGCCGAGCCGACCGCTGGTGCCCGCGCCCACGTAGATCAGGCGTCCACCGGAGCGAAACGAAGCCACGACCAGCTCGACCGCACGCTCGAGGTACGGGAGCTCCCGGGCAACCGCGGCGGGCACACCCTGGTCCTCCGCCGAGATGCGGCGCAGGACCTCAGGCGTGCCAAGCGTGTCCAGGTCCGTCGTGCGTGGATTGCGCTGCTCGGTGGCGAGCCGCGCAAACTCCTCGAACTTCTTGGGGTCTTCCATGACCGGGTGAAGATGCCATGCGCGTGAAACGCGGCGCAATGGATTCCCGGCCATGTCTCGCGAGAGCGCGTGACCCGGTCTTGACGCCTCGAGCGCGACGCCCGTAGCGTCGCGCCATGCCCGAGCTGCCCGAAGTGGAAACCGTGCGCCGCATGCTGGAGGCGAGCGTGCGCGGACGCACCGTGCGCTCGGTCACGCTCTCGGGGTTCGCGCTGCGCCGCCGCGTACCGCGAGAGGTGCCACGAGCGCTGCGCGGTCGCACGATCACCGGCGTCGCGCGCGTGGGCAAATACCTGCTGCTCGGCTTCGATGGCGACGTGACCCTGCTTTCCCACCTCGGCATGAGCGGACGCTGGCTGTTCTTTCCCGACGCGCGCGCCCCGCGCCTCGAGCACGTGCACGCCCGCGTCGTGTTCGCCGACGGCTCGCGGCTCTGGTTCCAGGACGCGCGGCGGTTCGGCATGATGCGCGCGCTGGCAACCGGTCGGCTCGCCTCGGATCCCACGTTGCGCAAGCTGGGACCGGATCCGATGACCGCGCCGCCCGAGGGCGCCCTGCTCGGCAGGGCGGCGCAGAGCCTGCGCATCGGCGTGAAACCATTCCTGCTCGACCAGCATCGAATCGCCGGAATCGGAAACATCTACGCGAGCGAGATCCTGTTCCGCGCGCGGGTGGATCCGCGCCGGGCCGCGGGCCGGGTCACGACCGCCGAGTGGGACGCGATCGCGACCGAGATCCCGGCGGTGCTGGGCGAGGCGATCGAGGGGCTGGGCACGACGTTCAGCATGTACCGGACGCTGTGGGGCGAGCCCGGCTCGTTCGCGGGACAGCTGCGCGTCTACGACCGGGCAGGGGAACCCTGCATCGCCTGCGCGCGGCCCATCCGCCGCGTGGTTCAGTCCCAGCGCGCCACGTTCTACTGCCCCGGTTGTCAGCGCCCGGGCGCGCGCCGAGCGAAGAAACCAGCCAAAGGCCGTCCGCGCCGAGCGTGATTTCGGCCGCGTGAACCGCGCCGCGGCGTTCGATTCACGCTTCCGGCCTCGCAGGATGCCCGGTCCCGGCAAGAACGTCCCGATGTCGAAAATTTCCGCTCCATTGTCAACTGAGTCATTGCCCGGGAGCCGTCCGGCCCCTAACCTGTCGGCTTTGCCCGGTCCCTATCGCCATCCACCGGGCCCACAGGTGGTCAAGCATCCAATCCATTTCATCCATATTCGGCCTCTCAGAGGAGGTTCCGTTGAATTTCGCATCCCTCGGGCTGCCCGCTCCGATTCTCAAGGGCGTTCGCGCCGCGGGACTCACCGAGGCTACAGCGATCCAGAGCAAGGCGATCCCGATCATCCTCCAGGGCAACGACCTGATCGGCGCCGCACAGAACGGCGCGGGGAAGACCGGGGCATACTGCCTGCCCATCCTCTCGCGTCTGCTCGACGGCGGCTCTCGCCTGCGCGCGATCGTGCTGGTGCCAACTCGCGAGCTGGCCCAGTACGTCGAGACCCGGGCGCGCGACTACGCACGCTTCACCGACATCCGCATCGGCGTCGTGTTCACCGGCGCGCCGCTCGCCGCTCAGGAGCGCATGCTCCGCGAGCAGGGCGTCGACCTGCTGGTGGCGACCCCGGGCCGGCTGCTCGAGCTGCACGCCCGGGAATGTCTCAACTTCGCCGACGTCGAGATCCTGGTGCTGGACGAGGCCGACCGCATGGTCAGCCTGGGGCTCGCGCCCGACCTGAGGAAGCTGCTCAAGCTGCTGCCCGAAACCCGTCAGACCGTGCTGTTCTCGTCCAACCTCCCGCCCGAGCTCAACCGCCTCGCGAAGGAGGCGCTGATCGAGCCGGTGCGCGTGGACGTGGGCGCGCCAGCCAAGCCGGCCGCGGGGATCACGCAGGCGGTCTATCCGGTGCCGACCGGGCTCAAGACCGACCTGCTGGACGAGATGCTCTCGCGTGCCGAGGTGCGCAGCACGGTGGTCTACACCCGCTCGCGCAATGCCACCGAGAAGCTCGTCCGCCTGCTGCAGCGGCGGGGCTATGCGGTCGCGGCCCTCGACGATCACCCCAGCCAGGGCGAGCGCGAGCAGGCGCTCGAAGATCTCAAGCGCGGGCGCGTTCAGATTCTGGTCGCGAGCAACAACTCGGCGCGTAGCCTCGACGTCGCGGGCATCGCGCACGTCGTGAATTTCGACGTGCCGCTCACTCCGGAAGACTACGTGCACCGGCTCGGTCGCGCCGGCAAGGGCGATCCGGTGGGTGATGCGTTCACGCTGATGAGTCCGGACGAGTCGAAGGAAGTGGAGTCGATCGAGCGCTTCATGGGCCGCGCCATTCCGCGCGTCATGCTGCCCGACTTCGACTACGGCATGCGTCCCGGCGAGACCAAGCGCGTGGTGAGCTACGAGGAAGAGCCCGAGCGTGCGCGCAAGCCCGCCACGGGCCTGGCGGCGGCCGCGAATCGCATCGCGGCAGCGACCCAGTCCAAGGCCGCCTCGCGCGGCGTTGGCCATGTGCCGCGCACCGTCAACACGCCGCGCGCAAGCGCGCCCCGCCCGGCGCCCGCTCGTGGAGCGGCCGCACGGGCGACCACCGCATCGCGAGCGCGGCCGTCTGCGGCCCGCCGCCCCGCGACCCGCACCACGCGGCGCGCGGTTCACAAGAAGAAGTAATTCACCTAATCGGAGGATTCGTGCCTTTTGCTTCTCTCGGCCTGCCTGCGCCGCTGGTTCGTGGCGTGCGCGCCGCCGGCTACAAACAACCCACCCCCATCCAGCAGAAAGCCATTCCCATCATCCTCGAGGGACACGACCTGATCGGCGCGGCGCAGACCGGCACCGGCAAAACCGCCGCATTCGTGCTTCCGATCCTGGCCCGGCTTCTCGACGGCCAGCCGTGGCTGCGCGCGCTCATCCTCACCCCCACCCGCGAGCTGGCGGCGCAGGTCGAGACCAACGCCCGCGACTACGCGCGATTCACCGACCTGCGCGTCGGCGTCGTCTACGGCGGCGTGCCGATCGGGCCCCAGGAGCGCATGCTGCGCAACGAGGGCGTGGATCTTCTGGTCGCCACCCCCGGTCGCCTTCTCGACCTCCATGGTCGCCAGAGCGTGAGCCTCGAGGACGTCGAGGTGCTGGTGCTCGACGAGGCCGACCGCATGGTCGACATGGGCTTCGCGCCCGACCTGAGGCGCATCCTCAAGCTGCTTCCGACCAAGCGCCAGACGCTGCTGTTCTCGGCGACCATGCCTCCCGACCTGAACAAGGTGGCGAAGGACGCGCTCGTCAATCCGCGCCGGCTCGACCTCGCGCCGCCCTCGCGCCCGGCCGCCGGCATCACCCAGGCGGTGTATCCGGTGCCGCGCGCGCTCAAGACCGATCTGCTCTTCACCCTGCTCTCGCTGGACGAAGTGGGCAGCGCGATCGTGTTCACGCGCACCAAGCACGGGGCCGACCGGCTCGCGCGCCAGCTGCAGCGCCGCGGGGTCAGCGTCGCTCCGATCCACGGCAATCGCAGCCAGAGCCAGCGCGAGCGGGCGCTCAGCGATCTCAAGCGCGGCCGCGTGCAGGTGCTGGTCGCGACCGACATCGCCTCGCGCGGCATCGACGTCGAAGGCATCTCGCACGTGATCAACTTCGACGTGCCCGGCACTCCCGAAGACTACGTGCATCGCATCGGCCGCACCGGCCGGGTCGACGCCGTGGGCGACGCCTTCACGCTGATGAGCCCCGAGGAGCAGAAGGACGTCGTCGGGATCGAGCGGTTCCTCGCGCGCGCCATACCCCGGGTCACGCTGCCGGACTTCGACTACAAGCAGCGTCCCACTCCGGAGCCGCGCGGACGCGAAGAGGAGCACTCCGGTCGCGGGCGTCACGAGCGCCGCCCGTCCGGAGGCCGCAACGCGCACGAATCCGCCCGCCCCGCCGCATCGACGCAACCGGAGCACGGGCGCAAGCCCAAGCCCGACAGCGGGCGTCGCCGCCGCCGGATGTAGCGAACGGAGTCGGTGGAGGTTCAGCGAGCGGTGAGCGGCTCCCAGCCGATCACGCCCGGATTCGCGATCTCGCTCCAGCTCTGGCTCGCGAAGTCGTAGGTCGTGATTCGCTGCGGCGCGCGGGCTCCCGCATCGTAGAGCAGAAGGTGGGTCGCGTGAGGAGTCGTCACGACCTCGACCTCTCCCCGGATCGGTGCTTCGAACGGCACGAATGCTCCGCGGGCGCCGTCGAGCCGCGCAAGCGTCACGCTGCGGCGAACGCCCGAGCTGCGGCGTGCGACTACGACCTCGCCCTGGGCACCGATCAGCAACCGGTCCGGCTGGAACTTCGCGAGCTCAGCGTCGGGCGTCGCCGGATCCGGTGCGGCCAGCCACAGCAGGCTGTCGCGGGTGATCGCCGCCATGCCCCGCCCGCCGGGCGACTCGATCACCGCGAGAATCGGACTCGAGGCCTGGCGCATGACCTTCTCGTTTCCCGCCTCGCGCCGACGCACTTCGTTGCCGGCCGCCCACCACAGCACGTCGCGATGGGGCTCGGCGCGTATCCACACCACGGGAACGGGTGATTCGAGCTCGGTGCGCTCGATCGGATCGTCGATCCGGATGGAATGGACCCCACGGCCCTCGATCCACCACACCCGCGTGAGCCCCGCGCTCCAGTCCCGCGAGCCATTGAGCCCGAGGGCTCCGAACAACCGCCATCGCCCGCCCGCGGTATACGCGACCAGCCATTCCTGTTCGGCATGGCGCTCGATCGGCACGACCGCATTGGCGAGCTGCAGCGGCACCGAACCCAGAGTGATCAGATCGATGAGGAGTGCGTGGCTCAGTCTCAGCAGGCCTTCGCAGTCGGGTGTCACCTCCGCCACGCCGTCGGCGTCGCCGTACACCAGCGCCTCCCCTCCCGCGGTCCACGCCAGCGCGTTGCTGCTGGTTCGCAGGTTCGCGACCGAGGGCGCGAGCAGTCGCGCCCCGCGCACGTCTCGATCCTTGATCGTGGGAACGTGTGGGGTGAAGAAGTGGCTCCCGTAGCGCGTGGGGCGGAAGCTCTGGAACCGGGCGCACGGCTGCGCCGGCGCCCCGACCGCGCCGAGATCCGCGACCCACAGA
The DNA here is from genome assembly GCA_031370785.1 of Candidatus Eiseniibacteriota bacterium. Taxonomy (GTDB): domain Bacteria; phylum Eisenbacteria; class RBG-16-71-46; order RBG-16-71-46; family RBG-16-71-46; genus DATJGS01. The sequence continues at coordinate 84,778 of JANMQY010000060.1, read as the reverse complement.
GTCGTGGTGTCCTGATCGAGGTCACGCGCGAGCCAGCCCGCGCGGCGCCCGTCCGGGCTCACCGCGAGTCGCACCAGGTGATCGTTTCCGGGAGGGGACCACACGATCTCGCGTGAGCCGAGGTGAAATGGCGCGCGCCACAGCCCGCCGTCTTCGGACATGAACAGCACGGTGTCGGTTTCGGCCGCAAGGATTTCGCCCCACGGTCGAGCGGGCGGCGCGGCCTCGGCGCTCGCGCGCGCGCGCGGCGCGGCGTGCGCTCCGCTCGGCTCGAACGCGAGCGAGAACGCGAGCGCGAGGGCGAACGCCACGAGCGCTTCAGAAACAATTCGCGCTACAGAAACCCGCGCGCTCACCGCTCGCCCACCAGCTTCGCGACCGCCCGCGCGGCCCAGTCGAACGCGGCGCGCGCGGCGGCCGGGTTCGCCGCTGCCGCCTGGACGAAGTCCGGGGCGCCGCCACCCTTGCCCTCGGCATGCGCGAGAAGCTCGGAAATCAGGCCCCTCAAGTCCCCCTGGCCCTTCTTCGCGCGCCCGATCACCACGGCGGGCTCGGGAGCGGCGGCGCCTGCGACCACCCACGGCGCACCGGCTTCGAGGCACTGGAGCGCGAAGCGGCGCACGTCCTCACGCGGGCGCTCGGTGCTGAAGTCGGCGACCCCGCGCGGAGGGTCGCCGACTTTCTCGCGCGCCTCGGCGGCGAGAAGGCCCGAAGTCAGCTCCTGTACTCGGCGGCGCAGCGTGTCGCGCTCGCCCGCCGCGCGCTCGAGGTGCGCGATCAGCTCGCGGTCCTGCAGCGTGCGCCGCTTCGCCGCCTCGAGCAGCGCCTCGGTGCGCCAGGCGTGATCGCGCAGCGCGCGGCCGCCGCACAGGAATTCGAAGCGCAGGTTTCCTCTCACGCGCTCCCAGCGCACCACCTTGATCGCGCCCACTTCGCCGGTGCGCCGGGTGTGTGTCCCGCCGCATGCCGATAGATCCCACTCCGGAATCTCCACGATGCGGATCCGCCCGCTCACCGCGGGAGGTTTGCGCAGGCGGAAGCGCTTGACCCCCTCGTCGTCCACCCAGTGGCGCTCGATCGGCCGATCCTCCCACACCACCCGGTTGGCGGCCTCCTCGATGCGCTCGAGCGTGCGCCAGCTCATGTCGGCGAGCGCCACCTCGATCACGCTGCGCTCATCGCCGAGGGTCGACGACCGGGTCGGCGCATCGAGCACGCGCTCGAATGCGGCCGAGAGGATGTGCTGTCCGGTGTGCTGCTGCATCGCATCGAAGCGCCGTGCCCAGTCGATCACCGCTTCGTGTCTGCCTTCTGCCGGCGGCGCTGCCCCGATCACGTGCCACACCCGGCCGTCGTCGTCTGCCTGAACGTCCACCACCGTCGCATCGGCCAGCGTGCCACGATCGGCCTGCTGGCCGCCGCTCTCCGGATAGAAGTAGGTGGATTCGAGCTCGACTGCCGGGCGTCCGTCGCGCTCCTCGATCGCGACCACCTTCGCGGCGAAACGGGTGGTGTACGAGTCGTCGTAGTAGAGGCGCTCGCTGCTCACTCGCCATCCCCCGGCCGCCCGGAGCGGCGCTCCAGACCGTACGCGCGCAGCTTGCGCCATAGGGTGGTGCGCGAGATCCCCAGCTGGCGCGCCGCGGCGGTGGCGTTTCCCTCGTGGCGATCGAGCACGCGGAGGATGTGCTCCTTCTCGAGCTGAGCGAGCGACCAGGTCGCGCGCGGATCCTCGGTCGCCGCATTCTCGCGCGCCTTCGCCGCGTCCGGCGCGGCGGACGCCCCGGCCGGCGCCTGGGCTTCCGATGAGGCGACCAGGCGGCGCGGCGAGCGGAGCGCGGCGGGCAGCTCGGCGGCGCCGATCACCGGGCCGTCGGAGAGCGCGGCCGCGTGCTCGATCGCGTTCTCCAGCTCGCGCACGTTTCCCGGGTAATCGTAGCGCTCGATGAGTGCCATCGCGTCGGGGCTCAGTCGAAGCGGCTCGCGCCCCCACCGTCGCGAAAGCCGGTCGAGGAAGTACGAGGCAAGGAGCCCGATGTCCTCGCGCCGCTCGCGAAGCGGAGGCAGCTCGATCTGAATCACGTTGAGGCGATAGAAGAGATCGCTGCGGAAGCGCCCGGCCTCGACGTCCGCGACCAGGTCATGATGCGTCGCGGCGATCACCCGCACGTCCACCAGGCGCGCGACGTTTTCGCCGAGCCGGCGCACCTCGCTGTTCTCCAGGGTGCGCAGCAGCTTCACCTGCGTGGTCAGCGGCATGTCACCGATCTCGTCGAGGAACATCGTGCCGTGGTCGGCCTCCTCCACCAGCCCCCTGCGGTCGGTGGCCGCGCCGGTGAACGCGCCACGCTGATAGCCGAACAGCTCGCTCTCCATGAGCGAATCGGGAATCGCGCCCACGTTCACGGGAACGAACGGGCCGTGCGCCCGGCGAGATTGCAGGTGGAGAGATCGCGCGATCAGCTCCTTGCCGGTGCCGCTCTCGCCGAGCAGGAGCACGGTGCTGTCGGTCCGCGCCACCTTCTCGACCAGCCGGAAGATGCGGCGCATGCGTGGGCTGGTTCCCACGATGCCCTCGAGGAACGAATCGCCCCGGACGCCAGCCGCATGCGCGGCGCGCGAGCCGGGTCCACGCGGAATCGAGGCCATGAGCGGATGGTCCCTCGCCGGGAAGCCAGAATCACAGGAGTGCGGTTCGACGATCAGACCGTTTCAAAATGCCACGCGACCTGCCGAGGGTCAAACCGAGGGAGCCGCGTCCACCGCCGAGCGGGATCGCGGCTTCGAGGCGTACATCGGGCCGACCTCGACGCCCGGGCTCTCGAGCTCGATCAGGCGCAGGTAGAAGAACGTCCATGCGTACTGAATCATCGGCGTGAGACCCGCGGTCAGCAGGGAGAAGACCGCGTACCACATGCCGGCGCTCACGTCGCGCAGTCCGAGCGAGAGCGCGGCGACCAGGAACGCCGCGCCGAGCACGAGCAGCACCGAGACCACGATCATCTCGAGCCAGCGCTCAAAGCGTCCCTCCGAGAGGCGCCACGAGTGCCGGAACGCCTCGCTCAGATTGGCGTCGTTGAGCACCACCGCTTCGGTCGCGAATGCCAGACGGAAGCCGAGAAACAGCGCCGGAAGGAGCAGGAAGAGCGAGGCGAAGCCGATCGCCAGATTGCGCACCAGCTCGGTCACCATCAGCCACGGCACGCGGCGAAGACCCTTCGCATAGCATTCGAGCACCGGGGTCGGCTGGGCACCCATCGGCGTGTTGAACACCGAGCGGGCGCGCACCCGGATCATCGCGCCGACCGTGAGCAGCACGAGGAAGTCACCGAGCAGCGCGGCGCTGCGCAGCAGCATCACACGGCCCGGCCGATCGGTGGCATCCAGATCGGGCAGCAACGCGAGCGCAACGATCCAGGGCGCGCGCAGGATCAACGGCACGATCAGCGACTGGAGCGCGTCGCGGCGCACGCTGAGATCGAACGCGAGCGCGAACGCATGCCGCGTGGAGACGGGTCGGCGCAGATGGAAGGGGTTGGACATCGGAAGGCCCCGCCGTGACCGGGACGGATGCATCGGCCAGGAACGAGGCGGAATTGACACTAGGAAGGGGCCTCCCTAATGTCAAGACACGATGCCGCGCAAGCTCTCGCACCTCGACTCGAACGGCCGCGTGCGCATGGTGAACGTAGGCGCCAAGCGCATCACCGCGCGGACCGCGGTCGCGCGCGGTCGCGTTTTCATGCATCGCGCCACGTTGAAGCTCCTGCGGGACGGGAGCGCCCCGAAGGGGGACGTGCTCACCACCGCGCACGTCGCCGGAGTGATGGCAGCCAAGCGCGCCGGAGATCTGATCCCGCTGGCCCACACTCTTGCACTCGACCGGGTCGACCTCGCGTTCGTGCTGGACGAGGCCAGCTCATCGGTCGGCATCGAAGCGCGGGTCAGCGCACGCGCTCGCACCGGCGTCGAGATGGAGGCCCTCACTGCCGTGACCGCCGCCGCGCTCACGCTCTACGACATGCTGAAGGCGGTGGACCGCGGCATGGTGCTCGGCGAGTTCGCGCTGTGGGAGAAACGCGGGGGCCGGAGCGGTGTCTACCGCCGCGGCGCCTAGGCTCCTCTCCTTCGACGAGGCCCGCCGCCGGGTACTCGCGGCGGTTCGGCCCATGCCTTTCGAAGTCGTCGCGCTCGGCGATGCGCTCGGGCGCGCGCTGCGCCGCGCGGATCCGGCCGGCCACGACCTGCCTCCGTTCCGCAATTCGTCGATGGACGGCTTTGCGGTCGTCACCCAGGACCTGGTCGGCGCTTCGAGCTCCTCTCCCGTCACGCTCGCCGTGACCGAGGTGCTACCCGCGGGGCGCGTTGCTTCGCGCGCGCTCAAGCGTGGCGAGACCATGCGCATCATGACCGGCGCGATGGTGCCCGATGGGGCGAATGCGGTGGTGGCATTCGAGGATTGCGAGCGTCTCGCGGAGGGCGGCAGCGAGCGCGCGCGCTTCGTGCGGCCGGCCCGCCACGACGAGAACATCCGCCCTGCCGGGCGCGATCTGCGTGCCGGCGAGTTCCCGTTCGCAGAGGGACGCGAGCTGTCGGCGTACGATCTGGCGCTGCTGGCCGCGCTCGGCGAGGCGCGCCTGGCGGTGAGCCCGCGGCCGCGCGTTGCCATCCTCTCGACCGGCGATGAGCTGCTCGAGGTGGATCAGGCGCTGCGCCCGGGATCGATCCGCGACAGCAACCTGCCGATGCTGGCGCTGCTGCTCGAAAACTGCGGCGCGCGCGTCACCCATCGCGAGCGCGTGAACGACGATCCGCGCGTGCTGGTGGAGCGCGCACGCTTCGCGCTCGCCGCATGCGACGTGGTGTTCACCATCGGCGGGGTGTCGGCCGGCGACTACGATCCGGTCAAGCAGGGCCTCGCCGATCTGGGCGCAATCGAGCTGTGGCGCGTCGCGATGAAGCCAGGCAGGCCGCAGGCGTTCGGCGCCCCCGGCGGCAAGCTGTTCTTCGGGCTGCCCGGCAATCCGGGCTCGGTCGCGTGCGTATTCGAGACGCTGGCGCGACCGGCGCTGCGCCGGCTGATGGGCTACACCTCGCTCGATCGTCCGCGCTTGCGGGTGCGGGTCGGGCACGCCATTCCTTCGCGCGAAGGGCGCACCGACTTCGTGCGTGCCACGCTCGAGCGCAAGGGCGAGACCTTCGAGGCATCGCCTGCCGGCGATCAGATCTCGGGGCACCTCACGCCGCAGGCGCGCGCGCACGCACTGCTGATCGTGCCCGAGAGCGCAGCCGGGCTCGCGGTCGGGGACGCGGCCGAGGCGCTGCTGCTGCGCTGGCCGGAGGACGCGCCGGCGTGAGTCCGCAGTCCGGCCGGAACGCGCGCGGTTCGCGCTCCGGGAGCACACCGGCCCGATCCGGAGCGCACCCCGCCGAGCCGGCCCCGGAGGCGGACGCGCTCCCGCTGCGGCATCCGGCGACGCTCGCACTCGCCGTTTTCGCCGCACTGTGCGTCGCGCTCTCGGTCACCTATCGCATCTACGATCCCGATGTCTGGCAGCACCTCGCGGTCGGCCGTGCGCTGTGGGCGCTTCATCACGTGCCCACCACGCAGATCTGGATCTGGCCGACCATGGGCGTGCCCGAGGTCACGCCGTCCTGGGCGTTCCGCGCGCTGCTCTGGCCGTTCTGGAGCGCGGGCGGCGTGTGGGGCCTGTTCGCGTGGCGCTGGCTCACGACGCTCGCCGCTTTCGCCATCTTGTGGGCGACCGCGCGCCGCATGGGCGCAAGGGGTCTGGCCCCGCTGGTCGTGATCGTGCTGTGCGCGCTCACCTGGCGCCACCGCTCGCAGGTGCGCCCCGAAACCGTGGTCGGCGTGCTGCTCGCGCTCGAGCTGTGGGTACTCGAGAGTCGCCGCCTGTCCACGCCCGACCGTGCCTGGATGATCATTCCGATCGCGCTGGTCTGGTCGAACGTGCACCTCTCCTACACGCTCGGCTTCGCCGTGCTTGGCGGCTATCTGATCGATGCGCACGTGCGGCAGCGCCGGGCTGCTCGCGTACGCCGCGAGGGTGAGGACGCATCCCGCGTGCTCGGCCCATCGGGGCCGCTGTGGGTGGTCGCACTGCTCGCCCTGGCCGCAACGTTCCTCAATCCGTCCGGCTGGCGCGCGCTGTGGCAGCCGTTCGAGTACGCGCTGGCGTGGAGCCACGAGCCCATCTACCGCACCATCTCGGAGCTTCGCCCGATGTCGTGGTCGACTCACTGGAAGACCGGCATCGAGCTGCTGCTGGTGGGCTGGCCGCTCCTGCTCTGGCTTCGCGCGCGGCGGGCGCGCGCCGTGGACTGGGCCGAGGTGCTGCTCTGCGCGCTGTTCACCGCGCTCGCGATCCAGTCGCAGCGCTTCGCCGGGTTCTACGCGCTGGTCGCAGCGCCTTTCGTTTCGCGCGATCTCGCCGACCGTCTCGGGGTGTGGCGCATCCCCGGATGGCTGCGCCGGCCCGCGCCGCGTGTCGGCTTCGCCGCTGCCGCATGCCTCGCGCTCGCGGCGCTCGAGTGGGCGCGGCCCGAGATGCCGCTCGGCGTGGGCTTCGATCTCACCCAGTATCCGATCGCGGCGTGCGACTTCATCGAAGCGCATCGGCTGCGCGGCCGGCTCTTCAACGAGTATTACAACGGCGGCTACCTGCTGTGGCGGTTCTGGCCCGATCCGGCGCGGCTGCCCTTCATGGACATCCACCAGAGCGGAACTCCCGAGGATCGGAAGCTCTACCCCTACGTCTTCGTGGACCCCGGGGCGTGGCACCGGCTCGACGAGCGCCATCGCTTCGACCTCCTGCTGATCGACGGCCAGCAGCACGCGGTCGAGGGCGACCGGCTGCCCGACTTCGCCGATGCGGACTCCTCGTTCGCGCTGATCTTTCGCGACGACAACGCGTGCCTTTACGCGAGGCGGGATGGCGCGTGCGCGGCGGCCGCCGAGAGCCTCGCCTACGCGACTGCGCCCGGCGGCAACGAGCGGCTCGAGCAACTGGGCCCGGCGTGCGCGCGCGATCCCGTGCTGCGTGCCCAGGTCCAGGCCGAGCTCGAGCGCCAGCTCGCGAGCTCGCCGTTCAACTCGCGCGCGCATTCGCTGCTCGCGAACTTTGCATTGATGGACCGGCGTCCCGACGTGGCGCGGAATCATCTCGAGGCGGCGCTCGCGAAGAATCCGTATACCTACGCGGCGCACGAGCGGCTGGGCGTGATCGCGCTCGGTGTCGGGGATGCGCGCGCCGCGCTGCGCGAATTCGAGCACGAGCGCCGCGCCGGCGGCGGCTCGGACGCGCTGGACCTCTACGAAGGGCGGGCGTGGGAGCGCCTGGGACTAAGGGACCGGGCGCGCGCCGCGTACCGCCGCCATCTGGCCAGGTCTCCCGGGGACGCGGCTGCGACCCAGGCGCTCGAGGCGCTTGAACGAAGCGGGAGCCCTAAGCCCTGACCGGGTCGCGTGCACACTCCCACGCGACCGCGCGGCTACATCAGGCCCGTGACCGAGCGCTGCGCCTGCAGCAGCAGCTGGTGCGCCTGCACGCCCCACCACAGGGTCAGGGCGAGGCAGGCGAGAAGAGCGATCGCGGCAGGCACCGCCCACGACACCTGCGTGGGCTCGCCCCTGGGCTCGTCCATGTACATCGCGACCGTGATGCGCAGATAGTAGAACACCGAGACCACGCTGTTGAGCACGCCGACGATGACCAGCGGAACCAGCCCGGCGCGCAGCGCCACGCCGAACAGGTAGACCTTGCCCATGAACCCGGCAGTGGGCGGAATGCCGCCGAGTGAAAGCATGAACACGGTCATCGCCAGCCCGATCAGCGGTTGGCGGAAACCGAGCCCGGCGAGATCGGCCACCAGCACGCGCTCCTCCTGGCCGCGCCCGAGCAGGGCGAGCACGCCAAACGCGCCGACGTTCATCGCCGAGTAGACCGCGAGATAGAAGAGCGCGGCGGATGCGCCCTCGGGTCCCCCGGCGACCACCGCCACCAGCAGGTAGCCGGCGTGCGCGATACTGGAGTACGCGAGCATGCGCTTGACGCTGGTCTGGAGCAGCGCGGAGATGTTTCCCACCGTCATGGTGAGCATCGCGATCGCGGTGAGCACGGGCGTCCAGTACTCGTGCACGCCGCCCAGCGAATGCAGGACGACGCGCAGCAGCGCGGCGAAGCCGGCGGCCTTCGCTCCGGCCGACATGAACGCGGTGACCGTGGTCGGGGCTCCCTCGTAGGCGTCGGGGGTCCACATGTGGAAGGGCACGGCCGCGACCTTGAACGCGAATCCGGTGAGGAGCAGCAGTCCGCCCACGATCAGCAGCGGATTCTCCTTGAGCGGAGAGTCGGCCACGAACGCGGACATCGCTGCGATGTTGGTGGTGCCGGTCGCGCCGTAGAGCAGGGCGATGCCGTAGAGCAGGAATCCACTCGCGAAGGCGCCGAGCAGGAAATACTTGAGCGCCGCCTCGTTCGATTCCAGCTGGCCGCGGCGGAAACCCACCATCACGTAGAGCGCGATCGACATCAGCTCGAGCCCGAGGAACACTGTGATCAGGTCGTTCGAGGCGGCCATCAGGATCATGCCGAGCGTCGCGCTGAGCAGCAGCATGTAGTACTCGGTCTGATGGATGCGGGTGCGCTTCAGATAGTCCCACGACAGCAGCACCGAGACCGCCGCCACCGAACAGAACAGCAGCGTGAAGAAAACGGAGAAGCTGTCGTGAACGAACATGCCGCCGAACAGCGAGCGCGCGGTGCCGCGCACGTGGAACACGCTCCACCCTGCGGCCGCGAGCGTGATCAGAGAGACGATCGCCGCGCGATTCGAATCCGGCTTCTTCGGCACGAATTCGAGCAGCAGCAGCAGCATCGCCCCGACCGAGAGCGCGAGCACCGCGCCGAGCGCGTACCAGTCGACGGCGAGCAGCGTGGGAGGAGGCACGAGGTTCACGGCCGCGCTCCCTCCCCGGGCACCGGCATCGGTGCCGCGTCGAGTCGGACCGGCCTGGCATGCGCGCTCATCGCGGCCCGCACCTCCGCCAGGCGCAGCGTGCGATCCAGAGTGGGCTGCATGCGCGCGAGGATCGGCTGCGGCATGACCCCCATCCAGAAGATCAGGATCAGGAGCGGCGCGAACACCAGCCGCTCGCGCCGGCTCAGGTCCGGAAGCTTTTCGTTCTCGACATGCGTGACCGGGCCGAACATGACGCGCTGGAACATCCACAGCATGTAGAGCGCGGACAGGATCACGCCGCTCGAGGCCCACGCGGCCCAGATCGGGTGAACCCGGAAGGTGCCGAGCAGCACCAGGAACTCACCGACGAAGCCGTTGGTCCCGGGCAGGCCGATCGAGGACAGCAGCACCACCAGGAACACTGCGCCGTAGACCGGCATGGGCTTCCATAGTCCGCCGAAGTCGGAGATCGCGCGGGTGTGCCGCCTCTCGTAGATGACCCCGACCAGGAGGAACAGCGCCCCGGTCGAGACGCCGTGGTTGAGCATCTGCATCATCGCGCCGGCGAGCCCCTGCGCGTTCATGGCGTACAGGCCGAGCATGCAGAACCCCAGGTGGCTCACCGACGAATATGCGACCAGCTTCTTCAGGTCGGGCTGCACCATCGCCACCAGCGCGCCGTAGATGATGCCGACGATCGCCAGGCCCGCGATCCACGGCGCGAACTGAGCGGAGGCGTTCGGGAACAGCGGGATCGCGTAGCGCAGGAATCCGAACGTGCCCATCTTGAGCAGGATCGCCGCGAGGATCACCGATCCGGCGGTTGGCGCCTCGACGTGCGCGTCGGGAAGCCAGGTGTGGAACGGGAACATCGGGACCTTGATCGCGAACGCCACCGCGAACGCAAGGAACAGCCACTGCTGCGTCGAAGGCGCAATCGCCAGCGCGTAGAACGCATCGAGGTCGAAAGTCGCCACCCCGGTCGCTGCGCGCTGCAGGTAGTAGAGCCACAGGATCGCGACCAGCATGAGCACGCTTCCGGCCATGGTGTAGAGGAAGAATTTGACCGCGGCGTAGATGCGGCGCTGCCCGCCCCACACTCCGATGAGCAGGTACATCGGAATGAGCATGGCCTCCCAGAACACGTAGAACAGCAGCAGGTCGAGGCACAGGAACGTGCCGAGCATGCCGGCCTCGAGCGCGAGCAGGAGCGCAAAGAACTCCCGGGGCCGCTTGTCGACGGCGCTCCACGCTCCGATCACCGCGACCGCGGTCAGCACGGTGGTGAGCAGCACGAGCATCAGGCTGACCCCGTCCATTCCCAGGTGATAGCTCGCACCCAGCGCGGGCAGCCAGGCGCGCTTCTCCTCGAACTGCCAGCCCGCCTGATCCGGCACGAAGCGCCACCACAACGGGAGCGAGAAGACCATCTCGGCCACCGCGATGACCGTCGACCAGAGCCGGATGGCGCGATTCGCGGTGGCGGGCAGCAGCATGATCAATGCCGCGCCCGCGAGCGGAAAGAACACCAGCCAGGTCAACCAGGGAAAGGACATCGGCCCTCAGTGTGTCAGGAAGTGAAGCAGGAGCGCGGCCACACCGAGCGCGAAGAACAGCGCATAGGTGCCCACGAAGCCGGTCTGGAACAGGCGCACCAGCGCCGAGGCGCCTTCGAGCGTGTAACCCACACCATTCACCGTGCCGTCCACGACGCTCGTGTCCCAGAACCGCCAGCACCAGTTCGCAAACGCGGCCAGCGGACGAACCACGACGGCGTCGTAGAACTCGTCCACCCGGTACTTGTTCACCCACATGCGATGGAAGAACGAGAAGCGCTCCTGCAGCGCGGTGCCGCTGGCCGGGCTCTGCAGGTAGAGCCGGAACGCGATCACGATGCCGGCGATCGCGGCCACCACCGAGAGTGCGATCAGCGCCCACTCAGTGCCGGGCGCGAGGTGGACCGCCGATGCTTCGTGCGCGCCGCTCTCGAACACCGGCTTGAGCCAGCGTTCGAACGCGTGCCCTCCCTCCTGCAGCGGCGGACCGACCCAGCCGCCCACGATCGACAGCAGCGCCAGCGCCACCAGCGGTCCGATCATGGAAGGCGGCGATTCGTGCAGGTGGTGCTCGGCCTCGTGGCTCAGGCGGGACGGGCCCTGGAAGCACAGGATGTACATACGGAACATGTAGAACGCGGTGATCGTCGCGACCACCACGCCGACCAGCCACACTCCGTAATGCCCGCTCGCGAACGCGCCGGCGAGGATCTCGTCCTTGCTGAAGAACCCGGCGAACGGCGGAATGCCGGCGATGGCGAGGGTCGCGATCAGGACGGTGGCGTGGGTCCACGGCAGGCGCTTCGCGAGCCCGCCCATGCGGCGCAGGTCCTGCTCGCCGCTCAGCGCATGGATCACCGAGCCCGCGCCCAGGAACAGCAGCGCCTTGAAGAACGCGTGCGTCATCAGGTGGAAGATGCCGGCGGTGAACGCGCCGACGCCGCACGCCATGAACATGTAGCCGAGCTGGCTCACCGTGGAGTAGGCGAGCACGCGCTTGATGTCGTTCTGGGCGATGCCGATGGTGGCCGCGAGCAGCGCGGTCGCCGCTCCCACCACCGCCACCACCTCGAGCGTGGTCGGTGCGAGCTGGAACAGCACGTGGCAGCGCGCCACCATGTACACGCCGGCGGTGACCATGGTCGCGGCGTGGATGAGCGCCGAGACCGGCGTCGGACCTTCCATCGCGTCGGGCAGCCATGTGTAGAGCGGGATCTGCGCGCTCTTGCCAGTCGCGCCGAGGAACAGCAGCAGCGTGGCGATGGTGATCGCGGTAAGCCCTGCCGCCCCGGTGAAGACGTGGGGCGCGATCGCGAACACGCGCTCGTATTTGAGGCTGCCGCCCCACGCGAACAGCATGAACATGCCGAGCAGGAAGCCGAAGTCACCGATCCGGTTGACGACGAACGCCTTCTTGCCCGCCTCGGCCGCCGCGGGGCGCTCGTACCAGAATCCGATCAGCAGGTACGAGCACAGGCCCACGCCTTCCCAGCCCACGAACATGACCAGGAAGTTGTCGGCCAGCACCAGCGTGAGCATCGCGAACATGAACAGGTTGAGGTACAGAAAGAAGCGCCGGAACGACGCCTCGTGTGCCATGTACCCGACGCTGTAGACGTGAATCAGGAATCCGACGCCGGTCACGACCAGCACCATCACCGCCGAGAGCGGGTCGAGCAGGAAGGAGACGTCGACCGAGAAGTCGCCGACCCGCATCCAGGTCCAGACGGTCTCGACCAGCGCGCGATCGGCTTCGGGGCGCGCGGCCAGCATCAGCACGGCGCGCAGCGCGAACAGGAACGCCGTGCCCACCGCGCCGCAGGCCAGCCAGGCCGTGCCGCGCCTGCCGAGTCGGTCGCCGAGCAGCAGGTTCAGCGCGACCGCGGCGAGCGGAAGCGCGGGAATGATCCAGAGCACGGGCAGGGTCAAGTCCGTTTCTCAGTTCTTGAGCAGGTTGATCTCGTCCACGAAGACCGTCTCGCGGAGCCGGAACAGGTTGACGATGATCGCGAGGCCGACCGCGACCTCGGCGGCAGCCACCGTCATGACGAAGAACACGAACACCTGCCCGTCGATCGAATTCATGGCCCGCGCAAAGGCGACGAACACGAGGTTGGCGGAGTTCAGCATCAGCTCGATCGACATGAAGATGATGAGCGCGTTGCGCCGCACCAGCACGCCGATCAGCCCGATGCCGAACACCAGTGCGCTCAGGATCAGCGACCACGACAGAGGAATCATCGCGGGCCCCCGCTGTCGCCGGCGGCGGGCGGCGCCGTCCGGCCCTTGGCGATCACGATCAGGCCGACCATGGCCACCAGCAGCAGCATCGAGGTGATCTCGAACGGAAACAGGTATCGGGTGTAGAGCGCCTGCCCGATCTGCTGGGTGTTCCCGACCCGCGGTCCCGGAATCGCCTCGAGGAAGGGTCCGGGGAACCAGTGTCGTCCCACCAGCGCGAGCCCTTCGGCCACCACCACCGCGCCCACCAGCCAGCCGGTCCCGCGTCGCAGCGCGATCTGGACGCCGCTCTCGATGTCGTGGCTCAGGTTCAGGTACATGATCACGAACAGGAACAGCACCATGATCGCGCCGGCGTATACGATGATCTGCACCATTCCCACGAACTCGGCCTGGAGCAGCAGGTAGATCCCCGCGAGCGAGCAGAACGCGAGCACGAGGAACAGCGCGCTGGTCACAGGATTCCTATGCAGGATGACCAGCAGGCTCGAGGTCACCAGCAGCGCGGCGAACCCGATGAACAGATACGGGGTCACGGCCGTCCTCCGGTGAAGTAGACCACCAGCGCCGTGAGCACGACGTTGCCGAGCGAGAGCGGCAGCAGTACCTTCCAGCCGAAATTCATCAGCTGGTCGTAGCGCAGCCGCGGAAAGGTCCAGCGCACCCAGATGAAGAAGAACAGCAGCGCGCCGAGCTTGAGAACGAACCAGAGCAGCCCGAGCGACTGCGGCCCCGGGCCATTCCAGCCGCCGAGAAACAGCGTGACCGCGATGCAGCTGATCGAGATCACGTTCATGTACTCGCCGAGGAAGAACAGGCCGAACTTCATGCTCGAATACTCGGTGTGAAAGCCGGCGACCAGCTCGCCCTCGGCCTCGGGCAGATCGAACGGCGCGCGGTTGGTCTCGGCGAACGCGGTGATCATGAAGATCGCAAAGGCGAGCGGCTGGAAGAAGATGTTCCACGCCGGCACCGCGAGCGGTCCCAGGTGCATGAGGCGCGCCTGCGAGTGCACGATCTGAACCATCGAGAGCGAGCCGGCGATCAGGAGCACGCCGATGGTCGAGAGCCCCATCGCCAGCTCGTACGAGATCATCTGCGCCGACGATCTTAAGCCCCCGAGCAGCGCGTACTTGTTGTTCGACGCCCAGCCGCCGAGGGTGATCGCGTAGACGCCAAGGCTCGACATCGCAAAGAACAGCAGCAGGCCCACATTGAGATCGGTCCCGACGAACGCATCGCCGGGTCCGAACGGCACGATCACGAATGTGACCAGTGCCGGGATCACCGCGAGCATCGGCGCGATATGGAAGATCACCTTGCTCGCGTCGGCGGGAATGAACTCCTCCTTGAAGAAGAGCTTGCCGACATCGGCGATGGGCTGGAAGAGACCGAATGGCCCGACACGGTTGGGACCGGTGCGCGCCTGCATGTGCCCCGCGACCTTGCGCTCGGCGAAGATCATGTAGGACACGATCCCGAGCATCGCGTGCAGGATCACCAGGACCTTGACGATGGCCCAGAAGGCGAGCTGCAGGTCGGGGTTCTCGAGCAGGGCGGCCATCCCGTTCACACTCCCACGCGTGCGGAGGCGATCTTCGTGACCCGCACCCGCGCGCCCGCGCCGGGAACGACTCCGAGCCGGTTGATCTCGACCCCGGCGTAGGCGTACGGCACGAACACGCTGCCCGGCGGCACGGAGTCATCGATCGCGGCGTCGACGCGGAACGCGCCCGAGGGACCCGCCACCTCGACCGCTTCGCCCTCTTCGATGCCGAGCCGCTCAGCTTCACCGGGATGGAGCCAGGCCCGTGCCGCTTGTGCGAGCTTGGGCAACGTGGCTCCGCGATAGGAAAGGCTGCCCTGGAGGAACAGCGTGCCGCCCGAGAGCAGCGTGAGCCCCTGTTCGGCGCTCGCGCGCGCCCCAGCCGGGGCCCGAGAGGGCGCCACGAGGTTCGCAGGCAATGGTGTGGGAAGAGTCCACTGGTGCCCCAGCGGAAGCAGGTGAGCCCAGCTCAGCCCGCGGAAGCCCGGCACCAGCCGCGTGATCTCGCGGAACACGTCTTCCGGCGTGCGGTACGACCAGTTCGCTCCGAGGGCGCGCGCCACCGATTGCAGAATTTCCCAGTCTGCCTTCGCGCCGCGCCTTGGCGAAAGCGCGCGCGCCGCGCGCTGGAGTCTGCGCTCGCTGTTGATCACCACGCCTTCCTTCTCCGCGAACGCGGCCGCCGGGAAGACCACGTGCGCGCGCTTCGCCGTATCGGTGAGGAACAGCTCGCTCACGATCACGAGATCGCACGTTTCGAGCGCCTTCTCGGCGAGCGCGCGATCGGGCGCGCTGCGCAACCAGTGGTCGCCCGCGATCCACAATGCGCGGATTTTACCCTGCGCCGCGGCCTCGAGGATCTCGGGGGCGGTCAGGCCGTTCGAAGAGGGCAGCGTCCCTCCCCACTGCTGCTCGAACGGCTGGCGGGCCGCGGCGTCGCCGACGCCGATGTAGCCGGGCAGACGGTCGGGCGTCAGCCCCATGTCGAGCGCACCCTGGCTGTTGGAATTCGGGCCGCAGTACATGACCGAGGACCGATCCCTCGTCAGCGCACCGGTTGCCCATCCCAGGTTCTCGATCGCCTGCAGCAGCGCGGGAGCCTCGGGATGCTCCGCGATCGCGCGCCCGAACACGATTGCCTTGCGCTCGGCCTTGAGCAACCGGCCGGCCGCAGAAGCGATCGCCGCGGCCTGATCACCGATCTCGGACTCGCTCTGCGGACCGGCCAGCGCGCCGCGAAGCGTGGCCAGGCCCGCAGCCACATCGGGAGGCGTCCCTGGCGCGGGGCCTGCTTCGAGCGCCGCGCGGGTCAGGGCGTGGATCAGCGCCAGCTCGCTCCCCGGCTGGATCGCGAGCCAGTCGCCGCGGAACTTGGCGCGGGCCAGCTTGACCCGGCGTGGATGCGCCACGGTCAGGTGAAGCCCGAACTGATGCTGGCCGCGAACCAGCACGGACTGCGCGAATGGCGCTTCTCCCTGCAGATCCTCGCCCAGGACCAGCACCTCCTGCGCATGCACCAGATCTTCGAAGGTGAGCGCCGCGCTCCCGCCGCCGGTCGCGCGCAGGAACGCCGAGCCTCCGACGGGCGCGGTGAAGCGCGTGCGGGCGTCGATGTGATTCGTTCCCAGCACGGCGCGCGCCAGCTTCTGCATGAGGTACTGCTCTTCGAGATTCAGCTTCTCGCCGCCGAGAAACGCGATCGCACCGGGGCCGTGAGTCGCCGCGACCTCCTTGAGCCGCGCCGCCGCGTAGGTCGACGCCTCGTCGAATCCGGCCGGAGACAGCGCGCCGCCCACGCGCAGCAGGGGGCTGGTCAGTCTGTCGGCGCTGTTCACGAATTCGTAGCCGAAGCGTCCGCGCACGCACAGGTACTCCTCGTTCACGCCCCGGTACTCGGTCCCGCGCGCGCGCAGGATCTCCATGCCGCGCACTCCGAGGCGCACCGAGCAGCCGTTCGAGCAGTACGGGCACACCGTGATGTGCTGGCGCAGGTCCCACGGCCGCGCCTGGAAGCGGTACGGCAGCGCGGTCAGCGCACCGACCGGACACACCTCGATGCAGTTGCCGCACTGCTCGCACTCGAGCGGCTGGCGGTTGAACGAGGAGATCTCGGTGCGCACGCCGCGCTGGTGCGCGGTCAGCGCGTCGTCGCCCATCACTTCGTCGCAGTAGCGCACGCAGCGCATGCACACGATGCAGCGATTCGCTTCCTTCTTGACGATCGGCCCGAGATCCTCGGAGACGAACGTGCGCTTGGCGTCGGACATGCGCGAGAAGTCCGCACCGAACGCAAACGCGAGGTCCTGGAGCTGGCACTCGCCGCCCTCGTCGCACACCGGGCAGTCGAGCGGATGGTTGACCAGCAGGAACTCCATCACACCCTTGCGCGCCTGGATCGCCACCGGAGACTCGGTGCGCACGTGCATGCCGTCGGTGACGGCCGTGGTGCAGCCGGTCTGGACCTTGGGCATCCATGCGATTTCAGGAGCGCCGTCGGGTCCGAACACCGGCTTCCGATCGGGACCGAGCCTGGGCACCCCGATCTCGACGACGCAGATGCGGCACGCTCCGAGCGGCGGGAGCTTCGCGTGCGAGCAGAAGATCGGGACGTGCACCTCGGCCACGCGCGCCGCATCGGTCACCAGCGTGCCGGCCGGCACTTCGATCGCGCGTCCGTTGATGTTCACCCTCACGGTCGCGCTCACGCCCGCGCTCCCACCGCGCCCGCGCCCGCCGCGATCTCCTCGACGCGTCGGTTCACGAGACAGCGTCCGTGCGTGACGTGGTGGTCGAACTCCTCACGGAAGTGCTTGATCGCGCCGAGCACCGGCATGGCCGCCGCGTCGCCGAGCGCGCAGAACGACTTGCCCAGGATGTTGTCCGAGACGTCGGCCAGCAGATCCACGTCGCCGGGCCGGCCCTTGCCGGTTTCGAGGCGCTCGAACACTTCGCTCATCCAGTAGGTGCCTTCGCGGCACGGCGTGCACTTGCCGCACGATTCGTGCTCGTAGAAGCGCGTCACGTTGTACATCGCGTCCACGATGCAGGTCCGGTCGTCGATCACGATCACGCCGCCCGAACCGAGATAGGTCCCCACCGCGTTCATGGACTCGTAGTCGAGCCCGGTGTCGAGCAGCGATGCGGGCAGGAGCGGCACCGAGGAGCCGCCCGGGATCACCGCCTTCACCTTCACGCCTTCGCGCATGCCGCCGCACTGCTCTTCGATCAGGCGGCGCAGCGGCAGCCCGAGCGCGACCTCGTAGTTGCCCGGCTTCTTCACCGGACCGGAAACGCTGAGGATCTTGGTGCCCGGGCTCTTCTCGGTGCCCCATTGCCGGTACCACGCTGCGCCATGCTTCAGGATGTGCGGCACGTTCATCAGCGTCTCGGTGTTGTTGACCACGGTCGGGCACGCGTAGAGGCCCTCGACCGCGGGGAACGGAGGCTTGAGCCGCGGCTGGCCGCGGTAACCCTCGAGCGAGCTCAAGAGCGCGGTCTCCTCGCCGCAGATATACGCGCCCGCGCCAAGGTGCGTGTACAGCTCGAAGCGAAAGCCGGTGCCGGCGACGCGATCGCCGAGGAAGCCGGCGGCGCGCGCCTCGGCAATCGCGCTGTCGAGAATGCGCTGGATGTACTCGAACTCACCGCGCAGGTAGATGTATCCGGTGTTCGCGTTGAACGCGTAAGCCGACAGGATCATTCCCTCGATCAGCAGATGAGGGTTCTTCTCCATCAGCTCGCGATCCTTGAACGTGCCGGGCTCGCTCTCGTCCGCGTTGCACACCAGGTACTTGGGCTTCGGCGAATTCTTCGGCACGAAGCTCCACTTGAGTCCGGTCGGGAATCCGGCGCCGCCGCGCCCGCGAAGCCCGGAAGCCTTCACGATCTCGATGCACTCGTCGGGACTCTTCGCGCCGAGGGTCGAGGTGAGCGGCTCGTAGCCGCCGCCGGCGCGATAGGTCGCGATCGCCGCCAGCCCCGGCGTGTCGATGTCCTTGAACAGCAGCGGGCCTCTCACTTCAGGGTCTCCAGCAGCCGGTCGGTCGCGGCCTCATCGAGGTTCT
The DNA here is from genome assembly GCA_031370785.1 of Candidatus Eiseniibacteriota bacterium. Taxonomy (GTDB): domain Bacteria; phylum Eisenbacteria; class RBG-16-71-46; order RBG-16-71-46; family RBG-16-71-46; genus DATJGS01. Next base: position 66,389 of record JANMQY010000060.1, on the reverse strand, counting down.
CGTGGTAGTCGAAATTCACCTGCATGCACGGCGCGCCGCCGCACGCCGCGAGGCACTCGACGCGGCGCAGCGTGAAGCGCCCGTCCGGCGTGGTCTCGCCGTGGCCAATGCCGAGCTTCTTTTCGAGGTGGCGGAACAGCCGGTCCGAGCCCATCAACGAGCACGACAGCGTCATGCACACCTGCAGGTGATGGCGTCCCACCGGCGCGAGGTTGAACATGGTGTAGAACGTGGCGATCCCGAACACCTCGGGGTCCGGCAGCTCGACCGTCTGCGCCGCGTAACGCAGCGCGGCCGGAGAGAGCCAGCCCAGCTCGCGCTGCAGAGCCCACAGCACCGGCAGGATCGCGGAGCGGCGGTTCGGATAGCGCGTCAAACCCTGAGCGATCTCGGACCTGGCGGCGTCCGAGATGCGCAATGGCGCCAGCCCGGCCGGATCGATCAGGGTGCCGTTCGAGGTGGACGCGCTTCTCACCGATCGATCTCCCCGAGCACGATGTCGAGGCTGCCGATCGCAACGATCACGTCCGCCACCAGGCGTCCCGCGACCATCGTCGGCAGCGTCTGCAGGTTCACGAACGACGGGGAACGCACCTTCATGCGCCACGGCCGCGGCGTTCCGTCGGAGACGAAGTAGAAGCCGAGCTCGCCCTTGGGCGCCTCGACCGCCTGATACGCCTCGCCCACCGGCGGGAAGAATCCGTGCGCCACGATCTTGAAATGGTGGATGAGCGCCTCCATCGAGGTCTTCACCTCTTCCTTGGGAGGCAGCACGTACTTGAAGTCGCGCACGCGATAAAGTCCCGGCCCCAGTTCGCGCAGGCGTTGCACGGCCTGCTTGGCGATGCGCGTGGACTCGCGCATCTCGGCGACGCGCACCTGGTAGCGATCGTAGGCGTCTCCCACCGCTCCGACCGGCACGTCGAAGTCGTAGCTCTCGTAGCCCGAGTAGGGCTGGGCCTTGCGCAGGTCCCACTTGACCCCGGAGCCGCGCAGCGTCGGGCCGGTCGCGCCCAGCGCGACCGCATCGCGCGCCGAGAGCGTCGCCACGCCCTTGAGCCTCGCGAGCCAGATCGGGTTTTTGGTCAGCAGGCTCTCGTACTCGTCGACGTGCGCCGGCATCTCGTCCACGAACTTCTCGCAGCGGTCGAGGAATCCTGCAGGAATGTCCATCGCGAGCCCGCCAACCCGGAAGTACGAAGCGGTCATGCGCGCGCCGCACACCTGGTCGTAGATCGACAGGACCTTCTCGCGCTCGCGGAAGCAGTACCAGAACACGGTCATCGCGCCGATGTCGATCGCGTGCGTTCCGAGCCAGACGCAGTGGGCGCTGATGCGCGTGAGCTCGGTGAGCAGCACGCGGATCGCCTGCGCGCGTGGCGGTGCCTCGATCCCGACCAGCTTCTCGGCCGCGAGGCACAGCGCGAGGTTGTTGCTCATCGGCGCCAGGTAGTCCATCCGGTCGGTCTGCGGAATGGACTGGGTGTAGGTCTTGTACTCGGCCTGCTTCTCCATGCCGGTGTGGAGGTAGCCGATGATCGGTTTCGCCCGCACCACGTTCTCGCCGTCGAGCTCGAGCGCGACCCGCAGCACACCGTGCGTCGAGGGGTGCTGCGGACCCATGTTCAGGGTCATGGTCTCACTGCGCACGGTAGGTCACCTTCTTCGGCTTGAGGCGCGTGAGCGAGGGCGCGGGCTTGGTGCGTTTCGGCGTGTTGTGCGTGAACGCGACCTCTTCGTATCCGAGCGGCGAATCCTTGCGCAGCGGCCAGCCCACCCAGTCGTCGGGCAGCAGGATGCGCGTGAGGTCGGGATGCCCGGTGAACTCGATCCCGTAGAAGTCGTAGGTCTCGCGCTCGTGCCAGTTCGCGGTCGGCCACACTCCGACCACGCTCGGCACGCGCGGATTCTCTTCGAGCACTTCGACCTTGAGGTGGAGGCGCGCGTTGGCCGAGAGCGAGAGCAGGCCGTAGACCACCTCGAAGCGCGGCTCGCGCGGCAGGTAGTCGACCCCACCGATCCAGGAGAGCATCGCGAAATCGAGCTCGGGATCGTCGCGCAGGAAAGTACAGACCTCGACCAGCCGGGCGCCGGGCACGAACAGCGTGAAGTCGCGCACTGCCTCGCCGGTCTGGCGGCGCAGCGGCATCTCCGGGAAGCGCTCCCTCAGCCGCTGTTCGATACGCTCGGGAGCCAGCTCCATCACGCAGCGCCCTTCTGCTTCGAGCTCTTCTGGGTCTTCGGAGTCTTCGAGCTCTTGCGCGGGCGGAGCTTGAGCGTGCCGATCTCGACCGACGAGGCGAGGATCTTCTCCTGAAGTTTCATGATGCCGTGGATCAGCGCCTCGGGACGCGGCGGGCAGCCGGGCACGTAGACGTCCACCGGCACGATCTTGTCCACGCCCTGCAGGATCGCGTAGTTGTTGAACACGCCGCCGCACGACGCGCACGCGCCCATCGAGATCACCCACTTCGGATCCGGCATCTGGTCGTACAGCTGACGCAGCACCGGCGCCATCTTCACGCTCACGCGGCCGGCGACGATCATGAGGTCGGCCTGGCGCGGCGAGCCGCGGAACACCTCCGCGCCGAAGCGCGAGATGTCGAAGCGCGGGCCGGCGATCGCCATCATTTCGATCGCGCAGCACGCGAGTCCGAAGCCGAGCGGCCAGATCGCATTCACGCGCGACTGGTTGACCGCCCAGTTGGCCATGCCCTCGAACGTGGTGAACAGGACGCCGCGCTCGACCTCCTCGCGCAGCAGATCGTCCTCGGTCCTGGGCGAAAGCAGGTCCGAGACCGGCACGACCGGCGCCGGGGCCGGCCCGCCGAGCGGACGGAACGGATTGGTTGGCCTGGGATCGGTCATGCGAACTCCTGCTGCCGACTCTGGTGGCGCGTACCGCGCGGCGGGGTCATTCCCATTCGAGCGCCCGCTTCTTCAGCAGGTACACGTAGCCCACCAGCAGGACCGCGATGAACAGGATCATCTCGATGAGCCCGTACAACCCGAGCTGGCGAAACGTGACCGCCCACGGGTAGAGGAACACCGCCTCGATGTCGAAGAGGATGAACAGCACCGCGACCATGTAGAACTTGATCGAGAAACGCGAGCGCGCGTCTCCGACCGGCTCGACGCCACACTCGTACGCCGAATTCTTCACGGCGTTGCGGCGGCGCGGCACGATGATCGTGGACAGTCCGATGGTGCCACCCGCGAACGCCGCGGCGACGATGAAGAACAGGAGTACCGGCAGGTATTCGCGCACGACGCTCCTCAGAATCGGCCATGCATCAGACGCTCGGACCAGTGTCCGCGCGGGCACTGCACCCTACGGTCCGAGCGCGCGACCGTCAAGCCGCGCGGCGCGCCGCCGACCGTGCCGGCGCGCGAATCGAGCTGCGCGCATTTCAGACGTGCGCGTTGAGCTTCTGCACCGCCTCGGTGAGCGCCGGCACCACTTCGAACAGGTCGCCGACCAGACCGTAGTCCGCGACCTTGAAGATCGGCGCATCGGGATCCTTGTTGATCGCGACGATGCATCGCGAGGACGACATGCCCGCGAGGTGCTGAATCGCTCCCGAGATTCCAACCGCCACGTACAGCTTGGGCGAAACCGTCTTGCCGGTCTGTCCGACCTGATCCGCGTGCGGGCGCCACCCGGCATCCACGACCGCGCGCGAAGCGCCCACGGTCGCGCCGAGCGCCGCGGCGAGATTCTCGACCAGATCGAAATGCTCGGGCCCCTTGAGCCCGCGTCCACCCGACACGATGATCTCGGACTCGGTCAGGTCGGTCTTGCCGCCCGAGGCCGCGACCACGCTCGTGACGCGGGCGCGCGACGGCGCGGCATCGAGCGCCACGACCAGCCGCTCGACCGGGGTGGTCGCGCCTTCGCGGGTGATGGTCGCGAACACCTTCGGCCTGAGCGACGCCATCGCCGGCTTGCGCGGGAAGCGCACGGTCTGGAGCGCCTTGCCCGCAAACACCGGTCGGCTCGCGAGCAGCGTTCCGCCCTGCGGGGTGAGCGCGGTGCAATCCGAGGCCAGCCCCACGCCGATCCTGGCCGCGACGCGCGGCGAGAGGTCCTTGCCCATCGCCGAGGCGGCGAACAGCACCAGATCGGGCTCGAGCGATTCGATCGCGGCGACGACCGCCGCGGTCATGGCCTCGGCGTCGTACCACTCGAAGCGCGGACCCGTCGCGAGCAGCACCTTGTCGGCGCCTGCAGCGCCGAGCGCCGCGAGTCCCGGATCCGCGGAGGCCGCGCACACACCCACGACCGGCCCGCCCAGGGTTGCTGCCAGTCGCGTCGCTTCGCCGAGCGCTTCGCGCGACACGGGACGGACGCGACCCTCGCGTTGCTCGATGAAAACCAGGATGCTCATCAGATCACCTTCGCTTCTTCGCGCAGCAGCCGCACCAGCTCGGGCACCGCTTCGATGCCCTTGCCGACGATGCGTCCGGCCGAACGCGCAGGCGGCAGCGCCAGCGACTTGACCTCGAGGTTGGGCTCTCCGAGAGCGGCCGGCTTCTCGTCGATGGTCTTCTTCTTCGCGGCCATGATGCCCTTGAGCGAGGCGTAGCGCGGCTCGTTGAGTCCCTTGTCCGCGGTGAGCACGGCGGGAAGGGTGACTTCGACGACCTCTCGGCCGCCCTCGATCTCGCGCTCGACCTTCGCACGATCGCCCGCCAGCTCGAAGCTCGCGACCACCGTCACGCACGGCAGATGCAGCAACTCGGCGAGCATGGGTCCGACCTGCGCGGCATCGTCGTCCACCGCCTGCTTGCCGAGCCACACCAGTCCCGCGCCAAGCGGTGCGATCTCGGTGGCGAGAGCTCGTGCCACCTGCAGCGAGTCCGGCGCCGGGCCGTCGGCCTTCAGATGGATCGCGCGATCCGCGCCCATCGCGAGCACGCTGCGAAGCGTGGTCGGAACGCCGGCGCCTCCAAGCGAGATCGCGATCACCTCGCCGGCGCCGAGCTGCTCCTTGACGCGAAGCGCCTGCTCGACCGCGAACTCGTCATAGGGATTCAGAATCCAGGTGACGCCCGCGGGGTCGAGGCTCTTGCCATCGGCTGCCACCTTCACGCGGGTCTCGGTGTCGGCCACCTGCTTGATGCACACGACCTGGATCACGAAGTCCCCTTAAGGTGGAGGCGTTTCGGCTCGAGCGCGCATCGGTCTTGCGCCAACTTTCACAAAGTGGCGCGCAACCGACGTTCTTGCAGATGCAAAGCGTGGGTTTCGAGGCGCAGTTTCGCGCTCGGCGGGCCGAGGTGTCAAGGCTGCGGAACGTCGCGACGAATCGGGGGCAATGGCGCGCCAGACCTCGCCTCCGTGTCACGAGCACGACACGCACGACCCACAACGCCTGCGCCCAACGCCGCCGCGATCGCACCTCTTCCAAACCCGCCTCGCGATCGCTAGACCGGAAGGCGCCGGCGGATGAGGTGCAGGGCTATCGTCCTTGACCATGATTTCAGGGATGTGTCATCATCAGCCGTGACATTTCTCGCGCGGCCGTTCCCCTTTCACGGGGGAATCCGCTCGCACCCGTGTCCCCCCTCGGGTGCAACAGGCAATTGAATCATGGGTGCCAGCAACTGGTGCGGGTCAGACGAGTGTGCGCGATAGGTATCCTTCGTCCGAGATCCGCAGCCCCCTATATCGAAACGGCACGTGCGTAGTCCGTTTCACTACAAGGCCCCTTCCGGCCTGCGCCACCGGGCGCAGGCAGCGCGGCACCGAGGGAACGCAAACCCATGACTTCCATCGTCGAGATTGATGAACTGGGCAGGCGCATCCGGAAGCTCCGTCTGGAGCGCCGCATGACGTTGAAGCAGGTCGAGCAGGCCTCGGGCCTCTCGGCCACCCACCTTTCCGAGATCGAGCGTGGTCGCACCTCTCCCACAATCGGCGCGCTGGTGCGCATCGCACGCGCGCTCGAGAAGGACGCTTCCTATTTCATCGAGCGCGACGAGCGCGCCGAGACCGCATACGTCACGCGCGAGAAGGCGCACATGCTGACTCCCGCTGAGGGCATCACCGCCGAAGCGCTGACGCCAGGCATCCCGGGGAGCAGGATGTTTCCCTATCGCCTGACGTTCGCCGCCTCGGCTTCGGCGCCGGAACTCAATCTCAAGGCGCAGCAGGTGGACGGCGACGCCCTCTACCTGGTGCGGCGTGGCCGGGTCGAAACCCAGTTCGGAGATCTTCGTGTGACGCTCGGCGAGGGTGACGCGGTGCAGGCATCGCTCACGCTCCCGCACCGACTGCGCGCCGCGCAGGGCGATGCCGCCGAGATCATTGCCGTACTTACCCGCTCGCTCGAGGAGCCCGCCTGACCATGCGCACCCCCCCCATCGAGCCGACCGAATCCAGCAGCCTCAACGAAAACACGATGCCTCGCGAGTCCAGTGCCGGGCTGCGCCCGCGCGATCCCTCGCCGAGCGAGCTGGGCCGCCGTATCAAGCTGCTGCGCGTCTCCCGCGGGCTCACGCTTAAGGACCTCGAGGAGCGTGGCGGCATCTCGGCCACGCACGTCTCCGAGATCGAGCGCGGAAAGGCATCACCGACGGTGGGCGCGCTCGGCCGCATCGCGCGCGCGCTCGACATGCGCCCGGCGACGCTGGTCGAGCCGCGTGTGCTGCCCGAGGTTTCGGTGATGCGCGCCGACGAGCGGCAGGATCGGCGCGTGCAGTGGGGCGCGGCGCTGCTCGAGTCGGTGACCGAACCGGTGCAGTGCGGAGCGATCGGGGCGCAGATCATGACGCTGCCCATCCGGCGCGAACCGGCGCTCACCCATCATCACGAGGGCGAGGAGTGGGCGACCGTGCTGTCCGGCGTCGCCGAGATCCGTGTCGACGGCAAGTCCTACGTGCTGCGCGAGGGCGACTCGGTGCACTTCCGCGCGCATCGCTCGCATTCGTACCTGAATCTCGCGTCCAATCCTGCGGTGCTGCTGGTCGCGGTGCGCCCGCGCCTCGCGCTCTAGAAGAACTCGATCACCACGAGAGATCGTCCGAACGCCGGCGGGCCGAAAGGTCTGCCGGCGTTTCGCCTGCACGGGCGCGCGTGAGCGCGCCGCCGGCCGCGACCAGCTCCGCGAGTCGGCCCCGACCGTTGTAGTTCGAGGACATGCTCGCGCCATACGCTCCCACGTCGCGGATCGCGACCACGTCTCCGGGCTCGAGCGGCGGCAGTGCCACCTCCCTCGCGAACACATCCGCGCTCTCGCAGACCGGCCCGACGACGGTGGCGGGCGTGAGCGCGCCCCCGCGCGGCACGAGCGCTTCGATCCGATGCTCGGCCCCGTAGAGCGCCGGCCGGATCAGATCGTTCATTCCTGCCGCGAGCACCACGAAGCGCCGGCCGTCGCGTCGCTTCTCCCACAGCACCTCGGCGAGCAGTGTCCCGATCGGAGCGACCAGCCATCGCCCTGGCTCCAGCACCCATTCGAGCGCGAGGGGCGTGGCGCGCTCGACGACGGATCGTGCGTGCTCCTCGAGCGGGAACTCGCCGCCGGTGCCCGAATAGTTCACCCCGAAGCCGCCGCCCAGGTTGACGAGCCGAAGTGGCGCGCCGCGCTGCGCGCTCTCCTTCATCAGCTCGAGCACGGTATCGAGCGCGCGCTCGAGCGGCCCCGCTTCCATCAGCTGTGAGCCGACGTGCACCTGCACGCCGTCGAGCGTGAGATGGGGCCAGCGTGCGCGCGCCGCCCACGCTTCGAGCGCCTCGCCCGGGCCGATCCCGAACTTCGCCTCGTCGCCGCCGGTCGAGACGTAGCGATGTCCCGGCGTCGCGATCCCGGGATTGACCCTGAGCGCCACGCGCAGCCGCACCCCCGCCGCCGCGCTTTCGCGCTCCAGCAGGTCGAGCTCGGGCACGTGATCGGCGTTGACCAGCGCCACCCCGTGACGCGCGACCCATGCCGCTTCCTCGGCCGTCCGCCCATTGCCGTTGAGCGCGCGCCCGGCGGGCGCGAACCCCGCCCGAGCGGCAAGCTCGAGCTCGCCGAGCGAGCCGGCGTCGGCGCCGAGCCCCGCGCGAAGCGCTTCTTCGAGCAGCGCCGGCAGACCGTTCGCCTTGATCGCGTAGGCGATCAGCGGAGCGAGTGGCGCGAACGCCGCGCGGAAGCGCCGCGCGCGCGCGACGAACGCATCGATGTCGTAGACCCAGCACGCCCGCGCCTGCGGCTCGAGCGAGCGCAGCGCGGGCAGCACGCTGGTGAGCGGGACGCCGCCCGAGCGCTCGGAATTCGCGAGCCTGGGATCGCTCGCCGGGCGGATTCGATCGCCGGGACTCATCGCGGGGCTCCGGCTCGGGCCGCGAGCATGCGCGCCGCCTCGGCGAGATCTTCGGAAGTGTTCACGTTGAAGAAATTCTCGGAGCCGCCTTCGAGTGCGGCGAGCGCGACGTCATCGAGGATCAGGGGCCCCAGCGCGAGCGCCGCGCGCCGGATCGACGTCTCGCCCTCCGCAAGCGCGCACCTCAGCGCCGCGCACGCCGCGGTGCCGTAGACCGCCGCGAGCGGTTGCGGCGAACCCCCGGGAGCCGGCAGCACCGCCGGAGAATTCCCGCGCCGTGCCGCCAGCGCGGCAAGGGCCTGCGGCCGGGCGAGCGGGAAGTCCACGCCCAGCACCAGAGTGTCGGTCGGCTCGCGCGCTGAGAGCGCGGCCGCGACGCCGGCGAGCGGGCCCCCGCTTCCGGGCGCGTCGTGGACGAGCCGCGCGCCGTCCACTGGCAGCTCGATGTCGGGCGCCGTCGCAACGACCCACTCCTCGCAACATCGGGACAGCGTCTCGATCGCTCGATCGAGGAGGGTGCGTCCCTCGAGAACGACAAGAGCCTTGGGGCCCGAGCCAAGTCGCACGCCACGGCCGCCGGCGACGATCACGCCCAGAGGGACGCGCATCAGTACCCCGCCCTCTTGTCCACCAGGTTTTCGAGCGCGCGCTTCTCGAGAAACGCTCGCAGGTGCGCAGAGAACTGTTCCATCGCGCGCTCCCAGTAGCGAGGGCCCAGTCCCGAGATGTGCGGCGTGACGATGACCTGCGGCATGCTCCACAGCGGACTGCCCTGGGGCAGTGGCTCCTCTTCGAAGACGTCGAGGCCCGCGCCGGCGATGCGACCCTCGGCCAGCGCCGCGATCAGCGCACGCTCGTCGATGAGCGCGCCGCGCCCGAGATTGATGAGCACCGCCTCGCGCTTCATCTGCGCGAGCTGTGCCGCCCCGATCAGGTGCCGGGTGTCGGCGGTGAGCGGCGCGGCGAGCACGACCCAGTCCGAGGCCTCGAGCAGATCCGCCAGGCGCTCGAGCCCCCACTGCTCGTGCGCCGAAGAAGCCGCGGCGGCGGGCGTGTTCCCGCGCGCCGGACGGCGGCGCACCGCGAGCACTCGCATGCCCAGCGCGCGGGCACCGGCGGCGACTGCTTCGCCCACCCGGCCCAGGCCGACCAGCCCGAGCGTCGCGCCCGCGAGCGCAGCGAACGGTGGCTGCCCGGTCCAGAGCTCGCGCTGCGTCCAGCGCCGCTCGCCCTGCGCATCGCGCGCGAGATGAAGCTTGCGCGCGAACGCGAGCATCACGCCGAGCGTGTGCTCGGCCATCGAGGCGGAGTGCAGGCCGCGGCCGTTGGTGAGCGCGACGTCGGAGGCCGCGAGCTCCGGGAAGAGCTGGGCGCCGACGCCCGCGGCGGTGACGTGGATCCAGCGCAGGCGCTTCGCGGTGGCGAAATTGCGCGGCGTCACCGCCCAGCCGAGCACGACGTCGGCTTCGGGAAGGCGCGCATCGGCTTCCGCGCGATCCGCGGGCGCGATGAATCGGACCGCCGGGAATTCGCGCTCGAGCGCGGCGAGCGCCGAATGCGGGAGCGTCCACACACCTTCGGGATCGCGGATGAACACAAGCACGCACAGGGTTTCCACGACGGCGCATGGTGCCACAGCGCCACGCGCGGCGCGAACGAAACGCTTGCACGCATCGCGACACGCGGATAGTCTCCGCGGACTCGCTGACCGCACACCCCACCGGAGGTCCGCTTCCCCACATGATCGCGCGCTCTGCCGCATCTTCGCTGCTCTTCACCGCCGTGCTCCTCGCTTCGGGCCCGGCGCTCGCCGATCCCTGGCTTCCGGAGCCCGGCGACCGCCACTACGAGCTGCGCGCGAGCGTCTTCTCCGCCGACAGCTACTACGATCTGACCGGAGTCCGCAGCCCGCTCAACTCAGGCGGATTGCACGAAGAGCGCGGAATCGTCTCTTACAACGAGTTCGGCTGGAAGAAGAACATGTCGGCGTTTCTCGAGATCCCGGCGCTGAGCGTCAGCCGGCGGACGGGCGCGGCCGGGGGGTTCAACGCGACCGAGACCGGATTCGGCGACCTGCGCTTCGGGGTGCGCAGGCGTCTGGTCCCGAACGCCGCGCTCGAAGTGCAGTGGCTCGCGCCGATGGGCTACGACCGCGCGCTGAACCCGCACCTGGGCGAAGGTCGCCAGAGCTTCTTGGGTTCGCTCGAGCTGGGGACTGCGCTCGGCGGACGGGGATTCTTCGAGCTGTCGGGCGGCTACCGCTACTACCTGGACAAGCATGCGCCGACCGACCAGACCCTCGCAGGGGTGACGCTGGGCTTCTGGCTGGGGCAGAAGCTGCTCGTCGCCGGTCGCTATCGAGGCTCCTTCGGAGCGAAGCCCGGCGACAAGGACACGTTCATCGCACTGTCCGGCGACGGCATCCCGGGGACGACCAACGCCCAGATCACGACTCAACTGTCCGGGCCCATGCTGGTGTATCGTGTGGGCGACCACCTCGACCTGATCGGCGGATCGCTGCACACCGCCAAATCAAGGAACGCGCTGCACGTTGATCAGGTCTACGTGGGCGTGGCGGTCAAGCAGACCCGGCTGAACCGCCTGCAAGGCTTCCTCGGCGGAACGCGCAAGCCCTGAGGCGCGCGGGATCCGGCCGTCCGCGACTTCCGGGTCCGGAGGCATCTCCTCTGTTCCGCGGCCTCAAAGCCCGGCTGCTTCCCTACCTCGCCCGCTACCGGCGTGGTCTGGTCTGGGGCGTCAGCTGCGTCGCGCTCACCAACATCATCGCGCTCGCCCAGCCGCAGGTGCTGAGATTCGCGGTCGACGATCTGTACCGCGGCGTCACCTCCGCGAAGCTCGGCCGCTATGCGGTGATCCTGTTCGCCATCGGGCTCGGCGCCGGAATCTTCAAGTACTGGATGCGGCAGTCGGTGATCGCGATCTCGCGCCACATCGAGTACGACCTGCGCAACGATCTGTTCGCGCACCTGCAGCGACTGAGCCTCGCGTATTTCCAGCGCGCGCGCACCGGCGAGATCATGTCGCGGGCGACCAACGATCTCTCCGCGGTGCGCATGATGCTCGGGCCCGGCGTCATGTACCTGGTCAATACCGTCGTGGTGGCGGTGGTCTCGATCGGGTTCATGCTCTCGATCAGCCCGCGAATCACGCTGTTCTCGCTCGCGCCGCTGCCGCTGGTCTCGCTCGCGGTCTGGTTCTTCGGCGATCGCATCCATCGTCGCTTCGAGGAGATCCAGGCGCACTTCGCGACGCTCTCGGCGAAGGTGCAGGAGAACCTTGCGGGCGTGCGCGTGGTGCGCGCCTTCGCGCGCGAGGCCACGGAGATCGAGGAGTTCCGCGATCTCAACCGCGAGTACCTCGACAAGAACCTGCAGCTGATCCGCACCTCGGGGCTGTTCTATCCCGCGCTCGCGATGCTCTCGGGCACCGCCTCCCTGCTCGCGCTCTACCTCGGCGGACGGGAAGTGGTGGCCGGCCGCATGACGCTCGGCCAGTTCGTGGCGTTCACGGTGTACCTCGGGATGCTCAACTGGCCGATGGTCGCGCTCGGCTGGGTGATCAACCTGTTCCAGCGCGGCATGGCCTCGTTCGGACGGCTCGAGGACATTCTCGAGCTCTCGCCCGACATCACGAGCCCACCTCATGCACTGCGCCCGCAGAGCTGCCGCGGAGAGCTCGAGTTCCGCAACCTGACGTTCACCTACCCCGGCGCCTCGACTCCGGCGCTGCGCGGCGTCTCGTTTCGAGTCCCGGCGGGCGGGACCGTGGCCCTGGTCGGCCGCACCGGCTCGGGCAAGAGCACGCTGCTGGCGCTGATCCCGCGCGTGTTCGATCCGCCCCCGGGCACGGTGCTGCTCGACGGCGCGGACGTGCGCCTCCTCGACCTGACCTGGCTGCGCGCGAACATCGCGTGCACGCCGCAGGAGACGTTCCTGTTCTCGGCGACCCTCGCCGAGAACGTGGCGTACGGCGTGGACGTCGCAACGCCGGCGGAGGTCGCGCGTGCCGCGGGCATCGCCGGCCTCGAGGACGACATGCGCACGTTTCCCGACGGCTTCGAGACGCGCGTCGGCGAGCGCGGCATCACGCTCTCGGGCGGACAGAAGCAGCGCACCGCGATCGCCCGGGCGGTGCTGCGCGACGCGCCGGTGCTGATGCTCGACGACTGCCTGTCGAGCGTGGACACACACACCGAGGAGGCGATCCTGCACGGGCTGCGCGGCGAGATGCGCGGGCGCACCACGCTGCTGGTCTCTCACCGGGTCAGCACGGTGCGAGAAGCGGATTCGATCGTAGTGCTCGAGAACGGCGCGGTCACCGAGCAGGGAACGCACGACGAGCTGCTCGCCCGGGAGGGCGCATATGCCGCGCTCTATCGCAGCCAGCAGCTCGAAGAGGAGCTGGAGGCCTCGTGAGCCACGAAGACGAGGTGTTGGGACGCGCCTACGACCAGCGCCTGATGCGGCGCCTGCTCGGATACCTCGCGCCCTATCGCGGGCGCGTGCTGTTCGCCGGGCTGGTCGTGATCGCGGATGCGCTGGTGCAGCTGGTCTTTCCGTGGTTGACCAAGGAGGCGATCGACAACGGGATCCGCCACCGGGATCTCATGTTCCTCGACAACGTCGCGCTCCTGTTTCTGGCCGTGCTCGGGATCGGGTTCGGGCTGGGCTATCTGCACAACCAGCTCATGCAGCGCGTCGGCCAGCAGGTGATGCTCGACCTGCGCACCGCGCTCTTCGCCAAGCTGCAGCGCCTGCCGATCTCCTACTACGATCGCAACCCGATCGGACGGCTGATGACGCGCGTCACCAACGACGTCGATGTCCTGAACGAGCTGGTCACCGCGGGCGTGGTCGCGCTGTTCGGCGACCTGTTCGCGCTGATCGGGATCATATTCGCGATGTCGCAGCTCAACGTCGAGCTCCTGGTCGTGACCTTCTCGGTCCTGCCGCTGATCGCGATCGTGACCATCGTGTTCCGCTCCAGGGTGCGCGCCTCGTTCCGCGACATCCGCACGCGCCTGGCCCGGCTCAACGCGTTCCTCAATGAGAACCTCACCGGCATGAGCACGGTGCAGATGCTCAACCGCGAGCCTCGCAACTACGAACAGTTCCGCGAGGTGAATGCCGGGCACCGCGACGCCAACCTGAGGGCCGTGTTCTACCACGCGGTGTTCTTTCCGGTGCTCGAACTGGTGGGCGCGCTCGCGGTCTCGCTGATCGTCTGGTACGGCGGCCGCCAGGTGATGTGGACCGGCATCACCCTGGGGACTCTGGTCGCGTTCATCCAGTATACCCAGCGCTTCTTCCGTCCGATCTCGGACCTGAGCGAGAAGTACAACATCCTTCAGCAGGCCATGGCCTCGGCCGAGCGCATCTTCCAACTTCTCGACGCGCCCGAGGACCCGGCGCTCGCCCCGGGAGCCGCACACTCCGGCATGCGAAATGGGCCTGCGCTGGAGGCCCGCCCCGTATTGGTCGGCCGGCACGTCGGCCGACAGTCCGAGCCCGCGGCAGACGGCGCGGGCGACTCCGCGTTCTCCGGCCACATCGAGTACGACCGCGTCTCCTTCTCCTACGACGGGGAGAATCGCGTGCTCGAAGACGTCTCGCTGGTCATCCAGCCGGGCGAGCGTGTCGCGCTGGTCGGCGCGACCGGATCCGGAAAGACCACACTCACGAGCCTGCTGATGCGCTTCTACGCGCCGCAGGAAGGCTCGATCCGCGTCGACGGCCATCCGCTCGAGAGCTGGGATGCGCGCACCCTGCGCCGTCACATCGGGCTGGTGCTGCAGGACGTGTTCCTGTTCAGCGGCACGATCGAGAGCAACCTGCGGCTCGGCGACCGCTCGCTGAGCCGCGAGGCGATTGAGCGCGCCGCCCGCGAAGTGCACGCGCACGAGTTCATCATGGCTCTGCCCGGCGGATACGACGCGGTGGTGCGGGAGCGCGGCGCGACGCTCTCGGCCGGGCAGAAGCAGCTGTTGGCCTTCGCCCGCACCCTGGTCCGCGACCCGCGCCTGCTCATTCTGGACGAAGCGACCTCGTCGGTCGACACCCACACCGAGCAGTTGATCCAGGACGCGCTGCGCCGGCTGATGCGCGGCCGCACCTGCCTCGTGATCGCGCATCGGTTGTCCACGATTCAGGACGTCAACCGCATCGTGGTGCTGCACCGCGGGCGGGTTCGCGAGGTCGGCACGCACGCCGAGCTGCTGGCGCGGGGCGGAATCTACTCACGTCTCTATCAGCTCCAGTTCCTCGGGGCGCGTTCCACCAGGTCCGACCGGGCGGTCGCGCAGGACGACGATTTGAGCGTCAGCAGCGCCTCAGTTGTTGACTTACCAATAAACCTGACATAGCCTTGGTAAACGAAAATTTGCCCACCTAAACCCTCGTGGGGTGGCTGATGCAGCTCGGCAAGAAGATCCGCGATGTGCGGCTGCGGCGTGGCCTCACCGTTCAGCAGCTTGCCGAGGCCAGCAACCTCTCCAAGGGATTCATCAGCCAGGTCGAGAACGACCGCACCTCACCCTCCCTGGCCACGCTCCGTGATCTGGCGCGCGCGCTCGAAACCTCGGTCGCCTACCTCGTGGTCGAGGAGGAGCAGCAGCCGCACGTGGTGCGCGTCGCCGAGCGGCCGCGCGTTCAGGTCGGCGGCAATACCTCGCGGGTCGAAGTGCTCTCAGCACAGCCCAAGCGCAATCTCGAGCTGCTCATGGCCGAGCTTCCGCCCGGACTTTCCGCCGGCGACAAGCGCCACTACCATCACGGCGAGGAGTGCGTGGTGTGTCTCGAGGGCCGCGTCAGCATCAGCTGTGGCGACTACGCGACGGTGCTCGAGGCCGGTGACTCGTGCCACTACGACGGACGCACGCCGCACGCGGTCGAAAACGCGGGCACGGGCACGGCGCGAGTGCTCATCGCGATCACGCCCGCCGCGTTCGAGCCGCTGATCCGCGTACGCGAGACACGCCTCGAGCCAGAAGCTCTGCCGGTGGGCAGCAACGCCGGCTGATCACCCGCATCCTCCTGTGAGCCTGAACGGCGGCCTTCACGGGCCGCCGTTCGCATGAGAGCGCCGTGAGCCCGATACGAGCGGTATGGAGAGACTACCGTGACGCCGCGCGCAGCTTTTCTCCGCCGGCGCGACAGTTCCTGCTCGCCGTGCTGCTGGCGTGGACCGGCCAGGGCGTCTTTCAGGTGCTGTTCAACCTGTACCTGGTCGAGGGCGGCTACAACGAGGCGTTCATCGGCCGCGCCATCTCGCTCGGCGGCGTGGGGCTCGCCGTCACCGCGCTTCCGGCCGGGTGGCTGGCCGATCGCTGGGGACGCCGTCGCTGCCTGATCCTCGGCGGAGTGCTCGAGGGTGTGAGCCTGCTGCTGCGCGCGACCGTGATGGTGCCGGCAGTGATCTACGGCTCGAGCTTCATTGCCGGGGCGGGCCAGTCGCTGCTCGCCATCGCCGCTGCGCCATTCTTGACCGAGCACTCGACGCCCCGCGAGCGTACGCACCTGTTCAGCGCGTTCTTCGCCTCCGAGCTGCTCGCCGGCGTGGTGGGCAGCCTCGTCGGCGGCTGGCTGCCCGAGGCTTTCCGCGCGCTGCCCACGGGAACGCAGCCGACCGTGATCGTCGCCTACCGACTGACGCTCACCTTCGGTGCGCTGATCGCACTGGCCTCGGTGGTTCCGCTGCTTCGCCTGCGGCACGTGGTCGAGGCCCCGATCGAGCATGTGCGCACGGACTCTGCGCCAGAGGAAACGTGGCGTCTGTACCCGATCGCACTGAATGCGTTTCTGATCGGGATCGGCGCCGGGCTCGTGATTCCGTTCATGAATCTATACTTCGCCACGCGCTTTCAGTGTTCGAGCGCCCAGATCGGGATGTTCTTCTCGATCGCCCAGATCTGCACCGCGGTCGCCGCACTGCTCGGGCCTGCGATCGCGCGACGCTACGGCAAGCTGCGCACCGCGACCGCCAGTGAGCTCCTGTCGCTGCCATTTCTGGTCACGCTCGGAGCCGAGCGCCATCTCGGAATCGCCGTGGTCTCGTTCTGGTGCCGCGCCTCGCTGATGCAGGCCTCGACGCCGCTGGTGCAGGCGTTCGTGATGGAGGCTCTGCCTCCTTCGCTCAGGGCGCGCTCGACCAGCCTGAACAACCTGGTGTGGAACATCGGATGGGCCGCGAGCGCGACGCTGGCGGGCCTGGTGATCCAGCGCTTTGGATATGCAGTCCCCTTCTACATCACCGCCGGTCTCTACTTCTGCGCGGCGGTCACGTTCTATCTCTCGTTCCGCAAGCTTCCCGAAGGCGAGTACGCGCCCGCGCCGAGCGAAGAGGTCGCTGCCCGGCTCGCGGGCGGCCCGACTCCTGATTGACGCGCGGGTCATGCGCTCGCTCGGGCGTCGTCGCGACGCCCTCGCTGGTGCGTCAACCCTTGCGCGCGGCGGTGGGCGCGATTAGGGTGACGCGCGTGCCTGGCAGGAAGCCGGGACATTCTCCATGGAGGGATTCATGAAGAGACTGTTTTTGCTGGTGCTGGTCGTGGCAGCCGCGTGGTATGGGTGGAAGCACTATCCCGAGCTCACCAACCGCACGGCTTCCCACGATGCGGTGGTCGTGAACAACTCCGGACATCGCCTCGAGCGCATTCGCGTGATCATCGACGGCCAGACGTTCGTCAAGGAGACTCTGGCGGACAACGAACGCGTCGTATTCCCGTTCAAGGTGAGCCGCGACGCGTCGTTCGAGCTGGTTTGGCAGTGGTCGGATCGCGTCGGCGAATCGCACTGGAGCGGCGGGATGGTTCCGAAGGGGCCGATGGTGCAGCGCCACGTCATGACCATCGATGGCAACGGCGAAGTGATCTACCAGCCGGAGACCAAGCTCGGCAAGTAGCCTTCAGTCGGGCTGATCGAGATAGAGCTGCTTGTCGTCGGGGCTGTAGCCCAGCAGCTCGGTGTATCGACCCCAGTCGATCACCGTCTTCAGCAGAGCCTCGGCCGACTCGGCCGGCAGGTGCAGCGCGAAGATCTCGAGAAACGTGCTCTCGTCGGTGCGCCGGTCTTCGCTGCGCATCAGCACTTCGACAACGGTTCGAAACAGCGGCAGCTTCTTGATCTGCTCCTTGAGCAGCTTCTTGCGCGCATTCACCTTCGCGCGCAGGAGCGCGCTGCCGGTGCCGGTGAGCACGACGTCCGCACCCGGCGTCACCACCAGATCGAGCAGCTCGGCGGCCTTGATCACCATCAGGATCTCGCCGAACTCGTAGTTGATGTCGCGAGCCAGTCGAAAGACGTCGTAGCGCCCGCCCGCGTCTTCCAGCACTTCGAGAAGGCCCATCACCCTGCTGATCGAGACGGTCGGAATCGGGTCGATGGACATGGCGTCAGGCGACTGCCGATGCGTGCGTGCCCGATTGCTCCGCGGCCAGGTCCTGTCGCCGGATCTTTCCGGTCGTGGTCCTCGGGAATTCCTGGCGACGCACGATCACTCGCTTCACCCGCTTGAATGGCGCGAGCGGCTGGCAGCGCGCCTCGACTTCGCGGCGCAGCACGCTCTCGACAAACGCATCGTCGAACCGGGCCCTGGTCGAAGTCGCCAGCGCTTCGAGCGCGGACAGGTTCGGCAGCACGTGGGCATGGACCTCTTCGCGCTCACCGCGCGCATCACGGCCACTGGCGACGACCACTTCGAGAATGTAGGGAGAGCCGGAGAGCTGCGTCTCGATCTCCTCCGGATAGATCTTCTTCCCCGCCGCGGTCGCGATCATGTTCTTGAGACGTCCGGTGATGCGCACCCGACCGTCCACGGTGAACTGGCCCAGGTCGCCGGTGTAGAACCAGCCCTCGCGCAGCACTTCGGCGGTGCCCTGCGGATCGCCATAGTAGCCGAGCATCACGTTTGGCCCGCGAACGGCGATCTCGCCGTTGCCCTCGGCGTCCGGTCGATCGATGCGCACGTCGACGCCGATCAGCGGCCAGCCGACCGCACCCGTGCGTGGATGCCCGGGACGATTCGCCGCCACCACCGGCGAGCATTCGGTGAGCCCGTATCCCTCGAGCACCGGCCAGCCCAGATCGATGAATCCCCAGAACAGTTCGGGAGGAAGAGTCGCGGCGCCCGAGACGAACAGGCGGAGCCGATCCATCCCGGCGCGCTCGCGCAGCGGGCGCATGAGCGTGCGCCCGATCCGCTGGCCGGTGACGAGGCGCACGAGGCGCGTCACGCCGAGCAGCGTGCGCGCGAGCAGGCGGCGCGGGAGCGGCGCCTCGGCGATGCCCCGATGGATCGCGGTGAGCAGCTTTTCGTAGAGCAGCGGAACGCCGAGGATGATGGTCGCGCCCGAGGAGCGCATGTCCTCGCGCAGCTCGGTCGAATTGAGGCCGCGCGCATAGGCGATGCTCGCGCCGACCCGCATCGGGCACAGGAACCCGCCGGTGAATTCGAACGTGTGATGGAGCGGCAGCACCGAAAGGAAGCGATCCGCGGGCCCGAATTCGAGCGTGTTCGCAACGCCCTCGACGTTCGAGAGCAGGTTGGCGTGCGAGAGCATCACACCCTTGGCCCGCCCGGTCGTGCCCGAGGTGAACAGCAGTGCCGCCAGGTCTCCGGGCGAGCCGCGCATCTCGCGCGGAGGCGCGTTCGCAAACCGGCGCAGCGCGTCCGGAAAGCTGGGGAGCGCACTCGATTCATCGAGCGAAATCATGCGCAGCGCGGAGAGGCGCGAGGTCTGCACTTCGCGCAGCAGGTCCAGCCGTTTCTCGCTTCCGATCGAGAAGAGCGCTCCGGCCGTGGCCAGGATCTCGCCCGCCTCGAGCGCCTTGAGCTGCGGGTCGAGCGGCACGACCACCGCGCCGATCGCGAGCACGGCGAGATAGGCGAGGCCCATCTCGGGCCGGTTCTCGCTGACCAGTCCGACCCGATCCCCCGCCTTCACCCCCGCGGCTTCGAGGGCCGCAGCGAACGAATACATCGCGGCAGCTGCCTGGTTGAACGAAAAACCCCGCCAGCCCGCACGGGTCGAGCGCAGCACGAACGGGGTATCCCCGTATTGGCGGGCGGCGAAATCTGCCAGCTGCGGAAGGAGGCGCACGACCGGAGAGGGAGCAGATGATGTGGGAATCACGCCGGGACACTAGCACCCGTGTTAAAACAGGGTCAAGAATGCGGCTTTCTCGCGATTACAAGGTGAGCGAGCACCTCGTCCGGGTCGAACCACAGCCGGTCGAGAAGCTCGAATCCCACCTGCAGCACCACGTAGAGAATGCGCACCGGGATCTCGGTCAGCACACGGGTCGGGCCACGATTGACCCGGTTGAGCGCGGCGATCGTGCTCAGACCCACCCGCGCCCACAGTCCACCGATCGGGATGAACTCGACCGGCTCGAAGCCGGCCCGCTCGAGCAGATAGGCGGCGCCGTACCGGGTGAAGCGGAAGTAGTCGTTCGGCGGGTCGTGCAGCGGGACCATCTGCGTGAACTCGAGCAGCAGCATGCCGCCGGGTTTCAGTACCCGGTACGCCTCCTCGATCATGCGCAGCGGCTCGGGCATGTAGGTGAGCATCGACAGGCCGAACACGGTGTCCATGCTCGCGCTGCGAATCGGCTGCGCATCAGCGGCCGCGCGGATGTCGGGCGGATGCGAGTCGAGGTAGGGCGAGGCGTAGAGATCGGTGCCGATGTAGTGCGTGATCCGGCCGGCGAACGTCGAGGCGAACGGCCGTGAGCCGCAGCCCACGTCGAGCAGACGGCCGTGCGCGTGAACGCGGGCCCGCTCCAGAACCCGGATGATCTTGTGGTTCGCGAGCCAGTTGAACTTCCACACCGACCACTTCCCGACCCGGCCCCGGGACACCCGCCACGCATCGCTCACGCGTGTCCCCATTCGAGCAGGTATTCGCCGACGTTCGCGCGCAGCATCACCTCGCCTCGTTCGACCGCGACCTCGGCCTCACCGGGACGTCCCTCGCGCACGGTCGCGCCCTCGGCCCCGGCCGGCGCGGGAAAATACACAGGCTCGCGCGGCGGGCCGTAGTAGCGGACCAGCGCACCGCGCGTCGCGATCGGGCGCACCGACCAGTCGCGCTCGACCAGGCTGCGCACCTCGGCGTCGGTCAGGAACATGGCGCCGTCCTCGGCGAGCGCGGAGAGCAGGTCGCGCAGATGCGAGCGCCCGGCCTGCGCGCGCGCGTCTTCGAGATGCACGTAGTTCATCCGATGCGAGCTGATCACCGCGGGCTGGCCCCGCCCCCACGCGGTGCGCACCGCTTTACGCGCGGCATCGACGCCGACCCGCGCCGCAGCGCGATCGGTGACCGAGGGCTCGAAGGCGATGCGCGGCGGCAGATGGAAGCGCGATCCCTCGAAGTCGGGCCACGGATAGCGGCCGAGCACGCGCCGCAGGCGCGGCAGCACGGATCCGGTTCGCTCCGCCTTTCCCTGGAACGTGGTCAGGCCAAGCCGATCGGCGTCGGCATCGCAGGCTTCGTCCCAGCGGTAATCAGGCGGGCAGAACGAGGTCGGCGGACGCCCGAACAGCTCCCGGAATTTCTCGACGGCCAGCGCGAGATTGCGCCTGCGGACCTCGATCGGCTCGGAGGCGTCGTATTCCCCGCTCGACTCGACCGCTTGACAGATCGGGCTCTGCTGTTCGTGCGCGCGGCGCGCGTCGGCCTCGGCCCGGCGGAGCGCGGAGAGCCACGTGTGCTCGGGCAGGTGGGTCAGGCCGTGCAGCTCGGGCCACCACACGCCGGCCTCACGCGCGCGCACCACCTCGC
Source organism: Candidatus Eiseniibacteriota bacterium (assembly GCA_031370785.1). Classification (GTDB taxonomy): domain Bacteria; phylum Eisenbacteria; class RBG-16-71-46; order RBG-16-71-46; family RBG-16-71-46; genus DATJGS01. The sequence goes on along the minus strand of JANMQY010000060.1, from coordinate 45,280 downwards.
CCCACAGCCCGGGACGGGCCCAGCGCGAGGGTGTCTGCGGAAAGTCGATGAGCGGCAGCTGCCCGGCGGCAAACAGCGGCGGCTCGAGGCCGACGTAGTCGGGCGAGGCCATCACGGTATTGGCCTGCAGCACCGGCGCCAGCCCATCGCCACCGCGGAATTCGAGCAGGAGATCGGTGAGGGCGCGCACATCGCTCGCGCTCTCCAGCGTGGACCCGCCGTAGCGGGCACCGGCCGGGCTGCGGAACGCCGGCGTGTCGGCGAGCACGAGCCGCGCCTGCTCGTCCGGAGACCAGGCGCACAGCCCCCAATCATCGCTCTCGAGCACCACCGCCCTCAGGCGGCGCCAGTCCAGGTTCACGCGGCTCCCCTCCGTCCCGAACGAACGGCGGACTATAGCATGCGCACCGCGGTTGATTCGGCGCTGCACGCATGCCAGAGTGCCGCGCCATGTCCGAACCCGGCCCGCGAACGTCGTCGCGATTGCGACAGATGTCGCCGTGGCTCGTGGCGACGCTCGCCGCGATCGCGCTCTACTGGTTCAGTGATCTCGTCGTGCTGCGCGCCGGAGTTCCGGACCCGCTCGATGACACCTGGGAATACGGTGTGGCCGCGCGCCAGCTGCTCGCGGGGCACGGATTCCGCACCGGCGTGATCCATCCCCCACTGTGGATGCTTCGCGATACGGCGAACACTGTGCCGGTGCTGATCCACGGCCCGCTGGCCCCGCTGATCGTCGCGCCGCTGCTGCGCGTGCTCGGCGATCGCGTGATCGACCACTTCGCATGGGTGAGCGCCGCGTTCGCGCTGCTCGCCGCGGTCGCGCTCTACCACATGGCCGCGCGGCGCTTCGGCCCCGACGTGGGCGCGGGAGCGGCGCTGCTGTTCACGCTCGCCCCGGGAACCCTGCGCGCAGTGAACCATGATCCTTCGCTATTGCTCGGCGCCGCTCTGCTCGTGCTCGCGCTCAATCTTGCCTCCGGGGGTACCGGATCGGCCGCGCGCGCCGGGATCGCACTCGGGCTGGCCGCGCTCGCGCGGCCCGAGATGCTGAGCGCGCTTCCCGCGGTGCTGTTGCTCGCGCGCGGCCGCGGGCGTCTCGCCGCACTGCTGGCGTGCGTGGCGTGCCTCGCGCCGTGGTGGGTTCACAACCTGCGCGCGTGCGGCGCGCCGTGGTTCAACCTCTCCTCCTATCTGCTGATCGGCTACTGGGGCGCGCGTCCCGGGCTGAGCGTGATCCGCGACTTCGACATGACCCCGGCGCGCTGGCCCTCGACGCTGGCGGGATCGCTGCCCATCGTTCTCGAAAAGGCCCGAGACTTCTTCCCGCACGCGCTCAAGCGCGCGCTGCTCACCCCGACCGGCGCCACCGGCTGGCTCGCCGCAATCGGCGCCCTCATGGCGCCGCGGCGGCGGGCCCTGGTCGCGCTGCTGCTCGCCGCGATTCCGATCGGGATCATGACGTTCGCGGTCTACGACGATCGCTACCTCACTCCATTCCTGCCGCTGTGGTCGCTGGCCGCAGCGCTCGGCGGGCGCAAGCTCGCCTCGTTCCTTCCCGCGTGGGGACGCGGGCCGCGTACCTGGATCACGCTGCTGATCCTGATGGCGCTGCCGACCTCGCTCCCGACCCTCAGGGACGCCGCGCGCGAGGCGCGCACGTTCGAAGTCCGGCTCGCCTTCGAGCGCGCGGCGCTGGCCGCGCGGCCCGCGCCACGGAGTAACCTCATGTTCTCGGACACTCCGGACTTCGTCGCATTCACCACCGGCCGCCCGACCGTGTGGCTCACCCGGGCCGAATACGCCCGGCTGGCCCTGCGCGGCACGCCCGGGGCGGACACGCCGGAACGCCCCGCCCGTGGCGATTCCCTCGAGACCTGGTTCCACGACATGGAGCCGATGCGCTAGAATCGCGCCTGCAGCGGCTTCAGCGCTGCCGAATCATTGCCCCCCCCCGAGGATTCGCATGCGCCGATCGCTGCCACTCTTCGCGGCCACCTTCGCGCTGGTCGCGGGCGCCGTCCTCGCGATCGCGCGCCCCGCCGACCCGATCCGGGCCACCGCGCCTCGCGTTGCGCAAGTCTTCCCGGGCTCCGCACCGGCCGCCAACGCGCCTTTCGGCGACGCGCCCGCCGGCGCCTGCGCGACCCGCATCGAATCGGTCGCCGACGCGCTCGTCACTCACCTCGAGCGCCGGGAGTGCGAGCCTCTGCCGACGCCGCACTCGACCGACGTGGGCGAGATCGCGGTGCTCGAGGACGACGGCACGTTTTTCTTCCTGACCGAATCGGTGCGCACCATCATGGACGGCGTCTCGGTCGCGAACGCGTTCTTCCGCGCTCACGGCGATGACTACGATGCGCTCGCCGTCTACCTCTCGAGCGGGATGCCGGACTGGCTCGGATCCACCGGCGCACTCGCGACCTGCGATGTGGTGCGCAATGACGTGACGGGAATCGGGCTCAATACCTTCGATTTTGGCGGCGCTTTCGGCAGCCCATCGCGCCTGCACACGTTCTTCAACATGAACGCTCTCAGCCGCTACCCGGCGAACCCCGACGCCAGCATCGGCGGCCCGGGCGACTCCTTCAGCACGTTGGACGTGCTGGCCCACGAGTTCGGGCATCGCTGGCTGGCGTACGTGATGGTGGACTCGGCCGGCCAGCCATCGCCCGCCCTGCTCGGTCGGGACTGGGAGCACTGGAGCTTCTTCGCCGATGTGGATTCGTCATTCATGGAAGGATGCGACTGGATCTCCCCGGCGCCCGACTCGTTCCGCACTGACGGGGTGAGCAGCGCCTTCGGCATGCTCGACATGTATCTGATGGGGCTGCGCTCCAAAGCCGAGACCGACTCCTTCTTCGTCGTGAACGATCCGACCGACTTCGATCCTCCGGGCACGTACGTGCCGCGGAGCAACCCGATCGTCGGGCTCGGCTGCCGCGGGCGCGCCACGTGGTGGCACGTCTCGGACATCGAGGGCGCGAACGGTCCGCGAGTGCCCGACGCGGTCGGCTCGCCGCACACGTTCCGTGTCGCCTTCGCGCTGATCGTCCCTCGTGGCACCGACCCGACCGCCGCCGATCTCGCGAAGCTCGACACCATCCGCACCCGCTTCCCGAACACCATCGCCGGCTCGACCGAAGGGCGCGCCGCGGTGGACGTCACGCTCGACTCGCACGCCGGCCGCGTGCATATCGCGCATCAGCCGCTGCCCGACACCGAGGAAGCGGGCGTGTCGCGACCGGTCGGGGCACAGGCGTGGATCGAGCAGGCCGGCATTCCGATCGCGCTCGATCCCTCATCGGTCCGCGCATGGTGGCGGCTGGCGGGGGCGGGCGCATACACCAGCGTGCCGCTCGCGAACGTCGCCGCCGACTCCTTCGCCGGCGCACTGCCGGGAATGCCGGACGGCACGCAGATCGAGTACTACCTGAGCGCGTCCAGCGATTCGAGCGGCATCGACGCCACACTGCCCGCAGCGGGAGCCGCGGCGCCTTTCACGTATTTCACGGGACCCGACACGATCCCGCCCGCCGTAATCCACGTCCCTCTGCCGGTGGCACCGGACGATCAGCTGCCGAAGACCGTGCTCGCGCGCGTTCGCGACAACCTCGGCGTGGACTCGGTATGGGTGGAGTTCGCGGTGAACGGCGGGCCGCCCGATTCGATGGCCACGACGCCCGCGGGGCAGGACTCGTTCGCGGCGGCGCTCGGCGCCGGAGTGCCGGTGGGCGGGCGCGTTGCGTACCGGTTCGTCGCGCGCGACCGCGCGCTGGCGCACAACCTCACCTATTCGAACTCGGCGTTCGACACGTTCACGGTGGGCAGGGACTGGCAGGAGGAATTCGAGAATGGCGGCGCGGGCTGGAGTTCGTACATCAAGACCGACTCGTTCCGGAATCCGTGGCACCTGGCGCAGGATCAGTCCTTTCCCGCAGGCGGCACGTGCTGGAAGGCGGGCGCATGCGACACCGGCCTCTACGCGCCACACCTCGACGCGGTGCTGGCGGCGCGGGGGATCTATCCGGTGGTTCCGGGCACGCTGGTGCGCTTCGAACATCGCTATGACCTCGAGCAGGCCGACGCGACGCGCGCATTCGACGGAGTTCGGATCGAGCTTCTCGCGGACAGCACTCATTGGGATCCGATTGCTACGGCCGCCGGCTACACTCACACCGCGGTGGGCTCGCCGCTCGGAGCGGGCACGCCGTGCTGGAGCGGGAAATCGAATGGATGGAAGAGCGAGATCATCGACCTCACGCCCTATGCGGGCCAGTCCGTGAGCCTCCGCTTTCACATGGGCGCCGACGACTTCGTGGGCGGTCACGGCTGGTACATCGACCACGTGCGCGTGACGTTTCCGACCGGTCCGATCTCGGACGCTGGTTCCGGGACCGCGCGGCTCGCGATTGGCGCGCCGTGGCCTAATCCGGCGCACGAGCGGCTGCGCGTCTCGCTCGCATTGCCGAGAGCAGCCGAGGTCGACTGGAGCCTGTTCGATCTGGCCGGGCGACGGGTGGCTTCGCTTGCACACGGCCGCCGCGAAGCCGGGGTGGGCACGCTCGAGGCGGCGCTTCCTGGCCACCTCGCGAGCGGCGTCTACTTCGCGCGCCTCAGCATTGCGGGGTTCCGCGAGTCGGTCGCCCGCGTCGCGCTCGTGCGCTAGATGTGAAGTCTCAGAAGGTTGCTCACAGGGGTAGTTGATTCACCCGGGGTCCTTCTGCTGAAAGTTGGGTGGTGTCTAAGGCCATTCCAACCCCGAAGAGAGTAGCCCCGGATGAACCTGCATAGTGGAGCACGAAGCTGCCCGGCCAGTCGAGCCCTTCTGATCGATCGCATCGCGCAGGAAGGCCGAGGTCCCCGGGACAGCGCTACGCGTATCGCCTCGGGTACCTCGACGGCGGCATCGATCGCGTCACCGCCGAGACCTGGGTGGATGTGCCCGCACTGAGTCTGGCGCCGTCGTTCGCTGAGCGCTACTCGTAGCGCAGGGCGTCGATCGGATCGAGCTTCGAGGCGCGGCGCGCGGGGTAGAAGCCGAAGAACAATCCCACCAGGCTCGCGAATCCGAACGCCAGCAGCACCGAAGAGGGCTGGATCATGGTCGGCCAGCGCGCGATCTGCGTGACCAGCACCGCGGACACGATGCCGAGCGCCACGCCCAGCGCTCCGCCAGCCAGCGAGAGGAACGCGGCCTCGACCAGGAACTGAAGCAGGATGTCGTTCCGCCTTGCCCCGATCGCGCGGCGGATCCCGATCTCGCGGGTGCGCTCGGTGACCGAGACCAGCATGATGTTCATGATCCCGATGCCGCCGACCAGCAGCGAAACCGCGGCGATGCTGGCGAGAAGGAGGGTCATCACCTTGGAGCTGGATTCCGCGGTGGTGGCGATGTCCTTCTGATTGAAAATGAAGAAGTCGTCGTCGGTGCCGGGCCTGATCTTGTGACGCTGGCGCAGCAGCTCGCTGATCTGAGTCACCGCCGCGTCGACCTGCGACTCGCTGACCGCGGAGACCAGGATCGAATTGACGTGAGTGATGCCGAGCAGCTTGTGCTGGGCGGTGGTGAGCGGAATGAACACCACGTCGTCCTGATCCCCGCCGAAGCCCGTGCCACCCTTCAGCGACATCACACCGACCACGCGGAATGGAATGTTCTTGATGCGAATCGTCGCCCCGATCGGGTCTGCGCCCTGGAACAGCGCCTGCGCCACCTTCTGGCCGAGCACGCAGACCTTGGCGGCGCCACGCACGTCCGAATCCGAGATGAAGACCCCGTCCGCCACCGGCCACGAACGGATGATGGGATAGTCGGCGGTCGTGCCCTGGACCTGCGTGCTCCAGTTCTGATTGGCCGCGACCAGCTGCGCGGTGGTGCGAACCGCGGGAGCGGCCGCGGCCAGCGCCGGGCACTCGCGCCGGATCGCGATCGCGTCGTCAGGCGTGAGCGTGATAGTGCTGCCCGAACCCATGCGCACACCGCCCGCGGTCATGGTGCCCGGAAGCACGGTCAATACGTTCGCGCCCAGCGCGCGGATCTGCGCCTGAACCGCGGCACGCGCGCCCTGGCCGATCGCCAGCGTCGCGATCACCGCCGCGACCCCGATCACGATGCCGAGCACGGTGAGTGCGGAGCGAAGGCGGTTGCGCGACAGCGCCTGAACGCCAAGGGCAAGCAGCGAGCTGAAGATCATCGCCCTTTCCCGCCTCCGGCGCCGCCGCGTCCACCGCCCGGGCCGCGGAAGACGGGACCGCCCATACCGGGGGGCGGAGTCAGTGCGGGACCGGTCGCGGCCGCGAGCTCCTGCCCGGTGACCACGATGTCGCCAGGCTTGATCTGATCGCTGACCAATTCGACCGTCGTGCCGTCAGTGATACCGGTGAGCACGCGTACCGGTTGCGGCTTGCCGTCGCGAAGAACATAGATCGTGCCGGGCTTGAGATTCGTGCGTCCCGCGCCCGCGGCCGCGCCGCCGGCTGCGCCACTGCCGTTCGAGCGCAGCTGCTGGAACATGATGCGCCCCTGATCGCGCGTGATCTTTCCGCTCTGTACCAGTGCGCGGATGCGCGCCCCGGCCGAGTCCGAGCCCGCGCCACCACCGGCTCGCCACCGCCCGCGACCGCCTGCCTGCGCGCCCGCATCCCCGGTTGTCGCGCCGGCGCTCGAGGCCGCAGCACCGGGGGCCGGCGATGCCGCGGCGCCGCCGGTCGCGGGGGTCGCGTCCCGGGCTGCGCGATTCTTCGTGTCCGCGGGCGGGCGGAAGCGCAGGGCCACCGCGGGAACCTTGAGCACGTCGTCACGCTGATCCACGAGCACCGACACGTTCGCGGTCATGCCCGGGCGCAATTTCAGATCCCGATTGTTCGCCTCGATCACGGTGGTGTAAGTGACCACGCCCTGGTCGGTGATGGGCTCGAGCCGCACCTGCGCCACCTTGCCCTCGAATTGATCGTCGGGAAACGCATCCACGGTGAAGCTTACCGGGAGCCCCGGATGGATGCGGCCGATGTCCGACTCGTCGATGCGCGTCTCGACCTGCATCTGCGTGAGGTCGTTCGCGAGCAGGAAGAGCTGCGGCGACTGGAGGCTGGCCGCGACGGTCTGCCCGACATCCACCGAGCGCGAGATCACGACCCCGTCGATCGGCGCGCGGATGGTGGCGTTGGTCAGGTCCACCTGCGCGGCCTGAAGTGTCGCTCGCGCCTGCTTGAGGTCGGCCTGACGCTGTTCGACCGCAAGCATGGCCCCGTCCAGCTCGGCCTGAGAGATATAGCTCTGCGGAAACAGCTCCTGCGCGCGCTTGAGCTGGCGCTGCGCATCCCTGAGCGCCGCATCGGCGCGCGCGACCGCCGCTTCGTTCTGCGCGAGGCGCGCCTGGAAGGACGCGGGATCGAGCCGCAGCAGCACGTCACCCTTCTTCACGCGCTTGTTGTAGTCGGCGTAGAGCGCGAGGACCGTGCCGCTCACCTGGCTGCCCACCTGTACCTGAACCACCGGGCGGATGGTGCCGGTTGCGGACACCAGCGATTCGATCGATCCGCGCTCGACCGTGGCGGTCCGCCACTTCGGTGCGGTGGTCTTGCCGCGCGACTTGATCCACCATCCCGCGACGACGACCACGGCAACCACCCCGACCGCGATCCAGATGCGTTTGCGATTCAATCAACCTCCTTCAGGGGGGCGAGTCGAGTTGGATGCCGCAATCCCGGCACGGTCCGATCCGCCCGTCACAGGCAGGGACGAACGACCATACCGGAGGACACGGTAAGGGGTCGACCCGCGCGGACCAGCGCGCCGGCATCGGCGACGAGCGCGACCCCGGATTTGCGCAGGTGCGCCGCGCAGTTCATGATGCGCAGGGTCTCGGTACCCTCAGGCGGCCGCTCGGCTCGACGGCCCGACCCCGCAAGGAGTTCCCGGTTGAACAAACCCACCCCGCGCACGCGCCGCGTCATTCGCGTCCTGTGGGCGATCCTCGGCCTCAATCTGCTGGTCGCGCTCGCCAAGCTGTTCTACGGGATGCGGGTTGGCGCGGTCGCCCTGACCGCCGATGGGATCCACTCTCTGATCGACGCCTCGGGCAACGTGGTCGCGCTGATCGGTATCTTCGCCTCGAGCCGCCCGCCCGACGCCAACCATCCGTACGGACACCGCAAGTACGAGACCTTTGCCGCGCTCGGAGTGGCCGGCGTCATGTTCTTCGGCTGCTACCAGCTGGTGCTGACCGCGGCCGCCCAGATGAAGCAGGGGCAGGCGCCACACATCACGCTCGAAGCGTTCATCGTTCTCTCGCTCACGCTCGTGATCAATCTGATCGTGGTCGCGGTCGAGAGCCGCGAAGGGCGAATACTTCAGAGCGAGCTTCTGCTGGCCGACGCCGCGCACACGCGCAGCGACGTGTTCGCGAGCCTGCTGGTGCTGGTCAGCTTCGCTGCCGCCCGCCTTCACGTTCCCTACGCCGACCTCGTTGCGGCAGCGCTGATCGTGGTGCTCATCCTGCACGCCGGCTTCGGGCTCCTGAAGGGCACGCTCTCGACGCTGTCGGACGAGCGCCGCATCGCGCCCGAGCTGATCGAGCAGACCGCGATCGAGGAGCCGGGCGTGATCGAGGCGCACAACGTTCGCTCGCGCGGCCCGCTCGATGACATCCACCTCGACCTTCACATCCTGGTCGACCCCGAGCTGTCGCTCGCCGCAGCGCATGCGATCGGCCATCGCGTGGAGCGCCGGCTGCGCGAGCGCTGGCTCGGGCTCACCGACGTCGTGGTGCACGTCGAGCCCGCGCTCGAAAGCGAGCGCGCCCGCGCGCGCGAAGGCGGCGGACTCAAGGCCGAGGGCTGAGCGCGCAGCGCCGGCGCCTGCTTCAGCGCGAGGGGTGCTTCGCCGGACCTTCGAGCTCGCGCTGGAGCGCCTCCCCCAGCGCCCCGAGCTGGCGATCGAAGAAGTGCGAGGCGCCTTCGATCAGGATCAGCCGCTTCGGTTCGGCCCAGAGCGGCAGCTGCTTCGCCAGCTCCTGGGGCCGGCAGGTGACGTCCGCCGTGCCCTGGATGATCAGCTTGGGCACGCTCGCGGTGCGGAGCACCGAGAAGTCCTGCGTCGAAACCGGAGGCGCCACCAGGATCAGGCGCTCGACCTCGGCGGCGGAAGCCGCAAGGCGCGCCGCGATCCAGGAGCCGAACGAAAAGCCAGCGACCCAGCAGCGGGCTGCGGGGACGCGGCGCCGCAGCTCGGCGAGCGCCGCGCGCGCATCGTCGAGCTCGCCCTCGCCATTGTCGTAGCGTCCTTCGCTCTTTCCCACCCCGCGAAAATTGAAGCGCAGTACGGTCGACCCCAGCGCATGCAGCGTGGAGGCGATGCGGTGCACCACCTTGTTGTGGAGCGTGCCGCCGTAGAGCGGATGCGGATGGCATACCAGCGCGGCCAGCGCGGCGCGCTGGCCAGCGTGCTCCTGCAGCAGCGCTTCGAGCGCGCCTGAGGGGCCCGCCAGGGTCAGCGGAACGAGCCGAGTGCCGCCACCGGTCATGCGGAGATCAGCGACGAGCGGGCTTGAAGCGCTTGCGCAGTCTCGCCGCCAGTTCGCGATCCAGGGTCGCAAAGTTGAGCAGGCGCCCATCGCCGATCGCGAGAAGGCAGTGCGCGTCGATCATCCATTCCTCGAGCCCGAGCGGAGTGCTCTCCTCGAAGTTCAGCCCTTCGCCCGCGATGCGCCCGGGGAAGGACTCGAACTCGTCGTTCCACTCCGAGCACAGGAAGATCTCTTCCGCGCCGCCCAGAAGTCCGATGGACGAGCACTGATCCAGCTCGCCCGGGGCGAGCAGCAGCACACCGCGGTGCTCGCTGGCGCGAATGCCCTCGGCGCGCAGCCGGCGCCTCACCTGCGGCAGCTCGCCCGGACGCTCGTGCCCATCGAGCACCGCGAGCGCCGCCAACTCGTAGTGCGCGAGCAGGTCCATTCCGGCATCGACCACATCGGCGCAGGTCGCGGCGACCGCGCCGTGGATCAGGCGATCGCTCATCTCGAGTTCGATCCGGAAGGACGGCGCAAGGCGGGCTCTCCCATCGGGTGCGTGAGTTGCGCGGGAAGCGAGCGCGCATTCTAGGACCCGACCCCCGCTGGTTCAACCTAGGCGCGAGGTCGACCCGCCGTGGGCACGGTCAGCACCGGGCAGCGCACGAGGTGACGCAGGCCCGAGATGGTCGAGCCGTGGATCAGGTCTCCGATCAACCGGTGCCCGTGGGAACCGGTGACGAGCAGATCGGCGCCCTCCTCATTGACCATGCGGGCCAGCTCGGACGTCACGCTGCCGAACCCGAGTCTGACGCGCGAGCGCAGCCCGCGCGCGCGCAGCTCCTCGGCCAGCGACTCGAGCGTGGCGCGATCCTCGCGCGCCTCGGCGTCCGCAGCCTCGGGACCGAGGTATTGCCCCGCCGCGCTCTCGACCACGTGCAGCAGGATCACCTCGCCGTCCGCGTCCATCGCGAGCGTGCGCACGGCCTCGAGCGCCGATGCGTCCGCGGGACCCAGCTCGAGCGCGACCGCGACCCGACGATGCGGGCCGGCCGGTAGCGTGACGAGCGATGGCCGTTCGGCCACGCCCCCGGCATGCGGCGAAGCTCCGGTGGGAACGTGCTCGATTCCGGGTCGCACCAGTTGGGGCGCCACGCGTTCGATCAGCGGCGCAAGAATGAGATAGAGGAGCATCAGCGCGAGGGCGCCGACCAGCGGCACCACGATCCACAGGAACCACGCGCCGCCGGGGCCCGCGGCCGCATTCCACGCGGTCAACTGCTGCAGCACGAGATTGGCGTTGAGCCCGATGATGATCGTGGCGCTCACAAAGGCGAGCCCGATCACCCACCACGGCGAGACGAAGTCCCCCATCTTGCGCCGGTCGCTGGTGAACGAGATCAGCGGAACCACAGCGAATGCCAGCTGCATGCTCAGCACCACCTGCGACAGCACCAGCAGCTCGTCGACCGCGTTGGTGCCGCGGATCGCGATGAACGCCACCGCGGGAATGATGGCCAGCCCGCGGCTGATCATGCGGCGCAGCCACGGACGGATGCGGATGTGAAGGAATCCCTCGAGCACGATCTGTCCGGCGAGCGTGCCGGTGATGGTGCTGGCCTGTCCAGAACTGAGCAGCGCGACCGCGAACAGCGTCGAGGCGAGTCCGGTGCCGAGCAGAGGCGCAAGCAGCCGGTGCGCATCCTCGAGCTTCGCCACGTCCGAATGCCCGGTGGTGTGGAACGCGGCCGCGGCCAGTATGAGGATCGCGGCGTTCACGAAGAAGGCACAGTTGAGCGCGACCACGGAATCCACCAGGTTCATGCGGCACGCTTCGCGCTTGGCCTTGGGCGAATTTTCGACCGAGCGGCTCTGGACCAGCGCGCTGTGCAGGTAGAGGTTGTGCGGCATCACGGTAGCGCCCAGGATTCCCATCGCGATGTAGAGCGAGTCGCGATTCAGCCCGAGCACGCGCGGCCCATCGGGGCCGACCTGGAACAGGGTGAAGTGTCCCTCCGGATCGCGCGGAATCAGGCCGCGCAGCACCGCGGGCAGATCGGGCCTCGCCAGAATCATCTCGATCGCGAAGCAGCCGCCGATGGTCAGGACCAGCACCACGATGATCGCCTCGAGCCGGCGCATGCCGAGCCGCGACAGCGCGAGCAGCAGCAACACATCGGACGCGGTCAGCAGCACTCCCCACAGCAGCGGCACGCCGAACAGGAGCTTGAGCCCGATCGCCGCGCCCAGCACTTCGGCCAGATCGCAGGCCACGATCGCGACCTCGCACAGCAGCCACAGCGGAACCACCAGCGGCCGCGGATACCAGTCGCGGCACGCCTGCGCGAGGTCGCGTCCGGTCACCACCCCGAGCCGCGCGCTCAGCGTCTGGAGCAGGACCGCCATGAGGTTGCTCATGAGCAGCACCCACAGCAGCTGCATGCCGAATCGCGCGCCGCCCGCGAGGTCGGTGGCCCAGTTGCCCGGATCCATGTAGCCGACGCTCACCAGATAGGCGGGACCCGCAAAGGCAAACAGCCGGCGCAGCCACGAGCGATTCACGCCGGGCAGCGCGACCGAGGAATGGACCTCGGGAAGCGAGCGGCCCTCCGCGTCAGCGCGCATCGCCGCTCCCGCGCCTGCGCTCGACCAGTATGCCGTCCAGCCCTTCGCTGCCGGTCACGAGACGCCGTCCCTCGACCTCGAGCTCGAAGACATCGTCGAGCGCGCGCACCTCGCACATGCGCACCCGCGCCCCCGGCACCAGCCCCGCGATCTTCCACGCCGCCATGCGCCGCCGGTCGCGGTCACGGATCTCGCGCACCGTGGCCCTTGCGCCAAGCGGAAGCGTGACCAGCGGAGCGAGCGCCCGGCGCGCGAGGCGCCCGTGCCCGTCCGGGATCGGATGCCCGTGCGGATCTTCGCTCGGGTGGGACATCAGCCGGTCGATCGCATCGAGCACGCGATCGCTGATGTGGTGCTCGAGCACCTCGGCCTCTTCGTGAACCTCGGACCAGTCGAGACCAAGCACGCGCGCGAGAAACGTCTCGAGCACGCGGTGACGGCGCACCATGGTGAGCGCCTGGCGGCGCCCCTCGGCCGTCAGGTTCGCGCCCGCGCGGCGCGGGTGATTCACCAGCCCCTCCGCGGCGAGGGTCTGCAGCATGTTGGTCACCGAAGGTGCGGAGACTCCGAGACGGGCGGCGATGCGCGAGGGAGGCACCGCGCCGCCGGATGGGTCCAACACGTAGAGCGCCTTGAGGTAGTCCTGGCGCGAGCGCGAAAGCGTGCGGGGCGGCCGTCGGGTCGTCATGCGCGGTTAGGCTAGACTAAGAGCCGGATTTGTCCAGACTAATTATTTCGGCCGGGCCCGCGACCCCGCCCCTCGTGTCCTCGCGGGGCTGAGCGCACGCGGGGCCCGGGCTGCGTCCATTGCCCGCCCACTGGCCTTCGGCTAATCTGCGCACTCCTCTTTCCCACCTGGAGACGTCTCATGCCCCAGATGACCATGGTGCAGGCCATCCAGGACGCGATGCGCGTCGCGCTGCGCGAGGATCCGCGCGTGGTCGTGCTCGGCGAGGACGTCGGCAGGAACGGAGGGGTGTTCCGGGTCACCGAGGGCCTTCAGGCGGAGTTCGGGCCCGAGCGGGTGAGCGACACGCCGCTGGCGGAGAACGGCATCGTGGGCGGCGCGATCGGCATGGCGCTCTACGGCATGCGCCCGATCGCCGAGATCCAGTTCGTGGACTTCATCTACTCCGCGTTCGACCAGATCGTATCGGAGCTGGCCAAGCTGCGCTGGAGATCGGCCGGGCAGTACGCGTGCCCGGTCATCGTGCGCGCGCCTTACGGCGGCGGGATCAAGGGCGGCCTCTACCACAGCCAGAGTCCCGAGGCCTATTTCTGCCACACGGCCGGACTCAAGGTGGTCATCCCCTCGACCCCATCGGACGCAAAGGGCCTGCTGCTCGCCGCACTCGAGGGCGAGGACCCGGTCATCTTCCTCGAACCCAAGCGCCTCTATCGCACGATCAAGGAGGAAGTGGCCGAGGGCCGCTTCACCACGCCGCTCGCCCGGGCGCGGATCGCACGTGCAGGCGATCAGGTCACGGTGCTCGCCTACGGCGCGATGGTGCCGGTCTCGCTCGAGGCCGCGACCCAGGCAGCGGAGCGCGGCTGGTCGGTCGAGGTCATGGACCTGCGCACACTCGTACCGCTCGATCAGGACGCCGTGCTGACCAGCGTACGCCGGACCGGCCGGGTGGTGATTGTGCACGAAGCGCCGCGCACCTGTGGCTACGGCGCCGAGCTGAGCGCGATCATCGCCGAGAAGGCACTCACTTCCCTGCAGGCGCCGATCCTTCGCGTGACCGGCTACGACACGCCGTTTCCGTACACGCTCGAGCACAGCTACCTGCCCGACGCACCGCGCGTGCTGCGCGCGATCGAGCACGTGATGCAGTACTAGGGGGCGCAATGCTCGTGATCGTGTGGGAGTACACGGTGAAGGCCGACATGATCGACAACTTCGAGGAGGTGTACCGTCCCGATGGCGCCTGGGGCGTGCTGTTCCGGGAGGCGCCCGGGTTCGTGAGCATCACGCTGATGAAGGACCTGCGCGATCCACACCATTTCCTCATTGCCGACCGCTGGACCAGCGAGACGCTATACGAGGAGTTCAAGCGGGTGCGCGCGATCGAGTACGCCGCACTTCACAAACGGGGTCACCGGCTGATCGAGCGGGAGAACGAGATCGGCCGTTTTGATTTCGTAGAATGAGACCGAGGAGGAGCGCCGCTCCATGCCCTACGACGTGAAGCTGCCGGACATCGGCGAGGGAATCGCCGAAGGCGAGATCGTGCGCTGGCTGGTGAAGGCCGGCGACTCGGTGAAGGAAGATCAGCCGCTGGTCGAAGTGATGACCGACAAGGCCAGCGTCGAGATTCCATCGCCACGAACCGGGACGGTTTCGGTGCTGCACGCGGCGGAGGGCGCGATGGTGCCGGTCGGATCCTTGCTCATCACGATTGCGGTGGCAGGGGAAACCGAAAAGGCCCCTAGTCACACGGTCGGCGGGGGCGGGTTACCCGATGACTCGCGGGTCCCCGTCGCTCCCCACCCCCCCCAGCCGGCCTCCCGCGCTCCACCCCCACTCGCCATCGGCCACCCCGCCCCCGCCACGTTGGATCAGGGGACCGCCGCGGGAATCCAGGCCACTCCGGCGGTTCGTGCGTTGGCGCGAGAACTCGGGGTCGCTCTGGAGCGAGTTGCTGGCACGGGGCCTGGCGGTCGGATCGTTGCTGAGGACGTGAAGCGCAGCGCGGCGGGCGGCGTGGTCGCGGCTCCCTCGCCTTCATCCTCTGTCACTCCCTCTCTGGCCTCTTCCGTTGCTGATTCCGCCCCCGCGGCACCTCCAGTCCCTGCCGCGGCGCCGACGACCTCTCCCTCGCGCGCGGGAAACGAGGAGCGTGTGCCGCTTCGGGGGCTTCGGCGGAAGATTGCGGAGCACATGCGGCGCTCGCTCTCGACGGCGGCGCAGTTCACATTCGTCGCGGAGTGCGACATGAGCGTGATCGTCGAGCACCGTGCGGCCCAGCGGGCGAAAGCCGAGGCGGAGGGGGTGCGGCTCACCTACATTGCCTACGTCTTCCGCGCGCTGATCGAACCGTTGCGACAGTTCCCCCTGCTCAACGCCTCGCTCGACGATGCGACCCAGGAGGTCGTGATCAAGCGCGACTACCACCTCGGGCTGGCCACCAACACCGACGATGGACTCACCGTGCCGATCGTGCACGAGGTGGACCGGCTCGGACTGTTCGCGCTGGCGAGAGAGATTGAGCGCCTCGCGAAGGCGGCGCGGGAGCACAAGCTGAAGCTGGATGAGCTGCAGGGCGGGACGTTCACCGTCACCAGCACCGGCGCGCACGGCGGACTGCTGGCCACTCCGATCCTGCACCATCCGCAGGTCGCGATCCTCGGCGTGCACGAGGTGAAGAAGAAGCCGGCGGTGGTGCATGGCCAGGTGGTGGCGCGTGACATGACGAACCTGTCGCTCTCGCTCGATCACCGGGTGGTGGATGGCGCGGTGGGCGCCGACTTCCTCTACGCACTGATCGCGCGGCTCGAGAATCCATCCTCGTGGCTCACGGTGGGAGATCTCACATGAGCGAGACGCTGCTTCAGCTGCTCGATGCTGAGGGCAAGCCGGTGGGCACATTGCCCGAGGTCTCGCGCGACAACCTGCGCCGCCTGTTCCGCCACATCCTCAAGATGCGCGTGCTCGACCAGCGCATGCTGTCGCTGCAGCGCCAGGGACGCATCGGCTTCTACGGCACCGCGGCCGGGCAGGAGGCCGCGGTCACCGGCTCGGCCTACGGCATTCGCGACACCGACTGGGTATTCCCCGCGCTGCGCGAGATGGGCGTCTCGCTGTGGCGCGGCACTTCGATCAAGGAGATCGTCTGCCAGTTGATCGGCAACAGCGGGGATGTGCTCATCGGACGCCAGATGCCATGCCACTTCAGCGACGTGAAGGTGCGCTCGGTGGCGTGGTCGTCGGTGATCGGAACGCAACTGGTGCACGCGATGGGCGCGGCATGGGCCGCAAAGCTCAAGAAGACTTCGGACGTGATGGTCGGCTACCTCGGGGATGGCGCCTCCTCATCGGCAGACTTTCACGCCGCCGCCAACTTCGCCGGCGTGTTTCAACTGCCGGTCGTGTTCTTCTGCCAGAACAATCAGTGGGCGATCTCGGTGCCGCTCTCGCAGCAGACCGCCTCGAGCAGCATCGCGATCAAGGCGACCGCCTACGGCTTCCCCGGCGTGCGCGTGGATGGCAACGACATCTTCGCCGTGATTGCGGCAACGCGCGAGGCCACTGAGCGCGCGCGGCGCGGCGAGGGCCCGACGCTGATCGAAGCGGTCACGTTTCGCATGGGCGGCCACTCGTCGAGCGACGATCCGACGCGTTATCGCGACGCGGAACTGGTCAGCGAATGGGAGCTCAAGGATCCGATGAACCGGCTGCGCGTCTATCTGACTTCGAAGGGGATGCTCACCCCGGAAGACGAGGTCAAGTGGACGCAGGAGCTGAACGACGAGATCGGCACCGCGATTCAGGAAGCCGAAGCACTGCCCCCTCCCGCGATCGAGACCCTGTTCACCGACGTCTACAAGGAGATGCCGAAGCACATCGAGGAGCAGATGCGCTACGCCGTGGCGATGGGTGAAGGCCAGAAGTTCGAGGGCGCCTTCCCGCTGTGAGACCGATCCTGATGGTCGCTCTCGGTGGCGCACTCGCGCTCGAGCGCGCACGCCAGCCCAAGCGAAAACGCCCGCTGCAAGGAATCGCACCGGGCGTTCGACGTTCGAGCCGGACTATCTCTTCGGCAGCTTCAGGGTCTGTCCTGGCTTGATGCTTTCGGAGACCATGTTGTTCTCCATCATGATCGCCGCATAGCTCAGGCCGTACGTGCGGCCGATCGAGGCAAGCGTGTCGCCTTTGCGCACCTTGATCGTGGCCGGGCGCTGCGCGAGCGGGACCGGTGTCGGCTCGCTCGCGGAAGGCGGCGTGGCGACCTTCGGCGTTTCGGCGGGCGGCGCCGTAGCTTTCGGCGCCTCGACAGGCGGCGCGATGGGCGCTGCCGGCTTCGGCGTCTCAGTCTTCGGCGCGACGGCAGCCGGCGCGATGGACGCTGCCAGCTTCGGCGTCTCAATCTTCGGCGCTGCGACCGCCGGCGCCTGAGTCAGCGTCGGCTTCGGCGCCTCGATCTTCGGAGAAGGCGCAGCCGACACGGCAGACTTCGTGACCTCGGGCCTGGAATCGCCCGTCGCGATCGCCTTCTGCGCGACACTCGGAGCCACGACATCCGGCGTGCTCTTCGGAGTCTGGCTAGACGGCATTGCTGGCGTCGTGTTGGACGGCGTCGCCGACGGTGTCATCGCCTTCGGAGCAGCGGTCGCAGTCGGAGCCGTGACCGCAGGCGTGGTCGCCTTCGGAGCAGCAGTCGGGGCCACGATCCCAGGCGTGCTCGCCTTCGGAGTCGCAGACGATGTCGCCGTCACAGGCGTGCTCACCGGCGTTCCGCTGTTCGGCTTCGCGCTCTCTGCCTTGGGCGTGGCGGATGAAGCTCCTTCGCTGGTGCGCACGGTCGGCTTGGGGGCAGGCGGTTGCACGCTCACATTCGGCGTCATGCCGAGTTCCTCGCCGCCGCTCCAGTTGAGAGCCCCCGGATGGAACGAGAGGCCGATGCGGTGTTGGCCCTCGCCGGCCGATCCGCCGACCAGATACCCATAGTCGAACCACATGCCGCGCAGTCCGGCGCCCATTCCGAACGTGGGTCCGGTCAACGCGTCATCCGAGGCTCCGCCCATCTCCTTGCGATATCCAGTGCGCAGCGCGAGCCGTTCCTTGTACATCCACTCCACGCCCGCACGCACGTCGCTGTAGTACGCCGACGGGAAATTCGCGTCGAGCGCGAAGCGCAGTCCGCTCGCGGGGATCTGGTATGCGAAGCCCGCGCCGATGTTGGTCGGCACCGGGTAGATCGCGTTGCCATACATCATCCGTCCACCCAGGTTCTGCGCGGCGAGACCGAAGCCGAACGCGCCGGTATGCACCTGGATGCCGGCATCGTAGGTGCCGCCCCAGCCGCTCACGGTGCCGAGGTTCTCACTCACGAACTTGGCGCCGAATCCGAGCGTGACGTAGTCGCCGAACGCCTGGGCGAGATGTCCGCCGAAAGCCATGCTGGAAACGTTGAAGGTGCCGGTCGAGACGCCGGTGGCGTCGCGGCCTTCGAAGACGCCGTCGTCCTGGTACAGGCCCGACAGCGACCAGCGGGTCGCCGAATGGCGGAAGCGCCCGCCGACCGCGGCCCATTCCTGCGCGCTGTTTCCGCTGAGGCCGGCGTGCGAGATCACGTATTGCGTCTCGTTCAGGCTTCCGAGCGAAGCGACGTTCCAGTTGATCATGCTCAGGTCGCCGCTCGCGCCGAGCGTGGCGCCGCCCATGCCGAGAATGCCCGCGCCAGAACCCACCGAGAGGAAATTCGCGGCGGTGGTGCCGGCCTTCTCGACTCCGGCTTCAGCTCGCGCCGCGATCACGATCGCGAGCGCGATGAGCCACGTGTAATTGCGCATGTTGCCCACTCCCTGGTTTTTCATGGCACGCGGACCAGGCGCACGCTGCTGCGCACGCTGCCGGCGATGACCCAGGCGGTGAATGTGCCGGGCGCGACGAGTCGACCCGCATCGTTGCGCCCGTCCCAGACCACGAGCTGGCGGCCGGGCGAGAGACCCGAGAGGTCGATGCGGCGGATGCGATGCTGCGCGCTGTCGGTGATGTCGATCGTCCCGCCTGCGCCGCCCGAGGCAGGCACGATCACGGCGATGGTCACCGGCGATGTTCCGCCGCTGGGATTCGGATAGCCGGGCTCGCTCGACCACTCGGAAGGCGTGGAGCCGGCCGGGGCGGCCGCAGTCGCGCTTGCGCTGCGCGCACTCTGGTTGCCGGTCTCATCGGTCGCGCTCACCTGGTACCAGAGCGCTCCGTTGTCGGCGGGCAGATTCGAGTCGACGTAGTCGTTGGTGCCGAGCAGGGTGCCGTTCAGGGCGCTGAAGGGTCCCGAGGCGCTGGTCGCGCGGAACACGGTGTAGCCCAGCAGATCGGGCTCGGTGTTGGCCGACCAGTGCACGTGCACGCTCGCGCTCTGACGCTGGGCGGTGATGCCGCCCGGCGCGGAGGGAGGGGCGGTGTCGGTGATCCAGTCCCAGCGAAGAACGTTCGAGAGGCTCGCCCAGTTGCCGACGTCATCGACCGCACGGATCGCGAAGTAGTAGATGATCGAACGGTCGAGACCACGCACCATCCAGGTCTGACGCGTGCCGGCGAGAGTCGGTGCCGGGCCGCCGCCGACCACGGTCGCGCTGGCCCACGTCGAGGTGTCGATCGGCGCGGTGTCCATGCGCATCTCGTAGGCGCTCGCGGTTCCGATCGATCCATCATCACCGGGAGCGGTCCACGCCAGCCGCACGGAGTCGGGACCCGCCTGCGCGTGGGCCAGGAGCGGCGCGGCCGCGAGCAGCGCGAGCCCGGCGAGGATCAGGAGCACGCGCCGCCAGCGATTGCCGCGCTGCGGGCGTCGGGTCGGCCGAATGAAGAGCCCGGTCACCGTGCCGCCACGAGATCATGAGCGGGCCGCGAAGTGCCAGTGTGCCAGCCGAACCAGATGAAGCTCACCGCCAGATCCGCGATCGCCCTCGGCGACAGCGTGTCGGTGGTGGTCGCAGCAGGCGCGTTCGACATCGCGGAGACGTTGCTCGCTTCGTCGATCGCCTTGATCGCGAAGTAGTACGTGCTCTGGCGGCTCAGGCCACGCACCGCATAAGTCTGAAGCGAGCCTGCCACCAGTGGCGTGGGCTCGCCGGTGACCTGGGTCGCGGTCGTCCAGTTTGCCGCCGTGATCGGCGAGGCCGAGTAGCGAATGTCGTAGGAGGTCGCGGTGCCGGTCAGGCTGTCATCGCCGGTCGCGTTCCAGGAGAGCGTCGCAGAGGTGTCGGTGACCGAGGCCACGTTGAGCGCGATCGCGGCGGGACGTGTCGCGTCCGGCGCGGCCAGCGTCGTCTTCGAGACCACGTTCGACATCCCCGACCAGTTGGCCACATCGTCCGCGGTCTTCATCGCGAACCAGTACGTGGTGCTCGGGGCGAGGCCGGTCACGGTGAAGTTCTGAAGCGTTCCGGGAGCGGCCGGCGCGGGGACACCCGAAACCGCCGTGGCCGAGTTGAAGCTCGCCGCGGTGATCAGAGATGTCGAGTAGCGGATGTCGAACTGAGATGCGGTACCCACCAGACTGTCGTCTCCCGGGGAGGTCCAGGTGAGCTTGACGCTGGTTGCCGTCACCTGAGCATTCGAGACCGAAGCCATGGCCATGAGGCCGATCGATAGACAGAGCAAGGAAACACAACGGCGGAGATCCAAGAGGCCCCTCCAACCGCCATCCGCGAGATCGATATCCCTGTTGATCTCGAGATAGCCCGCATGAGACTGAGCACGGATGCAGCGTGCGGTGCCGAAGGAGAGGACCCGGACTTCATGCCCGCAAATACGGTCCTCGGGACACCTGAGCTGTGTGAGCAATGCGATAAACCGCATGCGACACAGCACGAAGCATGCCCCACGAGTCAGGCGTTTCGTTTCGAGACCACGAAACGGCTAACTCGCGCCCAAGGCACTACGTGCCTCAGCGGTATGGAGCGGCTTTCAGAACTGCTGGGGAAACCGGGCGGAGCGAGGCGTTGGAAACTGCATTGCTCGCCTATCCGACTGCAACGCGAGGGCGACCTTCCCTGGCGAACAGTAGTCGAAGCAGCGAGCGCTTCGAATGAGGCCTTCCATGGGTCATTTCCCGAGCCGGCCCGGTCAGGATTGGCTCAGGAACGTCGCAAGGTGCCAGATGCCCACCCGCATGACAAGCGGTTTTTCGGACTCGAACACCCCTCATTCCATGAGGCTCGACGTGGCGTAGTACCACGGCCGGCACCGCTGGGTTCCCGGTGAAACCCGCGGTCACTCCCCGGAGTCGCTGACACTCTCCCCCGACGCCGCCTATTCTCGATGCTTCAGCTACGGGTCGCGTGGACAGCGTGAGTGCGGGACCGGGCGGCAGACCCCGTGATCATTTCTCGCCGCACAGTGTGCAGGGTGGTCAGTTCATGAGCAGCGTCCTACCCCTGGAACGCGACTCGATCTTGAAGCGAGTGGTGGAGCGAACAGGCTCACACGGAAGTGCGCGATGCCGGGCTGCCGCTGCCCACGCGGATCCTGCTCGCGACGAGCGATATCCTCGTACACAATATCTTGCCTTTCACGGCCTTAGCTCTGATCATCGGGGGCTGCGCTGTGGTACTGGGCGCAGACGCCGAACGGGCGTCGAACGATCGATCGGGCGAAATTCAACCTACCGATCTTTGGCCCGCTCATTAGAATGTATGCTGTCACGAAGTTCGCCCGGACGCTGGGCATCCTGAGCTCGAGCGGAACCCAGATCCTATACGCGCTCTACCTGCCGCTGTTCAACCTGGGCAACGCGATGCGGCAGGGGCTACTGGGACACTGAACGGTTCGTTGCGTCACACGGAGGCGCGGCGGGCTTCACTGGAGAAAAATTCATCCCCCGGGGTTCTGGCGTCGTTGGAGAGCCGAAACCGAAGAGGAGATGTTCGCATGCGACGCAATGCAAGAGGCTTCACTCTGATGGAGTTGATGGTCGTCATCGTGATCGTCGCCATTCTGGCCGCGGTCGCCGTGCCGCTGTACATCAACTACGTCAAGGACGCGCAGCGCACCGAAGCCAAGGGCGCAATCCGCGCGATCATCACCGGGGAGCAGGCCTTCTACCAGAAGCAGATGGCAAATGGGAAGTCTCCCGCGTACACGGCCAACTTCGCCGAACTCAACGTTGATCTGAGCGATCTGGGAGACAAGTGGAAGGCGCCAGAGATCACGGTCACCGGTGACAAATTCGTCGTGAAAGTCACGAGCACGACCGGTGGCAATGATGCGATGTGGGTGCAGTGCACCTACGAGCGCGGCAAGACGCCGCAGTGGGATGAGCACTAGTCCCTGCGAGTCTGACGGCCGTTGAGTCATTGCCTTCTCGAGCGGGTCGAAGCATGGGAGCCGGAGAGATTGCCTGCGGACTAGCGAACGAGGTTTCTCGCTGATCGAGATCCTCGCCGCGCTTGTCATCACCGTGGTGGCAATACTTGGGCTCGCCTACAGCTTCAGCACGGGTCGTACGCTGATCGACCGGTATGCCGACGCGAACGAGACCAAGACCGCGCTGAAGTCTCTGACCGAGCAGATGGAGGTCGACAAGAGCGGCAACCGGCTCATCGTCACGACCAGTCCTCGGATCATGTCAGCGCTAGAAGTTGCGGTCGGGGATGATGGGGAGCCCGTTGCGACCTTTCGGCCGGCGAGCGCACGGCTAGAGCCGCGTCATCCCCGACACGCTCAGCACTCCGGCGATCCAGCCGAGCCACTGCCCCACCGCAACGGTGAGCGCCACGGTCACGAGCGCCATGCCTACGGTCGACAACACCGGTGAACGATTGCGGGAGCGGTACAGGTAGACGATCAACGCCGGAATGAGCAGACCCTTCAGAAGAACGAACGCCCACCAGTGCTGGTGTGCGATTCCCGCGAGCAATGGATTGCCTTCGCGATTGCCGAGCCAGTGGATTCCGAGCGACGTCGCCATGAGGTCGAGACTGTTGGCGGCGATGGCAAGGAACAGCACGATACGCATGGAAATGCGACTCCGTGAATTGCGGCCGAGCCCGAAGCGAGGCTCAATTTTCGCAGAGTCCGCGGCGCCGATCAACGATTGAAGGAGTGCGATGCTTCCGCAATGGTACGTGCCGCTGTGCCTGACGCTGCTCGGGCTGGTCATGGGAAGCGCCGTCACCGCGATCGTCTACCGGATCCCGCGCGGGCTCTCGTGGTTTTCGGGGCGCTCCGCGTGCCCGCGCTGCCACGCCCCGCTCGGACCACTTGACCTCGTTCCGGTTCTGTCATGGACTCTCAGCCTCGGTCGATGCCGCCACTGCCGCGAGCCCGTCGCATGGCGTTATCCCGCCACCGAACTCCTGTGCGGCGCCTGGGCGCTCCTCCTCTACCGGCACTCGGGGCTCGACTGTGCCTACCCGTTCCTCGCGCTGTGGGGCTTCCTGCTCATCGGGCTGGTGTGGATCGACTACGACTTCAAGCTCCTGCCCGATGCGCTCACGTTCCCCGGCACTCTCATCGGGCTCGCCGCGGCGCTGCAAAGACCGGGCGGCGTGCACGAGGCCCTGCTCGGCGTGATCGCGGGGAGCGGTGCGCTCTGGCTGATCGCCTGGGCCTACCTCAAGGTACGTAGGATCGAAGGCATGGGCGGCGGGGACATCAAGCTGGCGGCCATGTTCGGCGTGGTGCTGGGCTGGCAGCTCACGCTGCTCACCATGTTCCTCGCCGCGCTGGTGGGCAGCGTGTGGGGTGTCGCGCTGATGCTCAGGCGCAAGGGCGGCGCGCTCACCGAGCTGCCGTTCGGCACCCTGCTCGCGCCCTCCGCGCTGGTGGCCTACCTGTGGGGCGAGAACTGGGTGCGCTGGTACGTCGGGCTCATGCGCCACTGAGGCCATCCGCGGCCCGCTTGCCGGAACGCGAGACGGTGCTAGGGTCTCGCCTCCTGCGCCGCCGGGCCACGAGACCGCCTCAGGGTTCCGCCCCTTGCGCCGCCGCACTCTTTGCCGATCCGAACCAGTCACCGAATCTCTGGAGGCATCCATGAAACTTTCGATCCGCATGCTCGCCCCGTTGATCTTCGCGCTCCTTCTTCCCGCCGCGGCAGTGCTCGCCGATGAGATGCACGAGCATTCGGCCAAGGCGTCGCCCGCCCTCGACAGGATCAAGAAGCTCCAGGGCGAGTGGACCGGCAAGGCGGGGCCCGGCGACCATCAGATGGACGCCACGGTCGTGTACCACGTCACCGCGAACGGCAGCGCGGTCATGGAGACCCTCTTCCCCGGCACGCCGATGGAGATGGTGACGATGTACACGGCCGACGGCAGCCAGCTCGCACTCACGCACTACTGCGCGAGCGGGAACCAGCCGCGCATGAAGGCGCGCAAGACCTCGGCGGCGAACGAGATCGTCTTCGATTTCGCCGGCGGCACCGGCTTCGATCCCAAGACCGACAAACACATGCACGCCGCGAAACTGATTTTCGTGGACGACAATCATCTGCGCAGCGAGTGGACCGACTTCGACAAGGGCAAGCAGGGAGAAGTCATGGTGTTCGAGCTGGCGAGAAAGATGTAGTCGAAGCGCAGAGGCGGCGAGTTCGCCACGGAATCATTGCTCGAAAACGGCAACGCTCCCGGGAACGAAGTCCCCGGGAGCGTTTGTTTCGAGAGAGAGCTGCGTGTCGAAGCCCACGCCGGTCGCAGCGCCCGGCGGCGTCTGAAACCTACTGGCCTGCGGTCAGCACCAGATTCAACGGGAAGCCCGTTCCGCTCGTGATCTTGCCAACACCTTTGATGTTGTACATCTGGGCTGCCGAGTCCGCGTAGCTCACCAGGCCCGAAGTGGCGGTGGGATCCGCGCCGAGTGAAGCGCGGTCCTCCCAGGCACCGGCCAGGCCCGTGGATTGATCGAAAGGATTCTTGAAGAAGACACCACTGCCCGGGAGGTCGGTCACGACGTCGGCGGCATCGTCGGCATAGATTCCATCGTGCTGCACGCCGTAATCCTCCGCCGAGAGCTGGAAGCCGTGCATGTTGGCCTTCGTGTTGGCCTCCTTCGCCCGGTCCTGCATCGCGATGAAGTTCGGAATCCCGATCGCCGCCAGAATGCCGATGATCACGACGACGATCATCAGCTCGATCAGGGTGAATCCCGCGTTACTGCACTTCAGCATTCAGGCTCCCCGTGTTGGGCGGTGTTTGGTGCTGGTTTTTCCCCTCACCGAATCCTCTAGCGCAATGGCCATGCCACGCGGACTGCGGGCCCTGTGCAAAGGTCTCAACGTCCCGACCGAACGCCGGTTAGCGAGCATTCCACCGATCCGCGCGGCATCGGTGGACCGGGTCCGCGGGTCCCGGGCTGGGGCGACGGACCCACGTTTGGACGCCTCGAATCGGTGAAGCCACCCGATGCGCCGAGGGCACAAGGACCGATCTGGGCGCCGGGTGAACCGGCATTCCCCGCTTCTGGCGCATTCTCACACCTTCGCCTAGTCTTCGCCCATGCGTGACAAGGTGGTCTTGATCACTGGCGCCAGCAGCGGCATCGGCGCTGCGCTCGCGCGGCGCGTGGCCGAGCTCGGCGGCGCCGCCGTGCTCGCCGCGCGCCGCGAGGCCGAGCTGCGCGAGGTCGCGGCGGCATGCGGCGGCCAGAGCCTCGCCGTGGTCGCGGACGTCACGCGTCGCGAGGAGGTGCAGCGCATCTTCGATTCGGCGCTGGCGCGCTTCGGCCACGTGGACGTGTGGGTGAACAACGCGGGGCGCGGGCTGACCCGCCCGGTGTCGCAGCTGAGCGATGACGATTTCGACGAGATGATGCGCGTCAACGTGAAGTCCGCGCTGTACGGCATGCAGGTCGTGCTGCCCCACTTCCGCGAGCGTGGCCGCGGGCACATCATCAACGTCTCATCGATGCTGAGCCGCATCCCTTTCGCCCCGATGCGCTCCGCCTACAGTGCGGCCAAGCATGCGCTGAATGCCCTGACCGCGAACCTGCGGATGGAGCTGCGCGCCGGCTACCGCGACATCCACGTGTCCACGGTGCTCCCGGGTGTGGTCGCGACCGACTTCGGCCTGAACGCGCTGGGCGGTGGCGCGGACTCCCGCACCTTCCCGAACGCGCAGCCGGTCGAGGAAGTCGCCGAAGTGATCGTCGGCGTCATTCGCACGCCGCGCGCCGACGTCTACACGCGTCCGGGCCAGCGTGAACAGGTGGTGCGCTACTTCTCGGCCGAGGACATGGCTGCCGCCGAGGCGGATGCCTCCTTCGCGCCGCGCCCGGCGCCGAAGCCCGCGACGTAGCGGCGCTTCGCGCTAACCCGTTTCGACCGGCCGCAGCTCCGGCTGTTTGCCGCGAAAGTCTTCCATCGGCGGGCCACCCGGGCGACGCCACATCAAGGGCATGACGTGGCGCCGTATCCACCGCAGTTCGGCAGTGATTCGCGCGCGCGGACCTGGCGGAGCCTCGAACGGCAGCGGCCGCATCCACGCATCATCGCTGCCCGGCAGCCCAAGAGCGTGCGCGAGTGCCTCGGCGATCAGAGCGTGGCCTCTCGAGTTCGCGTGGAACCGGTCCTCACTCCAGAGCC
This sequence comes from Candidatus Eiseniibacteriota bacterium, assembly GCA_031370785.1. Taxonomy (GTDB): domain Bacteria; phylum Eisenbacteria; class RBG-16-71-46; order RBG-16-71-46; family RBG-16-71-46; genus DATJGS01. Next base: position 18,891 of record JANMQY010000060.1, on the reverse strand, counting down.
TGGGATCGGTCGCGCCCGGATGCGCCGCGAAATCGACGAGGATCGTGCCCGTCGCACGGGAGACGGATCTCAGCGCATCGTTCAGAGCGTGGATCCGCGGCGCGAGCGGACGCGCGAGCGGCATGATCGGAGTCAGGTCGGGCAGGGTGAACGTGAGCACGGTGGCCCCACCCGCGACGAGAGTGCGCTGCATGAGGTCGATGTCGGCGCCCAGCCGGTCGGCGTCGAAGCGCGGCTGGAACACATCGTTGGTGCCCGAGAACACCGTCGCGAGATCGGGATTCATCGCGGCCGCACGCTCGAGTTGCTGCTCCCGGATCTGGCGCGTCGTCCTGCCGCGAACCGCCAGGTTCGCATGGAGCAGCCGGCCCTGTCTCCGCGCGATCCGCTCCGCCAGCCGGCTGGACCAGCCGCGGTAGCCTCCCTGCCCGTCGGGGTCGTCGAGGCCCTCGGTGGAGCTGTCGCCAATGGCGACGTAGCGCTCGAATCGCGGGGAATCACCCTTCGTCATGGGCGACATGGTAGTGGGTCGGGATGCACCCGCGTGAGGTTGGTTTGACCGGGGTGGCTTGGGGGTCGCCATCGGCACATGTTGACATCACTTCCGTGCAGGAACAGCATTCCAGGTTCAGGTTCGCCGTTTCGACAAAGACGGAGGCAGGACGTGGAACAGCGCCGATTCGGTTCCACGAAGCGGAAAGTCGCAGCGATCGGCCAGGGAACGTGGTATCTGGACAATGCCCCGCGAGACGTGTCGGTGGCCGCGTTGCGCCGCGGACTCGATCTCGGCATGACTCACATCGACACCGCGGAGATGTACGGGTCGGGGGTCGTCGAGTCGATCGTGGCCGAAGCAATCGCGGGGCGGCGCGAAGAAGTTTTTCTGGTTTCGAAGGTGCTTCCCCAGAACGCTTCACGAAAGGGAACCATCGCGGCCTGCCACGGCTCGCTCTCGCACCTTAAGACCGATCGGCTGGACTGCTATCTGTTGCACTGGCGCGGCGCGCATCCGCTCGAGGACACGATCGCGGCATTCGAGGAGCTGCGCCGCGCGGGCAAGATCCTCTCGTGGGGCGTCAGCAACTTCGATGTTCCGGATCTGGTGGAGGCCAGCGAGATCGCCGGCAAGTACGTCTTCGCGTGCAATCAGGTTCTCTACCATCTGAAGGAGCGCGCGATCGAGCACGCGGTCATTCCCTGGTGCGAAAAGCAGGGTGTCGCGGTGGTGGCCTACAGCCCGTTCGGACACAAGGGCTTTCCCGGGCCGACGACGCCGGGCGGGCGCGTGCTTCAGGAAATCGCCGCCGCACATCAGGCTACTCCGCGCCAGGTCGCGCTGAGATTCCTGCTGCGGAGGCCGTCAGTCTTCGCAATTCCGAAGGCATCAAAGCCGGAACACGCGGCCGAGAACGCGGGGTCCGCGGACCTCGAGCTGAGCGAAGCCGAACTCGGGCGGATCGACAAAGCCTTTCCGCGAGGACCACGCCCGCGGGAATTACCCACGATCTAGGAGGACACCATGGAACCCCTGAGCGAAGGAACTGTGGCGCCGGACTTCACGCTGAACAGCACGCCCGACAAGAAGCCGTTGGGGATTTCCGTCGACGGAGCGTGGTGCCACAAGGCGTTCGCGAAGGACCGGAAGCTCCAGTTTCCACTGCTCGCGGACTTCGAGCCCAGCGGCGCGGCGTCGCGCGCCGACGGCATCCTCGCGGCGCTCGAGTCGATCCACAAGGGCATCACGTCATGAAGGCCCTTGCACCGCGTCTCATGCTGCCCGTCAGCAGGCGCGATCACGCCCTCGGGCCGGCAACGGCACCGGTCACTCTCGTCGAGTACGGCGATTTCGAGTGTCCGCACTGTGGCGCGGCACATCCCGTGGTGCGTGAGGTCCGCAGGCGACTGGGCGAAGAGCTTCGCTTCGTCTATCGACATTTCCCGCTGGCCAGCGTGCACCCGAACGCCGAACCCGCGGCCGAGGCCGCCGAGGCCGCGGGCGCAAAGGACAAGTTCTGGGAGATGCACGACCTGCTGTTCGAGCACCAGGACATGCTCGACGCGGAGTCGCTGCTGTCCTACGCCGGGATCCTGGGGCTCGACATGCACCGATTCGTGCTCGAGCTGAGCCAGGGGATTCACATGCCCCGTGTTCGCGAGGACTTTCTGAGCGGAGTCCGCAGCGGCGTCAACGGGACGCCCACGTTCTTCATCAACGAGGTCCGGCACGACGGCGGCTTCGACGTGGTCTCGCTGATCAAGGCCATCGAGCTGGCACGCGCGGTTCAGCCGCGGGGCGGGCGGTAGGGGTCATTGTGCCCCTCCCACCAGGTTCTCGGCGGTCACGTCCAGCAACTCCCCGATCCGCTCCACGGTGAAATCCGCGCCGGGATAGGTCGAGAGCAGCTTTGCATCGTGCGCGTAGTGGCCCTGGCGCGGGAACACGGTCGTGACCCGCTTGCCCCACGCGCGCTTGACCGCGGTCAGAATCCGCAGCTTGTCGTCCACCAGCACGTAGTGGTCGGCCGGGTAGCGGCGCTCGACGTCCTCGAGCTCGAGCTCCTTGTGGATGTAGATGAGCACGTTTCCGTTCGCCGCTTCGAACAGTCCCGAGCGCTGGACCTTGCGCGGCTGAAAAACGGCGTCGCCGTCGGAGAGGATCACGACCGGTCCCGACTCGAGGAAGCGCTCCAGAACGTCGAGCGAGTTCGGGTAGAGCCGGTTGGCGAACGGATAGTCGATGAGGAACGACGAGACGGTGAGCACACCCTGATCCCGCGGCTGCTCCGCCCGGTAGCGCTGCAGCGCGCCGAGGTAATCCGCGTAGCCGGTCTCGGCCCGCAGCGCTTCGAAGAGCGTCCAGTAGTGCTCCTCGCGCTCGCGCCCCAGCTCTCGCTCGAGATGTCGCTTGAGATCCGCCGCGACCCGGTCGTTGTCGATCAATGTGTTGTCGACATCGAACAGGAACACGACCGGGCTGCGCGTCTCCATCGGGCCTCCCGCGCTATGGCTTGACCGTGAAGGCGGCCGACGCGCGCGTCGTATCCCAATCGAGGTTCAGCACGCCGCCCTCCGCACTCGGATCCACGCTGATGGTGAAGCGCTCGACCGGCTGGGGCAGCGTGCTCATCTTCATGTCGATCGTGTAGAGATCCTTCGTGGCGTCATGCGCGGTGCCCCACTGACCGGTCTGGCTGTTGAAGATGAGCTTCCAGCCGGTGGCGGTCGGAAGCGTCCACATCGTGTAGAAACCCGCAGGCACCACGGTGCCACCGAAGTCGAGCGCCTTGTCGGTCCTGAGCTGGGTCGCGGCGTTCGCGCCGGTGCGCCATACCTCGCCGTACGGCACGACATTGCCGTAGATCACCCGCCCGCGCTTGCCCGGCCGGCCATAGTCCACCAGCAGCGCGGCTCCACCGACGTTGGAGCGCACCGTGTCGCGCGGTGAGAGCACACCGACGCCCGCACCGGCCTTTTCGCGCGCGGCGAACACCGCGGTCATCGCCTCCAGATCCAGTGTCGGGACGCGCTCCACACTGAACTTGCCGGTGCCCGAGATCGGCAGCACGCCGAGGACATGGCCCGCCTTGTCGACGCGCACATGGAACAGGTCCCCGTGGTCATTGGAGAGAACGACCGAGTCGCGGCCGAGCTTGTGCAGGCTGAGCCAGTTCATCGCGTCCGCGCCGATCAGGTACATCGGGGAACGCAGGCTGTCGCTCTTGCCCTGTACCAGCTTCGCGATCGACTTCTCGTACACCGCCCAAGGGCTCGAGAGCGCCACGACCACGGTTCCGGTCGGCATTGCGACGTGGACGTTCTGCACCGGCGCGGTGCCGGACTTGATCTGCATGAACATCGAGTCCGGCCCGAACGTGGCATCGATGGTCTGGGTCGGCGTCGGGGAGGCCGGAGCCGTCACCATCACGGCCAGCTTCGAGATCGCGCCGTTGGTGAAGTCATAGGTGAAGTGACGCTTCAGCACTCGCGGCGCGCGGCCGACCTGGTTCACCTCGATGCGAGAAGGGGTGCGGGTGTAATGCTCGACACTGGTCGTGTCCTGGCCGAGCCGGATCACGAAATTGCCGGAATCATCCGCGACCGCGGGACCGGCGAGCGCGACGAGGGCAAGCGAAACGGCGGCGAAACGAGCGAACGACATGAGAGGGCTCCTGGGCGGAAGGCGGTTCGAAGGCGGCCGTCGTTGGCGCGGGGGTCCGCGCGGGCCGGCCTTGGCGGGTGGCAGAGTGGCTCATGATTCCCCGGCTGCGGTCGACGGCCGCACGAACGCGGCCTGGCGCCTGACGGACGCAGCCTTTGGGGGCCCTCTCCCGTGCGGCTTCGCATGGCTTGGCTCGGACGTGGCCCGGCGCAACCGGATTCCGGTCACTTGTTGGGCGGTCCGTCGACGAGAGGGCTCCTTCCATACCCGGCCCGTGCGGTTCCTGATGACGCGTATTCCCTGCGCTCACGTCAATTGGCAGATCTGCGCGTGAGCATTGGTCCCGACTCGGCGCGGGTCTTGCCTCGGGGACCAATACGCACCGCGTCCGACCTCTCCCCCAGGTCTCGGCCGACACGCGGAGAAACGAGTCCCCATTCGCCCAGTGAACGCAGTCGTCCGGATCGGGTCCGGTGCTCGGCGCTTTCGAAGGAGGGTTCCATGGTTCCCATGCTCAAGAGTCTGCTCGGAAATGGTTCCAAGGATCAGCAGCTCATCGAGGAGATGCGCGCGGTCGCTGAGGAGATGCGGCAGGAGCGCACCCGCAGCGAGGCGCTCATCGAGCGCGCGCGGACGGCGGCGGATCGCCTGCGCGAGCTCGAGGATCCCATCGCGATCGCGCAGAGCGGGGTGGGCAGCGTATCCGAAGGCCTCGGCAAACTGGAGGAACGCTTCGAGGCGATGGCGCAGCTGTCGACTCGGCTGCAGTCCCTGGAGGAGCGCACTCAGGCGGTCGCGGACGGCCATCAGCACATGGAAGCGCAGATCGCTGACTCGCTCGAAAATGCCGGGCGGGTCCGCGCGATGTTCGAAGAGCTCGGCCAACGGGTGGACTCGGCCTTGAAGCTGAAGGAGCAGCTCGAGGGATTCCTCGAGGTGGACAAGCCACTACAGGAATTGCGCGGCGACGCCGAGGCGCTCCGCGGTCAGGTCGACGGAACGCGCGATCAGCTTGCCCGCCTCGGAGCGCAGCATGACCGGCTCCTCGACGCCCACAAGCTCGGGATGTCCAAGATGGAAGCGCTGGACCGGCGTCGCGAGGAGTTCAGCCGCGATCTGCAGGACAAGGAACGTCGGGTGGGCAGCGTCGAGCACTCCATCCGTGCGATGGATGGCGTCCAGAGCTCAGTAGACAGCGTCAAGCGGGAGCTTGGAACCCTGAAGGCGCTTGGAGAATTCGTCGCACAGAAGAGCGCGGCGCTCGAATCGCAGCGCGACGCCATCGAGGCTGCGCTCGCCCGGGCGGACCAGCTCGAGCACGCCATGAAGCAGGTCAATGCCGGCGTCGCCCAGCAACAGGACAACGAGAAGGCGCTCAAGGCAATGCAAAGGGATGTCTCCACGCTTCGGTCGCTGCATGATTCGGTGCTCGAACGTTCCGAGGAGATCACCCAGCTTCAGCACGAGGCAGGCGAACAGACTCGGGCGACGCGTCACGACCTGGCGACGATGCAGGACGAGACCAGGAAGTCGATCGAGCGGTTCGACTTCGAGAACCGGGGCCTCGAATCGGTCAGCCAGCGCGTTGCGGACCTGCGTGGCGCGCTCGTGGATTTCGAGAACCGTTTCAAGTCCCTGAGCGAGACGAGCCGGAACGTCGGAGAGCTCCAGTCGCGGACGCAGGCACTGTCGGCCAGCCTGAGCACGTTCTCGGACGAGATCGGACACATCGACGAAGAGATCGCAAAGGCAAAAGGCGTACGCCGGGATCTGGACGAAATGGGCAGGGCTGCCCACGAGTCCGCGGCGAAGGTCGCACAGATCGAGGCCGCGCGGCCGGCAGTCGAGGCCGCAGTCCGAGACCTGGAGCGGCTGGCCCACGCCCACGCGATGGTGAAGGACGCGCTCGAGCAGATGCAGGTGGCCAACGGCGAGATTGTCCGGGTATTCGAGAGCCAGTCCGAGACACGCACCTGGCTGTCGAGCGTCGAGCAGTCTGTCGGCGAAGTCGGCCAGCAGATCAGTGACGTGAAGGGCATGGCCCCGACCATCGAAATCGTGCAGAAGCAAGCGCAGCGTGTGCACGACTTCATCACCGTCATCGAGTCGCGGCGGGAGTTCGTGGAGGACCTGAACCGCCGACTGGCGGAGCAAGGCGCGCTCAGTTCGAGGCTGGACGAGCGCAGTCGCGATCTGCAGTCCCGCATGGAGGCCGCCGAGCAGCGCTTCGTCGCACTGTCGTCGCATTCGGAAGAGGCCGACCGCATGAGCAGGACGATCGCGTCGATCGCATCCGGCGTCAGCGACTCGCGTGCCAGAACCGACAAGACGGCCAAGGCGGTCGAGGCAATCGAGGCGCGATGCGAGTCGGTCGCGGAGCTGGCCGAGAAGACTCGAACCCTCAAGCAGGATCTCGATCACCGGCAGCACGCGCTCGCGGAGACCGCCAAGGATCTCGAACGGGCGACGGAGCTGCGCCAGGAGGCGGCTGCATCAGCACAGAAACTCGGCGAGCTGACCAAGCGGCTGACCGGTTCGCTCGCGACCGCCGACGAGCGCACGCAGCAGATCGGAGCGCTCGCCGCACAGCTCGAGGAGCGCGCCAGCGATCTGCATTCCGTCTCGGGCAGGCTGGATACGTTTGAAGAGCGCCTGGCGCGCTGGGATGCGGTCGAGCCTGATGTGGCCAGGTCGCTGGAGCAGATCTGCGCACGTCAGGGCACGCTCGACGCCATACAGGCCGATCTCGACCGCATGTTCTCGATGGCCGAGAAGACCGCGAGCGAGATCCGGGAGATCAACGCGGCCCGGGCAGATGTCGAGCAGAGTCGCACGATGCTGCACGAAGTGATGGATCGGCTTGTCGAGGTGCAGGACACTTCGAGCAAGCTCGACGAGCGCACTCGTCAGATGAACAAGGCGGAGGAGCGCCTAGCCCGAGCGGATGCACTGCTCGCCGACATGCACTCCAGTATCGAAACGCTGCAAGGACAGAAGGTCCTCATCGACCAGGCGGTCGAGAAGACCCGTTCGCTCCGCTCCATGCTGAAGCAGGCGGAGTCCGTCATCCAGGGCCTGAAGGAGGAGCGGGACGTGACGTCGAACGTCCGCAGTGCCGTCGCCCTCGTTCGGGGCGGAGACGGTGTCGACAGCGAGGAAAACGGGGCGCAGGCGGCCTGAAGCGAGCTGGTTGCGAATGGTTGCGAGTGCAGCGCGGAACCCGGGCACCGGTTCCGCGCTGCGCGGTCTTTGAGCGCGGCCCTGGACCACTTCCGGAGGTTCCGGGTCTCACTCTCAAGTCCCATTCCTGCCAGGCCGATAACACGCGAACGAAAGGGGGCCTTCCCATGCTCCGTCGAATTACGCCGGCCGCCCTGGCGCTTCTGGTCCTGCTCGGATGTGCTGGACCCGCAAAGCTCGCACAGAAGAGCGAAGAGAAGCTCGCCGGTGGCGAGAACGGCCGCGCCTGGGAACTCGCCACGCGCGCACTCAACAAGGATCCCGGCAACGCGCGTGCACGCGCTGCGGCCACCGCGGCCGGCAACGCCATGGCCCGGAACTGGGAGCAGCGCATTCATTCGCTGACCCTGTCCGACAGCCTCGCGGCCGCCGAGCAGGTGCTTGCGCTCACGGCGTTCCGGATGGACGCCTTCCGCTACGCCGCGATCTCGGTGAGCCCCGAGTGGTCGCAGGAGGAGCAGGCGCTCCGCCAGACCGCCGCGCGCACCTACTATCAGCGCGGCGTCACGGATCTCACCGCGCGCCGGCCCAAGCGCGCCTACCTTCAGTTCTCGGATTCCCGGCGCTTCGTGCCCGACTATCGGGACGCGGCCAAGCTCGCGGACAAAGCCTACGAGAAGGCGCTGACCCGGGTCGCGGTCGTGCCGTTCTCCTCCGGTTCCTCGAGCGTTTCGCTCGGGCGCGACGTGGCCGCCGAGTGGCGTGACCACCTGGCGCAGGGCATGAGTCCGCCGGACTGCCATTTCACGCGCATCCTTGGCAGCGCGGCCATCGAGCAGCAGATGACCGTCTCGCAGCTCGGACGCCTCTCTCGCGAAGACGCGATCCGGTTCGCCCGCAAGGCCGGCGCCGAGCGCGTGGTGTGGGGCTCGATCGGAAACGTCGAAGCGCACACCAGGCTGCACCTCTTCACCGATGTGATCGCGCGCCGCATCGTCGAGAAGGATGCGGCGGGAGAACGGGTCACGCGCTGGGTGTCCGTGCCGGTCGAACTGGTCGCGCGCGTGCGCACCGTGACCGTGGATGTGGAGTATGAAGTGATCGCGACCAGGGAAGGCGCGACACTCGCCCACCAGAACACGCAGCGCTCGACCAGCGCGCGCGTGGTGTGGACCTCGTACACGCCCGAAGGCGAGCTCGATGCCTACGCGCTGGTCTCCGACATCGTGCGCGCGGCGCAGCCCGACCGCGTGAAAGAGATCGAGACGCGCTGGAGGGACGTGTGCGGCGAGGGGACGACGGTTCAGCAGGTGCTGGACGCGCGTCGCTCGACGCGCGATTCGGGCCACTACGATCGCAATGTCCTGCCGCGCTTCATGGCCGGGGCGGCGTTCGTTTTCCTTCAGGACCTGCCCCCGACCGAGGATCTTGCGTTCGCGGCGCTCGCCGGCGGCTGGCAGTCGCTGCGCGGGGATCTGCTGCGCCTGGACCATGTGGACGATGTGGATCTCGGCATGGCCGTCGTGAGGCCAGACGGACGCTAGGCACGAACGCATTCGTGGCATCACGAACCGGCGCGGGGCACCTCCCCCGCGCCGGTCGCGCCCTCGACCTGAAAAGCCGAAAGCCCCCGGAGGCGTGACCCCCGGGGGCTTCGAGTTCGCGCGTTTTAGCGGCTCGCGACCCGGCTGCTTTGCTTGACGGCCGTCGGGCCGCTGTTCGCCTGACGCCAGAATGCGGCGAAGTCAATCTGCTGCAGCTGTGCGGTCTCGAACAGGGAGTGGAATACGAACGTCACGCCGAATCCCGTAACGATGCCCGCCATCAGTTCGCCGCGCGGAGCTGTCGGGGCGAACATCCACGCAAAAATCACGGCGAGAGCCACTGCCACGTCCGACAGAAGGGTGAAGAAGAAGCCGCTCATCGGACTGAAGCCAGCGACCGACCTCGTGCGGGCGACGCGCGAGAACCACTGCGGCCCGTTCGAGCGGTTCTCGAAGAACTCCTCGACGTAGCCACCAATCATCAGGACCTGCTTGCGTGCGTGATTCATGACGTAAAAACCGTAGGCCACCGCGAGAATCACCGGGAGCATCAACCCGGAGCTGCGGGCGGCGATCGCCCAGGACAGCAACACCCCGGCAATCAGGCCGGAGGCGGTCCAGCAGATCTGCCAGGTGCGTTCCGCCTCGCGACGGCGGGCCATCAACTCTGCGTATTCCATGCTTTCATTGTCGAAGGCGGACATTTGGGATTCCTCCTCGGTACGGGTCTGCGGACAGCCGGTCTTCGGCCACCGCGGTCCGTTATCGGCACCGGAATCGGGACTCTTGAGCCTCTGACTGTCGGCTTCTGGAGGGCTCGAAACTCCATGATTGCCCGCGCGGTGGTCTCGAACCCGTCCGGCACGCGGGCGCTGACCGCGCGAGTCGTGATGTTGCGCTAGGACCCGAGCCGCTCCGCCGAGATCACGAGCAGAACCAGACGTGACTCGAGTTCTGCCCTCTAGAACGCCGCCATTTGGTCTTCGGCGCGCCTCCGCCCTATTCTGCCGCCCTCGCTCCTTTACTACTCCACAGGAAAGGATTGCCCGTGACCCGGCACTCGACCTCGAACCGATCGTCGATTCTCGTAGTCGTGGCAGTGAGCCTGCTCGTCGCGATCCCGGCTCTGCTCCGCGCCGCGGACGACCAACCTTCACTCCCGCGCGACAAGGATCCACTCGTGCTGAACATGGATCCGTCGACCAGCCCCGGAACGGATTTCTTCCAGTACGCCAACGGGCGATGGCTGAAACAGAATCCAATCCCCCCGGCGGAGCGCGGCTGGGGGATCGCGAACCTCGTGCGCGAGGAGGTCTATCGGCAACTCACCGGGATCTGTGAGTCGTCCGCAAGGTCCGGCGCAGCCCGCGGAACCAGCGAGCAGAAGGTCGGGGACTTCTGGGCGACGGGCCTCGACTCGGTGACAATCGAACGTCAGGGAGCCGCGCCACTGAAGCCATCTCTCGATCAGATCGCCGCGATCCGCACCCGCGAGGATCTACTCGGTACCGTCGCCCGATTTCAGGTGCTGGGATTCCGGCCGCTCTACTCGGTGTACGTCGGTCAGGACGAGCGCAACAGCGACCAGTACATGGTCCATCTGTACCAGGGCGGACTGCGACTGCCCGATCGGGACTACTACTTCAACATCGACTCGACCACGAAGCACATTCGCGCCGAATACGCGAAGCACGTGGCGGCGATGTTCCATCTGCTCGGCGAGGACGCCGCGACCGCACGCCGCTCGAGCGCGACCATCGTTCGCATCGAGACCAGGCTCGCCAAGCGCTCGCGCACTCTGGAGGAGCGGCGCGATCCGTGGGCCAACTACAACAAGATGTCGCTCGGCCAGCTCGCCTCGCTCACGCCCGCGATCGACTGGAAGCGGCAATTCGCGGCGATGGGAATCGCCGCCGTCGACACCGTGATCGTGGCGCAGCCCGAGTTCTTCTTGCAGGTGGATTCGAGCCTCACCGCGGTGCCGCTCGGCGACTGGAAGACCTATCTGCGCTGGAACGTGGTCAACACTCTCGCGCCCAGTCTCAGCCGGCCCTTCGATCGCGAGAACTTCCGCTTCTACGGCACCGTGATGTCGGGCACCAAGGAGCAGAGGCCACGGTGGAAGCGCGTCCTCGATGCCGAAGAGGACGGCATCGGCGAGCTGATGGGCGCGGTCTGGGTCAGCAGGTACTGCTCGCCCGCGACCAAGGCGCGCTACGAGAAGCTGACCGAGAACATCATCAGCGTGTACCGCGATCGGATCCGCACGCTGCCGTGGATGAGCGAGACGACCCGGCAGCGGGCGCTGGCCAAGCTCGACAGGGTGGCCCGGAAGGTCGCCTACCCTGATCGCTGGCGCGACTACTCGGCGCTCCGGATCGATCGCAGCTCGTTCGCCGCGAATCGGGTCCGGATCGACGAGTGGTGGTTCCGCCACGAGGCCGCGAAGCTCGGGAAGCCGATCGATCGCACCGAGTGGTACATGACGCCGCAGACCTACAACGCATACTACGACGGGTCCAAGGTCGAGATCGTGCTTCCCGCCGCCGCCTTCATGCTTCCCGGCGTGCCCGACTCACTGGTCGACGACGCAGTGCTCTACTCCTACGCCGGAGGCTCGACCATCGGGCACGAGATCACGCACGGGTTCGATGACGAAGGTCGCCAGTTCGACGAGAAGGGCAACATGAATCCATGGTGGACCGAACAGGACTCGGTCCAGTTCAGCGGGCGCGCGCAGAAGCTGGTGGATCAGTTCGATCAGTACGTCGTGGGCGACAAGCACGTTCGAGGCCGCGCGACCCTCGGCGAGAACATCGCCGACCTGGGCGGCGTGAGGCTCGGCTACGAAGCGTTCAAGAAGACCGAGCAGTGGAAGAAGGGCGAGAAGATCAACGGCCTCACCCCCGATCAGCGTTACTTCCTGGGCTACGCGCTCTCGTGGCTCGGCCAGCGCCGGCCGGAAGCGCTCGCGCAACAGATCATGACCGACGTGCACGCGCCCCAGTTCCTGCGGGTCAACGGGCCGGTCGCGAACTTCCCCGAGTTCTACAAGGCGTTCGACGTGAAGCCCGGCGACGCGATGTGGCGCGCCGACAGCGTGAGGGTCGTGATCTGGTGATGTGGGCGGAATGGGTTGGCTGAGTAGGCGCGGGGGCGGGTTCCAGCCTCAACGCAGGCTCGCGCCTTCGATCCACGATCGAGACCGGGATCACGGCGGTCTGCACCGCCCGCCCACGCGTGCCATCTTCGAACACCTGTTGCTTCATCCTCCGGCACGGCGGGCACCAGTCGGCGTTGAAGTCGATGAGGATCGGTTTGCCGTTGCGCTGCGACTCGGCGGTCGCGCTCTCGAGCGAAGTCCACTGCGAGATCTCGTCGCGCTGTGGCTCCGCGGAATGCGGCGTGACCTCGGACCAGCCGACGAGAGCCCGGCAGGCAGGAGCAATGGCGAGAGCGACGGGGAGTTCGACATGATGGCTTTATCGGGCGCTCACTCGGCGGTCTGGAACATCTTCTGCTCGACGAGGTGCAGCGCCACGTCGGAACCGGTCTTGAGCAATATGAAGAGGGGAAGCGCGCCCTGCGGGAATGCCGAGCCCAGGATGATGGTGAGATGCATGGGCAGGATTCGAATGTAGGGATAGAACATCAGCGCGCCCAGGTTGGGCCGTTTCGAGCGAAGGTCGTGGCCATGCGTCCTCCACAGCGGGAAGCCATGGACCGCGCCGAATATCGCCACGTTGAGCAGCACCGTGGCCGGCATCCAGCCCGACATCCTGCCGCCCAGCATTCCCCTGGTGAGGAACAGAGCGTAGATGAGATGAAAGAAGCCGTAGTGCACGGCGAAGAAGCCGGCGGTGTTCGCCTTTCCCCTGCTGGTCTCGGGAACCGGCTTGCCACCGCTGGTGAAGCCTTCGGTCGAGAACTCCTCGAGACACATGATGCGGATGACGTTGACCACACCGATCATCACGCTCTGGCCCCAGTAGACCCAGAGGACGGGAAGCGCTGGCCAGTGCTCGAACAGCGCACCGGCGAGGGTCACGGCATTGCCGACCAGGATTCCATAGAGCGCGGCATCCATCATCGGCGCCTCGGAGGCGATCGCGCGGAGCGTGGCCATCAGGCGCTGCGCATCGGGCACGGAGCCCGCGGAATCGGCAGGCCTGGGCGGCGGGATCAAGGTCACGCTGACTCCTTCACGTCGAATCTCGTAGCGATCCTGGGACTGTGTTCCAGCTCGGTGCGAGGCGCTGGGCGGCAGGCTCCGTGAGTCATCGGCCGAAAGCGCGACAGGAATCACCCGAAACATCCTCGCGACATTTCTGGCATAGTTCCCGCCCCGCGCGTGCGCCCGCTGGCATCGCAGTCGCTGTTCCGGACGCTGGCGCGCCCGCCGCCATGCATTCACCCAAGGAGACGCATCGCACCATGGCGCTGCTCGGCCTCAACAATGTGAGCCTCACCTTCGCCGGGCCCCCACTGCTCGACTCGGTGGGCCTTCAGATCGACGAGGGCGAGCGGGTCGGGCTCCTCGGCCGCAACGGCGCCGGCAAGTCGACGCTGCTCAGGATTCTCGCGGGCACGCTGACTCCCGATTCGGGCGAGGTGTTCCGCAAGCCCGGGCTGCGCGTCGCGGGCCTGCAGCAGGAAGTGCCGCTCGATCTCACTGGCAGCGTTCGCGACTACCTGCACCACGCCTGCGGCGCGACGACCAGCGAGGCCTCGTGGGAGATCGAGACCCGGATCGATCAGGTCGCACACGACCTCGCGTTCGAGCTCGATGTCGCGATCGAGACGCTCTCGGCCGGATCCAAGCGCCGCGTCCTGCTCGCCGCGGCGCTGGTTCGCGACCCCGAAGTCCTGATCCTGGATGAGCCGACCAACCATCTCGACATCGAAGCGATCCGCCAGCTCGAGGACACGCTGCGCCGCCGGCGCGGCACGCTGATCTTCGTTACGCACGATCGCAGCTTCCTGCGCGGCCTTGCCACGCGCATCCTCGATCTCGACCGCGGCGCGATCCGCAGCTACCGCGCGGGCTACGACGCCTACCTCGCGATCCGCGAGGACGAGCTGCGCGTCGAAGGCGAGCAGGACAAGCTGTTCGACAAGAAGCTGGCCCAGGAAGAGGCGTGGCTCAGGCGCGGCATCACGGCGCGCCGCGCGCGGAATGCGGGCCGGGTGCGCGCGCGCGCGTCGCTGCGTCTCGAACGCGGCGCGCGGCGCGACGAGGTCGCGCGCGTGAAGGCGCAGCTTCAGGAGGCCGAGCGCACCGGGCGGATGGTGCTGCGCTGCAAAGATGTCTCTTTCGCATATGGCGCGGAGCCCATCGTCCAGGGGCTCAGCACCACGATCCTGCGCGGCGATCGCATCGGTATCCTCGGTCCGAACGGTTCCGGCAAGACCACGCTCATTCGCCTGCTGCTCGGCGAGATCGAGCCGCAGTCTGGCACTGTGTCCGCCGGCACGAGACTCGAGGTCGCGCACTTCGAGCAGCTTCACGACGTGCTCGATGAGACCAAGACCGTTCTCGAGAACGTCGCCGAAGGGCGCGAGATGATCTCGGTCGGCGGGGGCGAACGCCATGCGGTCGGCTATCTGCACGACTTCCTGTTCACCTCGGAGCAGATCCAGGGACCGGTCACTCGACTCTCGGGCGGCGAGCGCAAGCGGCTCCAGCTCGCGAAGATCCTCTCGCGTCCGTGCAACGTCCTCGTCCTCGACGAGCCGACCAATGACCTCGATCTGGAGACGCTCGAGCTGCTCGAAGAACTGCTGCTCGAGTTCAAGGGCACTCTGCTGATCGTCTCGCACGATCGCACGTTCCTCGACAACGTCGTCACTTCGACGCTGGTGTTCGAGGGCGAGGGCCGATGGAGCGAGTACGTCGGCGGCTACGAGGACTGGCTTCGCCAGCGGAAGGCCGACGAGCCCGCAGCGACGACGAAGCGCGCCCGGGCGACTCCCGCCCGCACCGCAGCGCGCCCACGGAAAGCTTCATTCAAGGAGCGCCGCGAGCTGGATGACCTGCCCGCCCGGATCGAAGCCCTCGAGGCCGAGAAGGAGACACTCTTCGAGCTGATGGCGGCGCCGGGCTTCTACGCCACGCCGCCGGAAGACATCGGTCGAGCCCAGAAGCGAGTCGACGCGCTCGACGACGCGATCCACAGAGCCTACGCGCGCTGGAGTGAACTCGAGGCGCTCGCGACCAGCGAGGAGTGACCACGGCCCGGCGGGGCGAGCCGGGCCGCGCAAACAGCGCAGGGTGGCGCGACCGACCCCGCGTCATGAAGTCACATGCACGGCGCGGCGCGCGGAGGGCGGAGCGAGGCCACGTACCGCGTTCCGCACTCGCTCCTCCAGAGGAGCGTCGGGCATGTCTGCGCAAAGCGCGGCCCCCCGGCGGGCCTCTTCGGCGCTGAACCTGAGCCCGCGAAGCCAGGGAATGACGTCGTTCGCTTCGGTCGCCGCTGCTTCAGATTGCGCCTTATTCTGAGCAAGCGCGTTCTTCTGAGTCAGCGACTCCTTCCGAGCCGCCGCCACGCGCCGAGCTTCCTCCCGCTTTGCGTGCATGAACCCGGCGCCGAATGTGCACTCGGCCGTGTACTGGTTGTGCGCCCGGCACCGCAGCCGCATCCGATCGGCACTCGTCTGTCCTCCACAAGCGACCGGATCGATGTGATCGAACTCCAGCCGGTCGCGCGCTTCGCAACGCCTCCCGCTCTCGCTGACGAACGTGCACTGGCCGCCATCCCGCTGCCAGACGGTGCGCCGGATCTCGGCGGGAACGTACCGGCCGTTGGCCGAGCTGCGGCGCGGGCGTGACCGGACGCACCTGGCGAACTTGCGTTTCTCGAGCTTCTCGACCAGCAAACCCAGGGAGCGCTTGAGCACCGTGGCGACGTCACCCGATGGCACGGCGTGACCGAGCAGCGATTGTGCGAAGCACAGCAGATCCTGGGTCTCCTGATCGACCGTGATCTGCCACGCGAACCGCCCGGGCGAGAGCGGTGCGAGCTTCGCGCGCGAGGGAAGATCAACTCGTTCCGGAACGAATTGTGGGGCGGATGAAGCAGCCGATACCGGAACCTGTTGCAAGGCAAGGCCCCCAACTGGTTCCGGAACCAGTTCGTCCGTGGCGCCCGGCCCCGCGATGGCCTGGACGAGAGTGGGCAGGTCCGCCCTGGGGAAGCGCTCGGCGAGCAGAAGCTCGATCTCGGTCTTCGTCTTGTGCGCGGCCGCCGCCAGGAGATCGTCGGCAGTCTCCGGGGTTGTCTCATCGGTCAGATGGGGCGTCAGCTGGACCACGGCGCTCAGATGCAATCTACCGTCCGCCAGGGCAGGAAAGATGGCGGGGAACTGCCGCGCCTTTCGTGCGACACGGATGCGCGCGTACGCCACGTCTTCCGACATGCGCAGCTCGCGGACGCAATAGAGAAACATCGAGGGATACGCCGCCCGCGCATACAGCTTGCGCTCCTCTACCTCGGCGAGATGGGCCAGCAGAGCGGCGGTGGTGGCGCGATCCTGGGAGACCAGCGTGGCCAGGTCGCGCAGCAGGATGTGATCACCGAGATGCGACAGCGAGTACGACTTCATGACGGGACTCCGCGAAGAAGACACATCGCGGGGGCAACCGCCACTTCATATCACGAGGCTTTTTGGCGTCCGTGCTTGCGCGCTGCGCGAGAAACGCGAGTCGCGACGAGAAAATTCGCGGCCCGGGCATTCCATGTCGTCAGCGCCCGCGATGCGCACGCTGGCGCGTCGTTCGTGACCTGGCATCGAGACCCGAGAGGCCGAGCTCGAAACGTGTGTCAAACGAAATCTTTTCGCTCGCTGCGATTTGTTTGTGGCCGCGCCGCTGCGCCTCACGATCACTCCCGCGAAGGCGGAGCGACCACCTCGCGCACGCATCGCTGACTCCGAAACTCGCGCCTCACCCGCCGCCGCCCTCGATCGCATCCCATGCCAGCAACCCGGCCCCGATGCATCCGGCCTGCTGGCCCAGCGCCGCCGCGACCACGCGCAGGCGCTTCCAGTGCGAAGGAAGTGCATAGCGCTCGATCGCCTTCCGGAGAGGAAGCATCAGCGCATCGCCAGCGCGCACCACTCCGCCGCCGATCACGACGCATTCCGGATTGAGCAGGCTGACCGCGCTTCCGATCACGGCACCGAGGCGATCCGTGAAATGCGCGACGCACGCGATCGCCTGGGGATGGCCGGAGTTGGCCGCTTCGAAAACACCGCGGGCATCGGGCGGATCGAGCCCAAGCGCGAGCGCCTCGCGCGCCAGCCCCTTTCCTGAAGCCTCGGGTTCGACGCAGCCGGGAATTCCGCAGCGGCATGGCACCTCGCCCGAGCCGAGCGGCACGTGGCCGATCTCGCCCGCGCCGCCCCAAGCGCCGCGCCAGATCCGGTCGTCAATCACGATTCCGCAGCCGATGCCGGTCCCGATCGTGACCGTGAGCGAGCTGCGGCAACCGCGCGCAGCGCCCAACCTGTGCTCGGCGAGCGCCGCGAGATTGGCGTCGTTGTCGACGACGACCTCGCGACCCAGTAGTGAACGCACCGCCTCGCGGATCGGCCAGTCCTCCCAGTGCGGCAGGTGCGGCGTTCGCCCGACCAGCACACCGCGCGCCACGTCCACCGCGCCCGGACAGCCGAGACCGACATGCGCGAGCGGGCCTGCTGACTCGAGCGTGGCGAGCGCCTCGGCGATTGCGTCCAGTGGCGCCTTTGCGCTCTCCAGCGCCCGCGATGGGATTTCGAAGAAGCGGTGCGCGCCGCCGTTCCGGTCCACGCGCACGGCTTTGAGGGCGGTGCCGCCGAGATCGAGGCCAGCAGTGAATTCCGGGTGCATCGACGCCTCGCGGGTGGGTACCATGCGCTCGGTCCAACCACCATGTCAGAGGCTCGCGTTCCCCCGCAACCCGATCGAATCGTGCCGCGCGTCCGTCGCGCCGGCGCAGTGCTCGTGCTCGCCGCCGGAGTCGCTGCCGCGCTGAGGCTCGGGTCGCGCGACGCCTCGTCCCTCGCGCATGCGGCCGGCGTTGCGCTCGCTGCGTCCACGGCAACGCCACGGACAAGTGCTGGCCCGAGCGCGCCGGTGCGCATCGTCACCGACCGGTATGGCATCCCGCACGTGCGCGCCGCGAATCTTCCGGACCTCTACTTCGCCTGGGGATACGTGACCGCGCGCGACAGGCTGTGGCAGCTCGAGTATTCGCGGCGCGCGGGGCGCGGCCGTCTCTCGGAGTGGCTCGGCAATTCGAAGCTCGAGGCCGACGGCGGCGCCCAGCTATTCCGGCTTGGCGAACGCGCCGACTCGATCTGGACGCGCGAGCGCGCGAATCCCGACGTCGCGATTCCGGTCGAGCGCTACGCCGAGGGCATCAATGCCTGGATCGTCGAGTGTCGCGCCGGCCGCGCCGCCTGGCCGCGCGAGTTCGAGCGGCTAAAGCATCGGCCGGCGGACTGGAAACCTGAGGACAGCGTGCTGCTGCTGCTCGGACTCGGGGTCACCCTCGACCTCGATCTGCCGGAGCTTGCCGAAGCCCGCGAAATCGCGGCGCACGGAAGGGAGTGGCTGGACGCCCGCGAACGATTCGAGGACGAGTGGACCTACACGACCATTCCCGACAGCGCGGTCCGGCGCCTCTACGGTCCGCCCGTCGAACCCGCGCCAAGGGGCAGACTCGCGCCCGGCCGCTCGCGGCGCGGCGCGCTCTCGCCCGCGCTGCTGCGCCGCGCAGAGCGGGCGCTCGCCGCGCTGCACGATCCGACGAGCGATGGCGACGATGCGCGCGCCAGCAACGAATTCGCGGTTGGACCGAAACGCAGCGCGAGCGGCGCGCCGCTGCTCGCCAACGATCCGCATCTGCATCTCACCTCGCCCGGGCCGTTCCACGTGATTCATCTCTCGGTGCCGGGCGTGGTCGAGGCGATCGGCGCCAGCGTCCCCGGACTGCCCTCGATCGTCAGTGGACGCAATCCGCGCTG
>JANMQY010000023.1:0-106745 GCA_031370785.1 Candidatus Eiseniibacteriota bacterium | reverse complement strand
AATCGCGGCCAGTCGTGAGATCGCCGCGCGTGCAATCTCCGTGCGACCGGAGCGCGCGGCACCGAGCGCCCGGGCGAACTCCGTCGTCGCCTCGGTCCAGGGATATCGATCCCAGCTCCAGCCCGATGGGAGCTCGAGCGCAGCTGCCTCACTCCACGCGTGCCGCTCGAGCGCGTAGCGAGCCGGCACCGAGGTGAGCGCGTAGTAGAA
The DNA here is from genome assembly GCA_031370785.1 of Candidatus Eiseniibacteriota bacterium. Taxonomy (GTDB): domain Bacteria; phylum Eisenbacteria; class RBG-16-71-46; order RBG-16-71-46; family RBG-16-71-46; genus DATJGS01. The sequence goes on along the minus strand of JANMQY010000023.1, from coordinate 106,535 downwards.
CGACTGCGTCTGCTGGCTGACGCGTCGGATCGCCACCACCCTGTCGCGAATCGCCCGCGACTGGCGGACCTGAGCCTTCTGCAGGTAGGCGTACTCGAGATAATCCCACGCGTGGACCGCGTCGTAGTACACGGCCCCGCCATAGTGGGTGGCGGAATATTCCCGGCTGGCCTGGGCGGCATCCAGATTCGAGCGGATGCACTCGTCCCACATTCCAAGGCGCGTGAAGATGTGGGACGGCATGTGGAGTGCGTGCGGCACATGGGGCGCGACATCGGCGTAATGCCGCGCCATGGGCAGCGCTCGTGACGCAAGCGTCGGAAAGTCATAACTGTGAATGAGGTAGTGCGCGGCGCCCGGGTGATCCGGCTGCTTTGCGTAGATGGGTTCGAGGATCGCGCCGGCGCGACGCTGCTGAGCGCAGGACTTGTCGCTGTACTGGAGCGTGGCGTTGAGCGCCAGCGCGTAGAAGATCGCGGCCTCGGTATCCGTAGGGAACGCTTTGTGCAGCTGCTCCATCTCGCGCTCGTAGGCGAGCGCGCGAGTACGATGGTCCACGTGGTCCCAGTTCCGGTAGAAACTGGCGAGCGCACCGATGTAGGCGCGCTCGCGCTCGGTGCCGGTGCCGAGCGAGTCGGCGCGCTGGATCGCAGTCCACCCACGCGCGAGCGACGTGGAGTCGGGCGGTTCCCACAGTGGGTGCCAGAGACTCATGGCGACGCCCCACCAGGCCATCGCGCAATGTGGATCACGGGAGGCGATGGAGGCGAACTGGCGCTCGGATTCCTCGTAGAAGAATGAGTGGAGGATCGCCACCGCGCGATCGAAATCCCCCTGGAGCTCGGGCGCACACGTCACGGGAAAGTGCGCCTGCCCCACGCGGCCGAGGTCGCCCGCCTCATGCGAATGCTCGCCCTGTGCATGAGTCGACGCCGGCGAACCGAGGACAACAAGACTCACGATGATCGGCAACCAAGCTCGCATTGGCATCTCCGGGTCATGCCAGCCATTGGACAACATCCCGCACTCGATCGTGCAATATCCGGCGCGGAACCTCGGGCAGTCAACCTTGAGAGGCTGCTGCCGATGGGACCGTGAGGAGGCTGATCAAGTGATACAGACGGCGTACTTGAATGTCCTGGATGGCCGGGCGTCATTCGGCGGGCGGGCGTCGAGCCGAGCTTCGACGACTGCCTCGACGGCAGCGCGAGGTGCTCACCCCGGTTTGGCACGATCGCGGTCCGCGGCTTCATGGCCGACGGAGAGTCGCGGGCCAGCTTTCACGTGGATGTGAATGGGGCCACCGGCAATTCAGGATCGGCCTTCGCGCTGGCCTTGGGCCTCACGACCGAGCCCGAACCGAAGTACTCACGCAACGAGCTCTCGAGGAAAACCGGCGCGGTTCACCTGCATAAACGCGAGCGCCCCAGCAGGCTATCCCCGCTGGGGCGCTCGCATCTCTGTTGCAGCGATGTCTTCGTCGCCAAGTATCGTGAATTTCGTGCCTGCCCGTTCCACCATCCGGTGCGCCCCGCGCAATCGCCGGAAGTACGCTATCGAATCACGATCTTCTTCACGTCGGCGGCCTTCCCGTTGACGACCAGCCGGGCGAAGAACACGCTCTTCGTCGCCATACTGCCGGTCTGGAGACGCCCGTCCCACGTGGCGCGGAAGGTGCCAGCGGCGGCGTCCTGGTCTACGAGCGTGCGCACAATCCGCCCCTGCAGGTCGTAGATCTTGAGCGACACATTGCCGTTCGCGGGGAGCGTGTACTGGAGCACCGCCTGCGAGCCGGAGCTGCTGCTCGCGACCTCGATGGTCGCCGACACCGGCGCGACTGATTCGCGGCCGTGATCGTCCTCGCGGTTCTGGTCGATGTCCCCCAAGTGCTCGCCGCGTTCGTCGTGCAGTTCGTTGTGGAACGGATCGTTTGGCGGCGCAAGGTAGGGGAAGTGCGGCAGGAACGGCTTATCGTTGGCGTCGATGCCATCGCCGAGCTGGTTGTTCGGCGCCACGTTGGTGGCCGGCGTAAGAACGTAGCCGCCCGCAACCACGCGCTCCGAGATGTCCACGATGTCGTCGAACAAGCGCCGGCCATTCGGGAACCCGGCATTATCACCGGCAATCACTCCGAAGCGGCTGGGCGTCGTCGCCGGCGCGATCGTCATGTTGAGACGCAACATCTCGCCGGGGCTTACTCCCTGGGGCTGGTTCAGACCCGGGATGCCGGTCGCGAACACGGTCACCAGGTCGGTGCGCGGCGCGGCCGGTACGGTGAGGCCAAAGATCGCGTGGAAGAGCTTCGCTAGCTCGGGGTCCAGGATATAGGTGCCAAAGTTGGCGACATCATTGGCGGGCTCGCTGGCGTTGAACTTGTCCTTGTCCTTGAGCGGGATCACGACCTCGTTCACGAGCGGCATGCCGAGGCGCGAGACCTGGGCATCGGGACCGCTCTGCGAAATCGTCCCGTCGCCGTTGATGATTCGCGTCTGAGGACGCTCGGCTGTGTCCCAGATGCCGATGATCTCGTTGTGGAGGCTGGCGCTCGGGTTCATCCCGTCCCTGGTGAGCAGACTCTTGGGCACCTGGAGCACGATGCTCATCACGTCGTAGCCGCTCACGCCGTCCACACCGTGGCCCTTATTACCTGGGACCTTGCGGATGGTGAGCAGATCGAAGATCGCGGCCAGGTCCACGAAGAACGGATCGTCGCGCGGGCCCACAAAGATCTTGGTGCCGTCGGGCAGCATGGTGATCGCCGACTGCGCGAGCGCCTGGTAACGCGGCATCGAAGTCGGACCTACGAATGGCGGTGCCACCGGGAATGGCCCATACGTACTCTCGCTACCGTTCACGATGCGCGTCACGGTGTAGGTCTGGCGCACGTTGAGGGTTGGATCGGTGAGCGAGTTCACGACCCCGGTGTTGTACAGGAACGTGTTCGGATTCTGGCGCGTGGTGTTGAATTTGAACTCGTAGCGGATGTGCTTCTTCGCGTCGCCCACGTTGTCGATGTTGATGTAGTAACTCGCATTGTCGTCGAAGGTCACGAAGTTGGGGCCACTGTTGGGCTCGATGAGCGGCACCCAGTTGCCAACGAACGTGACCGCGTTGGGCGCGTCGGGTGCCACCCAGGCGTAGAGGTCGGTGTCGTCGGCGAGGCGGTCCTTGGAAGTGCCGGGGGCCTCGCTGTGGCTCGAGGCGTGCACGGGTGCGGAGGGGAATCCGGCAGCCAGCATGAGCGCGAGGGCCGGTATCGCTCCGAAGAATCGTCGATGCATCGCGTTCCTTACCTTTCTCCCGCAAACTTCACGGGAAGGGCGTGAGCGTGGCTCGAGGGAGCCGCGGTCGAGACCGGCGCGCCTCGCAGACGGGGCGCTGCAGCGCTTCAACCGGTCGTGACGACTCTTCAGCTACGGAGCAGGGGTCGAGCCGGATGAGCCAATTGCTGCGATCCGGACGCCTCGTCTTGAATCCGTTGCACCGACTCCCTATGTTCATTCTCAGGATGTCCATGGAACCTCAGCCGGGTCGCATCCTGCATCAGTCGCTCCCTCGGTCTCGTCCGCTCGCGGCCGGGCGTCGTAGTGAGAACGAGGGACCAACCGCGAGGTCGAACGCTTCGTGATGAAGGATCAAGATCGCGACCGTTCATGCATCGACCGGCTCCGGGTCGGTGATATGAAGGCGTTCGAGGAGCTCTACGACCGCCACAATCCGATGCTGTGGTCGATGGTGCTGCGAATCGTCGGGAAGGCCCCCGACGCCGAGGAGGTCTTGCAGGATGCCTGGCTCCAGGTATGGCGCAGCGCCGACACCTATCAGCCATCACGAGGAACGGTTGTGGGCTGGTTGCTGACGCTGGCGCGCAGCCGCGCGATCGACCGGTTGCGCAGCCGGATGTCGCGGCAGCGCGCAGAAGCCTCGGAGCACATTGAGCCGCCGGCTCGGACGAGCGAACCACCTGTTCGCGTGACCCAGCTCCAGGTGCAGGAGCAGATGACCGTGGCGCTCTCGGCACTGCCGGCGCAGCAGCGTGAGGTACTGCAGCTCGCTTACTTCACGGGTCTCTCGCAGTCGGAAATCGCGGTGCGTCTCGGAGCACCGCTCGGAACAGTCAAGTCATGGACGCGCCAGGCTCTGTCTCGTCTGCGAGACCTCGTACCTCAGGAGGAGCGCCCGTGAGCGCTCATCGCGAACAGCATCTCGATCTGTGCGCGGCATTCGTGCTCGGCTGCCTCGATGAGGCCGACCGACTCGAGCTCGAGGCGCACCGGAGCGACGGCTGCTCGGAGTGCGAAGCGGAAATCGCGCGGCTGTCGGAAGCCCTGCCCGTGCTCGCCTCGGTCGCGCCTTCCTCCGTGCCTCCCGAGGCATTGCGGGCGCGCATACTCGATGCGGTGCGAGGCGAGGGCGCGGCCCGAGCGCCCGACGTTGCAAAGGTTCTCAGGCTCGAGCCGCGCCGGCGTTCGTCGTACGCGATCTGGGCATGGGCCGCGGCCGCGGTCGTGCTGGCTGTTGTCACGGTGACGGCGTGGCGGGCGAACCAGGTGCTACGCGCGACCGTGGCATACAAGGAAGCCGAACTCGCCCGGCTCCACACCCGGCTCGACGAAACGAGCCGCTGGGTCGCCCTGCTGGATTCACCCGACGCGAAGGTCGTCGACCTCACTCTCACACCCGCGGGTGCCACGGTGTTGCGCGCGCGCGCCACATTCGACCGTGCCAGCGGCCGGGCCATCATCGTGTTCGAGAATTTCGTCGCGCCGACCGGCTCGGACTACGAGCTCTGGGCGATTCGCGGCGCCGGGCCCGCGAGCCTCGGCCTGATCCACCCAGACGCCGCGGGCCGCGCAGTCGTCAAGCTGGACCGTGTCGACGACCCGGCAGCGGTGCAGGCGTTCGCGGTCTCGCTCGAGCACACCGGAGGCTCAGGGAATCCGAACGCGCCCGGCGGACCGGTCGTGATGATAGGAAGGCTGGGGAGCTGATTTCCCGGCTCATCCAGTCCATCTTTCTCTCCGTAGTAGTGAGCGTGCGCACTCGTCCTGCCATCCCACCCCGTCCCGTGAGCCTGATCGCCGCGGTCCTTGCTGCCATCACACTCGGCGCCCCGATGCCTGCGGGGGCCCACGAGTACTGGCTCTCGCTCACACCCGGGCTGCCGCAGACTCGCGAGGTTCAGGTCGGGGCGCTCGCAGGAACCGGCTTCCGCGGCGAGCGGAAGCCGTTCTCGCCGCCGCGCTGCGTCCGGATGGTGGTGCGAGCGGCGCGATCTCTCGACCTGGCTCGCGTCGCGGGCAGCGGGAAACTCGTATGGGCGCGTTTTGCGCCCTCGGACGCCGGCGGCGCGATGTTCGGCTACCAGTCCGACTTTTCGCCGATCGAGCTTCCGGGGACCCAGTTCGACGCCTACCTCGCCCTCGAGGGTCTCGACGCGCCGCTGTCCGCGCGACAGCGCAGCCACATGAATGGTCCCGGCCGCGAGCGTTACCGGCGGTGCGCGAAGGCGTGGCTCGACGGCTCGAACGCCGGCAGGGCCACAGAGCCGCTCGGGTTTCCTCTCGAGATCGTGCCGCTTGAGCGGCCCGGCGCCTCGCCTTCGTTGCGCTTGCGCGTCGTCCTCGATGGGCGCCCGTTGGCGGACGCGCTCGTGCGTGTGTGGCACTCGCCGTTCGACGCAAACGGCCTGCCGCAGGATCCGGCCAAACGTGACTCGGTCGGGGCCTCCTGGCAGGGGCGCAGCGACTCACGGGGAGAAGTCGCCGCGCCGATCGCAGGGGCTGGCGAGTGGCTCGTGAGCGTGGTGCACATGCAGACCTGCCCTGATCCAGCCATCGCGGACTGGGAGAGCACATGGGCGTCGCTCCTATTCACCCGCGCTCGCGAGTCGAGCTCTCGATGAGCGCCGCGCGTGTTCTCCGCTGTGCCTGTGCCTCCGCGTTTGCCGCCTTGCTCGGCGCCTCGTCGGTCGCGGCGCATGACCAGCCTTTCTCCTGGGCGGATCTGCGACTCGAGCCCACCGCCCTGGAGCTGGGCCTCACAGTGCATCGCATTGATGCGGCCTCCGCGATTGGCGTTCCGGCGCCCGAATCGCTCATGAGCGCGCCGTTCCTCGCGCAAGCGGGCCCGAAGCTCGCAGGCGTGCTCGCGGCGCGACTGCAGCTCTCCGCAGGAGCCCAGCCGCTCGCACTGGAGTGGGAGTCCGCCGAGCCGGTGCCCGACCGCACTGCGATCGTGCTGCGGTATCGCGCACCGATGCGAGGCGTGCCGGGCCGGCTTCACGTGCATGCGCGGCTCTTCCCGCAGGATCTCCAGCACGAAACGTTTCTGAATGTTTACCAGGACGGGCGGGTGGTGGGGCAGGCAGTGCTGGACGCGAGTCGCTCCGACACCGACGTGTTCACTCGCGGGGATTCAGGCGCGATCGCGGTACTCGAGACGTTCATTCCCGCTGGAATCCAACACATCTTCTTCGGGCCGGATCACATTCTGTTCGTGATCGGGCTGCTGCTGCTCGGCGGAAGCCTATCGCGGCTCGTCAAGATCGTGACCGGGTTTACGATCGCCCACAGCCTGACGCTTGCGCTCGCTACCTTGAATATCGTGAATCCGCCCGCACGACTGATCGAGCCGCTGATCGCCCTTAGCATCGTTTTCGTGGGCCTCGACAATCTACGGACCCGCGGCCGCGGACCCGACCGGCGCGCGCTGATCGCGTTCGCTTTCGGATTCGTGCACGGGTTCGGGTTCGCGAGTGTGCTGCGCGAGTTCGGACTGCCGCGCGAGTCGCTCGGGTGGTCGCTGCTCGGCTTCAACCTGGGTGTCGAAGCCGGTCAGGCCTGCATCGTGCTCGCGGTGGCGCCGCTGCTCGCAGTGCTGCGCGCCCACGCCGCACGAATTGCGCCGCGGGTTGTCGCGGCCGGGTCGTGGGGCGTGGCGATCGCGGGAGCTTGGTGGTTCACGCAACGCGTGCTAGTGCATGGATAGGCAAGATCGCTTGTCGCTAGCACTGAACTGTGTCGCCGGAGGACACTGAATGAGACTCAACCCCGACGAGATGGCACTCTTGAATGTGATCATCGGGCGCAGAAGGGCCGACCTGATTCCAATCGTCGCGACGTCGTCATGGCGTACATCGAGGCCAGCGATGGTCTCCACTGATCGATCCGCCCGGTGAGTTCTCCACGTGTAGCTGGCGCGGAGTCCCGAGACGACGCGGTTGTCGGCCTGCTCAAACTGATCGCCGTGGACCGAGTCTTCAACGCCGCGGGTGTACCGGGGTCTCAACCCGGCTGTGCCTGCCACCGCAGAGGGTTAGCGGGGCATTCCACCTCTCCGCCGCTTGCCTTCATGACCAGAAACTCGGACCTGGGTACTCCGAGGCCGTGCAATTCGGGACACGGCTTAGACGAGAAACTCAAGTATGCCTCGGTCCGCGCCGATCAACGGGACAGGCGTGCGTTGCCGATGCCGAGGGGCCTGGATGCGCCAGGTCACGGTGCGCCAGTTGAGGCGCGCACGCCAACATCCTTTCCTCACTGCGCCCGGGAAGCGACGACAAGTTCGGCACGTTCAGAAAAGGCGACGAAGAGCGGATTTGCGCTGCCGGGTGCGACGGCTACGTCGCCAAGTCGCTGGCCTACCAGAACCTTCTGGCAGTGGTCTCGGCTCATCTCGTGCACACGCCGTCGTAGGCGAGCAGCAGGTCAGTGCTGGGTGGCCGCTGGCTCTGCGAGCGGCTGCGCGAGCGGGCCGGCAACTGGCCCGGCGACCGGCCTGGGCGCCACCTGGTAGTCCGAGATGAAGCGCTTCATTCCGCCCGAGTACCAGTGCATGCCGCAGGTCAGAGCCTCGTCCAGCGCCTTGTCGTTCTTCCAGCCCTCATGCGCGATGCGGTAGGCCGCGATCACCGCCCCCGTCCGATCCTTCCCGAGCTTGCAGTGAACGAACACGGGCGCGTCGGAGCTCAGGATCTCGACGACCTTCGCGATCTGGTCCGGCTGAGGCGTGTCGAAGCCGTTCATTGGAAAACTGACGTAGCGCATGCCGGCAGCGTGCACGGCCAGCGATTCGGCCGAGAGCGAATGTTCGCTCGCACGGCGGAGATCGACGACGGTCTTGACTCCCAGCTTTGCGAGTCCCGGCCAGGCTTCGTCGCTGGGCTGGGCGCCGCGGAACACGCGGTCATTCACCTGGCGAAAGTTGGGAATCCCAACGACTTCGACCGGAGCCGCCCATGACGGCGCAGACAGGATCGCGAGCAGCGCGAGCGCGGGAATGAATCTCGAAGTGTGGTTCATGATCAGTCGACCTTGAGATGGACGAACATGGGCGTGGATCCTTCCATTGTTTTCGGCCGTCGCCGGCGACCCTTGATCGAACAGAACCGGCGTGGGTGCAGGCTCCCGATCTCGAGCCATCCCATTCGGGCTCATGGTCTCACGGCGCCGCTTCGTTGGGCTCATCCAGTTCTACACCTGAGTGAGACGGTGGTTTCATCCGCGAAGGTTGGGAACGCGGACAGGTTCAGCCGGCGTCAAGCCGCCAGTCCGGAAATGCTCAGGTGACGACAACTTCTCGTCATTTCGTCTAACATCCCGCCCTTTGATTCACGCTCGGTCGGATTCATCCGCGGTATTCCAACTCATCCAAGAGACTCGAGATGACGCGACCGAAGTCACCCCCTTCGACTTCCCCGCCCCACGATCGCTCCGCGCCAATGCTCGCGATCGTGCTCGCGCTTTCGGCCGGCGCCGCTCAGCTCTGGCTGCTGCGGGATTTTCGTCAGCTGCCGTCCGGGATCTTCGGTGGCGACTACACCTATCAGATGGGTTGCATCCGCAGCATTCTCGCCTCGGGCAATCCGATGGCGTCTTGCAGCTGCAGCGGCGCGCTGCCGGGCTATCTGCCCTTGTACGGCACCATCGTCGCGCTGTTCGTGAAGGTGACCGGCCTCCCGGTCGACAGGGGCATGCTGCTCATGTCCGCGCTGATCTACGCGGCATCCGTCTTCGGCGTGTACCTCATCATGGCGCGGCACTTCGGAAGGTCGGCCGGTCTGGCGATGGCCGGCCTCTGGACGGCGCTCTACACGAGCGCCGTCCTCAAGTACACCGAGTTCACTGCGCAGCTCCTGGTGCCATTCTATTTCGACGCGTTGCTGCTGTTCATTCACTCTCCGCGCGCGCGGCACGCGTTCTATCTCGGCTTGATGCTCGCGGTCCTGGGTTACGCCCATGCCGTTGCATTCGTCACCGGCATCGTGGTTGCCGCCGCGTCGAGCCTGTTCGGCGCATTGTGGCGATCACGCGCGGGCGGTGCTGGTCGCGAGCTGCTTGCCAGCGCGCGCGGGATCGCAATCGTCGCCGCGTGCGCCGCGCTGGCGCTCGGCTACTGGTTCCGGCCGATCTTTGTCCATCACGGACACACCTCCCTGCACTACGTGGAATGGAACGGCGGAGTGCTGCTGCGCACGCTCGGGCAGCGGCTGACCTATGCGCGCGGCGTGCTCGCCGATCTCATTCGCCTGGACCACGTGCCCAGCCTGGTGCTGCATGCGCTCTTTTTCGCAGGCCTGTTCGCATTCTGGCGAACGCGCGAGCGCGAGCGCTTCGTGCCGGCGGTGCTCGCCGCGGTGCTCACCTTCGCCTGGATGTTCCACTACTTCGTCACCATGCCGCTCCTCCAAACGCACTTCGTCCCGGAATACGTGCGAAGGATGATGTGGGCGTTCGCCGTTCTGCTGGTCGCGGCGATTCCGGTCACGCTCTTCTTCGAGCGCATGAAGAGTCGAGGAGTCGTTCTTACGTTGCGGATCGTCGTGGTCGTCGCTGCGCTGGCGGGGCTCGTCGCCGGAGTCGGCAGGCTCTCGCAGGATCAGACGCTCGTATGGGCGCGCGAACCTCTCATTCCGCAATACGCCGCGATGCAGGAGTGGGTCCTGGCTCACACGCACGTCAACGATGTCGTGCTCTCGTCGAACGAGCTCAGCTACGCGTGGAGTGCGCTGACCGGGCGCAAGACGGTGGTCACTCGCCGCGCCCAGAACGATCCTTTCCTGGACATGGACGAACGGAATCGCGACGCCGCCCTGATGCTCTATGGTCACGATGAGGCGAAGCGCCTCGCTCTGCTCACACGATGGAACGTGAGCTACCTGCTGTGGACGGAGGATTGGGCCAGGAACGAGTTCCCGATGGACTCCACGGGAAACGTCTTCATGGCCGACCCTCTCCTCTACTTCCCGAATCCAGGCTATGACGCGGAGCTTCAGCTGGCGGGAGTAAAGCTGCTCAGCATGAACGCCTGGGTCGATCCCGCCATGCGCGGAGATGCGTATCCCAGGTTCGACCTCACGATCATTTCGCCCGAGAACTACGTGCGCGCAAGCCACCCATGGCGGATGGAACTCGACTCACTGCTCGAGGAGGTATGGTCGTACCCGGCGAGCGGTTGGAAGTCGGCAATCCTGTACCGAGTGCGCCGGTAATCGTCGGCCGGACTGCGTCCGAGGGCGTTCGCTCTGCCGCGTTGAGGCACGCGTCCGAAAACTGCGAGTCGCCAGATGCGGGGGGAAATGCGAAGGGCGACGTCCGTGAGGACGCCGCCCAGGCGCATGAGGTGGTACGTCGGGCGAGCTAGGCCTTGCGGACGTTGGCCGCCTGAAGACCCTTCGGTCCCTTGGTGACATCGAACTCGAGAGCCTCACCCTCGGCGAGAGTCTTGAAGCCTTCGCCCTGGATCGCCGAGAAGTGCACGAACACATCCTCGCCGTCCTCCTGAGAGATGAAGCCGAACCCCTTCGCCTCGTTGAACCACTTCACTGTGCCACGAGCCACTGGTTGCTCCTTGATTCCGGGTCCGAGGACCCGTGTACTTGCCGCATATTCACGCTGCGGCTGCGTTCGGTCTCTGTGACCGGTGCTTCGTTCGACCCGGTGCGACCAACAAAAAAACCGCCCGAGACTGTCCCTGGCGGAATCGAATGCCCGTCGTGGATCCTGATCGACCGAAGACTGGTCATACTGTCGCCGACCCGGGACTGAAATACAAGGCCGATCTCAGGCACCGTCCCCGGGACCACGGATTGGGCCAAACTGCCTATCCTTGGGCCCACGCGGTCCTTATGTGACAGAATCCGGATCGTCACGTCTCCTCAGGCCCCGCGGAAGAAGTAGGCCGCGCTGCCATCGGCCCTCCATTGCCCCCGGTCCGCCCGTCGCCTTATCGTTGCGCCATGGTGGAGCGCCGCTTTCCCCGGGACTTCAGCTCGCTCGAACAGATCTATGCCTTCGTTCGCGAGTTTCTGGGCGAGCGCGGGATCGACGAAGCGCATGCCTGGGACGTGGACCTGATCGTCGAGGAGCTGTTCACCAACATGGTAAAGTACGGCGGGAGCGACGCGCAGCCGATTGCACTCGCCCTCGACTGGAAGCCCCCGACGCTGACGCTTCGCCTGTGCGACTCCAGTGCCGTGGACTTCGACCCGACCCTCGCGCCGCCGCCGGACACGAACCGCCCGATCACCGACCGTCACGCGGGCGGTCTCGGAATCCATCTCGTGCGTCAGATCGCGGACGACATCACCTACGTCCACGACAACGGAATGAGCACGATCACCGTCACCAAGAGGCTCGCGTCCTGATGTTCTCTGTCCACGTCGGCGAGACCGGGCAGGTGCGGCTCACTGGCCGGCTCGATGCGGCCGAGGCCGAGAAGGCGAAAAGTGTGCTCGACTCGCTCGAGGGTCCGATCACCATCGACTGCTCGGAGCTGGACTACATCTCAAGCGCGGGCATCGGGATTCTCATCGAGACCTACAAGCGCCTGAACGGCGCCGGGCACGCTCTGCGACTCGTGCGCCTCCTCCCCCGCGTGCGCAACGTCTTCGCCTACGCGGGACTCGATCGGATTCTCACCATCGAATAGCCGCGGCCCGCAACGAGCCGAGCGCCCCCACACCAACTTTTCGAACGGGCTGGTGTCCTTATGGCCGAGATCGACGAAGCATCACTGGTCGAGCGGGCCCTGAAAGGGGACCACCAGGCATTCGCGACGCTCATCGACGCCTACGGGTGCGTGGTCTACAACCTCGCGCTGCGCATGGTCAACGACGTCGAGGACGCTCGCGACCTCGCCCAGACGGTGTTCATCAAGGCGTGGGAGAAGCTGGCAACGTTCGATCGGAGAAACCGCTTCTTCAGCTGGCTTTACCGGATTGCGCTCAACGAGTCGTTGAACCACCGAAGCAGGCGCCGAAGGCACGAGATGCTCGACGAGGGTCTGCGTTCAGCCGAGCCAGGACCGGAGCAGCGGTTCGAGGCGACAGAGGAGATCCAGATGGTGCAGGCCGCGCTGATGGAGCTGAAGGAGAACGATCGCGAGGTCGTGGTCCTCCGGCATTTCCTCCAGCTCTCGCACCACGAAATGAGCGCCATTCTCGGCGTCCCGGAAAAGACCGTGAAGTCCCGCCTTTACTCGGCCCGACAGCGCCTCGAGGTGCAGTTGCGGCGGAAAGGGCTCTCGACCCCATGATCGCGCCCGAATACGAACAGCTGATTCAGGACGTGCTGGACGGCATAGCGACGCCGGAGGAAGCCTCGAGGCTCGACAGGTGGCTGCAGTCGAACGAAGCGGGTCGCGCGCGGCAGCGCGAGCTGACGTCGCTGTTTGCCACGCTGGCTCGCGTACCGCTCGCGGAGGCACCGCTCGACCTCGGGCGAAGCACCCTCGCGGACATCGTTGCCAGCAGTGAGCGCGGCTCATCGCGCGCAACCGGGAACCCATTTCTCGGGTCGTGGCGGGCGCAGATGATGCGCCGGCCCGCGCTCTCGCTCGCCATGCCGTTCGCAGCCGGACTCGCGATCGGAGTGCTGGCGCTCGGCGTGTGGACCGGCTCGTTCGGCCCGGGGCCGGCGCGCGACCGGACCGATACCGCGGGCTCGATGTCCCCGGATGCCGGCGCCGAGAGCGCCGCGTGGACTCTTGGCGGCTCGCAGATCTCGGCCCGTAGCTGGAGTGCCGGAGGCTCGCGATTCGCCTCGATCGAGGTGAGGAACCCGCAGGGGCTCACCCTCGAGCTGAGCTTCGACCCGAGCCTGGTTCACCCGGTGGCGCTGAGCCAGTCCGGCCCCGGGTCCGGCGAAGCGAGCCTCGCCCTCGACGGCGCCATGCTCAAACCGCGCGGCAATGCGACTTACCTGCTCGAGTTCCGGCCGGCGGCCCCGGACGCGCCGATCCGAGTGACCATGCGTTCAAGCCGGCGTGGCTCGGAGTCGGAGCCGGACGCGCTCGTGGGCCTCCTGCCCGTGCCCAACACCTCTTCCCACGGCAGGTAGCGACGCGAAAGATCTGCGCCAACCCTGACTCGCGGTTCGTGTCCTTGTTACGTCCCCGGCCTGCTAGAGTGCCGGCTCACTTCCCTCAATCAGGAGGCCGAGATGAAGAATCAGAAGACTGTCGTAACCGTGGCCGTGGTCGCGGTGGCCGCGATCGTGGCGTTCTGTGTGTACAAGGGCATCATCCCTCCCAGGAGCAACGTCGAAGGCGCGATCGGTGCGGCGAACCGATATCAGTCGAATCAGATCACCGATGACGACGTCACGCTCAAGGATCCCGAGGTGCAGGCGTTTCTTCAGAGCGACCTGTTCCACAAGATGTCGACCAACGCCGATTTCGCGAAGATGGTTGCCAACGGAGACTTTGCGAAGATTTCAGCCAGCCCGGATTATGCGAAGCTGACCACGCAGACCGAGTTCGCCCGGCTGGTCGCGGACCAGGACTTTGCCAAGATCGTCGAGAAGTCGGAGTTCGCGAAGATCGTCGGCAATCCCGAGTACGCGAAGGTCACGGCGTCTGGTGAGTACCGCCGGCTGATCACGGGTGGCGATCTGGCGAAGGTCGCGCAGAGCGCCGAGTACCGGAGCCTGATGGCGGCGGCTGACGCGAAGAGCGTGACGACTGCTGCAGATTTCGCGAAGATCGCGGCCGCTCCGGAGTACGCGAAGCTGACGGCATCCGCGGACTACCAGAAGATCGCGCGCAACGCGGACTACGCGAAGCTCGTCACCTCGAGCGACGCCCGGCGCATGATGGCGAGCGAGGACCATGCAAAACTCACGGCGCAGACCGAGTACGCGAAGGTGATCGCAAACACCGACTACGCCCGGCTCGCACCGCAGGCCGAGTTCGCACGGATCGTCGGCGATGGCGACTTTGCGAAGATCGCCGATCAGGCCGAGTTCGCACGCCTTCTCGCGAACAGCGACTATGCGAAGATCACGCAGGCCGCCGAGTACCAGAAGGTCGCGGCGAGCAACGACCTTGCGAAGGCGATGACCACGGTCGACTAGCACAGAGGCGCCACAACGGCGCACGGGCCCCGGCCCGGATCCAACCAAACGAGGAGACTCCGCAGCGCGGAGTCTCCTCGTCGTTCGCGTTCGAAAGAGAGCCGCATGGGTGCCGAACGCAGGCCGAACCGGCTTTGCTCATTCCTCCTGGCGATCGCCATGGCGGCCGCCGCCGCGCCCCCTGCGACGGCCGCCGCGCTGCTGCGCACGATCGAGACCTCGGACCTCCGCCTCGTCTATCCCGGCACCACGCTCGAGTTCATGGCGCCCTACACCGCGCGTTGCTTCGAGAACTCGATGCGGTTCCACCGCGCGCTGTTCGGCTACACGCCGTCGGAGAAGGTGACGGTGGTGCTGGTCGACAACAGCGACTACGGGAACGCGGCGGTGATCGGCAGCCCGCGCAACACCATGATCGTCCAGATCGCGCCCAACAACTTCGTCTACGAGACCGGCCCGTCCAACGAGCGCATCAACTTCGTGATGAACCACGAGCTGGCGCACGTCGTGACCCTGGATCAGGCGGCGGGATCGGACCGGCTGTTCCGCGCGCTGTTCCGCGGCAAGGTGCGCGAGACCAGCGAGCACCCGGAGACCATCCTCTACGGCTTCCTCACGCTGCCGCGCCGCGCGGCGCCGCGCTGGCATCGCGAGGGCACCGCGGTCTTCCTCGAGACCTGGATGGCGGGCGGACTCGGTCGCGCGCAGGGCCCCTACGACGAAATGGTGTTCCGCGCGATGGTGCGCGACGGGAGCCACTTCTACGATCCGCTCGGGCTCGAGTCCGAGGGCACGCGCGTCGACTTCCAGGTCGGGGTCAACGCCTACCTCTACGGAACGCGCTTCACGAGCTGGGTCGCAGACCGCTGGGGACCCGACCGGTTCGTGGAATGGGTGGCGCGCCATCCGGGAAGCCGGCCTTACTTTGCGAGTCAGTTTCACCAGGTCTTTGGCCTCAGTATCACCGACGCGTGGCGCCAGTGGGTCGCTTCCGAGAAGGTCTTCCAGCAGGCGAATCTCGATTCGGTGCGGCGCCACCCGACCACGCGCTCGCGCGATCTTTCGACGCGGGCGCTCGGCTCGGTATCGCGCGCGGTGCTCGACTCGGCGACCGGCACGGTCTACGCCGGCGTCTACTATCCCGGCGCCGTCTCGCACATCGCCGCGATCCCGCTCGATGGCGGCGCGACGCGCGTGCTGCACGAAGTGAAGGGCCCCGCGCTCTACTTCGTGAGCTCTCTGGCGTGGGACCCCGGCGCGCGCCGGTTGTTCTACACCGCCGACAACAACGAATGGCGCGACCTGTGCGAGCTGGACCCCGCGACCGGAACGTCGCGCACCCTGATCCGGGATGCTCGGATCGGCGATCTCGCCTTCGACCGCCGCGATCGCTCGCTGTGGGGCGTGCGGCACTTCAACGGCATCTCGACCATCGTGCGCCTTCCGCCGCCTTACACCGACTGGAGCCAGGTCTTCTCGTTCCCCTACGGTCGCGACGTCTACGACCTCGACATTTCCCCCGACGGCAGCCGTATGGCGCTCTCGATGGCCGAGATCAGCGGGCGCCAGTCGCTGCGTCTGCTCCCGCTCGACGCGCTCGCGGTCGGGGACACCGCCTCGCGAACCCTGTTCGACTTCGGCAGCTCGATCCCGACCAGCTTCGTGTTCTCGGATGACGGTCGCTATCTCTATGGCAGCTCGTACTACACCGGCGTCTCGAACATCTTCCGCTACGATCTCGCCGCCGACTCGATGGACATCGTCACCAACGCGGAGACTGGATTCTTCCGCCCGCTCCCGCTCGGCGGCGACTCGCTGATCGCGTTCCGTTTTACAGGCGCAGGCTTCGTTCCCGCCGTGCTCGAGGCCAGGCCGCTTGCCGAGGTGAGCACGATCACCTTCTACGGGCAACAGGTGGTCGAGCGCCATCCCGTGCTCAAGAGCTGGAAGGTGCCTCCGCCGAGCACGGTGCCGATCGACTCGCTGATCCTGTATCGGGGCCCCTACCGCGCGCTGCGCAGCGTGAGGCTGGTGTCTCTCTACCCCATCGTCGAAAGCTACAAGGACGATGCCGCGGTCGGCCTCGCCGCGCGCCTTACCGATCCGGTGTCGCTTCACGACTTCACGCTGTCCGCTTCGTACTCGCCGCAGCAGCGTGTGCCGGGGGCGGAGCGCTGGCATGGCAGCGCCTCGTACCGGCACTCCGGCATCAACCTCGTGCTGCGCCACAATCCGGCATCGTTCTACGATCTGGTCGGCCCAACCAAGGTCAGTCGCAAAGGCGACGGGTTTCATTTCGACTGGAAGCGCTCCCTGGTCCGCGACACGCCGCGCCTGATGGACCTCACGCTCGCGCTCAACGGGTGGACCGGGCTCGAGCGCCTGCCCGATGCGCAGAACGTGTCGATCAGGCCCGGGTTCGAAAAGCTGGTCAACGGCGGGGTCGAGCTCCACCATCAGAACATGCGCTCGTCGATCGGCGCGGTGGATCGCGAGAAGGGCTGGCAGTGGCGGCTCGGGACCGCGACCAACGCCATTCGCTTCGAGCGCGCCGGTACCTCGACCTGGCGCGCCTTCCCTTCGTACGAGGGCGGCGCCGATGCCGGCACGCCGCTCCTGCTGCGCAATTCTTCGCTCTGGCTGCGCACTGCCGCCGGATTCTCGCCCGGCGATCGCGACGAGCCGTTCGCCAACTTCTTCTTCGGCGGATTCGGCAACAACCGTCTCGACCATCAGGAGGTGCAGCGCTACCGCGAGGGCCAGAGCTTCCCGGGCAAGCAGATCGACGCGGTGGCCGGCACGACCTACGGGAAAGCGATGCTCGACTGGAACCTTCCGCCGCTGCGCTTCGATCGGTTCGGCACGCCGGCCCTGTACGCGAGCTGGCTGCGCACCTCGGTCTTCACCAGCGTGCTCTCGACCAACGTGAATTCCCGGTCGGACCGGCGCACGCTCGCGAACGCCGGCGTGCAGTGCGATCTGCGAGTCTCGCTCCTCACCCAGCAGCCGCTCACGCTTTCGATCGGATACGCGCGCGCCTTCGAGCGCCGCGAGAAGACCGAGGACGAGCTGATGGTCTCGCTCAAGATCCTGTGATCACGCCGCTCGAGCTGTTGCTTGGCTTGGTCCCGGTGGTGCTGTTCCTCGCCGGCCTTCGCCTGCTCGACAGCTTCAAGCTGGTCTCGCGCCGCGCGGTGCTGCTCTCGATCGCAGCCGGCGCGGTGGCCTCGCTGCTCTCCTACGTCCTGAACGCGTTCGCGCTGAACGTCGCCCACGCCGATCCGGTCCTGCTGCGGCGCTATCTCGCCCCGGCGATCGAGGAGACGCTCAAGGGCTGCATCGTGCTCGCACTGGTGTGGACCAACCGCGTCGGCTTCGCGGTCGACGCCGGCATCCACGGATTCGCGGTGGGCGCGGGCTTTGCACTGGTCGAGAACCTCTACTACGCATGGGCGCTCGGCCAATTCGATCCCGGCACCTGGATCGTGCGCGGGCTCGGAACCGCGATGCTTCATGGCTCGACCACCGCCGTCGTCGGGATCATCGCCAAGGACCTGACTGATCGACATCGATCGAAGGCGCTGCGCTTCCTGCTTCCCGGCCTCGCGCTCGCCTTCGTCGTGCACTCTCTCTACAACCATCTCCTGCTGAACCCGCTGCTCGCGACCGCGCTGCTGATCGTGATGATGCCGATCTTCGTGGTGATTGTGTTCGAACGCAGCGAGCGGGCCACTCACGACTGGCTGGGCGTGGGGCTCGACGGCGACGCCGAGCGGCTCGAGCAGATCCTGGGCGGCGAGCTGCGCGGCACCCCGATCGGCGACTACCTCGAATCGCTGCGCACCCGCTTCCCGGGTATCGTGCTCGCGGACATGCTGAGCCTGCTGCGCATCCACCTCGAGCTCTCGTTGCGCGCGAAGGGAGTTCTGATCGCGCGGGCTGCGGGGGTCGAGTTACCGCCCGATCCGCGCGTTCGCGCCGACCTGGACGAGCTTCGCCACCTCGAACATGCCATCGGCCCGACCGGGCGGCTGGCGGTACAGCCGCTGCTCGGCGCGAGCGACCGCGACCTGTGGCAGATGAGCCTGCTCCGGAAATAGTGGCAGGGCGAATGCATCAGAAGTCGGCGGGAACGGCGAGCGAATCGAGCCGGCGATAGACGAGCAGGTAGTAGTCCAGATCGAACATGTACGAACGAACGAAGCGATAGCGCGACTGGAACTCCTCGTCGCGAAAGAGCGCGGCGTGCCCCACCAGATTGAAGTCCTCATCGCGTGAGGGCCTCTCGACGCGCGAGAGCAGTACGATCAGATCCGGCTGCCGCCCGAGCACGTAGGGAACGTCGTACTTCTCGGCGTAGCGTCCAGGAAGGTGCGCGATGTGCTCATCATTGAGACCGAGCATGTCGATGTTCCGACGATCGGCGACGAGCGGTCCGATCCCGGCGTCATCCATCGCCATGACGGCATCGCTCCGGGTATGGGCGGAGATCGCCTGCCCGAGCGCCATATGGGCCCGACGGAGCGCGCTGCCGTACCCGAGTGAAAACATTTCCCAGCGCGGATAGATCGCCCAGCCCGCCGCGAGGATCACGGCGCACACCGCGGTCAGCGCGATCACTCGCGCGACCCTCCCACGGATCAGCTGGACGATTCCCGCGACGATCAGCAGGTCCACGATCGGGAGCGCCGGGATCAGGAACCGGTAGCGACCCATCCACGGTCCGCCCGACCACAACTGAAAGAGCAGGCGCACCACCACGGCGCCGCACAGCACGATCGCTGCGCCGCGCGTTCGGCGATGGATGCATGCGGCCGGTATCAGCAGCCACACCCACCCGCCGCTCTCGACCAGGAACCGCTTGAGCTCCGCCCAACCGCGCTCGAGCAGCAGAGTGTCGCCGCCGCCTTTCGCATAGAACGTGTTGGGGAGCAGGTGCCCGTAGTAGAGGGCGCGCGCCGCGAAATACGTTCCGAAAACGATCCCGAAAACCGCAGCGAGGCGGACAACGTACCCCATCGGCCTGCGCAGCAGGAGAGCCGCAATGACGAACCACCCCGCGAACAGCGCACCGTCCGGGCGTGTCATCGCGAGCGCGGCCAGGGCCAGCCCGGAGCGCGGGACCCTTCGCTCGACGGACTCGCTCAAGAACCACCAGGTGGCGAGCATGAGCAGGAATCCGAACAGCGCAGTCTCCAGCCCATCGGCCGCTCCGAGCGCGACGTTCGGAGTGGCCAGAAACAGCGCGGCGGGCAGCATCGCGAGCAGCGAAATACCCGTCGCCGAGTCCGGCGCCTCATCGGACTTCGGATCCCGAGAGAGCAGCGTCCGGGCTCCGAGGCGCGCCAGGAGGACCGCGGTCGCGAGCGTCAGAAGCATGTTCGAGATCTTGATGAAAGGCGCGAGCGGAAGACCCAGCGCCAGTGGAATGGCAAGCCACAGCGTCCACAGGAAGTTCGTGTATCCCTCGACCCTCTCCCCCGGGTTGTAGACCAGCCCGTGCCCCTCGACGAGATTCTTCGCGTAGCGCACCGAGATGAAGGTGTCGTCGGTCATGAACGGCCAGAGGCGCACGAACAGGACAACGAACACCGTTGCACCGGCCACCAGAAGGAGACCGGAAATGACAGTCCGAAAGTCGGGGCGGGTCATGAAATCGACATGACGAGGGGCAGGGGTCGCTCTCTCCGGATGACTCGGATGCCTGGGGTGACCAAACAGCGGCCGTTCGCGACGCATCGTAGCAGACCCGCGCTACGGAATTCCCGCCGGCACGCGTCAACAAGATCGCGTCGGCGCACCGCCGCCTTCTGCGAGCGCCCCGCCGTCGTCCCGCGGACCAGCCGATGCCCCCACCTCGGGCGCCCGGCGACCCGGCGAAGCGGACTATCTCAATTCATGCATCTCTCCATGGATTCGCTCCCTCATTCTGTTCTATCATATTCACGTCGTCGCGGGCCGCCCTCTCCCCATGCCCCGTGCGATGGTTTCCCCCGAACTTCGTCACCGACGAAGCGGCATGGCGCCTGAGGCGATCGCACGCGATCCCCATGGCCAGAGAGAGAGGAGGTTACGGCTCCGGATCCCCAACCGTCACCTACGCATCGCGTTTAAGCGTGCAATCACGCGCATCTACCGTTCATCGCCCCCCTGCCTCACCAATGGAGGCAAGTATGAACCCGCTGTTGAAGGCCAGCCTGCTCGCGGCTGCGCTGATGTTGTGTTGCGTAAGCACCGCCTTCGCATGGCATCTGTCCGGCCACGTGATCTGCAAAGGCACCGGGCTGCCGTTCGCCAACATTCAGATCGACGTGGTCACCACCGACAACGGCTCGGCGTTCAGCTCGTCGGCCGTCACGGACGAGTCGGGCTATTACTTCATTACCCTGCTCGAGGAACCGCGCGAGTACCGGGCGACAGCCGCAGTCTCTGCCAGCACGACCGTCTTCGCACCGAGCTCCGGCTTCTACGCCTTTGCCACCACCTCGACCGAGTTCGAGCTGAGCCGCGACTGGGTGCTCGACAGTCCGGCCTGCACCAGTGGCAGCAGCAGCGGCCTCTGCTGGCTGACCGGCGGCGGCGCGAAGTTCAGCCCGATCACCGGGACGAATGTCGGCGACTACGCGAGAGATCACAACTGGGGTGGCAACGTGAACCCCGGGTGCAGCCCGACCGCCGGTGACGGCGGCTCATGGAACCACATCGCCGCCCGGGAGAAGCTGCACTTCCACGGCCAGGCCATCCAGGTGGTGCGGTGCGGAAACGTCGACGGGATCCCGCCGGGTTCGACCTCGCCGGCCACGCCGTTCAACTTCATCGAGTTCAAGGGCACCGGCACGCTCAAGGGGATCAAGGGCAACAAGGTGAACTACAGCACCGTGTACTTCTTCGCGCGCGCCGAGGACCGCAATGAGCCGGGCAGCAATGGCCAGCGCGACGGCGCGCTGAAGGATCGCTACTTCCTGCATGTCTACGCCAATCAGGCGAATCCGAACGGCTCGACCCTGTTGCTGGTGGACGTGGACGGCAATCCGGCCACGGTGGATCCGGTCACCATCACCGACGGCAACATGCAGATCCACATCAGTAGCTGCGACAGGCCGCCAGCCGCGGCCGCGCCACTGCAGCGCACCCCGCCTGAGGGGCGTGCGTTCGCGGCAAACTCGCCGCAGGGCGAAGTTTCGTTCGCGATGCCGCGCCCCAATCCCACGATCGAGCGCTCGCTGCTGAGCTTCGCGCTTCCGCGCGACGCCCAGGTCTCGCTGGCGATCTTCGATGTGACCGGGCGGCGCATGGTCGACCTGGCGAACGGCGGATTCCCGGCCGGCGTCCACGCGGTCACCTGGAACCTGCGCAGCCGCGAGGGAACGCGCGTACCGGGCGGCATCTACTTTGCCCGCCTGAGCGTTGAGGGACGGCTGCTCACGCACAGCCTGGTCGTCTCGCCCTGAATCAGGGGCCGCCCCCGACGGCCCGCTCACGCGACGGCTCGCGGTTTCGACCGCGGGCCGTTGCGTTTTGGTGAGGCGAGGCGTCCGCGCGGAACGCGTCTGCAGGTCCGCATCCGCGTGCGCGCGTCGCGAGCTTCCCTTATGCTCCCGCGTCCGACCGCAGCTCCTTGGCCCTGGAGATCGCGCCGCCCATGCCGCCCTTTTTCAACGAGTGGCTGAATCTTCTGTTCCGCTGGATCCACGTGATCGCCGCCATCATGTGGATCGGCGACTCGTTCC
This sequence comes from Candidatus Eiseniibacteriota bacterium, assembly GCA_031370785.1. Classification (GTDB taxonomy): domain Bacteria; phylum Eisenbacteria; class RBG-16-71-46; order RBG-16-71-46; family RBG-16-71-46; genus DATJGS01. The sequence goes on along the minus strand of JANMQY010000023.1, from coordinate 84,451 downwards.
TCTTCATGTGGATGGACAGCAGCCTCAAGGCCCCCGAGAAGCCGCGCGAAGGTGCCGTGGCCGGCGAACTGTGGATGGTGCACAGCGGCGGCTTCTACGAGGTGGTGAAGCGAAAATTCCTCGCGCCGCACGAAATGCCGCGCGTGCTCCACTGGTTCAAATGGCAGGCGTACACCACGTGGATCACCGGCTTCTTCCTGCTCGGCATCGCCTACTACATGGGCGGCGGAATCTACCTGATGGACCGCGTGAACGGCGTCGGCTTCGGCGGCGCGGTCGCGATCAGCCTCGGCCTGCTGGTCGCCGGCTGGCTGATCTACGATGCGCTGTGGAGCTCGCCCCTCGCCCGCCGCCCCGTGCTCGCCGCGACCATCTCATGCGCGCTGGTCATCGCCACGACTTACGGACTCACCCGCCTCTACAGCGGCCGCGCGGCCTTCATTCAGGTCGGCGCGATTCTGGGCACCATCATGGCGGCCAACGTGTGGCGCCGCATCATCCCGGCGCAGACCCAGATGCTGGCCGCGACCCGAGCTGGCACGCCGGTCGACGTCTCGCTCGGCGCGCGCGCCAAGCTGCGCTCCACCCACAACCACTACATGACGCTGCCCGTGCTGTTCACCATGCTCAGCAACCACTACCCGAGCACGTTCGGCCATCCGCTCAACTGGCTGATCCTGACCCTGATCATGCTGGTCGGGGTGGCGATCAAGCACGCGATGAACTTCGGAACGCGCAGCAATCGCTGGCTCATGCTCGCGGGCGCAACGGCGCTGATCGGAGCGGTCACGCTCACCGCGCATCCCTCCCGCCAGCCCGCCGGCGTGGCGATCGCCGCAGGAGGCGCCACGGTCACCTTTGTCGAAGTGCAGGAGATCCTCGCGAGCCGCTGCACCACCTGCCACTCGACGCATCCCACCAACCCATCATTCCCCGCCGCGCCGAGCGGGATCATCCTCGAGGACCCGAAGCGCATCCACGCGCTCGCACCGCGGATCCTGGAGCGCGCCGTCTCCACCCGCACCATGCCGCTCGGCAACCTCACCGGCATGACCGACGAGGAACGCGCGACGCTTGGAGCGTGGATCGCGCAGGGGGCGAAGGTTGAGGGGACGGGACAGGATCGACCGTGAGGCTGTTTCGACCGGCGCTATGCGATGGAGCTGATTCCCGCCATCGCAGCGATCGTCGTCGCGCTCGCGATCGCGTGGTCGGTTCCGCGCGCCCAGACGCCACAGCTCCTCATGGCGGGGCTCGGATCCGGCGCGCTCGCGTGGGCCATCATCGTCACGGTGGCAGCGATCCGCCGGCTCGACGAGCTGCAGCAGCGTATCCACCTGATCGCGATCGCGGTGTCGTTCGCCACCACCGACGCGCTGGTCGCGATGACGCTGTTCTTCCGGGCCCTTCGGCTGGTCACTCAGCAGGACGCGCCGGTCATTCTCAGGCGCGGGCTGCCATCAGGTCCGAGTTGGAGGTTTCGATCCTGAGTGTCAACACCACGATGTCGGGCACGACCTGGATTTCGGCCGCTTCATCTGCCACCTCCTTGTTGAGTCGAATCCGCCCGCACGTACCACCATCCGCGATCGGTGTGGCGCCACAACGGGTAGCTCGAAGCGAGCAGCTCGAGGAATGGCCCAGACCGATCCGGCTTTTCGTAAAGGATCGGCAAAAGCTGCTTCTCGACGAAGATGTAGGCCGGCGGGCGGGCGCGCAGATCATCGACGATTTTCTGCCATTCCTCCCGCGTCATGACTCGGATGAGAATCGCCGCGTTGTGGCCGGATGCCATCTCGCGACCCGAGAACAGATCGAAGAGCGGATTCGCGATCGAATAGATCGGACCCGGCCTGCTATCGGGCTGCTGAAGGAACGCGTCTTCGGCCTGCACCAGCTCGTACGGCATCTGAGTCGCGATGGCCGACTGAAAGTGGAGCCGCTGTGCCGGCTGAAGCGCGAAGCGGTCGCGGGCGAGCATCAGTGTCTTGAGCCCCTGCGCGCCGATTGCGCTTCCGGCGAGCAGCGCAAGCGCGATCAGCCCGTACACGCGTAGTCGGTTCACCCCGAGCTGCGCCTTGAGCGGCGTAGCCAGTCCCCACAGGAAGTCCAGCCCGCGCGAGGCGAGGATGCCGAGTGGCGCGATCAGCAGCAGATACTGGTACGGCCACCACGACGTCCGCTGAGAGAGGATCACGACGAACGAGAGCACGAACCAGTTGACGATCTGAACCGTCATCAGGCCGCGCCGTCCCTCGAGCGAAGCGACCGTCCCGACCAATGCAACCGCCATCAGCGGCGCGAAGCGGAATACGAACCACGCCAGCCCGGAGACGAGAGCGCTCAGCCGAAACGCACTGGTGTCGGCCACCGCGCGCAGCGGAAAGCGGACCCACGTCCACCACGCCAGGTCCCACGCGCCGTGCATGCGGAAGTAAAGGACGAGGAGTCCGAGTGGGATCGCCGCTCCGAGCGCGACCGGAAGCGCCATGCGCAGCACCGCCTGCCCGAACGTGGCGCGGCGCCTGGTCAGCGCATCCATGAATGCCGCGAACCAGAACGCGGCGATGATCGGGGCGAACATGAGCTTGAACACGAGCACGATCCCGCCCATGAGCCCCGAGAAGAAGAATCGGCCGGGGTCGGGCGGCGCCTGTTCGTCACGCGGCAGCGTACCCCACAGGGTGAGGAATATCGGAAAGCCGACCACCGCCTCGAGCTGCGTGATCTTGGCGTCGTCCGCGACTGCGTAGTAGAAGCCCACCGCGAGCAGCGGCATGAGGCTCACGACCGCGCGGTTGTCGAAGTACTTCCGCAGCGTGACGATCAGGGTCACGGCAAAAGCGAGCTGCCACAGCAGCTCGAACAGATGGATGCCAACCTCGTTGAACCCGAACAGTCGGCCACCGGCGAGATAGAACAGGAAGATGCCCGGCTGCTTGGTGTCCCAGTAGTCGCGGTAGAGCACCGCCCCATGGCTCAAGGCCTTGGCGCCGAGCGTGAACAGCGCCTGATCCCACGTGAACGGCAGGGGCACGTTGAGCAGGCCGATCAACGCGACCAGCGCGAGCACGAGCACGTCCAGACGGGTCAATGGAAGCTTCGCGACAGAATTCGTCAAGCGTGTCCCCTCGAGGAGCGTCGCCCGAGACTCGCCGGAATATGTGCGGCCGGCAGGGCGCGACCATAGCGCGCGCTTCGGCAAGGTCACAGCGCGAAATGCTAGAGCAGCTCCGTGACCGCATTCGCGCGCTGCTCAGCGAATCGCGACGGATCGAGCGACGAGACGTCGAGCGATGAGGCGGCGCCGTCGCACATGATCTCGGCGAGCAGCGCGCCCAGTGCCGGAGCGTGCATCACCCCGTGGCCGCACGATCCGTTGGTCAGGTACAGGTTGGGGCAACCGTGCGCCGAGCCTAGCAGCGCGTGGCGATCGGCGGTCATTTCGTAGAGCCCGGCGTGGCACGCGCCGGGATCGATCAACACGTCGCGCAGGAGCGGCACGCGCCGGTGAGCCTCGGCGCTCACGACAGCGATCCAGTCGGGATCGACGCGCGTATCCCAGGGTCGTCCGGGGACGCCGGGCACGGGCATCAGCAGCAGCACGCGGCCGTCGCGCACGCGCAGATGAAAACCATTGCCGAGCCAGATGGTCATCGGCATACCGGCGGGCAGCGCTTCGGTTGGAATGGTCGCAGCCACCTGCCGGCGAAGTGGCGTCACCGGGACGTCGACGCCGGCGAGGGCGCCGATCTCTCCTGCCCACGCCCCCGCCGCGTTCACTACCGCGCCGACTGCGATCTCGCCGCGCGGAGTGCATACGCGCGTGATCGCACCTGAAGAGTCGCGCGTGAGCCCGGTCACCTCGGCGCTCCACTCGAAGCGCACGCCCAGTCGGCTCGCGCCGGCGATGTAGCCTTCGAGGATGCTCATGGGTCGCAGGAATCCGTCGCTCGGGCAGAACGCGCCGCCGAGCACGCCAGCGAGGTTTGCTGCGGGATTGAGCCGAGCGATTTCGTTGGGCCCGAGCTCGACCGCCTCAGTCAGCCCGGCCGCGCGCTGCACGCGCTGCGCGGCGCGCAAAGTCGCCAGCTCATTCTCGGTCAACGCCAGCCACAGGTAGCCCGACGGCTGGTAACCGGGATCGACGCCGACTTCTTCCTTGAACGCGCGGAGCTTCTCGCGCGCGAGCAGCGAGAGCCGCACATGGATCGCGGTCGCGAACTGGGCGCGGAACCCGCCGGTCGCGACACCGGTGCTACCCGCGCCCGGCCCCTTACTGCGGTCGAGCACCAGTACGTCCCGCTGGCCGCGCCGCGCCAGATGGTAGGCGGCGCTTGCGCCCATCACGCCCGCACCGATGATGATCACCGCGGCTTTGTCCATGGTGCGCGCATGGTCACGGCGAGCGCGTGGCGGGTCAAGCGCGCCGCGCGACGACCGGCCGGCCAGCTCTCGGGCGCCGCCCCGGCCGCTTCGGCCGCGGCGCCCGGGTGCGCTAATCTCGCGCGATGCCAGAGCTGCCCGACCTCACCATCTATGTCGAGCATCTCGAGCGTCGCCTCATCGGGGCGACGCTGGAAGAGGCGCGCGTCGTGAGCCCCAACCTTCTGCGCACCGCGGCGCCGCCGCTTGCCGATGCGCTCGGCCGCAGGGTGCGCGGCGTCAGGCGCCAGGGCAAGCGCATCGCGATCGCGCTCGAGGGCGACCTGCTGCTCGCCTTCCACCTCATGATCTCGGGCCGCTTCCACTGGCGCCCACGCGGCGCGAAGGTCCCGGGGCGCGTCGGGCTCGCGGCCTTCACGTTTTCATCGGGCACGCTGACCCTGACCGAGGCCAGCACGAGGAAGCGCGCCGCGCTGCACGTGCTCGATGGCGACCTCGCGCTGCGCGCGCTCGATGCCGGCGGGCTCGAGGTGATGGACGCCTCGCCCGAAGCGTTCCGCGCCGCCCTTCTCCGCGAGAATCACACGCTCAAGCGCACGCTCACCGACCCGCGCCTGCTGAGCGGCATCGGCAACGCCTACTCGGACGAGATCCTGCACCGTGCGCGGCTCTCCCCGCTTCAGACCACGCGCAATCTCGATGATCCCGAGATCGAGCGCCTCCGCGCCGCGACGCACGATGTGCTTCGCGGGTGGATCGAAAGACTGCGGCAGGATGCGGGCGACGACTTCCCCGAGCACGTCACCGCGTTTCGCGATGGCATGGCGGTTCACGGCCGCTATCGCAAGCCGTGCCCGGATTGCGACGCGCCGGTGCAGCGGATCGTTCACGCCGAGAACGAGACCAACTACTGCGCGAAGTGCCAGACCGGCGGGCGGCTGCTCGCGGACCGTGCGCTGTCGCGGCTGCTGCACAGCGACTGGCCGCGTACGCTCGAAGAGCTCGAAGAACGGGCGGGCGGCTGATGCCTACCCTGAAACCCGCCGCGAGCCTCTCGATCGAAGACCTGAGCGCACTCGTCACGCGCTGTTACGAAGCCTACTACGTGCCGGTGTCGTTCGACGCCGCGACCTATGCGCGCATGATCAACGCGTGGAACCTGGATCTGGAGCGCTCTCGCGTGGTGGTCGCGGACGGCAGGCCGGTCGCGATCGCGATGCTGGGTGTGCGGGGCACGCGCGGCTGGATCGGCGGCATGGGCGTCGTGCCCGAGGCGCGTGGCGCCGGCCACGGCCGGGCCGTGATGGAGGCTGTGCTTGCCGAAGCGCGCGGCGCGGGCGTCACCCAGGTCGATCTTGAAGTGCTGGTCCAGAACTCGCCGGCGTTTCGCATCTATGAAGCGCTGGGGTTCCGCGACACACGTCCACTCGACGTGTGGATCCGCGCGGCCGCACCGGCTCCCCTTCCCTCCGCGTTTCGCGTGGACGACCTGCCGGTGAGCGAGGCGTTCGCGGCGCATGCGGGCCTTCATCCGGTCCGGTCGCCGTGGCAGCGCGATCTGCGCTCGCTCGAGCGGCTTGCGGGTCCACTGCGCGCGCTGGCCGTGATGCAGGGCGGCGCGATCACGGCGTGCGCGATCTATCGGGCCGATCCGGGAAAGCTGCAGATCTTCGACATCGGGAGTGCCGCAGGAGCGCCGGTCGACGCGATCGACGCCGTGCTCGGCGCAGTCCTTCGCGTCGATCCGACTTCAGCGGCCGGCCTCGTCAACCTTGCGCCGGACGATCCGGCAGCGCGTGCGTTCGAGGCGCTTGGCTTCGGCGTGGCTCATCGCCAGCGCGAAATGGCGCTCGTCCTTCAGCCTGCTCGCAAGCGGGCTTCTCTCGCCGGCCGGTTTCTGGATGCCGAGGGACGCCTCACCCAATGGCCGACGAAACGCCGTGATCAGACTGAGGCGCTGGAGCTTATGGCTGCGCACTTCACGCCCGGGCAGTTCTATTCCGAGCGCGAGGTCAACGAGATGCTGAACCGATCGCACACGTTCGGCGACTGGGCTTTGCTCCGCCGCGCGCTGTGCGACTTCGGCTACCTCGATCGCACCGGCGACGGCGCGCGCTACTGGCGGAAGGAAACTTCCTGAACCTCGGCCAGTTCATGAAGTGACGATGGGTCTCGCTTCATGGGCAGCGACTTGCGGGGACACGAACATCACTTTCCGGCTGAAGGAATCGTTTCTGGAGCAGCGCCTCCACCTCGGACATCTCCGCTTCGAGCGCTGCGCGATTCCGCTTCGCCTCGGGACCCGCAGCAGCCGGTCTCGCGAGCGCTTCGGCGCACCGCTCTTTGAGCGGCAGTCGCGCGTCGCGCTGGCCGAGCAGCGCGAGCAGGTCCTTCACGCGCCGAATCCGCCCGAGTGCTTCGGCGATATGCTCCTCGGCCTGCTCCACGCTCACCGTGCCGCGTCGCGTGTCCTGCAGCAATCGGCACTCGAAGGTTCGGCAACACTCGGGACGGTGCGCGTAGACGCTGCACCGCGTCCCTTTCAGCGCCGCGCACGGCAGCAACATCAGCCTGGCGTCCGCGTCGTCGTCGATCCTCAAGCCCATGAGCTCGACGCGGGTTGCTTCCGCCTGGCTCGACAGCTCGACGTCGGCGAACAGCGAACCGTCGCAGCACAGGCCGCACTGCGTGCACAGCCTGTCGGTGAGGCTCGGATTCATGGGAGCACGATGACTCATCGCGCCACTCAATGAAAGGCCCGCGATCGGGCAGCCGCCCGTGCGCTGGGGTCGGGCGCCTGCCGAATGGCAACCGTCCGATCAGAATTGGAAACAGATGAACGGGTTGGTGCCGAAGGGCGCGTAGAGCAGCACCAGCAGGAGCAACACCGCGAGCGCGGGCCATGCGCTGGTTACCGAGTCGCCCGCGACTCGGGCGCAGCGCTGGCCGCGGGGTCGCGCCACTCACGCGCGCGCGTCACCTTCGATACGCGCGAGCCCGGCGAGCACCATGCGCGTGACCTCGAGACTCAGCGCGTCCGCGCCATCCGGGAACAGGCGCGGCAGCCGGTTCATGCGCACGCCGCGAAACGCCGCGCGCAATACCCCGCAGCCGAGCGGCGTGGCGGCGAGGATGCGCTTCTTGGTGGCCTCGACGATCACCTGTTCGCCGAGATGCTCGTAGACCGCGACCCGCGCACGGTCCGCGGTCAGCCGCGCTTGGCCGCCGGTGTCCGCGACCAGCGCGCGCACGCGCTCGAACTCGCGATCGAACGACTCGCGCGAGACCGCGGGTGCGGTCCCGGTCTCGGCCCAGGTGAGCACGGGGACGAACCAGCCGCCCCACTGCTCGGGGTGGCGCCGGACGCGCTCTTCGAACCACGGCGCCATGCGATGCATCAGCTCGGCGCGCGCCTCGTGATCATCGCCGGCCGGCGGATCGAACACGTCGGAGAACTCGATCACGCGGCGTCCGGCCGGCGTGCGATGGGCGACCGCGAGCACGACCGGAGCCTGCGCCTTCTGAGCGAGGAATGCGGGTCCCGCGCGCAGGCGCATTTCCATTCCGAGCATGGGGATCACCACGCTGTGATGCTGTCCCGCGGCCGGGCCGCCGACGCCGGTCTGGCCGTCCATGTACACGGCGACTGCGTTCCCGCGCTTGAGCGCGCGCAGCATGCGAATCAGCGTCGGCGCCCCGCGTGCGGGCAGTGTCTCGACCGGACCCGGCATTTTTGCGAGGGCGCGGCTCCACCGAATCCCCTTCTCGTCGCGGATTCCGTCGGCGGCGACGGTGGTGGTGGTGAGGCCGAGCCCGCCGAGCTCGAGCCCCACGTAGTAGTAGGGCCCGAGGTGCATCGAGCACACCACCACGCCCCGGCCGCGCGCGTAGGTCTCGAGCAGGGGCCCGGTGTTGACCAGCTCGTGCACGCGACCTCCGCGTTCGAGGTCGTCGTGGTCGAGCTTGATCAGCATTCGGTAGATCAGGCAGCGCCTGGCCAGCGCCAGCGCATCGGTCGAGGACAGGCTCTCGCCATAGGCCGAAGTCAGTGTGATGGGCACGAGGTTCAGCCACGGCGCAACATGGTCGAAGCCGTTACGCAGGCGGAACCGGGCGTACGTCGTCAGCAGCGCACTACGCGCGTTCAGCGTGAGATCGAGGAGGCGCATGGGGTCTTGCGAGATCCTGAAACGGCTCGGCGGAAGGGAGTTCTCAATCCCTTCCGCCGATTGGAAGCCACTGCCCCGCCATTCCGGCGGAGCACCGGAGCCCGGCCTAGGTCTTGGACGAGCCGCCGCTCAGGCTGTCGAAGCTGTTCGAGAAGCCAAACATCTCGCGGCGCTCGAGAATCTCTTTCACCGAGTATGCCTTGTACAGTTCGACCTGGTTGTCCTTCTTTTCTTCGCTCACTTGAATCCCTCCTTGGGTTCGTAGCGCATCCCTTTGCGGCCTCGGCCGACGGCGAACCGCCGGGAGGCGATCCCCTCCCTCAGGAACACCCGAGGGGATTCGGCGGAAAACCTATCAAAACCGGTCGGCAAGTCCAGCGGGTTTTCTGATCGCCCGGAAATCCAAGGATTTCCTGCTCGATTCGACTCGGACTGGCTACTCGAGACTCTTGCGGAAGCGGCTCACGCTGAACGTGAAGTAGAGCAGTGCGAATCCGACCAGCGCCAGGGTCTGGGGCCACAGCTCCCTCAACCCGACGCCCTTGAGCACGATGCCACGCAGCACCTGCAGATAGTAGGTCAGCGGGAATACCAGCCCGATCTCACGGGGAATGATCGGCATGCCTTCGCGCGGGAACATGAATCCCGAGAGCAGGATGTTGGGCATGACGAAGAAATACGAGACCTGCATCGCCTGGGCCTGGGTGCGCGCCAGTGTCGAGATGAAGAGCCCCAGGCCGAGATTGCCGATGATGAACAGCATGCTCTCGGCGTAGATCAGCCACAGGCTGCCGCGGATCGGGACATTGAACACCAGACGCCCGATCAGGAGCACCGCGGTCATCTGGACGTAACCGACCAGCACGTAGGGGGCGATCTTTCCGAGCATGATCTCGCCGCGCGTGAGCGGGGTCACGATCAGCTGCTCCAGAGTCCCGCGCTCGCGCTCGCGCACGATCGCCATCGAGGTGACGATCATGAGCGTCAGCGACAGGATCATGCCGATGATGCCCGGCACGATGAACATGGCGCTGCGCAGCGCGGGATTGTAGAGCGGGAGCACGCGCACCTCGAGCGGCGGGGTGCCCCGCGTCGCGTCGATGCCGAGGCGCCCCGCGATCAGCCCCAGGTTGACCTGCTGGCCGACCATCTGCGCCGCGGCGATCGCATTCTGGCTCGCGGTCGGATCGGTCGCGTCCACCAGCACCTGCACCGCGACCGGGCGCCCGCGCTTCAAGTTCCGCGCGTATTCGGGAGGGATCACGAAGGCGGCGCGCACCCAGCCGCGATCGAGCAACTCGATTGCCTGCTCGTAGCTCTCGACGTGGCTCACGATGCGGAAGTTCTTCGTGGCCTCCAGCTTCTGCGCCAGCTCGCGGCTCTCGGCGGTGCGGCTGCCGTCGAGCACGGCGGTGCGCAGGTTGCGAACGTCCATGCGGATCGCGTAGCCGAACAGCAGCACCTGGACCATCGGGATGACCAGCAGCAGCCCGAGCGTGCCGCGGTCGCGCCGCATCTGGATGAACTCCTTCCAGAAGATGGCGCGCAGCCGGTGCGCCTTCACACGCCCTTCTCCTGAAGCGCGACGAAGATGTCTTCGAGCGACATCCCGGTCCCGAAGCTGGTCTTCACCTCGGCCGGGGTGCCCACCGCCATCAGGTGCCCGTTCGAGAGGAACGCGAGCCGGTCGAAGCGCTCAGCTTCGTCCATGTAGTGCGTGGTCACGATGATGGTCGTGCCCTCGGCGGAGCGCTCGCGAATGATCTGCCAGAACAGGCGGCGCGCCGCGGGATCGACCCCCGCGGTCGGCTCATCGAGAAACAGTACGGGCGGCCCGTGCAGCAGCGCGCAGCCGAGCGCGAGCCGGCGCTGGTTGCCGCCCGAGAGCACGCCGGCCAGCCGGTCGCGCAGCGGTGTCAGGCGCATCGCCGCCAGCGCCCACTCGGCCCGATCCCGCCAGCCATCGCCCAGCTCGTAGACTCCGGCGTAGAAGCGAAGGTTCTCGAGCACGGTCAAGTCGGTGTAGAGCCCGAACGCCTGCGACATGTAGCCGATCCGGGTCTTGACCCGATCGGGATCGGCAACCACGTCGACACCCGCCACCTCGAGCGCGCCCGCCGCGGGAGTGATTAAGCCGCACAGCATGCGGATCAGCGTGGTCTTGCCCGAGCCGTTGGGACCGAGGATGCCGAAGATCTCGCCGGGGCGGATGTCGAAGCTCACGCCATCGACGGCTTTGACCGCGCCGAAGTTCTTGGCCAGATCACGCACCACCACGACCCGCGAAGCCGGCAGCGAAGGCGCGGACGCCGTGGGCCCGGCTCCGGTGAGCCCGGCTCCCGTGGACTCGTCCGCCGGCCGGATCATCGGCTTGCTCGGTCGCCATCCGCCGAAACCAGGATGCGCGCGTCGGCGGGGAGCCCGGGCTTGAGCGCGCCGCCGGTCGGATCGAGCGCGATCTTGACGCCGAACACGAGGTTCGCGCGCTCGTCCTCGGTGAGTGCGGCGCGCGGTGTGAACTCGGCGCGGCTCGCGATCTCGACCACGTGCCCGGTGAACTTGCGCGAGCCAAACCCGGTGGCACGCACCTCGGTCGGAGCGCCGAGGCGCACCTTGCCGATCTGGGGCGCCGCGACGTACACCCGCACCCAGAGCCGGTCCGGATTCCCCAGCGTCACGAGAGGCACGCCAGGGCCCACGACCTCTCCCGCCTCGGCGTTTCGCAGCAGCACCACGCCAGAGATCGGCGCGGTCAGCACCAGCTCACGCGAGTTGCTCTTCGCGCCCGCGAAACGGGCCTGAGCGGCGAGCGCGGCCTCGCGCGCGGCATCGATCTGATACCGCCTCGATCCGGTGCTCAGCATCGACACCTTCTCGGCAGCCGCGTCGCGGCGGGCTCGCGCAGAATCGCGCGTGGCGCGCGCCCGGTCCAGCTCGGCGGCCGCGACCACGTGGTCGCGCGCCAGAACTTCGGTGCGCTTGAACTCGGCCTCGGCAAACTCGAGCGCGGATTTCGCGGCGTCGAGCTCGGCCTCGGCGGCGCGAAGCTCGCTCAGGCGGGTTCCACTCTCCTGATCGCGCCAGAGCGATTGCATGCGGGCGGCCTCGGCCGCCTGCGCCCTGAGCGAAGCCACCACCTCGCCCCGGTCCAGAGTCGCGAGCGTGTCATCCACCTGCACCGTGTCGCCTTCGCTGACGCGCATGCTCGAGATGCGCCCGCCGACCAGGGAAGAGACATCCACCTGATCCATCTCGATCGTGCCGCTGCCGCCGACGCCGGCCGGGCCACGGCCGCATCCGCCGAGCGCTATCGCGAGCGCGATCGCGCACCACCCCATCCACCTTCGTCCGCGGCTCTCTCCCACCGGCCCCCCTTGCCGGCACTCCCTCGAGCGGGCGCGCGGCGCGCGAAAGATAGCATGAGCGCCGGCGCATGTTTCGGACGTTGCCACTTGGGTGCGCCGCATGACAGATTGACGCGTCCGACGTGCGTTCTCCCCTGAGGCATCGATGCCCGGATTGCTGAGCCGCTACGCGCGCTGGCTGCACACCCGGTGGCCCGCCGGAACCGTCGAGAAACTGCCCGAGGTGAGGCGAGGCGGCTCGACGCGCATGCCCGGCGTCTACATCTCGGGCGATCTCACCGGCATCCCGCTACTCAAGTTCTCGCTCGACTCAGGCGCCCGAGTCGCGCTCGCGGTGGCCGCGGACAAGGCGCTGCGCGCCGGAGATGCGCCGGCCGGAACGCTCGACCTGGCGATCGTGGGCGCCGGAGTCTCCGGCATGGCCGCAGCGGTCGAGGCGCGACGGCATGGCCTTTCGTTCGCCGTCGTCGAAGCCGCCGAGCCGTTCTTCACGCTCGTCAATTTCCCCAAGGGCAAACCCATCTACACCTACCCGCGGGCAATGGTCCCGGCCGGCGATCTTCAGGTGAGGGCCGAGGTCAAGGAAACGCTGGTCGAGGAGCTGCGCGTGCAGGTGCGCGCCGCCGGCATCGAAGTCCGCCCCGGGCGCGCGGAACGGGTGGAGCGCGGCGAGGGCCTGTTCCGCGTGCACCTCGCGGACGGAGCGCCATTGATCGCGCGGCGCGTGCTGGTCGCGATCGGGCGCAGCGGCCACTTTCGCAGGCTCGAGGTTCCGGGCGAGGATCTCGACAAGGTCTACAACCGCCTCCACGACCCGAAAGACTTCGCGGGCAAGTGCGCGCTGGTCGTGGGCGGCGGCGATACGGCGCTCGAGACTGCGATCGCCCTCACTCAGGCGGGCGCCGAGGTCACGATCGTCCATCGCGGACCCGAGTTTGCGCGGCCTAGACCTGAGAATATCGAGATGCTGCTCGCGCTCATGGCGAACCCGATGGCCGACGTCGTGATCGAGCATCCCAGCTCGGAGCTGGTGACCAGCACGACCGACCCTGCGCGGCCCCGTCACCATCGGCCGGGACAACTGACAGTTCGCATGGAGTCCAGGGTGCTTTCGATTGCACCGAGCGAGGTCGTAGTCGGACTTCCGGGAAAGGCATTCGAGCTCATTCCCAACGATGTCGTGTTCGTGATGATCGGGCGCGAAGCTCCGCTCGAGTTCTTCCGCCGATCGAAGCTTCCGATCGCCGGCGAGATGACGCCCGCGCGCTGGACCGCGCTGGTCGCATTCCTCACGTTCTGCGCCTGGCTCTACAACTGGAAGTCGGGCGGCTCGATGTGGAAGCTGTGGGAAAGGCACCACTGGTTCCCGGCCAACCTTCCCGATCTGCTCGCCGCCGCTGGCGGCACGGTCGCCGCCGCCGCGAGAGATCCGCACACGCTGCTCGGCACGCTTGCGATCAGCGCCGCGGGACCATCTTTCTACTACACGCTCGCGTACTCGACCTTGGTCGTGATCTTCGGCATCCGGCGCATGAGGCGGCGGCGCACGCCCTACGTCACCGCGCAGACCCTGACGCTGATGGCGGTGCAGGTCTTCCCGCTGTTCCTGATCCCCGAGATCATTCTGCCGCAGCTCAATTATCACGGGCTGCTGCCGCGCGGGATCGCCGATGCGCTCTTTCCGGTGGTGAGCTACGGCCATGGCCGCGAGTTCTGGCGCGCCTACGGGCTGATCCTCGCGTGGCCGCTGAACGTCTACAACATCTTCACCGACCAGCCGCTGTGGTGGTGGATCGGGATCGGGTTCGCGCAGACCTGCGTGCTGATTCCACTCGGGATCTGGTTCTTCGGCAAAGGCGTCTACTGCGGATGGATCTGCTCGTGCGGAGCGCTGGCCGAGACCCTCGGCGACACCCACCGCCACAAGATGCCGCACGGCCCGAAGTGGAATCGCCTCAACCTCGCCGGACAGGGCGTGCTTGCGATCGCGCTCGTGCTCCTAGTGCTGCGCATCATCGGCTGGGCGGGACCGCACGACAACTGGATCGCGCGCAACTTCTATTCAGTGTTCCAGGAGCGCTACAAGTGGGGCGTCGATGTGTTCCTCGCCGGCGTGCTGGGATACGGTCTCTACTTCTGGTATTCGGGCCGGGTGTGGTGCCGGTTCTTCTGCCCGCTCGCCGCCCTCATGCACGTCTACGCGCGCTTCAGCCGGTTCGCGATCATCGCCGACAAGAAGAAGTGCATCTCGTGCAGCCAGTGCACGGCCGCGTGCCATCAGGGCATCGACGTGATGAGTTTCGCGAACAAGGGCGCCCCGATGCGCGACCCCGAGTGCGTGCGCTGCTCGGCGTGCGTCGAGACCTGCCCGACCGGCGTGCTGAGCTTCGGCCAGGTGAATCGCGCGGGGCAGATCATCTCGCTCGACTCGCTGCTCGCCTCGCCGGTGCAGATGCGGGAGAAGTGAGGGGAGCGACAGGGAGATGAGCCAGCGTACCAGCCGATCAACGCAGCGGAACCGAAAGGCCGTGGATTGACGCCAAAAATGAGAAAGCTGCAGTTTGATCTGTCATTCTGCGTCGGACGGCCAGCCGCACGATCAATCGTTTGGCGCGTCTTCGCCACTTCACGCCATGAAGATGTCTATGTTTCCACGCCGGATTCCGCCTCGAGCTTCAAGTTCAGCCTGCACGAATCGGGTAAGTGCCACGCCGCGTTTGGTTCTGCTGCTGAGCACGACGACGCAAGTGCAACCTGGAGTGGGAATATTGCGCTTCAGTCATTGCCTCCGCATCTAGCGACAGGGAGGCGGGAACTGGGTGGAAGGTTCCATCGAGCGTGGAGCCTAGTTGAAGCGTCGCCGGGGTTGTATGCGCCAATTCAAGTTGCAGTACCCGCGGATAGTCTGACGAAGATGTCGACTGCTCGAATCCGTGTGAGCGACGTACTCTGGATCGACCCTGGGCCGATCGGATCGATGGTCGTTGTCTCAGTTGTCTTGACGTCGACGCCATTACCAACTGCCGAGTGGCCAGGCAAAGACGCTCCGGGCACGACAAGCCTCGGCATGCATTCCTTTCCGTCCGGAAAAACTCTTTGGATCCTCGGATCGATTCGGAAATTGTCAGAGTCCGACAGTGTCTTCCTGAGGAAACATGCTGAGCTGCCGGTCGACTCAGAACGAAAACGACAGGCGAACGAGTTGAGGATGGATATCCCTCGGATGATTTTGCCCTGCCTGGACACAGCGCGTGGGACTCTCGGCCTCTGGGATGTGAATCAGGATCGCTGAATGCGAGCAAACACGGGCGCAGCGAGAGCGCGATCGAGCCGTTCAGAGGAAGTCTTGCATTGGAGAACACCATGGATGCTGATGCCATATTGAATCGGATCGACAGACTCCTCAAACTCGAAGTCCATGAAGCCCGCAGCGGGGCCCACTCGGCAGGCGGCGACATCGGGGAGATGTATCAGGGCGCGCTTCAGCTATTGCGGCTCGCACATGGAGGCCAGACCCCCCAAGAAACCGTGTTGGTTCGCGCATTCGATTCGCTCGAACACCGCGACGGTTCAAGTCTCCAATACCTCTTGCAGCCGGTGATTCTGGGCACGTTGAGGTCGCTCAAGGCAGAAGTGGTCGCAGGGCTACTGGGGTCCGTCGAGCGAAGGGGAGCTGGCGAGGCATTGGCTGACTTCGGTGTACTCGCAAAGGAGTCGCTCGCCCAGAACAACGAGAACGGAAAGAACATCGCCGCTGTGCTTGTTGCCGCTCTATTCGAGGACACGGTCCGTCGACTGGCGGCCACACGCGCTGGCATTCACACGCGTGAAAAGCTCCAACACGTCCTCATAGCACTCAAGTCCTCCGGGATTCTTCAAGGTGCGACGTTCACCATAGCCAACAGCTTCCTCAAATTCCGCAACGACGCCCTTCACGCAGACTGGAACGACATCACGAGGCCGGCCGTCGAGAGTTGCCTTGGATTTGTGGAGAGTCTGCTCCGCGAACATTTCACGTGATCGGCAGTAGCACAGGTACCCTTCGACGCCGGAAGAACAAACGGGCGGCCGGTCCCGTGAGGAACCCGCCGCCCGCCATGTTTCTCAGAGCCTAGGCCGTCTTGCGGACGTTCGCCGCCTGCAGGCCCTTCGGGCCCCGCGTGATGTCGAACTCCACCTTCTCGCCTTCGGCCAGGGACTTGAAACCCTCTCCCTGGATGGCCGAGAAGTGCACGAACACATCCTCGCCGCCTTCCTGCGAGATGAATCCGAAACCCTTTGCTTCGTTGAACCACTTCACCGTACCGAGAGCCACTGCCAACTCCTTGATTCAGGGATCCGAGGATCCCTTCAGAGAGAACCGGGCCGGGCCGAGGGGCCCTGACCGCGAGGAACGCGGCCGGAACTTCGATCCTCAACGATCCAAAAGGCGAACCGCCGCGGAGGAAACTGATCCGCGGCGGAAACGGCTCTCTGGAGTCCGCTTAGGCGGGGTTCCGACGGGCGGAATTATTCGCGCGCCCGGCGTAGGGGGTCAAGAAGAGTTTTGTAGGGTTTGCAGCCATCGCGCTGTCATCCCCGACGCCCTCTACGGTGTCGTGTCCGCCACCCCTTCGGGCACGCGCACCTCGAGCGTGTGCTTGATCTCGGCCACTCCCGCGCTCAGTTTGACGGTGTAGGTCCCAGCCGGCACGTACTGCGGCTGCCCGTTCCATTCGGGACGATCGATGCGCTCGTTGGGTTCGCCGGCGATCAGATCCCACGTCACGCGGTGCAGACCCCTGGTTGCCGGGCCCTTCAGCTTGCGCACGGTCTTCCCCGCGCTGTCGGCGACCGTGATCGAGATGCCGTCATCGAGATCTTTCCCGCACCAGTAGTTGAAGTACGCCCCAAATGCCGGGTTCTTTGCACTGAACATGCGCTGCCCGTAGATACCGCCGAGCATGTGCATGTAGAACGCGGTCGCGGCGCGCGGCGCGAAGAATGCGATCGAATCGCCGGCGGTGGTCGCGGTCCAGCGCTCGAGCGGGGTGATGTCGTCCATTACATAGACGCTGCGCCCGTGCGTGCCCGCCACCAGATCGCGCTCGCGCGGGTGGATCGCGATGTCGTCGACCGCGACCGTGGGCAGCCCCTCGGTCAGCTTCATCCACTGGCCGCCGCCATCGAGCGAGGCGTAGAGGCCGAACTCGGTGCCGGCGAACAGCAGCTTCGGATTCTCGAGATCCTCGCGCACCACGATCACCGGTTCCTTCTTCGGCAGATTGGACGCGATCGAGGTCCAGCTCTTCCCCAGATCGTGCGTGACCAGCACGAACGGGGCGAAGACGTCCGAGCGATGGCCGTCGATCGAAACGTACGCGGTTCTCGCGTCGTGATGCGAAGCCTCGATGCGGCTCACGTAGAGGCCGGCCGGCACGCCGCGCAGGTTCGCGGTCAGGTCGTTCCAGTTCCTGCCGCCATCGGGCGTCACCCACAGCTTGCCGTCATCGGTGCCGGCCCACACCACCCCCGCCTGCCTCGGCGATTCGGCGAGCGAGACTATGGTGCAGTGCGATTCCGCGCCCGAGCCGCCGGTCACCATCTTCTTCGGGTCGGCGGTGCTCAGGTCGGGGCTGGCGAGTTCCCAGCGGTCGCCGCGGTCGAGCTGCCGGAACACGCGATTGCCGCCCATCCATAGCACGGTCGGATCGTGCGGCGAGATCAGGAACGGCGTGTTCCAGTTGAAGCGGAAGCGCGCCTCGCCCTCCTTGTTCGAGGGGCGCAGGTTGCGTTCCTTGTGGGTCGCGAGGTTCAGGCGCACGAGATAGCCCTGCTGCGATTCGTAGTACACGATGTCGGGGTCGATCGGATCGACCGCGACGTGGAATCCGTCACCGCCGCCGAGGCAGATCCAGTTGTCGTTCAAGATGCCGTTGTGCTGCGGCTCGCCGAGGAACGGCTCGGGCTCGCTCCAGGTGCGGCTCGGACCGGCCCAGGTCTGATTGTCCTGAAGTCCGCCATAGATGCGGTACGGATCGCGATTGTCGAGGGCGATGTTGTAGAACTCGCCCACCGCCATGTTGTTCACGTAGTCCCAGGTCGCGGCCCGATCCCACGACATGTAGAAGCCGCCGTCGGTGCCCATCATCACGTGCTCGGGATGGCTGGGATCGATCCACATCGCGTGGCAGTCCGGGTGCAGGTCCTTCGCCCCCGCCGCGCGGAACGCCTTGCCGCCGTTTTCCGAGATCCACAGGTCGGTGCCGAGCAGGTACACGCGCTGGTCGTCATCGGGCTGCACGCGAATCTGGCTGAAGTAGAACGCGCGCGGCGTGTAGGGGCTGAGGCGAGTCCAGTGGTCGCCGCCGTCGTCGGTGCGGAACACTCCACCCGAGCGGCTCTTGTTCTCGAACTCGTCGAGATGCCCGCCGGCGTCGGATTCGACGACCGCGAACACCACCTTCGGATTCTTGCGCCAGATGTCGAGCCCGATCCGTCCGGTCTCGGCGGGCAGGCCGTTCGTGAGCCGGGTCCACGACTTCCCGCCATCGCGCGTGCGGAAGAGGCCGCCGGACGTGCCGCCGGCGGTGTACGACCACGGCGTGCGGCGGCGCGCATAGAGCGCCGCGTAGAGCGTATTGGGGTCCGACGGGTCCATCACCAGGTCCACCGCGCCGGTCTTGGCGTCGGCCTTCAGAACCTGCGACCAGCTCTTGCCGCCGTCGGTGGTCTTGAACACGCCGCGTTCCGGGTTTTCGCCCCACAGCCGGCCGAGCGCCGCGACGTAAACGGTGTTGCTGTCGGACGGATGGGTCAGCAGCCGCGAGATGGTCGAAGTGGCTTCGAGCCCGACGTGCTTCCACGTGCCGCCGCCGTCGGCCGAGCGGTACACCCCATTGCCCCACGATGACGAATTGCGGCTGTTGGCTTCCCCGGTCCCGACCCACACCACGTCGGGATTCTTCTGCCAGATCCCGATCGCGCCGATCGAGGCCACCGGCTGCTTGTCGAACACGCCGCTCCAGGTCGTGCCGTTGTTCACGCTCTTGAACACGCCGCCGGTGCCGAACCCGAGGTAGATGGTGGTCGGCTTGTTCTCGACCGTCGCGATCGCGGCGATGCGTCCGCCCATGTTGGCCGGGCCCACCGAGCGCCACGACAGCTCCTTGAAGAGCTTGGGCTCGAGCGGTCCTGAGGCAGGGCGCGGTGCGTCCTTCCCCGACGCCACCGAAGCGAGTAGCACCGTACCGAGCACAAGCCCCGCGACCCGCGACCGCGACATTCCGCAACCCTCCCGTTCGCGTCCCTCGAAGCGGCGGGACGCGAGACCTCTTCATGAACGAAACGCGGGGCGGGCGTGCCGCGGCCCGCCCCGCGCACTGAGCTCCCTAGTTGACGCTGAGCAGCTCGACGTCGAACACCAGCGTGGCCTTCTCAGGGATCACCGGCGGGCGGCCCGCATCTCCGTAAGCAAGCGCCGACGGAATGGTCAGCTTGCGCTTGCCGCCGACCTTCATGCCCTTGACGCCTTCATCCCATCCGCGGATCACCTGCTGGGCGCCGAGGCGGAACGAGAACGGCTGACCGCGGTCGACCGAGCTGTCGAACTTGGAGCCGTCAGTGAGCCAGCCCGTGTAATGCACCGACACGGTTGAGCCTTCGGTCGCCTCTGCGCCGTCGCCGACCTTGAGGTCGATGATCTTGAGTCCGTCAGCCAAGGTGACCTCCGCGGCTGTAGCGTTGGTGTCGGTGGTGGTGGTCGTTGTGGTCGTGGTGGTCGTTGAGCCGCTCTTGTTCGCCTGCTGGCAACCGACGATCGCCACCAGAGCGACCGCGGCAAGCCAGCGATTCGAATCGAGTTTCAGCATGACTGGCACTCCTTTCGAGCATTGCGCCGGGATCGGCGCGGGGGAAAACGAGCGGCGAACGGTGGCATATCCCGCGGGTCGCTTCAAGACGGAACCCGGCGAGCGCGGCCCGCGCACGTCCGGGCGGGGCGGTGAGGCGCCGGCCCCTACTTGCCGGCCGCCCGCACCTCGTCGAGCGTCGCCCGGTACACCGAATCGCTGGGCCCGCCCAGGGCGACCGCCTTCTCCGCCCAGGTGCGCGCTTCCCCGGGATGCCTGAGCCGGAGCAACGCGACCGCGAGATTGTTCATGGCGTCGGCGTCACTCGAATCGCGCAGCGCGCGCCGGTACTGGCGCGCCGCCTCCTCCCACTTGCCTGCGCCGGCGGACAGATTGCCGAGATTGACGCGCGGCCGGACCAGGTGCGGATTGACGCTCAGCGCCTTCCGATACTCGTTCGCCGCGAGCTTCGCCTCGCCCGAGCGTTCGTAGGCGACGCCCAGGTCGTTGTGCTCGGAAGCGCTCAGCGGATCGTGGAGCATCACGAGATGCGAGCAGCCGCCCGCGGCAAGAACCGACGCGACCAACACGAGCACGAGTCCACGACCTGCACGCCGGCGCGCGACGCTCACGGCGCCCGCCTCACGATCAGCGCCTGACGTCCGGCGGTGGTCCAGCGTGCGACCAGCTTCTTCCTGCTCATGGTGCGCTGGCGCGTGGTGCCGTCGTTGAGCAGGAAGGCGCGGGACTTGGGATCCCAGCCCGCCACCACGGCGAAGTGAGGAAGTGTGACCGGGCCCGTGCCGTTCTGGTAGAGCACGATCGGCGGGACGCCCTCGCGCAGCAGCGCCACCAGCGCCGTGTCGTCGAGAGCGTCCACCGTCGCCTGGAATCCGGCGCGCCGCGCGGCGGCGGCGAGATCGGTGATGAGGGAACCCCGCAGCACCGGGTCGTACGCCGAAGATGCGATCGCCGCGCTCGAGTCTGCTCCATAGAAACGAAAGACCATCTCGAGCGCGGTCGGACCGCAACGCTCGCGCGCCTGCTTGATGACCGGTACCGCGAGCGTGACACCGGTCTCCAGCCTGGGCGGCGCCGAAGCCAGCAATGCAATCAGAGTCAGCGTCGCCATGAAAGCGGGCATCAGCGAACCACGATCTCCTTGTTCATGAGCTTGAGGATCACGATCACGAGAATCACGATGAGCAGCACGCCGATCAGAAGTCCGACGGCATCATCGCCGCCACTCGGCAATCCGCGGGACGCGGTGGCCAGCGTATGCAGGTCGTGATCGGAAGCGCTCGCCAGCTTGAGCTGTACGTCCCCCTGCGAGACTCCGTAGTCGCGCAGCTTCTGGGCGACCACCCGGTTCTCGAGCGCACGCTGCACGACGATGAGATCGGCGTCGCGCGAGGAGGCGATCGAGGTGGTGGCGGCCGACGTCCTCGAGTGGACGAGCCCGGCCACAGCCGGTGTGGTCTGCAGGGCGCACCACCACGCGAGCACGATCAAGGCGGTCCAGAAGCGCAGCGTCCGTGGAAATATCCGCATCTCACCCTCCCAGGGGCAGCAGTCACTCGATGAGGACGCGGCGGTTCCGCGCCTCGGCCAAGCGGACGCAGACTAGCCTCAGGATTGGGCGGAAACAAGCCCTCGAAGCGCTCAAGTCCGCCTTCCCACCTGCCGAAAACCCTCGCGAAGCGTCGCGCCGTGCGTGTGGCTCCGTACCGCGACTCAGCGCCGCCGCGAAGCATCGGGAGGACTCGGTGTCCGACAATAACAAAATCGTTGCGCACTTCATCAGCGGCAAGGTCATCAAGGGAACGACGCGGGACTTTTTCCCCCAGCGTCCGTTGTTCCACATTCAGGCGGTCGATCAGCCGAATGGTCCGGAGATCGAGGTGCGCTGCAAGGAGATCAAGGCACTCTTCTTCGTCAGGGACTACGCCGGCAACTCCAAGCGACAGGATCTGCGCGGTTTCATCACCGCTCCAGGGGAAACCCAGCAGGGTAAGAAGCTCGCGGTAAGGTTCCGCGATGGAGAGCTGATCTGCGGCTACTCGCTGACCTACGCCCCCGATCGTCAGGGTTTCATCATCTTCCCGGCCGACCCGGGCAGCAACAACGAGCGCATCTACGTGCAGACCGCCGCGGCCGCAGAGGTTGCGTCCGGCTCGAATGCCGAATCGCTCGCGCTCAAGGTGCTCAGCACCCGCGCCGCCTGACCTCGAGTTCTGCCGCAACGAAAACGCCCGGCTCGTTCGAGCCGGGCGCTGTTCTTTGGCAGGCGAGCCTAGGCGCAGACCTCGGACGTATCCGGCACCTTTGCCGTCGGATTCTCGATCGGCAGCCCGATCGATGAGCCCCACTCGGTCCAGGAGCCGTCGTAGTTGCGCACCTTGGGGAAACCGAGCAGGTGGCGCAGCACGAACCACGTGTGTGACGACCTCTCGCCGATGCGGCAGTAGGCGATCACGTCCTTCTCGTCGGTCACGCCGTTCTTCGCATAGAGCGCACGCAGTTCGTCGGCCGGCTTGAAGGTGCCGTCCTCACGCACCGCCTGCGACCACGGGATGCTCTTCGCGCCGGGGATGTGCCCGGCGCGCTGCGCGGTCTCGGTCATGCCGGGCGGCGCGATGACCTCGCCGCTGAATTCCTGCGGCGAGCGCACGTCCACCAGCACGCGGTCCTTCTTCTCGAGCCCGCTCAACACTTCCTCGCGCAGAGCGCGCAGCGACGGGTCGGTCGAGCCGATCTTGTACTGGGTCGGCTCGAGAGCCGGCTTGTCGCGCGTCAGCGTGCGATTGTCGAGCTCCCACTTCTTGCGGCCGCCGTCGATGATGCGCACGTCGCGGTGACCGTAGAGCTTGAACAGCCAGAATGCGTACGCCGCGAACCAGTTGTTGTTGTCGCCGTACAGGACCACCGTGGTTGCGGGCTCGAGCCCGGCGGCGGAGGCGAGCGCCTCGAACTGTGCCTTGTCGAGAATGTCGCGGCGAAGCGGGTCCTGCAGCTGCGAGGTCCAGTTGAACGAGACCGCGCCGGGCAGATGGCCCTTCGCATACGCGGTCGTGTCGACGTCGACTTCGATGAAGCGGACGTCGGGATCGCCCAGATGCTGTTCAGCCCATTCGGGCGTGACCAGTACTTCGGCTGTGCTCTTGCTCGGACTCATGTCGTTCTCCTCGCGGCAAGGGGACCGCGGTGGCGAGAGTGTCGATGGCTCGGACCGGGCGGGAACGGTCCGCAGCATTCGAGATGCCCGCGCGCTTCTTGCGGTTTGAAGCGATCTTGGCTAAGGTCCGCTGCCGCGCCCATCCGGCGCCCGGTTCCCTTCACAAGAGGACGTTCATGACCTCCTTCAAGCACCGCCAGCGTCGTAAGCGCGCCAAGGATTCGCAGCGCAAGAAGAAGGACAAAGCCCGCGCGCTCAAGAAGACCCGCCGCCGCTAGACCGGCAGCGAACGCATCTGCCGGCCGCCATAACCCCAAGGCCGGCTTAGCTCTTTCGGAGCCACTTCACGTAGGCCCACAGGGCCGGAACATCGCCGGGCTCGAGGTGCTTCTCGTAGGCCGGCATCTTGAGCACCGCTCGGCGAAGGAACGACTTCGCGATCGGGTTGCGATCGAAGCGGTCGCTGACCCCGTGCTCGACCCACTGGCGGAACTCCGAGCTGTCGCGCACCAGGTCCGCGAAGTCGTCCCGGTCCCACGACGGCACGTAGCCTTTGAGCGAGCCCGGATTGCGGCGCGCCAGCCTTCCGCCCGGACCGTGGCATCCCGCGCAGCCCAGCTTCTCGCTGCGCTCGAGTCCGGCCCTGGCCAGCGAGTCGGCGATCTCGGCGCCGGCCATCGCCCAAACGAATGCGACCAGGTCATCGATCTGGCGCCGTCCGAGCCGGTCCTTGAAGGCGGGCATCCGCAGCACGCCCCTCTCGCGCTGCTCGCGCCAGGTCCGGCTCTCGCGCTTGCGCGCAGTCGAACCGTTCTCGATCCACTCGCGGATCTCGGCGGGCGTCTTCGCGTACATCATGACGTCGCCTTCGAAGGTGGGAACGGTCTTGTCGAGGCGGCCGGGATTGAACGCGCCGCGGGTGCCCTCGGGGCCGTGACAGCCGAAACAGCCGAGACGCTCCGCGAGCCGGCGGCCGCGCTCGGCGGCGGGAAGATCCGGCTTCACGGTGCGCCACGCCATGAACAGCGCGATCAGCGCGACGACGACCCCGATGAGTCTGCGCACGTGCGGGAAACGGAAACGGAGTGAGAGGCGGTCCCGCCTCTTCACTCCGTTCCGCCGCGTGCTACTTCGCTTTCACCGCGACCGGCTTGGCTCCGGTCACATCGATCGCTTTCATTCCGGAACGCTCGAGCTGCGTGCCCGTGACCACGACCATCGAACCCACCCACTCCTTGAGCTGGTTGTAGGGATCGGCATTGTCGTGATCCATCGTCAGCAGGTAGAGCCTGCCGTCATTGGTCAGCAGGCCCATCGGCATGCCGTTCGCGACACACTTGGTTCCGCACTCCTTGTGCTTCGCGCCCCTGGCTTCTTGCGCGAGATAGCAGCCGGTGTCCACGACCTCGCCCGTCCACGACCTGGACGAGGTGGCTTTCATCTTCATGTCGCTCATCTTCTCGTCGGCGATCGCATACACCGCGAAAAGGGTCAGCGCGCCGAGAATGGCGACCGTAAGGAAACCCTTCATGATGTAACCCTCCTTGTGTGAATGCGTCCGGCGGGGCACGGCCCTCACCCGCCCGAGCGTTGCTGTGACTGGTACGACCAACTCAGCCGAGGTCGAGATACTTGAGATCGAGCGGGCCGAACAGCCCTCCACCCTGACCCTCGAACCATTCGCCGCCGCGGCGCAGACTCTCCGAAGGAACGTCCACGACCGGCACGCCGAGGTCATCGGTGGCCGCGATCTTCGCGGTGGTCGGCAGCGTGTAGCGTTCGCTCGCCAGGTAGTCCTCGAACTCATCGAGCGTCCAGGCGAACAGCGCGTCCACTTCCCACACCAGCCGCACTTCCTTGCCTCGCACCAGATCGGGCGGGTCGTCGGGGGCGATCGGCTTGAGGATGCCGACCGCGCAGCAGTCGCAGCCGAACCAGAAGTCCGGCGTGCCGACCACCTTCAGGTGCTCGGTGACGCGCGCCTCGGTCGGCGCGTCCTTCCACACGTTGGTGAGCAGCTCGCTCAGCGCGAACAGATAACGCAGGAGCGCGCGCGGGTCGTCGTTGGCGGCGCCCTTGAGCCCGGTGCCGAGCACGCGCAGGTTCCGGATCGCCTCGAGCCGCACCCACGGCGAGCGACGGTTGCACAGCGCGGTCAGGTTCTTGAGCGATCCTTCGAGGCGCTCGCGGGAGAGCACCAGCAGGTCGGAGAAGCTTCCGTCGCCCTTCTCGAGGAACTCCACCGTGCGGCGCATCGCCTGATTCAGCGGCAGATACGCGGCACGCAGCGTGGTCCAGTCTTCGGTCAGGCGCTGCTTGGCGATCACATCCCAGTCAGCCATGACGGACTCCCTCCTCGGCCGGTGCTGTGGCGTGCTGTGAAACCTTAGTTGCGCAAGCAGTATAGAGGCCGGCGCAAGCAGGGTCCAACCCGCCACGCCGCGCTCGAGGCTTTCGCCGCTCGGTTCGCCGAGCCGGCGCTTTCACTCACTCGCGCGCGGCCGGAACCGGATGATCCACCGAGATCCTCGTCCCGGCGTCGCTCGAGGCGCGCGCCGCATCGAGCGCACACTGGACCGCGACCGCATCGTCGAAGCTGGGCTCCATCGGCACGCGTTCGGTGATCGCGCGGTGAAGCCGCTCGATCAGGGCGCCGAACGGCGCGACCAATGCCGGATCGCCCTCGCGCGGCGCGAGGGCGAGCGCGGCCGGGATCGGCAACTCCTCGGGCTCCTTCCCCACCGCGAGCCGCCACAGATGGTAGCCGGTCTCATCCCAGCGCAGGGACGCTTCACTGCCGTGAATCTCGAAACGCTCCCACCGGTAGGGCGTGCACCCGCTCAGGTCGATGAGCGCGGTCGCGCCGCCGGCGAAGGCGTACTGCACCGTGCACGAATCGTCGGCGGTCGCCAGAGCGCTCGACGGATCGGAAGGGGTCGGTCCGCGCCGGGGCTGGTCCACGCGCACCGAGGCCAGCGCGCTCTGGGGCTCGCCGAAGAACGTGCGCAGGCAGTCGGTGTGGTGCGAGCCGAGCGCGCCGAGAATGCCGCCGCCGCGCGCGCGGTCCGAGAGCCAGCTCATCCCGCGCGAGCCGGGCGTCGCCCAGATCGGATAACGCCCGAGAATCTCGCCCCGACGCGGC
The DNA here is from genome assembly GCA_031370785.1 of Candidatus Eiseniibacteriota bacterium. Taxonomy (GTDB): domain Bacteria; phylum Eisenbacteria; class RBG-16-71-46; order RBG-16-71-46; family RBG-16-71-46; genus DATJGS01. The sequence goes on along the minus strand of JANMQY010000023.1, from coordinate 58,385 downwards.
ACGCCGATGCCGCCCGCTCGCACGATCTCGAGCGCGAGCCGACGCGCCGGGAAGAACCGAAACTCGTGATTGATCGCGGCGACCCGGCCGCGGGCGCTCGCGGCGTCGCGCATCTCCAGGGCCTGGAAGCGGTGGAGCGCGGTCGGCTTCTCGCACAGGACGTGCGCTCCCGCCTCGAGCGCCGCGAGCATCATGGGATGGTGGAGGTCGACCGGCGTCGCGATGCTCACCAGATCCGGCTTCACCTCGGCGAGCAGGCGCCGCCAGTCTCCGAACGCCTGCGCCAGGCCGAGCTCGCCGGCGATGCGCCGCGTCTTCTCCTCGTTCGATCCGGCGATCGCGACCAGCTCGAAGCCCGGATGGCGCTGAAAGGCGGCCGCCTGCACGAGACGGCCGAAGGAAGTACCGAGTAGGCCCACGCGAACGCGCGACATGAAGCCTCCGGGAAAGCGGGATGGCCGGGCGGGAGCAGTGAATCGCGAGAGTGCCGCGCCGTGCGGCGCTGCGTCAAACCGATGCCCGGCTGTGATAGATTTCCCGCCCTGCCTGACGCTCCACTTCGATCTCGATCCGACGCACAGACGCTCCGGAGGTCTCATGCGCGACCCACGTAATGCCCGCCTCGCCAAGGTGGTCGTGCACCACTCCACCCGGCTCGAGCCCGGCGAGCGCGTGCTGATCGAAGCTTTCGACGTTGCGGACGGGCTGGTGCTCGATCTGGTCGAGGAAGCGCAGCGCGCCGGCGCGATCCCAGTCGTGTTCCTGCGCAGCAACGTGGTGAATCGGAGCCTGATCGCCGGCGGCAACGAAGCCCAGTTCCAGCTTCAGAGCGAGCTCGAGCTGTTCCAGATGCAGAAGGTCCAGGCCTACGTCGGTCTGCGCGGCGCCGAAAACAGCTCCGAGCTCTCCGACGTGCCCGTCGATCGCATGGGGCTCTACACCCGGCTGGTCGCGCAGCCGGTCCATCTCGACTATCGAGTCAATCACACGCGCTGGGTCGTGCTGCGCTATCCCACGCCCTCGATGGCGCAGATGGCGAACATGAGCACCGAACAGTTCGAGGATCTCTACTACCGGGTGTGCACGCTCGACTACGCGCGCATGAGCGACGCGATGAAGCCGCTGGAGGCCCGCATGGCCCGCACCGACCGCGTGCAGATCCACGGCCCGGGCACGGACCTCTCGTTCAGCATCAAGGGAATCGGGGTGGTTCCCTGCGAGGGCCGCCGCAACCTGCCCGACGGCGAGTGCTTCACCGCACCGGTGCGCGACTCGGTCCAGGGAACCATCGCCTACAACACGCCGTCGCTCTACCTCGGCACCACCTTCGAGAACCTGGCCTTCACCTTCGAAGGGGGGCGCATCGTGAAGGCGGTCGGAAGCCCGCAGGGCCGGCTCGACGATCTGCTGAACACCGACGAGGGCGCGCGCTACATCGGCGAGTTCTCGCTGGGATTCAATCCGTACATCACGACGCCGATGAAGGACACGCTGTTCGACGAGAAGATCGCAGGATCGCTGCACTTCACGCCCGGCCAGGCCTATACCATCGCCGACAACGGCAACCGCTCGCAGATCCACTGGGACCTGGTGCTCATTCAGCGGCCGGACTACGGCGGCGGAGAGATCCGGTTCGACGGCGAGCTGGTGCGCAAGGACGGCCGCTTCGTGGTCCCCGATCTGGAAGGGCTGAACCCGGAGCGACTGACTTCCTAGTCGCGGCTCAGCGCAGCACCACGGTGCGCATCAGGCGCGTCACGCGCGGAGTCGTCAGGCGCACGAAGTAGACGCCTGCGTCCGCGGCGAGCCCCGAGCCGTCGCGGCCATCCCATGGCAGCACGGTCGCCCCCCTGGGGAGCGTGCGGTTCGCGATCAGGCGGACGCGTCGTCCCGCGATGTCGAACACTTCGAGCCGCGCGGGCGTCGGCGCCTCGAGCTCGATCACAAAACCGATCGAGCAGGACATTCCGTGCCGCTGGCTACGAAGCTTCACGCGCTCTTCGGTCGGTCCGGTCGGATCGGCGCCGCCCTCGGGGCCGGTCAGCGGCGGCTCGACCGCGGTGACGCTGTCCGGAAGCACGCTCAGCACTCGGGTCATCAGTGTATCGCCGACCACCTGCAGGCGCAGGCGTGTGAGCTGAGTCGTGTCCGGCCAGGTGGCCGCGGTCCACTCGAAGCGCGTCGTGTCCGCGACCAGCGCGACCGAGTCGGGAAGCCCGAGCGGCTCGAGCGGCGCCGCCGACGCCGTACCCTCCATGTCCACGGTGAACGCGGCGAGGCGCGCGAAGCGCCCTCCCCAGTCGCGGGCAACGATCTCGAGCGGCAGAACCCGGCGGCGCCGGACACTGTCCGCGGCCCAGTCGAAGCGCGTGATCTGGAGCGTCTCGGGCGGCGGCGCGACGGTCGTGTCGCGCCGCACCGTGATCAGCTGCGCCCCCAGAGTGTCCGAGTCGAGACGGACCCGCATCCGCATTTTCGGGTGGTCGAACGGGTAGATGCGCGCCGTCCACTCGATACTGGTCGTGTCGGATACGAGCGAGATTTCGAAAGGCAGCGAGACCGAATCGGAACGAACCTCGACTTCAGTGTCGAGCGAGTCGAGCACATAGGGGATCAGGGTGATCACCTGTCCGCCGCTCAGGTGCGAGACGATCTTCAGCGTCACCTGCGTTCCGATGAGTGCCTGGTCCGCGCTCCACTGCATGCTTTCCACCCGGAAGGTGTCGAAGACCGGGATCGTGTCGGGCACCACCCGGATGACGCCGGTCGCGAGCGTGTCCCCGGCCAGGCGCAGCCGGAGCCGCATTTCGCGCGGCGGCGTCCCCGACGGATAGATCTGCGCCGTCCAGTGAAACACCGTGGTGTCGGCCGTGAGCGCGATGCTGGCGGGCAGCCCGAGCGAATCGAGCGGCGCGAGGGTCTCGGTCCCGGTCGAATCCAGCGTGAATGCCTCGATCGGCGCGACATGCCCCACGCCTGCGATCGCGTTGATGATGATCGGGACGTCCTCGTACCGCATCACCAGCGACGACTGCCAGTCGAGACTCGTGACCCGGAAAGGAGGCGGAGTGGTCGTATCGGGCAGCACGACAATCGGCGTGACCGTGCGTGCGGTGTGATCGACCAGGCGCACGATCACCCGACTCGGCTCCAGCCCCGTGCTCGGCCAGCGCCGCGCGTACCACGTGAACGAACAGGTGTCCCGCGGCAGCGTGAAGGATGCGGGCAGGCCGAGCGAATCGAGCGGCGCCGGAGTCTCGACTCCGTTGGAGCCGAGCACGGCGGCCTCGAGCAAGGCGACCCGACCGGTGCCATTCGCAGCCACGAACTTCAGCTGCACCGGGTGCCCGCTCGGCACAGTGTCCTGTCCCCAGCTCATTTTCACCACGTGGAACAGATCGGGCTGGACGAGGTGAAACGTTCCATCGGGATGCCAGACGATGCGGTTGATCTGGACGCGATCCGAGTTCACGAACGCAAGCAGGTCGTTCAGTCCGTCACGCAGGTACTCGGACGCGAACCACGCGCCCGTGTTCCCTCCGAGCATGGTGCCGAGCCGGCCGCGATAGGTCCAGCTCGCGGGATCGCCGGTGGGATCGGGGCTGGTCGCGTATGAGAGCGGCTGCGTCGCGCCGGTCGTGAACAGCATGTACCAGGTGCCGTCGTGCTGGAACAGATGCGGGGATTCGGTGAGCGTGTTGCCCGAGTAGCTCTGGTGCGTGGCGAGCAGCGGCTTGATGTCGGACCACTGGGTGAGATCGCCGTTCGATCCCGCCACCCCGACCACGGTCCGTGTCGAATCGTGGGCGAGGTTGCCCGTGTAGTACATGAGGAAGCGCCCGGGCTGAGCGGGATCCGGCATCACGAACGGATCGCGGAACGCGTTGAGGGCCTCGAGCGAATCGCAGAACGCCCACGGCACCTGATCGCAGCTGAAGATCGGCGGGTCGACCCGGTTCCAGGTCATGAGATCGGTCGAGGTCGCGACGCCCATGCGTTGATAGGAGTTGTACAGCCCGGGAACGTCGCTGACCCCGGTATAGAAGAGGTAGTAGACTCCGTCCCTCTCGATCACCGAGGGCGCCCACACGTGCAGGTTGTCCCACGCCGAGTCGCGAACCGTGAGCACCGGCGCCAGCTGCTGCCAGTTGTACAGGTCCGGTGAAACCGCGTGCCCGAAGTCCCTCTCGGTCTGGGCCATGGGCAGGGTCACATTGCGCCGGATGTAGAAGAGATGGTAGAGACCATCCTTCTTGATGATCGTGAAGTCCTTGGGCCGATAGGGCGCAGGGGCCTGCATCCAGGCCGCGAGGGCCGGACCCGGCAGCGCGATCAGCAGCGCAGCCAGGGTCAGCAGAATGGACCACCCATTGCGAAGCTTTCGGCGCAAGGGTGGGGTCCTTTCCCGGCGGTTGCGAAGGCAATGAGGAACAGGCACGAGGTGGTCGCGGAGCCGGAGGGATTATCCGGCCCGCCCCTCGGCAGTGTCAACGCTGTCCGCGCCAGGGCTTGCGCTCGAATGCGGCAGGGCCCGCGACGGACACAGGAGAACCCTTGATCCAGCTTCAGAACCTCAAGTATTCGATCGGCGACCGGGTCCTTTTCTCGGACCTCAACTGGGTACTGTCCCCCGGCGACCGGATCGCGCTGGTCGGCCCCAATGGCGCGGGCAAGACCACCCTTCTCAGGGTCATGCTCGGCGAGTACACGCCCGAGGTGGGTGCCCGCGTCCTCGCCCGCGGCACGCGTCTCGGCTACCTGCCGCAGGAGGCGGCCGAGCGCTACGACGGCACCGTGCTCGAACGGGCGATGGAGGCACATCGGCACCTGATCGGGATGCGCGAGGAGCTGGACGCGCTCCACCAGCGCCTGAGCGGCATCACCCAGGATGATCCGCATCTCGAATCCCTGCTCGAGCGGGTCGGAGAGCTGCAGCATCATCTCGAGCTGAACGACGAGCACACGCTCGAGCCGGAGGCGCGGCGCGTGCTCTCGGGCCTCGGTTTCTCGACCGTCGATCAGGTCCGGCCGCTGGCCGAGTTCTCGGGCGGCTGGCGCATGCGCGCCGCGCTGGCGGCGCTGCTGCTGACCGATCCCACCCTGCTGTTTCTCGATGAGCCCACCAACCATCTGGATCTGCCCGCGATGGAGTGGCTCGAGGACTATCTCGAGGACTTTCACGGCGGGCTGGTGGTGGTCTCACACGATCGCGTGTTCCTCGACCGGGTCGCCACCGAGATCCGCGAGCTCGACCGCGGCGAGCTCGCGGACTATCCGATGAAGTTCACGCGCTATCTCGAGGAGAAGGAGCTGCGTCGCGAGCAGATGGAATCGCAGAACGTGCAGCTCGACGCCAAGATCGCGCAGCTTTCCCGCTTCGTCGAGCGATTCGGCGCGAAGAACACCAAGGCGGCCCAGGCGCAGAGCAAGCGAAAGCAGATCGCCCGTCTGAAGGATCAGCGGATGGTGATCCCGCGCAAGGCGCAGCGCATTCGCTTCCACTTCCCCAACCCGCCTCACGCCGGGCGCACACTGGTGCGGCTCAAGGACGTGGCGTTCGGCTACGACAGGTCGCGCGACATCTTCGGACATGCGCGGGTCGAGCTGGAGCGTGGCGACAAGGTCGCGATCGTCGGCGCCAACGGCGCGGGCAAGACCACGCTGCTGCGCGTGCTCGCCGGACAGCTCGCGCCGCGCGAAGGCGAGCGCGAGACCTGGCCTCATACAAAGCTAGCCTACTTCGCGCAGCATGCCGCCGAGACGCTCGAGCCCTCGCTCACCGTGCTCCAGGCGCTGGAAGAGGTCGCTCCGGCCGAGTGGCGTCCGCGGCTGCGCTCGCTGCTCGGCAACTTCCTGTTCCAGGGCGACGACGTGTTCAAGATCTGTCGCGTGCTCTCGGGCGGAGAGCGCCAGCGCGTGGCGCTGGCCCGGCTTCTCATGTCGCCCACCAACCTGATCCTGCTCGACGAGCCCACCCATCACCTGGACCTCGCCGGCAAGGAGGTGCTGGAGGACGCGCTCGAGCAGTACCCCGGCTCGGTCGTGGTGGTCACCCACGATCGTTCGCTCATGGCGCGCGTCGCTTCGCGCGTGATCGAGGTGAACGACGGCAAGGTCGTGCTCTATCCCGGCGGCTACGATGACTACGAGAGCACGCGCATCGCACGGCTCAATGCTCCCGGCGGCGAGCCGATCCGGGTGCCGGTCGCGGCCGCGGCGGCGAACACGCCGCAGACCCGGGGCGATGCAGGCAAGCCGCGCGCGGCCAAGGGCGCGGGAAGCCCGGGCGCGAAGCAGGACCTGAGCGATCGGAAGCGCGAGAAGCAGATCGCGACGCTCGAAAAGGAGATCGAGTCGCGCGAAGCGCGGGTCAAGTTGCTCGAGGCGCAGCTTGCCGACCCCGACGTCTACCACGACGGCGCGAAGGCGAAGGGACTGGTCGGCGAATACGAACGTACCCGCGCCGAGCTGGAATCTCTGTGGCAGCGCATCGGCGAGCTGGGCTGAGCGCCATGCCCTCGGTTCTCGAAGCGCCGCGCCTGACCGTGTCGATCGACTTCCCCTGATCCGACGATGAGGCGCCTCCCTGGCTCCGCGTTTCCGGCAATGGTGCTCGCGGTCACGCTCGCCGGCCTCTCAGCCTGGCTCTGGTGGTCGCCGCTGGGCGTAAACGACCTGGTGGGCGGAGACGAGGGCTATTACGGGATCATGGCGAAGAACATTCTCGCCTCCTCTCGCTATCTGATCTCGCCCTCGCTCTCGCCGCTGGGAGTCCCGGGAGACAAGCCTCCGCTCTACCCCGCTCTGCTCGCGCTCTCGATCCGCATCCTGGGTGCGAGCGAGATCGCGCTGCGCTGGATTTCCATCGTGGCGGCGGCAATCATTGCGGCGTGCTGCGCAATACTCGTGAAGCGGGCCGCGGGCGCTACAGCCGGAGTACTCGCTGCCGCGCTTTTGATGACGCTGCCGTGGTTCACCGACGGGTCACGGGTGGTTGGAGCCGAGCTGCCGCTCACCGCGCTCGGCGCCTGCGCGATGATGCTGGTCTCAAGCGAGCGCCCGAGCCGCCGGCATGCGTTCTTCGCGGGACTCCTGCTCGGGCTGGCTTTTCTGTGCAAGCTCTGGCTCGTCGTGCTGGTCGCGATTCCGGTGGCCAGCCTCGTCGCTTCCGCCCGCGAAGACCGCCTGCGAAGGCTGCTCGCGCTGGCCCTCGGCGCGCTCGTCATCGCCCCGCTTCACCTTCTCGCGGTCGCGCTCTTCTCCCCCTCCGATCTCGCGCACTGGCTCTCGATCTACTTCCAAGGCGCGTTCGCGGCGCGCATGGGGGGCGCGGGCTATGCCTCGTACTGGATCAAGCCTCCCATCTACTACTGGGGCGTGCTCAGCCATGCGCTGCTGCTCCTGATCCCGTTCGTCGCGCAGGGAATTTCCGCGGCGTGGCGACGGCGGAATGAGCCGGTGCCGCGGGCGCTCCTGATCTGGGCCCTCGGGATCCTGATCCTGTCGTGCTTTCGGGTGAAGACGGGTGGATACGCCTACGTGGTGCTGCCCGCGTGGGTGTCGGTCGCGGCACTCGGCTTCTCGGATCTTGCCGAAGGCCGTCGACTCGGACCGAGGGGATTCGTACTCGGCGCTGGCCTCACGTTTCCGTGGATCATCCAGCGACTAGGCGGACCATCGCTCCCGTTCGTGCTCTGGCTCGGCGTATGGCTTCTGTTCGCGGGGACGCAGCTCGTGCTCGCATGGAGGCCGCGCTGGAGCGGAGCCACCGCGGCCACACTCGCCGCTCTCGTGATCTGCGCCGCGATCGTTCGCGACGCGCAGCGACTGCCGCTTCGATATCACCAGATCGGCTATCGGTCGATGACCAGTGCTCTCGCGCCGTATCTGGCGGCCGCACCGCCCAACCGGGTGTGCTTCGTCGGTCCCGAGGTGCCGGTGCTCGGCTTCTACCTGTTCCGCACCGGGCTCTACTGGAGCACTCCGGGACTCGCGTGGACTCCGGAACGTGGCGCGGCCTTCGAGGCCGACTCTTCGATCCACGTCTTCATCGTGGATGCCGGGCAGTCGCTCTACGGCGGCTGGCCCGACTCGGCGATGGTGCGACGGCTCGAGTCTTCGACGCGGGAGATCACCGCGGAGGTGAGTTCGCGCATCCCGCACCCTACCCCGCTTCGCATCTTCGTCCGCTAGAGCGGGTCACAGGAGTTGCATGAAGGCGCTGCGACTCGGACGTTGACGCTCGAGCGGGCATCGATCATGCTCATTGCCCCAGTGAGGGTCATTCGTATCGACTGGAGGCTCTCGACTGATGACGCCGGCCGCCGCTTCCTCGTCCCATCCCCGAGCGTGCCGCGTCTGCCATGGCGCGACCGCGGCGCTCCCGCTTGTCGTCGCCCTTCTGTTCGGCGCCCCGCTCCGTGCGCACGCCGCTTTCTTCCTCCCGCAGTTCCCGTTTCGCCCCAAGGAATGCACGATCGTCCACGACGGCGAGCTGTTCCACATGTTCTATATCAAGCATCGATATTTCGTGCTCGACGACTCCACCGAGCGCGACCTCGGGCATGCGGTCTCGAACGATCTTCAGAACTGGACCGAGCTCGACCCGGTCCTTCCGATCCGGCCGTCGTCCTGGGACAACTTCCACGTGTGGTCGCCGCAGGTGATCCGGCGCGCCAATGACTGGGCGCTGTTCTACACCGGCGTCACCCGCGGACCTCCGGCCTACGCCCTGTACCAGCGCGTCGGGCTCGCGACTTCGCCGGATCTCATGGAGTGGACGCGCGAAGCGGATCCGATCTTCGGCTGCAATCAGGTCCCGTGGGTGCTGTGCGATTCTTCGAGCGCCATGGGTGGCGACTTCCGCGATCCGTTCCTGATGCCCGACCCCACCAGCCCTGGCAGCTGGCTCATGTACAACGCCACGCGCCCGGCCGCGAACCCGGATCAGATGGTGCTCGAGCTCGCGCGCTCCGACGGCGATTTCAGGGTCTGGACGGATCTCAAGCCGATGTGGAACACGGGTTACTACAATCCCAAGATCGAATCGCCCGCGATGATCGATCACAACGGCCTCTGGTACCTGTTCTACACGACCAATTCGGGGCATGCGATCAAGTTCGAAACCAGTCTCGATCCGACTGCGGACTCGACCGCATGGAGCGGCCAGATAAATCTCAGCGGCGAGATCACCACCGAGAACACCGACCAGTGGTTCGGGCCAGAGATCTTTCGGTTCGCGGGGCACGACTACTTCTGCGCCCCGGAAGGCGATCTCGGCACCATCCAGATCCGGGAGATCGTCTGGACCGATCCTCCCCATTTCCGGTTCGCCGAGCCCAACCTCGTCGCGGTTGGGCCGACGCCGCACGACGTCTCGGGCGCCCTGCAGCTGCGCTTCGTGCCCGGTTCTCCCGGAGCCCGGCGCTGGCGGCTCGAGGTGAGCGCTCCGACAGCCACGCATGCGCGGATCGAGATGATCGATCCCGGCGGCCGGCGCGTCCGCGCGCTCGCGGACCGCGATCTGCCGGCGGGAATCACGCGGCTCGAGTGGGACGGACGCGATGAGGCGGGCCGCGACGTTCCCGCCGGTGTCTACTTCGCGGTGCTGCGCACCGCCCACGCGGTACGCAGCGCACGTTTCCCGGTCCTGCGTTGACCCCTGGTACCTAGCGCGGTACGCGCACTTCGAACACGGTGATGTCGCAGACCGCGTTCTCGTGGTCGCGAACCAGCGCGTCCGGCAGCTTGCCGCCCGGATAGCGGGCCGCGAACTCCGCGAGACGGCTGGTCGGCAGCGCGGCGTAGTGCACGCGCAGCCTGCGCATCACGGATTCGAATGTCGGGATGTCGGCTACCACCGGATGGACCGCGGGACGATCGGTGAACCACGCCCAGTATGAAGTGGTCTCGGCCATCACCGCCTCGCCCGGCGCAAGATGTGCGCGCAGAAATGGCGCTTCGGCCCGGGCGGCGGCCAGATCGGGCATGGTCGGTGGGGCGACGCTGCGCACCGTCCGTACGGCGATCGCCACCATCAGCAGCACGAGCACGAGCGCCATCATGCGCGCGAGGCTGAATCCTCTCGGCCGCGGCACCGGCTCCACACGTCGCGCGATCCAGACCGCCCCGAGCGCCGCGAGCAGGCACAGCAATGGAGCCGCGCTCGCGAAATAGCGCGCCACCCAGTTGAGACTCAGGATGAATATCGCGGTGCACGAAAGGTAGAGGAGCGCAAAGCTCCACACCCGGGCGCGCTGCGTCGCGATCCACGCGCCGATCACGAGCGGGAAGATCAGCACGCCGTGCCCGAGGAGGTCGTGTGGCAGCGTGAAGCGCAGGAAGCTCGCGAGCGTGCTCCGCGCATGAGCCATCACCTGGGGCAGGTGGGAGAGCGCATAGCCTGCCGCCGAGGGCGGCCGCTCGAGGAAATGGGTGAACGCGAACTGATCGACGTACGGCCACAGTCCGAACGCCGTGACATCGCTGTGCAGCGGCTCGCCGAACAGGCGCAGGTTGCGCACGATCAGAGGGGTGATGGCGATCAGTGCGCCGGCAGCCGCCAGCGCCACCCGACCCAGGCGCACGCGCCACGTGCGCCCGGCGATCAGCAGCAGCGCAAGCGCGGGAAATGCGACCAGCGCCTGGGCGCGTACCAGGAACGCGAGCCCGAACAGCATGCCAGCGATCAGATCGAGCGCCGGTGGCGCCTCGGGAGACACCTTCCTCCCGCCGAAATCGGTCGCCGGAGCGGCGGCGAGGAACGCCACCGTCAGAGCAAGCGCGAACGCCGACTCGGCCATGACGTACACTGATTGCGCGATCAGCACCGGGCTCGCGGCGCTCAATGCGCCCGCGACGATTCCCACCCACGGATCGGGGTCGAGCCTTCGCCCGAGCGCGTACACGGCGAACGGCAGCAGCAGCCCGGCGAGCAGCGAAATCCATTGCCCGGCGCGGAACGGGCCCTGCACCAGCGGCGTGAGCGCCGCGATCGCGAACGGGTAGCCCGGCTCCTTGAAGGTTTCGGGGGCCGGCAGACGCTCGGGATTCATCCACGCCGGCCACGCCTCGGGCGTCGAGAACCCTTCGCCGCGCGTGATGCAGCGCGCGATGTTGAGGAAGCGCGCGCCATCGGGAGTGAGATTGTCCTCGCGCACCGCGGGCAGACACATGAGGCGCACCACCAGCGTGAACGCGCCGAGCAGCAGCAGCGCGGGGAGCGTCGGCGCCGGCCGCGCCCGCCGCGTCGTGGGCGTCGGCCCCCCCGCCTGCGCCGGACCGGTCATGGCGAGCCGCGCACCGCCCAGCGCGTGAGAAGGCTCACCATCACCGCCCAGAACACGCTGGCCAGCGTGCCGACCAGGTAGTACTCGGACAGCTCGCGGCTCGCGCGCTCACGCGCTTCGGGCAGGCGGAGCAGCGCCTTCGCCGCGACCACGAATCCGACCAGGGCCTCGAGACCGACGAGGATCGCGATGAAGATCAGGCCACGCTCGAGGATGCCGATCGCGCGCCCCGCGTTCTTGAGCCCGCTCCTGCCCTCGACGGTCCCGTCGGTGATGCGATCCGCGAACGGCTTCACCCAGCGTCCGACCACGACCGCTCCCATCCACACCGCGGCGACGAAGCCGGCGATCACCGCGAACGTCCTGCCGTCCTGGAGCCAGACTCCGATCGTGTCGCCGAGTCCGGCCAGTTCCGACGGACGTGCAAGGGCGACCGCCGCGAGGATCGTCGCCGCATGCAGGCTCTGATCGAGCAGAAGCGTGAGCGTGCCCTCGCTCCGGCTGCGGCTGGTCCATGCGTCGATCGCGAGGTGCGCGAGCAGCAGGAGAGCCAGCGCCAGCATCAGTCGTGGACCGCGGGGCTCGGTGAGGACCACGCCGGCGAGGAGTGCGGCGTGCCCGAGCCCGTGAAGCGCGAGCACCGGCCAGCGGCGCTTGCGTGCCGCGACCCAATCGGTCTGGAACAGGTAGTCCCCGACCAGGTGGGCGGTCAGCAGCTTGAGCAGCAGCGGCGCGGGCAGGTTCATCGCTTCACCCTCCTGAGGGCGAAATCCCGGATTCAGCCTCTGGACGGCGAAGTGGTCGCGCGGGCGGCTCCGGCCCGGGGCCCGCTGCCGACCACCGTCGCGATCTTCTCGAGCAGCGCATAGCCCTGGCCCACTTCGTTCCACGAGGCCGCGCGCAGACGCTTGGAGACCGACTGGAAGCCAACGCCGGCGTCGCGGGCGATCGCCTGCAGCGCCTTCTCTTCGATCCGCCCGGCGATTGCCTCCCACTGCGGCACCGTCCAGCGCGAAGCAAACGCGTCGGTCAGAGCGAGAACCGTCGCGGCGAGCTCGTCGAAGAACGGATCGCCCGACACCCACGCGGTGAGCCGATCGCCTCCCGACTGCTTCGCCTGCTCGAGCGCGGTGCGCGCTCGGTGAAACGCGACTCCCTCCGAGGCGAACGGGCCGCTCGTACTCAGGCGCCGGATCTCGCCGCGCCCGAGCCCGGCGCGCAGCTCGACCCGGATCCCGGCGGCGATCGCGAGCTGGGCCCGGAGATAGGTCACCACATGGAGCGCCGGCGCATCCGCGCGCAGCACCGCCTGCAGCTCGTCGCCTTTCAGCACCTGCGGCTTGAGACGGAAGTGGTCTCCGTAACGGTGGACCACTCGCGCCGCGGCGCGCTGCAGTGCCTTGTCGATTCTCGGGCGCTGCCGGTCCGGGATCCGGCGAGAGGATCGGAGATCGGCGACCAGCACCTGCCAGATTCGCGGTTCCACGCGTTCACCCTCCAGGGGGCGAATTCAGGGATTCGCCCTTCAGAGGGCGAATATGCTCCGGCGCCCCCGGAGCGTCAAGGCCGGACTCGGCACCCATCCGGGGCCGCCGCCATTGACGCCTGCGACCGCCGCCGCTAAGGTCGGCCGCCTATGGCAGACGTGACCCTGCGCACCTACGTTTTTCTCGACAGTCTGCAGTCCCAGCTCGCCGCGTTCATCGGCACGACCGCACGCGGCTTCCTGCCCGTGCCCGGCGACGCCTCGATGTTCATCGAGACCGCGCCCGGCCTGATCATCAACCGGATCACCGACGTGGCGCTCAAGGCCACCCAGGTGACGCCCGCGATCATGGTAGTCGAGCGCGCGTTCGGTCTGCTCGAATTTCACCACGGCGACAAGGGCCAGGTGCAGATCGCGGGGCAGTCGGTGCTCGCTCATCTCGGCATCGGAGAATCCGACCGGGTCAAGCCGCGCGTGGTTTCGGACCAGATCATCCGGGGAGTCGAGTCCTATCACGCGCAGGTCATCAACAAGAGCCGCTACGGCGATATGCTCCTGGCCGGCGAGTCTCTCTTCATCTTCGAGACCGAGCCCGCCGGCTACGTCGCGTTTGCCGCCAACGAGGCACTCAAGGCCGCGCGGGTCAAGCTCATCGATGCTTCACTTTTCGGCGCCTACGGACGGCTCTATCTGTCCGGTCCCGAGGCGCAGATCGACGCCGCGCGCGACGCCGCCGTGCGTGCCATTCAGACCGTCACCGGCCGCGAATCGAAGGGCGGAGGCAACTAGTTCCCGGTGTGCCGCCCGGGGGCCTGCCTTTCCCTGGCCAGGGAGTGCTGACATGAAGGTTGAAGCGGTTCTCGAAGAGCTCAAGGCGCTCGGCGATTCGCGCGCGATCGCGGTCTGGAAGAAGCTCGGCATGGACACCTCGCGCTTCTACGGCGTCGGGCTCACCCCGATTCACGCGTACGCGAAGAAGCTGGGAAGGAATCACGCGCTCGCGATCGCGCTGTGGGACAGCGGCATCTTCGATGCCCGGTTGCTGGCCACCTTCGTGGCCGATCCCTCCCTCATGAGCGAGGAGCTGATCGATCGCTGGGTGACCGACTGCACCTACTGGTTGCTCACCGACCAGTTCGTCTCGGAGCTGGTCGTGAAGACGCCCTTCGCGCAGGCCAGGCTCGAGACGTGGACCCGCAGCCCCGACGATCATGTGCGCCGTGCCGGCTGGTCCCTGCTCGAATCGCTCGCGAAGAGCGAGACGGCCCTCGCCAACGCATGGTTCATTCCCTACCTCGCCGGCATCCAGCGCCGGCTGCAACACGAGGAGAACTGGGTGAAGGAAGCGATGAACAACGCTCTGATCGCAATCGGCTCGCGAAACCCGGCGCTCAAGCGTACCGCCCTCGGGGTCGCGACCGCCCTCGGCCGGGTGCGGGTCGACTACGGTGACGCGTCGTGTCAGGCGCCGGATGCGGTCAGGGCGCTGAGCGGCGGACGGGTCCAGGCGGGAAACCGCTAGCGACTACCAGATCTCGCGCTGCGGCCAGCGTTCCTTCGCCTCCACCGAGATCAGTCCGAGGCGCCGCTTCATCTCGTTGGCGCTGGCCGGCGAGTGGCCGGCCCAGTGGTTGTTGAAGTACCCGTAGATCTCGCGCACCTCGGGCAGCACGCGCTCGAGATCCGGCTTCCACGCTTCGAATTCATCCGAGCGGTCGACCTGCACGCGATCGTACTTCTCGATCTCCCTGCGGTCGCCCAGCCAGCGCAGGTAGAGAAAATCGGCGGTCACCTCGGTCACGCGCGGCAGCTCGCGCCACGAGGTCCACGCCACCGCCGCGCGACTGACTCTGAGCACGTCCCAGGTTTCCGCCACGTGCCACGAAGCGTGGCGGAACTCGACCGCGAGCCTGACCCCCTCCGGCACGCTTTCGAGGAACGAGCGCAGGGTCGCGACGCTGTCCGGTTCGCGTGTGAATTCGGCCGGCATCTGGGCGAGCAATGGCCCCAGCTTCTCCCCGAGCGGCTCGAGCGAGCGCACGAATTCGGCGAGCTCCTCGGCCACACCGCGCAGCAGTGCGTCGTGCGTGATCGCGCGCGGCAGCTTGGCGGCGAAGCGAAAGTGCGCCGGTACGCGCTTCTCCCACGAGCGCACGACCGCCTTCTTCGGCGGATGGTAGAACGTGGTGTCCAGCTCGACCGTGTCGAAGATCTGGGAGTAGAACGGGAGATAGTCCTCCTGCTTCGCGCCGGGCGGGTAGAACACGCCGATCCAGTCCGGGTACGCCCAGCCCTGGGTGCCGAGCCGGACCTCCGCACTCATCTCCTTGCTCCGGAACCGAGCGGCCCGGCGAAGAACGCGAGCACGCGGCGCTCGTACTCGGCGCGGTGGCGGACCCAGGCCTGGGTGTGTCCGGCCACGGGTACCACCCACAGAGTTCCGTTCGAACCGGTCGCGCGCCACAGGTCGCGGCTCTGATCGGGCGACAGCCGGTCGTCGCGCAGCGAGTGGATGAAGAACACCGGGCGCGTGGTCAGGCTCTCGCAGGCGGCGATGCAGTCGAGCGCATAGGGATCGTGGTGGGTGATCGCGATGGTCGCGAATCGGGCGAGCGCCGCAAACGGCTCGTGAGCCACGTGGAAGAAGCGCTCCGCTCCATCCGACAGGGCACGATGCCCGGTGGCGAACGGGCTGTCCACCACCAGCGCTCGCACCTCCGGATGCGAGGGCGCGATCGAGAGCGCGACGCTCCCGCCCAGCGACTCGCCCATCATTCCGATCCGGTCCTCGCGCAGGCCGGGCTGTCGGGCCACCCAGGCCAGGATCGCGCGCGCGTCGTTCTGCTCCCAGAATCCGAGCGTGGTCGGCTTGCGGTCGCGGATACGCGACGATCGGAAGTCCGCGGCGAGCACGGTATATCCCGCGTCGTGGAGAAAATGCGCGTAGCACCACATGCTGGTGTGGTCGCGCCCGTACCCATGGAGCAGAATCACCAGCGCGGGCCGGCGGCCGGGAAGCAGCCATGCATCGAGGTGGTCATCCTCGCCGACCGGAATGCTCACGCGCTCGGCGCGCGAGTCCAGGTTGGGCAGCCCGCCCAGATCGATGGGTACCGGCGGATAGAGCCCGAGCCACGTCGAGCCGATGACGAAGATCATCAGTCCGGTCGAGAAGAACACCAGCGCGTGCCGCAGGCCGCCCTGCCCCGGGCGGCGACGACGCTGGCGCTTCTCGCGCCGGTCGTCCTTGGTCTCTGGGCTAGCGCCCAACCTTCAATCCGCGCGGCCCCACGTACTCGGACTGCGGGCGGATCAGATGGTCCTCCGCGTGCTGCTCGATGACGTGCGCGCACCAGCCGGCCACGCGCCCGCACGCGAACATCGCGACGAAGCCACGCGGCTTGAGTCCGAGCGACTGCAGCACGAGCGCGGTGTAGAACTCGACGTTGGTCTTCAGGTTCCGCCCGGGCTTGACCTCGTCGAGCACGCGGAGCGCGGTCTGTTCGACGGTGCGCGCCAGGTCGAACAGGCGGCGATCCTCGAGGTGCGCCTTGCCCATCTCCTCGGCCATCTTGCTCAGCACCTCGGCGCGCGGGTCGCGCACCTTGTAGACGCGATGCCCGAAGCCCATGATCCGCCGCCCCTCGGCCAGCTCCTTGCGGATCCACTTCTCGGCGTTCTCCGCGGTGCCGATCTCGACCAGCATGTCGAGCACCGGGCCGGGCGCTCCGCCGTGGAGCGGGCCCTTGAGTGCGCCGATTGCGCCGGTGACCGCGCTCACCATGTCGGACCGCGTGCTGGCGATCACGCGGGCGGCGAAGGTCGAGGCGTTCATGCCATGGTCGATCACCGTCACCCAGTAGGTGTCGAGCGCCTTTGCGGCGATCGGATCCGGCTCCTTGCCGTGCACCATGTACAGGAAGTTCGCGGCCAGACCGAGGTCGGCACGCGGCGGGATCGGGTCCTTGCCCGCCGCGATTCGCGCGTGGGCCGCGACGATGGTCGGAAAGCGCGCGGTGAGCAGCATCGCATCCTTCGCGTCGGCCGCGGGGCTGATGTCGTCCGGACTCTCGAGGTCGAGCGACAGCGTCGCACAGGCCATGCGCAGCACGTCGATCGGGGGAGCCTTGGATCCGGCGCGGATCACGTCGAGGGTGGTGACGCCGATCGCGCGCTGGGCCGCGATCTCACGGCGCATGCCCGCCAGCTCGCTCGGGTTGGGCAGCGCACCGTGCCACAGCAGCCACGCCGCTTCCTCGAAGCTGACGCGTCCGGCCAGCTCCTTCAGCTCGTAGCCGGCGATGATCAGCTCTCCCGCGGTGCCGTTCACGTGGCTCATGCGGGTCTGGGCCGCGACCACGCCGTCGAGACCGCGGCGTGCGGGCGCGGGGGTTCCGGAGGTCATGCAGGGCTCCTTTCGGGAGTCGGAGGTGGTTTGGAATTCTCCGCGACTATCGCACCGGCGGCGCGCGGCGCGCAAACCGGGTGCGCCGGGGGGCCGCGCATGCGGCGAGGGGCCGCGGCTCGCGCTCTCGCGTGCTCACGAGACGGTTGGGATCACCAGCGTGTCGTTGGAGTGCGACCCACTGCCGGCGTACCGGAAGTAGATCACCGTGATCGGAAGGACCCAGAACAGTGTCCCCGGCACCCACATGATCAGGCCGCCCAGGCGCTGGTCTTCGAGCGCGGACAGCGAAGCGAATGCGCGCGGAGCGAGCGCGTACCACTCGTAGAGCGGTTGTGCCGCGAAGGTGATGAGCGCCGCGATCGGCATCATCGGAATTCCGATCACCGCCAGATAGAGGATCTGCGCCGGCGCGCCGAGCGGCTTCTCGACCGCGGCCCCTCCCGCGACCGGCCACCACATCAGGATCGCGCTCGCCATGACCATCAGGTGCATCGCGATGTGGAAGCCGTGGACGCGCATCATCAGGTCATACAGCGCCGGCACGTGCCACAGGGTGAACACCAGCGTGTAGATCGCAAACCCGATCGGAATGCCGGAGAGGAAGCGCCAGGGCCTTCGAATCGGGGGCCACGCGGTCACCCGGCGCGCCAGCCAGCGCGGGAGTCCGAGCAGGAAAAGCGGCGGGAAGACCTGCGAGAGCAGCAGGTGCTGGATCATGTGGGTACTGAAGAGGTAGGCATCGCTCAGATCGTGAAGCGGCCCGTTCAGCGCCACGAGGACCACCGCCAGACCCGCGAGGAACAGCGCCGCGCGGCCGCGCTCGAACCGTCCGCTGCCGCCGAGCGCGGTGCGCCAGCGGGTGAGCGCGAGCAGGTAGAGCAGCGCGAGAATGGCGCAGCCGGCAACCACGCTCCACTCGAAGCGCCACGGCCACCACGCGTAGGCGGCCAGCGGCTGGCTTTCGAGCGGGTAGACCGAGTTCACCATGATCGCGGCCGCACCGTCGCGATTCCATACCCGCGCCTTGATCACCAGAGTTTCCCCGAGCGCATCGAGGAAGCCGGCGCGTGGATCCTGCCAGTGGTTCTGGCCCACCACGGTGAAGAACTGGCGGCGGCGAATGTCGAGGAAGCCCATCCCCTGCTCGACCCGGCCGCGCACCATCGCGCACTGCTTCGCCGAGGCGCCGTGCATGTTGTGCTGGAACAGGCACACCGGGTCCACGAACTCGCCGACCAGGTAGACGCTGTCGGAGTTGGCGAACGTGACATCGGCTCGCGCGGAGGTCGCAACCGTGAAGGCGAGCACGGCCGCGAGAGCGAACGCAGTGGGCGCCAGCCGGGATCGAGCGCCGGCGCGGGGCGCTTTCGCCGCTGTTCGGTTCATCGGTCCCGCGGTTTCTCGAGGATGGGGTGTCGGGGTGCGCATCGACCGGGCATCTTACCCGAAACGCGCGAGGAACTCCGAGGTGTGTGCACCGAGCGCGGGTGGCTTCAGGCGCAGCGGCGCGCGCGCGCCGTCGGCCAGCCACGGCAGGGCGAACAGCTCGGAGGAGACTCCCCCGCCCGCCGGCGGCGCGCCGTGCACCATGCCGCGCTCGCGCAGCGCCGGGTCCCGCACCGCCTCGTGCAGATCGCGCACCGGCCCGGCCGGAACGCGAGCCTTCCGCAGGCGCTCGAGCCAGTGCGCGCGCGTTCCCGACACGAGCCGCGCCGCGATCGCGCCGGTCACCTCGGCGCGCGCCGAGACGCGCCCGGGGTTCGCGGCGAGCCGCCCATTCGCTGCCAGGGCCCCAAGCTCGAGCGCCTCGCACAGCCGGCGCCACTGCGCGTCGTTGCCGACCGCGATCACCATGGCGCCGTCCGCCGCCTCGAAGGTCTGGTAGGGCACGATGTGCGGATGCGCGTTGCCGTGGCGCCGCGCGGGCTCGCCGGTCGCGAGCGCGGCCTGGGCGACGTTGACCAGCGAGGCCACACCCACTTCAAAAAGGGCGATGTCGATCGAGGAGCCGCCACGCCCGCGCAGGCGCCCGATCAGGCCTGAGAGCATCGCGGCCGCCGCGTGCACGCCGGTGAGCACATCGACCAGCGCCACTCCCACCTTGAGCGGCTTTTCTCCGGCCTCACCGGTGATGCTCATCAGCCCGGTGAACCCCTGCAGCACCGCGTCGTATCCCGGGAACATCGCGTAGGGGCCGTCCTGCCCGTAGCCGGTGATCGAGCAGGTGACGAGATCGCTCTTGGCTCTCCGCAGGGAGGCCGCGTCCAGTTCGAATCGGGCGAGGTCTCCGGGCAGGAAGTTTTCGACCACAATGTCGGCGGCGGCCGCGGCCCGGCGAAGCGCCGCGCAATGGCCGGCGTCCTCGAAATCGAGCGCGGCGCTCCGCTTGTTGCGGTTGACCGACAGGAAGTAGGTCGACTCGCCGGCCACGAACGGCGGACCCCATGCGCGGGTCTCATCGCCGGTGCCGGGGCGCTCGATCTTCCACACCTCCGCGCCCAGGTCCCCGAGCAGCTGCGTCGCGTACGGCCCGGCCAGCACCCTCGACAGGTCGAGGACCATCAGGCCCTCGAGCGGCTGCGCCGCATCTGCGCTCAGTGGAGCCCCGCCAGCTCGCTCACGAACGCATCGGTGTGAAGCGGCGCGCCGGTCGCCTGCCGGATGGTGCCGCGCCAGTCGAGCGCCTTGCCGCTGCGGAACAGGCTCACGATCAGGAACTGGCCCACCTTGGGGCTCGAGACGTAGCGCTCCCACGCGTCGGCGCCGCCGCCGAGCACACGAGCCAGGATATGGCGCTGGAGCTGCGAGGCCATGATCTCGCCGAGCATGTAGTTCTGGTAGTAGACCGGCGCCACGCTGAAGTGGATCTTGCTCGCCCAGTCGGGCGCGCGACGCCCGTCGGGACGCGAGACCTTCTGGAAGCGCTCGACCAGATCCCACCACAGCGTGTCGAGATCCTGATCCGGGTCGCGGTACAGCGCGCGCTCCATGTGGCACATCACCAGGCACCAGCGGGTCTGCACCAGCAGCTGCTCGCGGATGGCACGGGCGAACTTCTCGCCGGCCCTGGTCGCCTGGGCGCGGTCGAGGCCAGCGTAGCGGTGCAGCCACTCGGCGTTCTTGCTCAGCCGGCCGAACAGCATGGCGCTCGCCTCGGTGGTGAGCGTGTGCGAAGCGGTCCGCAGCAGGTAGGGCAGCTCGAGGTCGACGTGCTGGTCGTACACGGCGTGGCCGAGCTCGTGGAGCAGTGTGCTCATCCACTGCTCGTTGGGGCGCAGGTTGCATAGCACGCGGATGTCGCGATTGCGGTCCACCTGCAGGCAGAACGCATGCTGGCTCTTGCCCGGCTTCTCGTACAGGTCGGCGCGCTTCAGGAGATCCTCGATCTCGAGCCCGATCGAGCGGAAGTACGTTGCGCTCAGCTCCTCGAGCGGGCGCTCGTTGAAGAAGGGATCGAGATCCACCTCGGCAGTCGGCGCCTCCTGGAAGAACGGATCGCTCATGTGCCATGGACGAACCTCGCGCGGCGAGATTCCGAAGCGCTTCGAGATCCGTGCATCCAGGTCCGCGCGGTAGCGGTCGAACAGCGGGCGCGTGCCGCGATCCAGCTCGTCGAGCAGCTCGAACAGCTCGTCCTCGTCGAGCTCATCGAGGGTGAGGGCCATCGAGTAGTAGTTCGCGAAGCCCAGGCCCCGCGCCGCCGCGTTGCGGATCTTCACCAGCTCGATCAGATCGGCGGCCACTTCGGCGCCAATCTGCTTGGAGGCTTCCCACGCCGCGCGACGCTCGCTCACGTCCTCCGAGCGATGCAGCACCTGCCGGATGTGATTGTCGCTGACGCGCTCGCCCCCGAGCAGCGCGCGGAAGTTGTTGAAGCGGCTCTCCAGCGACTTCTCGATCGCCACCATGCGCTCGATGGTGGCCGGGGGGATCTGATGGGCGCGATAGGTATTCAGCAGCAGCTTCAGCTGGCGCGCCAGCGCCGGGTCGTGGAGGTCTCCGGACTTCTCGATCCCTCGCAGGAACTCGTAGGGTTCGCGCTTCGAGAACAGCACGCGGATCTGCGCATCGAGCCTGGCGCTGGCCTGCTCGTGCTCGGGGCTTCCGGTGATGTTCGCCTGCCAGGTCAGCTCGTTGAACTCGCGCTGCATGGGTTCGAGCTCCTGTACGAGCTCGTCGATGAACTTCGATAGCGCACGGGCGCGCTCCTCCGAATTCGCTCGGGCATTCTCCACACACACTCCTTGCGGGGCAGGTCGTGAATGGCGAGGCGCGGTGGGGGCGGCCTATCGGAGAGGCCGGGAAGGTGAGTGCGGCCCGGCACGCCCAGGAATATACGGGAGAAAGTCCGGGAGACTCAACCGCGGAGTGCGTGCTTCCGGCAAGCCGGTTTCAGGTGCGCCGGGATTCGCTCCGCGTGCGCGTGCGCCGGGTCGCGCGTGCGCCTGTGCGTCGCGACGGGCGCGCGGCTTTCGCGCCGGTGCGAACCGTGAGCGCGCGATAGAACTCGGGGCGGCGCGAGGCCCACAGATCGGTCAGGGCGGTGAGCGACTTATCGCGCGCAGCCGCCAGATCGCAGGACGCGGCGCGCGCGATCTCGGCGCGCACGCCGGCACTGGCCAGCACGTGACCCGCCGGATCGGTGATCTGGCTGCGTCCGGTGAAGCGCACCGTACCGTCCGGGCGCACATCCGCTCCGGTCCGGTTCGCAGTCACGGTGAACACGCGGTTCTCGATCGAGCGCGTGATCATGGCGCGCTGGGCCTGAGGGAACACCAGATTCGAGGGATGCGCGATCAGGTCGGCACCGAGCAGCGCGAGCACGCGCGTCGCTTCCGGAAAACGCCAGTCGAAGCAGATCATCAGCCCGACCCGCGCCGGCCCCACGCGGTGCACTGCGAGCGGCAGGTTGCCGGGCTCGAACCAGACCTGCTCGCGCTCGAACAGGTGGAGCTTGCGGTAGACCGCGCGTACTCCGGTCGGGCCAACCAGCAGGGCGCTGTTGTAGAACCGCCCTCGATGGCTCTCGGGGAACCCGGCCACGTAGTGCCGGCGACGGCGGCGGGCGGCGGCGCTCAGTGCGCGCGCGGTCGGTCCGCGCGTCGCGTCCTCCGCCAGCGCCTCGACCTCGGCGTGCGATGAGAACACATAACCCGAGGACCACAGCTCGGGAAGCACGACCAGGTCGGCCTCGACCGAATCGGCCAGCGCCAGCCCGCGCTCGAGATTCTCGGCCGTGCGCCCGAAGCGCGGCCTTGCCTGCACGAATGCCACTCGAAAACCCGCCACGTGCGCACCGTAGCGGGTTCAGGGCCGATGAGACAAGCGGCGTGACCTAGGCGATGCGCAGATTGCCTTCCGGGTCCTGCGCAGCGACCGACATGCCGGCGCTCTCGGAGAGCTTCATCTCCATCACGCCCGCGGCGTTCACGACGTGCACCGCGGAGCCGGTCAGCAGCACGAAGAATCCGCCGCCCGTGCCGTTCATGAAGTCGGACAGGCGCTGGGTCTCGCGCTGAAGCGGCATCCACACCCGCCCCATCAGCGTCGTGCCGTCGAGCTGCGTGAACTCGCATTCCTCCTCGCGCCACGGCTCGAAGCCGCGAGCGAAGACGTCGCTCTGGATCACCTGACGGCCGGCGGTGACGCGCAGGATCCGGCTCTTGTTGAAGAGGTGGATGCGACCCTCCTCGCCCACCGCGACCGGCAGGAACCTGCTGGACTCGGAGAGCTTCTCGAGCACGGTCTGATGCCGGTGCCCCTCGGCGTCGAGGTCGAGGAAGATCTGGCAGGGAAATCCCTGACGATCGTGCGACCAGAGGGTGACGGGAATCCGGCGCTTGGGAATGTAGTGGTCCATGCTGCGCTCGTGCCTCTTTCGGAAAGGTTTGCGACGCTCCCGGCCCGTTCAGCGCGCCGGATTTCTGCCGCATGCCGTGAGGACTCACGCGAAACGGAGCCCACCACTAGCAACAGTCCTGCCGCCATCCGAAGCGGCTCTGTGCAGGTGCGGCTGTTGAAGGCGCGGCAGTTGCAGCGACGCCTGCATGGCAAGGCCTGATGCGCGGGCGGGCAAAATGCAGAAAGCCCGGCCGATTCCTGGCCGGCGCAGGGTTCCGCACGAAGCCCTTGCCCGGACACGCGCGGACCCTCTGCTACACTTCGCGACCATGATCCAGCGTGCCGACATCACCCCGCGCAGACCCGCCGCCGGTTCGGGCGGAGCGGCCGGACCGTGGCTGCTCATGTTCGCGGTGGCATTCGTGCTGCGCGCGGCCTACGCCTGGCTTGCCTCGGGACCGGGCGCCACCCCGTACTCCGACCCTGCCGAGTACGACGCCGTGGCGTGGAATCTCGCGCGCGGCGCCGGATTCTCCCTCGGGATTGGCAGCGGGGCGTATCCGACCGCCTTTGTGCCGCCGCTCCTCCCCTGGCTGGTGAGTCTCGTCTATCGCGTTGCGGGACATCAGTACTTCGCGGCTCTCCTCTTCCAATGCTTTATCGGCGCGCTCGCTCCGGTGATGCTCGCCTCGCTCGGGGCGGCGGTCTTCGGCGGGAACGTCGGGCGCATCGCGGGATGGCTCGCGGTGGTGCATCCGCTGCTGATCTTCTTCTGCGGCTACCTGCTGACCGAGACCCTGTTCTGCCTGGTGCTGGTGACCGCGCTGCTCGCGAGCGTCGAGTGGATCAAGACGCCGCGTCCGGGGCGAGCGTTCGGCGTCGGGCTCCTGTGGGGGCTCGCCACTCTGGCCCGGCCGCCCGCGCTGCTGCTGCCGCTGGTGGTGCTCGGCTGGGCGTGGGCGCCGCTCGGCCTGACGGTCGCGACCCGCGACCGGATCCGGCAGTGCGCGCTTCTTCTGCTCGGCGTCGCGCTGGTGGTCGGACCGTGGACGCTGCGCAACGCCGCGGTGATGCACGCTTTCGTCCCGGTCACGACCGGCGGCGGGCGTGCGCTGCTCGACAGCAACAATCCGATCGTGTGGGGCGACCCCGCGCTGCGCGGCGGCGCGGACAGCCGATACGCGCTCGAGACCCTGTCCGGCGAGTTCCGCGGCCGGAGCGAACCCGAGGCCGATGCGCTCGCCCGCGCACACGCGCTGGACTTCCTGCGCGCTCA
Source organism: Candidatus Eiseniibacteriota bacterium (assembly GCA_031370785.1). Classification (GTDB taxonomy): domain Bacteria; phylum Eisenbacteria; class RBG-16-71-46; order RBG-16-71-46; family RBG-16-71-46; genus DATJGS01. The sequence continues at coordinate 34,086 of JANMQY010000023.1, read as the reverse complement.
CTCCGCCGAGTGGCCAGCGATGGCGCTTGCCAAGCTCGGCCGGTTCTGGCGGCTCGGCGCCGAGATCGGCGCCAACGGTGGCTGGCAGCGCAGCGGATCTCCGCTTGCCGCGATTGCCCGCCGGATCGATCCGCTGCTGCTCTGGTCGCTGGTGATCCTCCCGCTCGCGCTGTGGGGCGGCGTGCGCACGCTGCGCGGCCCGCGACGCTGGTTCCAGTCGCTGGCCCTGCTGACCATCCTCTACTTCACGCTCGGCAGCGTGGTGTTCTGGGGCTCGTTGCGCCTGCGCTTGCCGATCGAACCGCTGGTGGTGCTGCTCGCCGCCGCCGGGTTCGAAGACCTGCGCCGCCGCGCCCGTACGAGCGCAAGTGGGCTGCGCGTGATCGAAGGCCGGCGCAAGGCAAGCTGAGCTTCAGTGGCCGATCGGCCGCCCCGGCGGCACCGGTAGCGTGGGCGGGCGAGCGGCGCGGGTCTCGGGCCGGTCGAGGAACTCCGCCAGATCGCGCGCCGCAAGCCTCACGTGCGCACGCGTCGCCGGATCGGTTGCATTCCTTCGCGCGAGATCGGCGCGCAGCGCTTCGAGCCGCGCCAGCACCGCGCCGCGCACCTCGGGTGCCGCGTCCGTGCGGGCCGCCAGGCCGAGCATCGCATCCAGCGTGACACGCTGCCCGATGTGCCGGAGCGTCCGCAGCTCGGGGCGCTCCGCGCCACCCCCCACGCCCCAGGTCGCGGCGATCAGTCGCGACAGCAGGCGATCGAGGGTGAGTGCGTCGGCGCCTTCCGCGAGCGTGAGGCGCGCGGCGCGCTCGGGGTCGAGAAGCGGACGCACGATGAGTCCGGCCAGCACCCGCGCCGCAGTGAGCGGGCTGAACAGGTCTCCGGCCTCGGAGGCGAAGCGCTCGCGAGTCGGCTCCATGGTCGAGGGCGCGGGCACCAGCACGCTCGCGGCGTTCGCGGGCACGATGAGCGCGGACGGCGCGAGCGCCTCGAGCAGATGCTCCAGCGCCTCGCGCTGCTTCGCGGCGGGCACGTCGGCGATCGGCACCTGCCCATCCCCGGCAAGCGCGTTGGTCACGTACCGGCCGCCGATCGCGCGTTGCGCCGCCTGGATCGCGTATCGGTGGTAGAGGTAGGCGAGCGAGAAGCGGCGCTGCAGGTCGTAGACCGGCTCGCCCTCCCTGAGCTGCCCGATGCCGAACCGGCGCAACATCTCGCGGCGCACCTCCATGGTCGCCGGGAGCCAGAGAACCGGATCCGGGCCCCAGTCGTACTCGTTCCAGCGCACGTCGCTCGGATGCGGGTAGACCACGCCGCGAGCCTGCGCCTCGCGCACCATGCGATCGAGGGTCGCGGGGTCGGTGTGCGGCGTGTATCCCCAGCGAATGGCGAGCCGGTCGTACTCCCCGATGTCCCGGGGGTAGGCGTCCGAGAGATCGAAGCGTCCCTCGCGCAGCATCACGTGAGGCGCGAGGTAGTCCATCACCGACCCCCAGCCGAACGTGGTGGCGGCCATGTTGTGCTCGAGCCCGAGCGTGTGCCCGACCTCGTGCGCCGAGAGGTAGGAGAGGCGCGCCAGCACCAGCGTCGACTCGGGACTATTGGGATCGTCGAGCGCGGGGTCGGCTGCATCGGGCGCACGACACGGCGCGCGACCCGCGCCCCGCGGCGAAGGCGGGACCAGATCCTGCCAGATGCGCGAGGTGGTGCGGCGGCGGTGCGAATCCAGGATCACCACCGCGTGCAGGATCTCTCCCGTGCGTGGGTCGGTCTGACTCTGACCGATGGACCATGCGCGCTCGGCGCGGCTGGTCCACTGGATGCCGGAGTAGCGCGCGTCGAGGAACGTGGCGCCCTGCGGCAGATCGCGGATCACGATCGCGTCGCGGAACCCGGCCTGCTCGAATGCGCGATTCCACCACAGGGCCGCGGCCCGCACCGTCGTGCGCTCGGGCTCGGGCATGCCGCGATCGAGGTAGAAGACGATCGGCTCGCGCGGCTCGCTCACAGCGGCCTCGGGGCTTTTCTTTTCGAGCCGCCAGCGACAGATCAGCGCGCGCTCGAGCGGCTCGGTGAACGGCGCGGCGTGGTCGCGAAACGACTGGGTGAAGTAGCCGACCCGTGGATCCGCCGCGCGCGGCGTGTAGCCGGCCTCTGGCAGCTCGAGGAAGGTGTGGTGCACGGTGACGCTCAGGGTGTGGCCGTCGGGCAGCACGGCGGCCACGTCCGCGGCCGGCTTGTCGCACGAGAAGGTGAGCAGCGCCTCGATCTCGGTGTTGCGCGGGAATGCGCCGCTGCGCTCGAGTGCGAACGCCGATCGCGCCGGGTCCTGGCTCCACTTACCCTCGCCCGCACGGTCGAGCTCGGCCGCGACCTGAGTGTCACGCAGCAGGAACTCGGTCGCATCCACCAGCACGCGCGAGCCGCTCTCGGCCACGATCGGTAGCGCGGCGAGAACCGAGAGCGGAAACGATTCGGCGATCACGCGACTGCGCTCGGAGTCGGCGACGCCGCTGCGCTGCCCGGTCTGATCCTCGATCAGCAGAACGCGCGGGCCCACGCGGCGGAAGCGGCACAGCGCGAGCGCGCCGAGCTGGCCGCGATCGAGCGAAGCTTCGATCGTGCCGGCGCCGCTCGAAAGCCCGGCGCTGTAGAGAAACGGCTCGTCCCACTTCGAGATCTCGATCAAGAGCTGGCCCTTGCGCTCATCCCAGTACCACGCCACGAACCCGTCATGACGCGTGAGGCCCGCGCCGCGCGCCGCGATGGTCGAGGGCGCCTCGGGCGCCGCGGCGTTCGAGCCGAGCGGCACGCAGAGCAGCACCACGCCGAGCAATGCTGCCGAAGTTCCCCGCATCGTTCCTCCCAGGTTTCCGCTCTCAGCGGGTTGCAGCCTTGAGTACGCGCACCGGCCGGCCTTCCCAAGCGCGAAGCGCGCGCGCCATCACCGCCTGCGCGGGCTTCCCGCGCGGAGTGAAGGACCGGTCGTTGGCGCCGCCGGTCTCGTCGCTCGTGTGCCACTTCCACCAGAACGCGCCCGCCACCCAGTCAACCGGATCGAGCGCGCGCACGACCGCTTCATAGCACGCGCGCTGAGTCTCGGGCGACGAGGGGCCGGTGCGCGACTCCTCCCATGGCCTGACCGGCGCCGAAGCGACCGGGGCGTATCCGACTTCGCCGAGCAGCACGGGCCTGCCCGTGCGCTGCGCGATCGCGCGCAGCGTGACGAGCGCCTTCGCCGCTCCCGCGACCAGCACCTGCGGGCCCGCGTCGGGCGCCGAGGCCAGCGGAAAGTAGAACGAGACGCTCACCAGGTCGAGGGCGTCCCAGAACGCGATGCCTTCGACCTCGCGATCCCAGTTCGCCTCGTAGCTGAGCGTTCCCGGGTAGACGCGACGCACGTCACCGATGAGCGCGCGGAAGCGGTCGGGGAACGCGAGAGTGGCGCTGGTCAGCTCGTGACCTACGAAATATCCGTCCATGCGCTCGCGTGCGGCGAGCAGCGCGTAGTGCAGCGCGAAGTTCCGGTACTGCTCGAAGAACCTCGGCCAATCCCCTGCGACGAAATCCAGTTGCCCGACCCAGCCTCGTGTCCAGAGGTGCGGTTTCAGCCACACCCTGAGCCCGAGCGCCCGGGCCCGCGCGGCGGCTTCGCATACGGACTCGTCGGTCTCCTCGTCCACCCCGCCCTGCGCGCCCGAGCGGATTTCGGGAGTGTTCAGTGAAGGCAGATACCCGAACGGAGTGATCGAGACCCAGTTCGCTCCCATGCCCTTGAGCGCGGCCAGCTCGCGCGCGCAGGCCGCGGACAGGTAGCCTCTCTCGAGGCTCACCGAGTGCGCCACGCACACGCCGCGCTGGAAGCCGTCGCGGGGACGCCAGGGCTGCGCCTGCCAGCCCGCGAGCGAGCGCTGCCCGGAGCGCGCGAGCGAATCCGCGAGATCGGAGTAACGATGCTCGAGAGTCCGTGCGTCGACGCCTGCTCTGCGGCACAGGCTGTCGAGCGTTCCCGGGGCCCCGGGAGCCAGGGCTGCGAGCAGCGCGCGCCGGCCGCGGGTGCCAGCGCTCTCGAACAGCGCGCGCACCAGGATCGAGCGCGCCGGCACGTCGATGAGTGGCGATCGCCACGTGGTGTTGGCGACGGCCGCGGCACGCGCGGTGGGCAGCAGACGCGCAAAGTAGAGTCGGGCGATCGCGCGCTCGAGCGGCTCGCCTTCGAGCCTGCCGGTGAGCCACGCCCCCGCCGGCTCGAGCAGCGGCGAATCGTGCGCGGCACCAAGTCTCACCAGGCGCTGCGCCGCTACCGACCACAGGTCGAGCTCGGTTCGCCCGGCGGGCAGAGCAGCATGTGCGGACCCGTCCGTCTCGAGATGTTCGGGCCGGGTGTTACGCGCGATCAGGCCCTTCTGTTCGAGCGATCGGTAGAGCGTGAGTGACGCCGGGCGGGAACCGGCGGCGTCGGTCAGCCCGCGCGCATCCAGACTCGCGAGCAGCGTGCGCACGCGTGCGCGCACCGCCTCTCCTTCCGCAAGCTCGGCCGGCGCGCGAACCATCAGCGCTCCCGAGGCCGCGCCGCGCAGGTCCTGTTCGAAGCGCGCCCGCTCGCGCTCGCGGTCGCGGTCCAGCGCCGGATCGTAGCGCCACGGCTGAGCGCCGCTCTGGGCGAAGCGGCCGGAGCGAACCACCTCGCCGTCACGCTCGATTCGCCAGTCGTCTCCGCCGAAGAAGAATCCACCGCCACGGCGGGTGAATGTTTCCGGCGAGTTGGCGACGATCAGCAGAACGAACCGGCGGGAATCGAGCGGGCTCGGGTACGACAGGTGAAGCACGTCGCGCGCTCGCTCGTAGTCGCGTCCGAACCAGCGGAAGCCCCGCGCGGTGAAGGTCACCGGCAACGACGGGGAGAGTCGGCGCGTCCACAGGTTCTCGTCCGGTCCGCCCACCAGCAGGATCGAGCGGTGCGAGAGGGATTCCTCGGTGGCGTCGCGATCCGCCATGACCTGGCTGCTGTCACCGCCGAACAGACGGCGCGCGATCGCGAAGGTGCGCTCGCGCAGGATCGACGTCGAGGCTGCGCGCTGTGTGCCGTAGACGAACACGAATCGATCCGCCTCGCCGAGCTGCGCCTCCATCTGCTCGCGCGTGTAGCGCGGCGGCTGGGGCTGGAACGCGAGGGCGTTGCTCGCCGCGCACGCCAGCAGCGCGGCGAAACCGAGCCACGCGCCGCGCATCAGCGGGGCAGGACGCTGACGACCCGGAATCGGAACGAGTAGGTGCGCGGCTGGCTGTCGATCCGGAACACGAGGTCCACGCCGAAGTCGCGTCCGCTGTACTGCGGGGCGCTGGCGCCCTCGGGCAACAGCGGACGGTGCATCTGCTGGTCGGAAGTGCCGGGGTCGATCAGATAGTCGAGCGGCAGCAGGTCGTCCGAGTAGCGCTGAAGGCCCATGATCTGCGTCGAGGACTGCACGCTGAAGCGGTCCACCCAGCGCGTGGTCGCATGCGCCAGCCTGCCGCGGTTGCCGTCCGGGTCGATGAACTCGCAGCGATCCCAGTCGATCCACACCACGCGGCCCTGCCGGTTCTCCACCTGCATGTGGAGCGCATCTGGGGCCGGGCGGAAATAGAACGACAGCTCGCGGTCCTGGAACGTGAACCGGTCGCTGGCCGGCTCGACCTGCCGGATGTGGTACTTGTAGAGCGCATCGACCGAGGAGGGCACCGAGCCCAGCGTGTCCGGGTCGGTGGCAGGCGCAGCGGGTTGCGCCACGCTCTGGGGCGGCGGGGCCGAGCCGCAACCGGCCAGCGCGGCCAGGGCGAGCGAGCCAGTCAGGAGCAGCGGGAGAACGCGCACCCGGGCAGACTAGACGGCCGGCGAAAGCGGCGTCAAGAACTCGCGACCCGCCTTCGAACCCGATCCCGGGGCGCGAACCGCCGCCGTCGGGCGGTGGTTCGCGCAGCAGCCAGCGCCCGGCCTCACCTGGGCGTCATCCGCTTCGTCTCCTCCAGCACGACCATGGACTCGGTGCCGAGGGTGAACGCCGAACGGAAGGTGCCCATCGCGCCGACGTGCGCTCCGGTGCGTGGCGCTCCCTGGGTGCGCGTCACCACGTTCAGCGATCCGGTGCCGTCGTTGAGCTGATAGACGCCGTAGCCGAACGCGCCGTAGGCCCGCGTCACGTCCCCCTCCACCGCGACGGTCTTGCCGTCGAAACGGCCCGGGTCGTCGAGCAGCGTCTTGATCGGAGTGGTCTTGACGTCCTTGCATCCGGCGAGCAGCACGAGCGCAAGCAGCGGAAGCACGACGACGTTTCGCATACGCGAGGACATGGAGATCTCCTGCAGGTGGGATTCGATTTCGCCCATGGGGAGCCTTGTCGGGGAGGCGCCGAGCCTAGCATCGGATTCGCCGTGATGCGAATCCGCCATCGCCAAAGGTCACGCGGTGAGCACTTCGCGGCCCAGCAGGCGGCGCAGCGTCGCCTCGAGCTCGGGAGTTCGGAATCGGAAGCCGCTCTCGCTCAGACGACGCGGCACCGCGCGTTGAGATGCGAGCAGCAGCTCGTCCGCCATCGGTCCGAGCAGCACGCGCATGGCAAACGCCGGAGCGGGGAACAGCGCGGGCCGCCCGAGCACGCGGCCGAGCGTTCGCGCGAATTCGCGATTGCGTACCATGCCCGGCGCGACCGTGTTGATCGGTCCGCGCAGGGCCGGGGTCTCGAGCGCCCACTCGATCGCGGCCAATGCGTCCTCGAGCGCGATCCAGCTCATCCATTGCCGCCCGTTGCCGAATTTTCCGCCGAGACCGAGCCGGAACACCGCAAGAAGGGGCTCGAGCGCGCCGCCGCGCCGGGCCAGCACCATGCCGAACCGCAGGTTCACCACGCGGATTCCGGCGCGGGCCGCGGGCGCGCACGCCGCCTCCCATGCGGTCGCGACCTCGGCCAGGAATCCGGTGCCGGCGCCCGAGGTCTCATCCAGCAGCTCATCGCCGCGATCACCGTAGAAGCCGACTGCGGAGGCGGCGACCAGCGTGCCCGGCGGAGCGGGAAGCGCCGCGAGCGCCTCGCACAGCCGGGCCGTGGCGGCCGAGCGGCTCTCGACGATGCGCCGACGTTTCTCGGCGGTCCAGCGTCCCGGCACCGGTTCCCCGGCCAGGTGCACGACCGCGCCCACGCCATCGAGCGCCCCATCCGCGAACGTGCCGCGCGCGGGATCGAGCGCGATCTCGTCCGCCGCGCGCGGATCACGCCGGACGAGGCGCAGCACGCGCCGCCCGGCGGCATGCAGCCGCGAAACCAGCGGCGTGCCCAGCAGCCCTCCCGCGCCGGTGACCAGCACGGCCGTCGCGCCGGTCCCATCGGGTCTCGTTCCGCTCATCGCGTCTTCCGGATCGCGGCGCGGGCGGCCCGGCGCGCGCCGGGCCTCTCGGCTCGAGCTACGACTTCTTCTCCAGCATCTTCTCTCCCGCGCCCTTCTCCATCGTCCCCATGAATGCCCTGAGGAAGTCGATCGGCACCGGAAAGATGGTCGTGGAGTTGTTCTCGGTCGCGATCTCTGCAAGCGTCTGCAGGTAGCGCAGCTGAAGCGCCGCCGGCTCACGCGAGATTACCGCGGCCGCCTCGGCCAGCCGCCCCGCGGCCTGGTACTCGCCCTCGGCATTGATCACCTTGGCGCGGCGCTCGCGCTCGGCCTCGGCCTGGCGCGCGATCGCGCGCTGCATCTCCTGCGGCAGGTCGACGTTCTTGACCTCGACGGTGCTCACCTTGACGCCCCACGGCTCGGTCTGGCGATCGATCACCTGCTGCAGCGCCTGATTGAGCTTTTCGCGCTCGCTGAGCAGCTCGTCCAGCTCCTGCTGACCGAGGATCGAGCGCAGCGTGGTCTGCGCAATCTGGGAGGTCGCGTACAGGAAGTTCTCGACCTGCACGACGGCCTCCTTGGCACTCACCACCCGGAAGTAGATCACCGCGTTCACCTTCACCGAGACGTTGTCCTTGGTGATGATGTCCTGCGGCGGCACGTCCATGGTGACGGTGCGCAGCCCGACCTTGACCGCACGGTCCACCATCGGGATGAGCAGCACCAGTCCGGGGCCGGCCTCGCCGATCAGCCGACCCAGCCGGAACACGACCAGCCGCTCGTACTCGCGTACGATGCGGATCGAGTTCGCGAGGATGACGATTCCGAGGAACACCAGAAAGAAGATGAACGGCCCGTACCAGCCGATGTTCATGACCTAGCCTCCTTGGCGACCGGGTGAACGCGCAGCGTCAGCCGCTCGGCACCCATGACTTCCACTTCCATACCCGCCTCCACCATCTCATCCGAAACCGCATTCCACAATTCACCGAGGAGCTCGACCCGGCCGCGCGGCGCGAGACGCTCCACCACCCGCGCTCGCCGGCCCACCATGCCGCCGATGCCGGTCGTGACCGTGCGCCGCTGCGCGCGCAGGCCCGCGCCCACCACAGCCAGGAAAAACAGCGCGGTCGAGGCGGTGACGCCGAGCAGCACCGGCCACGCGAGGCGCGAGCCCTCGCCGCGATACAGGATCATCGAGCCGAGCAGCATGGCGATGATCCCTCCGGCCGCGAGCAGGCCGTGGCTCGCGACCTTGACCTCGGCGATGAAGAACACCACCGCGAGCAGGATCAGCGCGATGCCCGCGTAATTGACCGGCAGCGTCGAGAGCGCGAGGAACGCCAGGATCAGGCTGATCCCACCGACCACTCCCGGCAGCACCGCGCCGGGGTTCTGCAGCTCGAACAGCAACCCGTAGAAGCCGAGCATGAGCAGGATGTAGGCGATGTTCGGGTCGGCGATCAGCGCGAGCAGCCGAAGCCGGAATCCGGTGTCGATATGGTCGAGCGGCTGCCCGCGGGTGTGCATCACCCGGGACTCCTGGTCGCGCCTCCAGGTCCGCCCGTCCGCCTTCGCGAGCAGCTCCTCGAGGGTCGAGGCGGTGAAGTCCACCACATGCAGCTCCACCGCTTCGGTCTCGTTGACCGCCACCGCCTGGCGCACCGCCTGCTCGGCCCACTGGATGTTGCGCCCGCGCTGCGCGGCGATGGTGCGCGCGAAGGCCGCAGCGTCGTTGGTGGCCTTGCGCGCGAGCGTCGAGTCCATCGGCCCCTGCATGTGGATCGGGGTCGCCGCGCCGATGTTGGTGCCGGGCGCCATCGCGGCGACGTCGGCGGCCATGGTCACGAACACCCCCGCCGAAGCGGCACGCGCGCCGCCGGGACTCACCCACACGATCACCGGCACGCCGGATGCGAGCAGCACCTTGATCATGTCGCGCATGCTGGTCTCGAGCCCGCCCGGCGTATCGAGCGTGAACACGACCGCGCTGTAAGACTCGTGCTCGGCGCGCCGGACCGCCGAGGTGAGCGCCTCGGCCATGATCGGCGAGACCGGACCTTCGAGGTTCGCCACCAGGATCCTTCCCTCACCGGCGGGCCGTCGCGTCGCGGCCGCGTGCGCGACGGACAGCGCGATGCAGGCGGTGAGGAACGCAACGGTCCCGGCGAGGGCGCGAGCGCGAGCGCCACGTACGGCGATGAGCTTCATTCGCACACCTCCAGGGGAGTCACCCGCGCTCAACGTCGCGCGAGCGCGAGACGCCATGCCTCGGGGTACTTGAGCCCACTGCCGGTATTGTAGACCACCACGCGATCGGTGGGCCCCACCTCGCCGCTGGCGCGCAGCTGGCGCAATCCGGCAACGCTGGCGCCGCCTTCGGGGCAGGCGAACAGGCCCTCCTCGACGGCCAGCGCGTTCATGCCGTCGAGCAGCTCTTCCTCACTCACCGCCAGCGCGGTGCCGCCACTCGAGCGCACCGCCTCCAGAATCAGCTCGTCTGCGAATGGGGAGGGCACACGCAGTCCCAGGGCGAGGGTGGTCGCATCCTTCCACGGCTCGGCGCGGCTCGCTCCGGACTCGAAGGCGCGCACCACCGGGGCGCAGCCCCGCGCCTGCACCGCGACCAGCCGCGGCACCGGACCCTCGACCCACTTCAGCTCCCGCAGCTCCGCGAATGCGCGGTGCATGCCCACCAGACCAGTTCCGCCGCCGGTCGGATAGAGGATCACGTCGGGCAACCGCCAGCCGCACTGCTCGGCGATCTCCCAGCCCAGCGTCTTCTTGCCCTCGAGGCGGAAGGGCTCCTTGAAGGTCGCGACGTTCCACCACTCGGGCGCGGGCGCCCAGTCGGCGAGCGCGCGTCCCGCCTCTGCGATGGTGCCGGGCACGAGCCGGACCTCCGCTCCGAAGGCGCGCTGCTCGGTCACGAACGATTCGGGTGTGTCCTCGGGGACGGTGATGCGGCAGCGGATCCCGGCCGCGGCCGCGTAGGCCGCCGCCGCGCTGCCCGCGTTGCCGGCCGAAGGCAGCGCGATCGCGCTCATTCCGAACGCGATTGCGCCGTTCACCGCCAGCGCGAGCCCGCGCGCCTTGAACGACTGGGTGGGGTTGGGCGACTCCTCCTTGATCCAGAGCGCAGCCACACCCGCTTCGGCACCGAGTCGCGGCGCCGGAAGCAGCGGCGTACCGCCCTCCCCCAGGCGCACCAGCGGGTAGTCCGCCGCGAACGGCAGCACCGCGCGATAGCGCCACAGGTCCGAGCCGAAGCGCGCGAGATCGTTGCGCGAAACCTGACCTGCGATACGCGCCAGATCGTAGCGCGCGACCAGCGGCTTGCGGCAGGAGGGACACACGCTGCGCGGCGCGGAGAGATCGCACTCAGTGTTGCACGCCGGGCATTCGAATCCGAGCAGGTTCGGGTTGAAGACCGCGGCCGGCTTCATCGGCCGCGCCCCTCCTCGGCCGCGAGCTCGGCGCGCAGCTGCAGGAACGACGCGAAGCGTCGCGGCGCGACCGCACCGGATTCGACCGCCGCGCGCAGCGCGCAACCCGGCTCGGCGTCGTGGTGGCAGTCGCCGAAGCGGCAGCCGCCGAGATGGCGCCGGAACTCGGGGTAGGCCTGCTCGAGATCGCGCGGTCCGATTCCCCACATCCCGAACACGCGCACGCCGGGAGTGTCGATCAGCTCGAGTCCGTCGGCGGTGTGCACCAGCCACGCTGCGGTCGTGGTGTGACGTCCCTTTCCGGTCTTCGCGTTGACCCGGCCGGCGATCAGTTCGAGCTCGGGCGCGAGCGCATTCATCAGGCTGCTCTTGCCCACGCCCGAATGTCCGACGAACAGGCTGCGCCGCCCGTGGCACGCGAGCCGCAGCGCCTCGAGTCCGAAGCCGGTGCGCGCGCTCATGAGGTGTCCCGCGTAGCCGGCGTGCTGGTAGTCCTCGATGATCGCATCCGCCAGATGCGCATCGTCCAAGTCCACCTTGTTGAGCACGAGTCGTGCGGGAATGCCGGCATGCTCGGCCTGCCCGAGCACGCGATCGGCGAGCCCGGCGCGGAACTCCGGGTCGAGGATCGAGGCGACGAGCACCACCTGATCGAGATTGGCGGCCACCACCTGCTCTACCGGGCGCTCGCCCGAGGCGCGTCGCGAAAACGCGTTGCGTCGCGGCGCCACTTCATCGACCAGCAGACGCTCGCCCTCGCGCGCGCAGTACACGCGGTCTCCGACCACGACCGCATTGCCAAGCGCCTTGGACCGGCCCATCAGCCGCGCGCGCACGGTGACTTCGCATGCGGCGCCGTCGTCGCCGATCACGGTGAGCGAGGCGAAGTCGACGCGGGCGACGGTCGCTTCGAAACGAGGCCCCGCCTCAGGCACCGACATGTGCGCCTCGGGCGTGCGTCTCAGTCTCCACCGGTGCCGGGCGGCAGGCTGAGCGTGAACTTCGCGCCATGACCCAGCACGCTCTCGACCGCCAGCTTGCCACCGTGATTGACCGCGATGGTGTAGGAAGTCGAGAGTCCGAATCCATGGCCGGTCGGCTTGGTGGTGAACTGGGGCTCGAACACCTTGTTCAGATTCTCCGGGCTGATGCCCGGCCCAGTGTCGCTCACCGCCACCCGCACCAGCTTCGCCGCCTCATCGAAGCGGCTGGAGACGCTCAGCTTCTTCACCGGAGAGGCGTGCTCCTGCATGGCGTCGGCCGCGTTGATCATCAGGTTGAGCAGCACCTGCTGCAGCTGGCCGGGATCGGCGCGCAACTCGGGCATGCGGTCCTGCAGCTCGACCACCCATTCCACTCCGTTGAACTGCTTCTGCGTCCGCACCAGCTCGATCGAGCGCTGGATCAGGTTGTTCATGTCCATGCGCTCGATCTTCAGCTTGGTCTGAGAGAAGTCCATGATCGCCTTGCTCAGGCGCTCGAGGCTGCGCGACTGGTCGAGGATGATGCGCGAGTGATGCTCGACCTTGTCGAAGGTGTTGGTCTCGACGCCCTTCAGCAGCATCTGCGCGCGGGCGCTGATCGCGGTCAGCTGCTGACGCATGTTGTGGCCGATGCCCGCGGCCATCTCGCCTCGCGCCGCCATGCGCTCGCGCTGGATCATCTGGCTCTGAGCGTTCTTGAGCTCGATGAAGCGCTTCGACGACAGGTAGATCATGTACAACGGCGCGTAGAACAGACCGACCCCGAAGTAGTGGATGGCGCGGAACGAGATCACCATGAGCGGCGCGAGCAGGAAGGCCGCGGTGTCCTCGATGATGCGTTCGGCATGCAGCCAGTCCTCGCGCAGCACGCGGATGAAGCGCCGGTCGGTGGACCACGCGACCGCCACCGAGACCAGCGCGCGGCTCACGAGCAGATAGGCGACCGCCAGCCCGAGAACCGGCACCGCGAGCTTGAGCGTGGCGAGCGTGGTGCCGGGAGGAACCCCGGCGTTCTGGAGGCCGTTGCGCGGTCCGCCCAGCAGCGCGAACGTCCAGGTCGCGGCCCACAGCGTGATCGCGGTCTGCGCGGCGTTGAAGATCGCGCGCACCCAGGGCTTGCGCTTGCGAACCACCACCCGTTCCGCGAGCAGCGTGCTGAGCGCCGCGATCCACATCGAAGGGCCCTGCCCCCACAGCATCGCGATCGCCAGGTTCGCGGTCGAGGCCATGCTGGTCGTCCCCTCGCCCGAGATCGTCGGCACCACCATCATCTCGGAGAGGACGCACACCGCGATCCACAGCGCGTAATCCATCGCATGCGCGCGCAGATCGTGTGGAGCCTCGAACGCCAGCAGCGCACATGCGACCAGCACCACCGCGAAGAGGAACACCCGCAGGCGCAGGGTCATGCGCGCGCCTCCGCCACCCACTGCACTCCGAGGCCCGGGCGCATCCCGAGCACGATGCGGCCGCGCTCGGCCGGCGCTCCCGCGAACGGGTCGTGCTGTAGCAGCCAGTGGCCATCCAGATCGAGATGATCCACCAGCGGGGCGAGCTGCGCCGCGGCCGAGAGCGCGAGGCTCGACTCGACCATCGAGCCGAGCATCACCTGAAGCCCGTGCGCGTGGGCGGCGTGAATCATGCGCAGCGTCTCGCGCAGGCCGCCCGACTTCATGAGCTTGAGATTGACACCATCCACCCGGTTCGCGAGATTCGCGATGTCGCCCAGATGGTGCGCGCTCTCGTCCGCGAACACCGGGATGCCGATGCGCGATCTGACTCGCGCCAGGCCGTCCAGGTCCTCGCGTGCGACCGGCTGTTCCACCAGCTCGATGTCGAGCGGCTCGATCGCGCGCAGCACACGGATCGCGTCGGCCGCGTTCCACGCCGCGTTCGCGTCCACCCGCAGCACGCCCTTGTAGCGCGAGCGAATACGCTTGAGATTGTCCACGTCGCCGGGACCGCCGAGCTTCACCTTGAGGATCGGAAAATCGATCACGCTCTCGAGCTTCCGCTCCATCTCCTCGGGTGCGGCCATTCCGAGTGTGACGCACGACAGCGGGGTGCGCGCGGGGTCGAGGCCGAGCAGCTTCCATACCGGAAGGTCCAGCTTCTTGCCGATCCAGTCGTGGAGCGCCATGTCGATTGCCGCGTGGGCCGCGCCGTTCCCGCGCAGCACCGCGTCCATCCGCGCTTCGATCGCGTCGAGCGCGAACGGGTCGTCGCCCAGCGTCGGGGCCCACGCCTCGAGCGCGGCCTCGACCAGCGCGCGGTTCTCTCCGTAGTAGTGCGCCGGAGACGCTTCGCCGAGGCCCTCGATGCCTTCGTGCTCGATGCGGACCAGAGTGTTGGCGCGTCCCAGCCGCGCGCCACTGTGCGCGATCCGGAACTCGAAGGTGGTGGTCAGCTCGAGCGGCTCATGCCGAAGTCGCACGCGACCTCCCCGCTCCACGCACTGCCCGCCGCGCGGCCAGCGCTTCGACCACTGCATCCGCAATCGCCTTCGCACCAAAGCGCACCGGATCGCAGGCGGGCACGCCCAGCTCGCGGGCGCCGCCGCTGACCGCCTCGCGCGCCGCGGCGTCCTCGAGCCCGAGCGTGTTGAGCGACAGCCCGACGACCTTCGCCGGCTCGACCCATGCCGCGGCCTGCTCGTAGTCGTTGCGCAGCCGCGCGAGTGAAGGGATCGGACGCCCGGCTCCCATCACCGCAGAGATCCGGATGCGTTCGCGCCCCGCCTGGTGACACAGCACCAGCACGGCAGGCGCGGCGCCGTGCAGCAGCGCCAGCGTGACGCCCGAATAGGCCGGATGGTGCAGCGCGCCCTGGCCCTCGACCAGAACGATGTCGGCGTCGCGGGCCGCGTCCATCACCAGGCGTTCGACCGCGCCGGCCACGAAGTCGGCGGGCACCGCGTCCACCGCGACCCCGCGATCGGCGACAAAGATCCCGGTCTGGCCCGTCGCGACGAACGCGGCGCGTAATCCGCGCGCGATCAGATCGCGTCGCAGCTCGAGCGTGGTGGTCATCTTCCCGACGTTGCAGTCGCTGCCCACGGTCAGCACCACCAGTGCGTCCAGCGCGGCGGCCCGGCCGGCCGAGAGATGTCGGGCGCGCGGCGGGCGTCGCGCGTCGAAGATGCGCGCGCCGCGCTCGGCCGCCAGCGCGTGGAACTCGGGATCGTCATCGAGGAACGCGTGCAGACCGGAGAGCACGTCCCATCCGCGCCCGAGCGCGTCGCGCACCATGTCGCGCCACGCAGCGGGCAGGTCGCCGCCCTGCGGCGCGATGCCGATCAGCAGGCTGTCGGCGCCACGCGCCGCGGCGCCGGCGAGATCGGCGACCACCGGAACCATGCCGCCCACCCCGACGCATGCAGCGGCGGTCTGCCCGGCTCGCGTCGAGTCGATCACCGCCGAGACCTCGCCTTCGCAGTAGCGCAGAATGCCGACGGCGGTCTTCGCATCCATCGGGGCGAAGCAACCTTCGGCAAGCAGCGCGAGTCGTCGACGTTTCCCGAGCATGGGCTCAACTCAGCGAGTCATAGACCTGGATGTAGCGTCCGACCATCTCGTCCACGCTGAAGCGGCGCTTCGCTTCGCGACGACCGCGCCGACCCATGGTGCGGCGCAGGGGCTCGTTGGTCAGCAGCTTCATCACCGAGGTGACGAAGCCGGAGACGTGCTCCGGATCGTGGAGGAAGCCGGTGACACCGTGCTCCACCACTTCGGGCAGTCCGCCGGCATTCGACGTGACCACCGGCACCTCGGCGCTCATGGCTTCGAGCGCGACCAGACCAAAACTCTCCGAGGAGCTCGGCAGGAGAAAAACATCGGCCAGAGGCAGCAATTCCTCCATGCAATCCTGATTCCCGAGGAACAGCACGTCGCGCTCCACGCCCAGCTCGCGCGCCAGCGCCTCGGCCGGCGCCTTCTCCGGGCCGTCCCCGACCATCACCAGCTTGGACGGAAGGCGCTTGCGCACCTCGGCGAACACGTGAACCACTGTCGGGATATTCTTGACCGGGCGGAAGTTGGAAGCATGCATCAGGATCCGGGTGTCGGGCGAAGCCAGGCGCAGTCCGGCGCGGCGCCGCGGCGCGAACACTTCCGGATCCACGAAGTTGTAGATCACCTCGATCGGTCGCGTGATTCCGAAGGTGGACTCGGCGCGGTCCTTGAGAAAGCGGCTCACCGCGGTCAACCGGTCACTCGACTGGATGCTGAACTGGGTGACGCGGAAGAACGCCGGCTCCACTCCGACCACGGTGATGTCGGTGCCATGCAGGGTCGTCACCACGCCGAGCTGGCGGGGCAGCAGCAGCTGGCGTGCGAGGTACGCGCTGGCCGCGAACGGCATCGCGTAATGGACGTGCAGCACGTCGAGATCGTAGTTCTCGACCACCTCCACCATCTTGGTGGTGAGCGCGAGATTCGCGGGGGCCTGCTCGAACACCGGATAGTTCGCGGCCATCACTTCGTGGAAGAACACATTCGACTCGAAGCTGCGCAGCCGGAACGGAAGCCGGTGCGCGATGAAGTGCACTTCGAATCCGCGGCGCGCGAGAGCGAGCCCGAGCTCGGTCGCGACCACGCCGCTCCCGCCGAAGTGCGAGTAGCAGGTGATGCCGATCCGGCGCCTCCGCTTCACGCGGGCCACGCGCGCCGGCACGACCCTGCTCGCGCGTGCGACCTTCGCCATACGTCCGACCTTCGCCGTGCGTGCGGCACGCGTCTTCGGTGCCCGCCTGCTCGGCGCGCCGCTGCCGCGCGAGGTGCCGGCGCGGCGCCTGGTCCCGCGCGCCTTCAAGCCGGCGCCCCGTCGAGCACCGGCGCCAGCAGCGCGCGCGCGTCGGTGAGCGCGAGCGGGCCGCGCGTGCGATAGCCTTCGCCATAGCGCGCGCCGATCGAGGCGCCCCACAGCCGCGCGCGCGCCTCGACCTCGCCGAGAAACCCCGGAGCGGTGAGATAGGTCGACGGTCCCGCCGCCGGATCGAGCTGGGAGCGGTGCGCGGCGAGCGCCGCGACGCGCCGCTCCCACACCGCGCTCACGTCCACCACCAGGTGAGCGCGCGCGGCGCCGCGATACAGCGCGTAGAGCACGCGGTCGGGCCGATGGCGCGCACCGGGCGCATCGAAGCGCACCAGCCCCGCGAGGTAGCACGCGCGACTCACCAGGTGATGGGCTTCGACGTGGTCTGGGTGATCGTCGTCGCGGCCGGGCGCGACCACCAGCCGCGGCGTGTGCGCGCGCAGGCAGGTCACCACCGCGCGCAGCTGCGCGCGATCGGAGCGGTCCAGCCCCAGGTCCGGGAGCGAGAGGGTCTCGCGCGAGGTCACGCCGAGCAGTCGCGCCGCGGCCTGTGCCTCGGCGTTTCGCTCTTCGATGGTCCCCCGGCTCGCGCCCTCGCCCCGCGTCAGATCCACCAGCCCGACGCGGTGGCCGTGGCTGGCGAGCAGCGCGGCGAGTCCGCCCGAGGTCAGCTCGATGTCATCCGGATGAGCGCCGAAGAACACCGCATCCAGCGTGCTCACAGGTCCACCACCAGGTGCTCGTAGCATTTCTCGGCGAGGCGCGTCGCATGCTCGATTGCCAGCTCGCACAGACCTTCGCCCACACCGGGCCCGCGTCGCGCCACCGGCTCGAGCGAAGCCAGTCGCCGCTCCTGAGTCTTCTCGCCGGGCATGAGGTAGTAGCGCAGGCGCGGCCATTCCGGGTGCACGCGCTCGAGCTTCTGGCGCACCTTGCCGGCGATGCCTTCGTCGAGGCGCGCGTACTGGAACTCCACCTTGCCGCGGGCCGACTCGACCAGCTGCGCGAGGCTCGCATCCACGCGCTTCGCCGCCTCGCTCAGGCGTTCGAGCCCGCGCATGGCTTCGGCACGCGCGCTGGCCAGCGCCGCGCGCGCCGCCTCAGGTGTCTGGCGCTCGGCCAGCGTGCGCAGCACGGTATCCACGTTCCCGATGAGGGTCGCCGGGTCCGCACCCGAGACCTCGAGCAGCTCGACCGCGGAGGGCGGAAGCCAGGTCACGCTGAGCCGCGCCACCGGGCAGGCCGGCTGAATGCCCACGCCTTCGAACACCTCGCGCAGCTGGGCGAGGTACGCGATCTCGCCCGGTCCGCACGCCATCGCGACCGTGGGAAACACACCGTCCTGCACCACGGGCCTGAGCGCCACGCTCGGCGACAGCGGCAGCGAGCGGTCGCGCGCCCGCGCCTCATCCGGCGAGATCTTGCGCCGCACACCGTCGTCCACCGCGAATACGAACGAGTCGAGCGAGGCTTCGCTCAGCGGCTGGCGTCCGATGCGCTGCTGAAGCAGCGCACCTGCGCGGCGCGCGTGCGCGGAGAGTTCCTCGGCGTTCGCGAGGTAGCGGTCGAGGATCGGGCGCGCCGCATCGCGAAACGCCGGCAACCTCGGATCCACGACCACGAGTCCAGCACCGTCGAACAGGCGCAGCATCAGCGCCGCGCTCGCTTCGCCGAGATCGCGCGCCGCGCCGCGCGCGCTCTCGAGCAGCGCGGCAACCTCCGGCGCACCGGGCAGCCCGCTCCACAGCGCCAGCGCCTCGCGCTCGAGCGCGTCGAGGGGGGCCAGCGCGACGTTGCCCACCAGCTCTCCTCCGCGATGGGCGCTTTCGGGCAGCGCGAGTTCGTGCAGCGCCAGCGAAGCGTCCGCGATCGTCGCGCCCCGGATCTCGTTGAAATCGGAGTCCTCGCCGTGCACCCAGAACATCGGCACGCATCGCACGCCGGTGCGCGCCTCGATCGAAGCCGCGAGGCCGACCGTGGCCGCGGTCTTGTGCAGGGAGTAGAGCGGCCCGCCGAGCGGCGCCGGTTGCTGCCCCGCGACCGCGCACACCGCTTCGCCGCGCGCCAGACGCTCGAGCCCGCGGAGGGACTCAGGCGACGCCCCGAGCCTGCGATGCTGTTCGACCATGGCGGCCGCGAGAGCGGGCGGGAGCGGCGCGCGCTTGGACTCGGCCAGCCTGCGCAGCGCGTCGGTGTCGCTCCATGCCGTGGTGAAGCGCTCGCGGGACAGCGGCCCGGCGGCGGTGAGATCGTCGATCAGAGCGTCGTGGAAGCGATCGAGCGGAGGCTCGAGGCGTGGGCGGACCCGCGCGCGCACGGCGAGCGAACGGCTCATCAGGCGCACGGCTTCCGACACCGGAGCGGGGCCTCGCCGTGAAGAACGGCGCAACACGGAATGAGCATGGAAGGCAGCATCCTAGGCGGGAGCGTTCGGTCGGTCAACATGGCGCGTTTTCGATGCCGCCCGGGCGGCGGAGGTCCCGGCCATGTCGGCTTCGCGCCATACCCGCTCGCACGCTGAGCGCGCACGAGCGTCGGCGCGGGCCGGCGTGCCCTCGCGCGACCGGCGCGTCCGGGCCAGCGCCGCGGAGCTCGGGTCGCGCGCGGCCATCGCCGCGGCGAAAACCAGCAGCGACGCCAGTGCCGTCTGTCGCTTCGATCTTGACGCTCTCATCCGCGTGCCAGAGTATCGGCGCGCTTTTCAGCTCACAAGTCGTTCACCCTTCGCGCCGGAGGTCTCGTGCCCGTCACCAACGCTGCCGACCCTCTCCTTCTCGCGCGACCCGGCGCGAATCGCCGCGTGCGGCCGACCCGGCTCCCCGCGTGACCCCGC
Source organism: Candidatus Eiseniibacteriota bacterium (assembly GCA_031370785.1). Taxonomy (GTDB): domain Bacteria; phylum Eisenbacteria; class RBG-16-71-46; order RBG-16-71-46; family RBG-16-71-46; genus DATJGS01. The sequence goes on along the minus strand of JANMQY010000023.1, from coordinate 14,653 downwards.
TCGAGATTCCGCCCGAGGAAGCGCGGCGCGCCGCACTGCAGGCGGTGTGGACCTTCCCGTCGATTCTCGCGAGTGCGTTCGTGGTGGCATGGGGCGCCGAGGCGGCACAGTTCTACGTCTCGCAGGGGCTCGCGCTCGCGCTGCTCGCGTGGATCCAGGTGCTGCCCGAATTCGCGGTCGAAGCCGTGATCGCATGGCACCGCGACGTGGCGCTCATGACCGCGAACTTCACCGGCGCGCTGCGTCTGCTCACCGGACTCGGCTGGCCGATGATCTGGACCATGCATGCGATCGCGCGCCGGCGGCGCGGTGAGTCCGGGTTCTGGACCGCGATCGAACTCGAGGAGGAACACGCGGCCGAGGTGATCGGCATGACGCCGCCGCTCCTCTACTTCGGCTGGATCACCGCCAAGGGCACGCTCGACTGCGTGGACTCAGGCGTGCTGCTCGCGCTCTACGCCGCCTACCTGACGCTGGTGCAGCGCATCCCACCACGGCAGCACGAGGAGATCGAGGACGTGGCCGGCGTGCCGCGCGCGGTGCTGCGACTCAGGCTGCCGTGGCGTCCGATCGTGATCATCGGGATGTTCGTGGCCGGCGGGATCGCGCTCTACTTCAGCGCGGGTCCGTTCCTGCACAGCATGATCGGGATGGCGACCTGGCTCGGCATCTCGCAATTCGTGTTCGTCCAGTGGGTCGCGCCGTTCCTCTCGGAGTTCCCGGAGTTCACCACCACGTTCTACTGGGCGCAGGGCCGGGGCAAGGCCGGCATGGCGCTGATGAACATGGTCTCTTCCAACATCAATCAGTGGACGGTGCTGGCCGCGATGATCCCGATCGTCTATTCGCTCTCGCTGGGACAGATCACGGCGGTCCCGATCGCCGAGCACCGGATGGAGCTGCTCCTCACGCTGCTGCAGAGCGTGCTCGGCATCGTGCTGCTCTCGAACCTGAACTTCCACGCGTACGAGGCGCTCGGCCTGTTCGCGCTGTGGTTCGCCCAGTTCCTGCGCCCGGAGTGGCGCGAGGAAGTGTGCGTGATCTATGCGGCGTGGCTGGCGCTCGAGATCCTCTCGGCGCTGTGGCGCCCCGGCCGGCTGCGCGCGTTCGGTGCGCTGCCGCGGCTATGGAGTCTGGGCAACCGGCCGAAAGCTCCTCGCTAGCGACCGAGCAGACGGCGGCGCAGCGATCCGGCCAGCGACTCGACGGTCTCCAGCTCTTCGACGCGCAGCAGCTTCATCACCCCGTACCCCGCCACGACCGCGAACACGAATGCGACGAACACGGTGATGCCCTCGGGCACGATGCCGCCGTGCCAGCGTCCGTGGAGCGCAACCAGCGCTGCGAACAGGGCGCCGCATACCAGCACCGAGGCGAAAGCGACGCGGAGAAGCGTGCGCGCGATGCGTCGCCCCTCGAATCCGCCGACTCGCCTGCGCAGGTACAGCGAGAGCTGGATCAGGTTGCCGATCGCAGTCGCCGAAGCGGCGAGCGCGAGACCGTTGTGGCCGAGCCCGAGACCCTTGAGCGGGCCGATGAACAGAAGGTTCAGTACCAGGTTCAGCAGCACCGAGACGAAGCTGGCCTGCACCGGCACGCGAGTCTCCCCCAGCGCGTAGAAGGTCCTGGTCAGCACGCCGACCGCGGCGAATGCCGGCAGGCCGATGCAGTACATCACCAGCGCGCTCGCCGACTGCACGGTGTCGAACGCATGGAACCGGCCGTGCTGGTACAGGAGTGCGATGATCGGCTGCGACATCACCGCCATCCACAGCGCGGCCGGAACCGTGAGCAGGAACACCAGGCGCAGCGTGGCCGAGACCGTCGCCTTGAGCGAGGGCATGTCCTTCTCGATCGCGGCGCGCGAAAGCGCCGGCAGGCTGACCGTGGCCAGCGCCACGCCGAATACACCGATCGGGAGCTGCATCAGCCGGAACGCGTACCAGAGCCACGAGACGCTGCCCTGCTGGAGCAGGCTCGCGATCTGGGTGCTGACCAGAAGATTGATCTGGGTGGCGGCGAGGCCGAGCGTGGCCGGACCCATGAGGGCGGCGACCCGCAGCACGCCCGGGTGGGCCCTCGGCCATTCGAAGCGCAACCGAAAGCCGAGCCGGTAGAGCGATGGAAGCTGCACCGCGAACTGGAGCGCGCCGCCGATCACCACCCCGAGCGCCATGGCGAGAATGGGGGGCTGGCCGAACGCGCGGCAAACGGGGATCAGGCCGACTCCGAATACGACCATGCCGAGATTCATCAGCGCGGGCGCCATCGCCGGCACCGCGAACTGTCCGCGCGCGTTGAGCATGCCCATCGCCGCCGCGGCCAGAGCCACCATCGGCAGGAACGGCAGCATCACGCGGGTGAGCGTCACGGTCAGCTCGAGCTTGCCCGGCACTCGCGCGAAGCCGGATGCGAACGCGCGCACCAGCCAGTCGGCGCCGAGCCACCCGATCACGACGATCGCGAGCGTGACCGCGAACAGCGAGACCATGAGCTGGCGGCCCAGCGCCCAGGCTTCGGCCTGGCCCCGGTGGTGGTGATACTCGGTGAAGGTCGGCACGAAGGCCGAGCTCATCGCGCCTTCGGCGAACAGGTCACGCAGCAGGTTGGGAATGCGGAACGCGACGTTGAAGGCATCGGTCGCGAACCCGGCGCCGAACAGATTCGCCATCACCTGCTCGCGGATCAGGCCCAGCACCCGTGACAGCAGCGTCGCCGACCCGACGGTGCCGGCGTTGCGCGCGACCCTGCGCTCTTCGTTCACCCGCGTGCGCCCCGCGGGCCTGGTCGGACAGGGCGGCGCGTGCTAGCTTGCGTGCCCATGTCCCTCTTCCAGGCGATCGTGCTCGGAGCGGTGCAGGGCCTCACCGAATTCCTGCCGGTGTCGAGCAGCGCGCACCTGTTCATCGTGCCGCGCCTGCTGGGCTGGACGTACGCCGGGCTCGCGTTCGATGTCGCTCTGCACTGGGGCACGCTGTTCGCGCTGCTGCTCGCGTTCCGCGCCGACTGGTGGGCGCTGGTGCAGGGCGTTTTCCGAGGCAGCGCGGAAGAACGTGCGCGAGTCCGCACCACATGGCTCCAGCTGATCGTGTGCTCGGTCCCCGCCGCGATCGCGGGCCTGCTGCTCAAGGACGCGGCCGAAACGCTGCTGCGCAACCTCGCGCTCCAGGCCGCCATGCTGTTCGTGTTCGGCTTCCTGCTGTGGTGGGTGGATCGGGTGCGCCCGCAGCGCGAGGGGCCGCCGGGCTGGGGCGCGGCGTTGCTGATGGGAGTGGCGCAGGCGCTGGCGCTGGTGCCCGGCGTCTCACGCTCCGGCGTCACCATCACCGCGGGGCGCGCGGCCGCGGTCGATCGGGTGGAGGCAGCTCGCTTCTCATTCCTGCTCGCGACCCCGATCACCTTCGGGGCCGGCCTGCTCGAGCTGCGCCACCTGAGTCCGGACCTGCCGGTGACGACACTCGCCGCCGGAATGATCACCGCCGCCATCGTCGGCCTCCTTGCCATCCGCGGCCTGCTGCGCTGGCTGAGCCGCGGCGGGTTCCTCGCGTTCTTCGCGTACCGCGCCGCGCTCGCCCTGCTGCTCGTGATCGTCCTGCTGCGGAGCTGATTCGCGGTCAGGCCCGTCCGCGCTCCCGGCGGGTGAGCTTGTCCGCGAAGTAGCGGTTGAGGCGCCCGCGCAGCTCGAGACGAGCGCGGTGCAGGCGCGACTTCACCGCGGCCACCGAAAGGTGGAGCACCTCCGCGACCTCGGTGTTGGACAATCCCTCGACGTCGCGCAGCACGAACACGGTGCGCAGCTCCTCGGAGAGGCTCTGGATGCCCTCTTCCATCACGTCGCGGGTCTCGGAGTCGAGCAGATCCTGCACCGGCTGCGTGGACCAGTCGGTGATCTGCATCGGCTCGGCGTCCTCGTTCGAGCTCTGGGACTGCTCGAGCGAGACGTGCCCGTCGCGCCGCTTGCGGTACTTCATGAGCGCCGCGTTGGTCGCGATCCGATACAGCCAGGTCGAGAACGTGGATTCGATCTTGAAGTTCTTGAGACCGCGGAATGCCGAGAGGAATGCGTCCTGCATCGCCTCGGCGGCGTCCTCCTCGTGCCGCAGGATCTTGAACGACAGGCGGAAGACTTTGTCGCGGTAGCGATCCACCAGCTCGTCGAAGGCGCGCGTGTCCCCGGCCTGGCCGAGGCGCACCAGCTCTTCGTCGGTCTGGGTTCTGTATTCGACCGTCTTCACGGAACGCTCCCCTGGGTCAGCGCCGGGCCGGGGCGGCTGCTCGGCCGGCCCCATGCACCACTTGACCGCCAACTACGGTGCATGAAGCTCCGGCTTCATGCAAACGATTCGCCGGCGTGCGGTGCAGATCCCGGTCCCAGACCACTACATCCGCCGCCGCGCCGGGCGCGAGCGTGCCGAGACGTCCGGCCGCTCCGGCCAGCAAGGCGGGGCCGCGGGTGTATGCAGCGAGCGCTTGATCCAGATCGATGCACTGCCCGGGAAAGAAGGGCGCCCCATGCTCATCGCGCCGGGTGAGCGCGGCCTCGAGCGCGGCGCCCGGGGCGGGCGATTCGACCGGGGCGTCCGAGCCGAACGCGAGCAACGCGCCGCGATCCAGCAGCGTGCGCCATGCGTACGAACCGGCGCAGCGCTTCCCCCAGCCGAGCCTCGCCTGCGCCGCGTCCGAGACGCAGTGCACGGGCTGCATGCTGGCCGCGACCCCGAGCGCGGCGAAGCGCGAAAGGTCCCCTTCCGCCACGAGCTGGGCGTGCTCGATGCGCGGAGGAAGTGAAGGCACTCGCAGCGCATTCCCGGCGGCCGAGAACGCATCGAGGGCGGTGCGACACGCACGGTCGCCGATCGCGTGGATCGCGACCGCGAGTCCTCCACGCGCGGCGCGTCCGACCATCTCGCGCACCTCGGCGGGGGTCAGGGTCTCCAGGCCGAGGTCGGTCGTGCCCTCGTAGGGCTCGAGCATCGCCGCGGTGCGCGACCCGAGCGTCCCGTCGGCGAACAGCTTGATATGCCCGATGCGAAACCAGTCGTCGCCGATCCCGCTCTCGAGCCCCATCTCGAGCGCGCGCTCCAGTTCGGGCAGCCCCAGACTCTGCAGCACCCGCACCCGTGGTCCCGTGCCGGTGGCGAACCGGCGCATCGCGTGAAGCGTCACCTTACCGCGCTCGAAGTCGTGCACCTGGGTGATACCCAATGCGTGCAGCGCGCGCGCCGCGGCGGCGAGCTGCGCATCCTCCGAGCCCGCCGCGAGCCCGGCATCGGCCTGCAGCCGCTCGAAGGGCCGCACCGCGTTCTCGCGCAGGATGCCGGTGGGCTCGCCGGTCGCGTCGCGTTCGATCACGCCGCCTTCGGGATCGGGCGTGTGGCGCGACACGCCGGCCGCGCGCAGCGCCGCGCCGTTCACCCACAGCGTGTGGAAATCCTTGCTGTGGAGCAGCACCGGGCGATCCGCGGCCAGCGCATCGAGCGCGGCACGCTCGGGCGGCTCCCGCCAGGTCGAAGCCTCCCAGCCACGGCCCACGATCACTCCAGTGCCGGGCCGCTCGGCGAGGAATGCAGTCACCCGCGCGAGCGCTTCGGCGCGGCTCTTCGATCCGAGCAGCGCCACCTCGCTCTGCGAGCGGGCCCACGCCAGGAGATGAATGTGCGCATCGCACAGCCCCGGAGTGACGCTCGAGCCCGCGGCGTCGATCACGGTCGCGTCACGCGATGAACCGAAGCGCTCGCGCAGCCCCGCCGTGGTCCCGAGCGCGACGATCCGGTCATCGACCGCGCAGAGTGCGTCGTGCGCGAGCGGAACGCCGTCCCACAGCCTGCCATTCACGACCAGCAGCGGCGCTGTGCTCACGACCCCGCTCCGTCGGCGGACTCGACTGGATTCTCCAGCACGCCGATCCCGGACAGCTCGATCGCGACCCGGTCTCCGGGAACGATCGGTGCGATCCCCGCGGGCGTTCCGGTCGCGATCACATCCCCGGGTTCGAGCGTCATCACGTGCGAGATGAAGCTCACCAGAAACGCGACGTCGAACAGCATGTCCGAGGTCCGCGCGTGCTGGCGCACCTCTCCGTTCACGCGACACTCGAGAGTCAGGTCGTGCGGGTCGAGGCCGCACGCCACGACCGGCCCGATCGGAGCGAAGGTGTCGAAGCCCTTGGCGCGCGCCCACTGGCCGTCGCTCTTCTGATAGTTGCGCGCGCTCACGTCGTTGAAACAGGTGAGTCCCGCCACGTGCTCGAGCGCATCCGCCAGCGTCACCGCTCGCGCGCGGCGGCCGATCACGACGCCGAGCTCGGCTTCGGGGTCGAGCCGGGTCACGCCCTTGGGATACCGGATCGCCTCCCCGGGCCCGATCACGGCACTCGGGGGCTTGAAGAACAGCAGCGGCTCGGCGGGCGGCGCGGCGCCGGGCACGACGCTGACGCTCTCGGCGATGTGCGCGCGGTAGTTGAGCCCGACGCACACGATCTTGCCGGGCTCGACCGGCGCCAGCGCCCCGGAGTCGGCGCGCGAATCGACTTCGCCGGTCGCGACCCCGCCGTTCCACGGCGCCCCGTCCAGGCGGCGGAAGTCCTCGCCGTCTATGACACCGTAGAAGGCTCGGCCGTGATTCCGGTAGCGCGCGATGAGAGTGGGCGGGGTCTGGGGCATGGGGCCACGAGGCTCAAGGAAAAAAAGCGCGAGGTTCCCCATTGCCGTCCGTGGTCGAATACCCTGAGGCGGAAACGATGGCACGTCCGAATCGCTTCACAACGGCGAGGGTAGTCAGCATCACGGGTCGAACAGGCAACCTCGCGTGATCGAGGCGGAAGTTTCGAAGCACTCGGCGCGCGGGTCAAGCGGATTCTCCTGCAGTTCGTGGCCGTCGAGCCAGGCTGCGTTGACGGCCGTTTCGACGCTCTGATAGCCTCCGGCGTCTATGTCGACCCAATCCAGACGATCGGCGGGCTCCTCTTCCGTCGAAAAGCTCTCCCGAAAGATCGAAGATCGCACCGCGAACCTGGCTGTGATCGGCCTGGGTTACGTGGGGTTGCCGCTCGCGGTCGAGTTCGGCCAGGCCGGCTTCCACGTGCACGGCATCGACATCGACGAGGGTCGGGTCCGCAATCTGCAGCAGGGCCGCTCCTACATTCAGGACGTTCCGACTGCCGACGTGCGCGCCCTGACCCGCTCCGGCCATCTGCAGGCCACCACCGACTTCGGGATACTCAAGAAGGTGGATGCGGTGAACGTGTGCGTGCCGACTCCCCTTTCCAAGCAGCGCGACCCCGACGTCTCCTACATCGTGGCGGCGTCCAAGCAGGTGGCGAAGTTCCTGCACCCCGGCATGCTGGTGATCCTCGAGAGCACGACCTATCCCGGAACCACCGACGAGCTGATCCTGCCGCTGCTCGAAGAGACCGGCATGAAGGTCGGAAAGGACTTCTTCCTCGCCTTCTCGCCGGAGCGGGTCGACCCCGGCAACCCGCATTTCAACACGCGCAATATCCCGAAGGTGGTGGGCGGAGTCACGCCGGCCTGCACCGAAGTCGCGGTCAAGCTCTATCGCCAGCGCCTCGAGACCGTGGTCCCGGTTTCCTCGACCCAGGTCGCCGAGATGGTGAAGCTGCTCGAGAACACGTTCCGCAGCGTCAACATCGGGCTCGTGAACGAGCTGGCGCTGATGTGTTCGCGGCTCGGCATCGATGTATGGGAAGTCATTACTGCGGCGGCGACCAAGCCGTTCGGCTTCATGCCGTTCTATCCCGGCCCGGGCCTGGGAGGGCACTGCATCCCGATCGATCCCTTCTACCTTTCGTGGAAGGCGCGGGCCAGCGGGTTCGAAGCGCGCTTCATCGAGCTGGCCGGACACGTCAACGGCCAGATGCCCGAGCACGTGGTGAATCTCGTCGCCGAGGCGCTCAATCGCCGCGGCAAGGCGGTGCGCGGCTCACGCGTGCTGGTGCTCGGCGTGGCCTACAAGGCCGAGATCGACGACACGCGCGAGAGCCCCTCGCTCGACATCATGGAGACGCTGCGCGAGCGCGGCGCGCGCATCGAGTACAGCGATCCGTTCGTGCCCGAGCTGCAGTTCGCCGGACGCAGGCTGAAGAGCGTGCCGCTCTCGTCGAGCAACCTCAGGCGCTTCGACTGCGCGGTGATCGCGACCGCGCACTCCGGCGTGTCCTACGCCTCGGTGCTCAAGCACTCCAAGGCGGTGGTGGACACGCGCAACGCCCTCAAGGGTCGCAGGAGCGAGAAGATCGTCAGGCTCTAGGGGCGCGCCGCTCCGGCGCGCTGGCCCGGATCGAGCCCAGGCCGACCGATCCGAATCCGATCGCGAGCAGCGCAAGGAACGGCACCGCGCGATAGTGGCCGGCCAGCGCGGCAAAGGCGCCGAGCAATCCGAACCAGGTTGCCAGCACTGCTTCACTCCGCCCGCTCGGGCCGCTCGCCGAAAGGTAGGCCTGCATCTGGCCCGGAGCGCGTGAGCTTCCCGCCTTGGGAGTGCGCTCCCATCCTCCCACCTGCGAGCCCAGCCCTTCTGCCACCGCGCGCGCGTTGTTCACCGACAGCCCGACCCCGAGCACGAGGGCCGCGAGCACGTCCCGCACCATTCGCGGACCGCGAAGGCCCGCCGCGTGCTGCCCCGCAGCGAGAAACACCGTGACCGGCACGACGCCGAGCAGAACGACGACGGCCTGCAACGTCCACACCAGCTCCGGGCGCACGGCGGCGGTGCCGAGCAGCAACGGGAGCAACAGCAGCCCGAGCGCGAGCAACAGCGGGTAGGCGACGTTGCCGGTCAGATGGAGGAAGCCCTCGAGCTTGACCCGCGCGGGCAATGGCGCCCGCAGCAGCGCGGGCAGCAGCTTGCGTGCGGTCTGGATCGAGCCTTTGGCCCAGCGCCGTTGCTGCGACTTGAGCGCCTCGATGTCCGCGGGCAGCTCCGCGGGCGCGACCACCTCCCGATCGAACACGAATCGCCAGCCCGCGAGCTGCGCGCGGTAGCTGAGATCCAGATCTTCGGTCAGCGTGTCGTGCTGCCAGCCCCCCGCCGCTTCGATGCACGCGCGACGCCACACCCCCGCGGTTCCGTTGAAGTTGAAGAACAGCCCGCCGCGCATGCGCGCCTCGTGCTCGAGCAGGAAGTGCGCATCGAGCATGACCGCCTGCGCGCGGGTCAGCAGCGATTCGTCGCGGTTGAGATGCCCCCACCGGGCCTGACACATGCCCACCGCCGGATCGTCGAAGTGCGGCACCGTGCGGCGCAGGAAGTCCGGGTGCGGGACGAAGTCGGCATCGAACACCGCGATCAGCTCGCCGCGCGCGTGGGCCAGCCCCTCGGAGAGCGCGCCGGCCTTGAAGCCGTCGCGCCGGGCGCGATGCCGATGCACGACGTTTACGCCACGCGCGCGGTGGCGCCGGGCGGCGGCCGCGGCGATCGCGCGAGTCTCGTCGGTCGAATCGTCGAGCACCTGGATCTCGAGGCGATCGGCCGGATAATCGAGGGCCGCCACCGCGTCGATCAGCCGCCCGACCACGCTCCGCTCATTGAAGACCGGCAGCTGCACCGTGACCGACGGAAGCTGCGCCGGATCGATCGGCCGATGCTGCGTGAGGGCTTTGACGCCCCGCCGGAGGCGCCACAGGATCAGCCAGCGGTGCGAGGAGTAGAGAACGATCAGGGCCTGGGCAAGGCCGTACGCGAGCATCGCCGCGCCCTGCGCCCACAACAGAGGCGCTGGAAAGGTCGGGCTCGGGAGCGCATTCATGGTCGGGAACAAGGCGAGGCCAATCTAGTTTCGCGCCCTCACCCAGCGCAACGAAAAAGGCGGCGCGGACCGAGAGTCCGACGCCGCCGATTCCCGATTCTCCAGCGCGGGGCACGCGCCGGCTCGAAAAGCCGGCCCGACCCTGGACGCCTGCCTAGTTGACCACTTCGAAATCCGCGTCCACGGCGCCGTCGCCGCCCTTGCCCTTCCCGCGTCCGGCCCCTGATTCCTGCCCCGGCTGGCTCGCATCCCCGGCACCCTGCCCTCCCTGTGCCCCGGTGGCCTGATACATCGCCGCCGCGGCCTCGTGCCACACCGTGCTGAGAGCCTCGGTCGCGGTGCGGATCGCATCGACATCCTCGCCCTTGAGCGCGTCGCGCAGCGTGCCGAGCGCAGCTTCGATGCGAGTCTTGAGCGCCCCGTCGATCTTGTCCGCATGCTCCTTGAGATTCTTCTCGACCTCGTAGACCAGGCTGTCCGCGTTGTTGCGGACCTCGACCGCCTCCTTGCGCTTGCGATCCTCGGCCGCGTGCACCTCGGCGTCGGTCACCATCTGCTGGATGTCGCGCTCGCTGAGCCCGCTCGATGCCTCGATGCGAATGCTCTGCTCCTTCGCGGTCGCGCGGTCCTTGGCAGAGACGTGCAGGATGCCGTTGGCGTCGATGTCGAACGCGACCTCGACCTGCGGGACTCCCATCGGTGCCGGCGGAATGCCGTCCAGATGGAACTTGCCGATGGTCTTGTTGCCGCTGGCCATCGGCCGCTCGCCCTGCAGCACGTGCACCTCGACCGTGGTCTGGTTGTCCGCCGCGGTCGAGAACACCTCCATCTTGCGGGTCGGGATCGTGGTGTTGCGCGGAATCATCGTGGTCATCACCCCACCCTTGGTCTCGATCCCGAGCGAGAGCGGGGTCACGTCGAGCAGCACGACGTCGCGCACATCGCCGGTCAGTACCGCGCCCTGGATGGCGGCGCCGATCGCAACCACTTCATCGGGATTGACGCCCTTGTGCGGCTCCTTCCCGAAGATCTGCCGCACCAGCTCCTGCACCTTGGGCATGCGCGTCGCGCCACCCACCAGCACGACTTCGTCGATCTGCGAAGCGGAAAGGCCGGCGTCCTTGAGCGCCTGCAACACCGGGCCGCGGCAGCGCTCGATCAGATCCGCGACGAGCTGCTCGAGCTTGGCGCGGGTGAGTTTGATGTTGAGGTGCTTGGGGCCGTTCTGATCGGCGGTGATGAACGGCAGGTTGACGTCGGTCTCGAGCGTGCCGGACAGCTCCATCTTGGCCTTCTCGGCGGCTTCCTTGAGCCGCTGAAGCGCCATGGCGTCCTTGCGCAGATCGATGCCTTCCTGCTTCTTGAATTCCTCGGCGAGCCAGTCGATCACCCGCTGGTCGAAGTCGTCGCCGCCGAGGTGGGTGTCGCCATTGGTCGAGCGCACCTCGAACACGCCGTCGCCGATCTCGAGCACGGAGATGTCGAACGTTCCGCCGCCGAGGTCGAAGACCGCGATCTTCTCGTCCTTCTTCTTGTCGAGGCCGTAGGCCAGAGCGGCCGCGGTCGGCTCGTTGATGATACGCTTCACGTCGAGACCGGCGATGCGGCCGGCATCCTTGGTGGCCTGGCGCTGACTGTCGTTGAAATACGCCGGCACCGTGATCACGGCCTCGGTGACCTTCTCACCGAGATAGTCCTCGGCGGTCTGCTTCATCTTCTGCAGGATCATCGCCGAGATCTCGGGTGGCGAGAACTCCTCGGAGCCGATCTTGATCCGGCAATCGCCGTTCTCGCCGCGCACGACCGTGTAGGGCACGAGCTTCAGCTCGCTCTGCACCTCGTCGTACTTGCGGCCCATGAAACGCTTGATCGAGTAAACCGTGTTTGTGGGGTTGGTCACGGCCTGACGGCGGGCGACCAGTCCGACCAGTCGCTCTCCATTCTTGGAGAACGCCACCACCGATGGAGTGGTTCGGAAACCTTCCGCGTTGGGGATCACCTTCGGCTCGCCGCCCTCCATGACCGCCACGCACGAATTGGTGGTTCCGAGATCGATGCCGATGACTTTGCCCATTTGATCCTTCCTTTTGTGTTCAAGGACAACGCCCACGTCCCCGAGGACTCAGGGATCGTGGGCCGTCCAAAAATGAAATCGATTCCGAACTCTAGCCGGCCTGAACTTCGATGTCGTGGACGCGGGCCTGTTCGGCCTTCGCGACCTGGACCTCGAGCACTCCGTCGCGGTAATTCGCCTTGACGTTGTCGCCGCGCACCGCGGAGTCGAGGCTGAACGAACGTTCAAAGGCGCCGTAAACGCGCTCCAGACGCTGAGCGTTCCCATTCGACTCGTCGAACTGCTGCGTCCGCTCACCACGGATGGTGAGGGTATCGCCAAGCAGGCTGACCTTCACATCTTTTGGCGAGACTCCAGGCAGGTCCATCCGGATCACAAACGCCTCGGCAGTCTCGTGGATATCCACGGGAGGCGCAAACAGAGGAGCCACATCACCGCGGAGCGGGGAATGGGTTGCCAGATCACCGAACAGCCGGTGGACTTCATCCTGCAGGTTGAACATTTCCCGGGTGGGACTGACTGGGGTCCAACGCATGAGTCTCATCTCGACTACCTCCCTGAACTGCGCCTGACCGAGGCGCTCGGTTGGGTTGCGCGGCGCGCGGCGCGCACCGCAGTTGAATCATGCCGACGCTCGCGCAATAGCAGGTCGCGTACCAATCCCGCCGCTCGGAGCCATATGGATGCGGCTCAACCATTTGGGTGAGCCACCTCATCTGGGATGCGAGATCGCATACGAGTCCCTGTGTCGAATCGAATCATTCGCCTGTTTCAATGGAGAACGTCGTCCGCTGTCCTGCGTTGCACATGCCGACGATTCGCGCGCGCCGAGCCCCCTCTGCTAGCGTGCCCGGCAATGCGTATCAGCACTTTTCTGCCTCACGTCGGAGTGTTCGGAGGCGTCCGCCGCTTCATCGAGCTGGGGAACTCCTGGTCGCGGATGGGTCACGAGGTGACCCTCTACCATCCGGGCGGCGAGCCCCCATCATGGCTGCCCTATCGCGGACAGACGCGCCCGCTGGCCGAATCGGCGAGCGGGCGCGCCGATCTCGCGATCAGCGCCGATCCGCACACGCTCGAGGCCTTCGCCGCGCACCGCGCCGGAATCCACCTCTACTACTGCGTGATCGAGAACGACCCCGGGGTCGCGCGCGCGCGCGATGTCTCCGCCCGGCTGGCGGCCAACTCGAGTGCGCTGCGCCGGTCGCTGGCGCGACGCACCCGGCTTGCGGTTCTGGATGGCGCCGGAGGAATCAACCCGGACCAGTTCATTCCCGATCCTGCCCGGCACCGCGCGGCCCCGCTGCGCGTGCTGGCCAACGGCCGCCGCTCGCGCGCCAAGAAGGGCACCAACCTCGTGCTCGAGGCGACGCGGGGCCTGAGGCGGGTGCCCGAGTTCGAGCTGGTGCTGTTCGATCACGTGGACCAGCACAACCGGCAGGATCCGAGGGACGGTGCGCCGCTGCCCGCGAACGCGCGCTTCGTGCTCAACCCCACCCAGGACGAGCTGGTCGCGCTCTACCAGTCGGCGGACGTGTTCGTCGCGGCGGAGCGCAAGGCGGGCTGGTGCAACACCGCGCTCGAGGCGATGGCGTGCGGCTGCGCCGTGGTGTGCACGTCGAGCGGCACCGCGGACTTCGCGCGCAACGGCGACAACGCGCTGGTCGCGGTCCGCCATCCCTGGTTTCTGCGGGCCGCGATCGGCCGCGCGCTCAGCGACAGTGTGCTGCGCGGCCGCCTCGCCGCAGCCGGCCCGCCCGAGGCCGCGCGCTGGAGCTGGGATCGGCTGGCGGAGAAGCTGCTGGCGCAGCTCGGAGTGGCCGCGACGCGAGCCGTCACTTCATGAGAAAGGCGGGCCGATGGGCCCGCCCGATGCCCCACGCCGGAAGCGTTCCGCCTCAGCGCGCCGGCAAGTAACCGGACTTCTCGGGCCCCACCAGCAGCTCGTCCTTGGTGTAGATGAAGGCATCGCGATCATAGTCGGACAGCTCGTAGTCCTTCTCGAGGTAGATCGCGTCTTCCGGGCAGGCCTCTTCGCACATGCCGCAGAAGATGCAGCGCAGCATGTTGATCTCGTAGCGCTCGGCGTAGCGCTCGCCGTGCGACACCGGGTGCGCCGGGTCGTTCTCGGCGGCCTTCACGAAGATCGCGTCCGCCGGGCACGCCACCGCGCACAGCTCGCAACCCACGCAGCGCTCGAGGCCGTCCTCGTGTCGGGCGAGGATGTGCAGGCCGCGGAAGCGAGGGAACATCTCGAGCTTCTCGTCCGGGTAGTGCACGGTGAACGGCTTCTTGAACAGGTTCTCGAGCGTGACGCCGAGCCCCGTGGCCAGTTCCTTCAGCATCGCATCGTCCTCGAGTGGTGCGCAGCATGTGTCACAAGATCGCGCGACTCTAGGCAAGGGCCCGCGAGCGCGCAAGCGCGGCGCCGCCCGATCTCACCACGCCAGCCCGAACGACAGCCGCGCCGCCCGCGGGCGGCGCGAGTTGCTCGAGGACTTGACCACGTCCGTCACTCCTTCGAGCCACTCCGCGTCCATACGAACCTCGTGCGCATGCAGCGGCCAGATGAATCCCGCGCCGCCCGAGACGGCCATACTGAGCCGCTCGTACGCGCCGGTGACGTCGAACGGCTCGCTGAGGTCCTCGAAGATCTGCGCGGCCGGTCGCGCGTGGCGCGACGGCGAGCCGGCGACCGGCCGGAACTCGGTCGAGATCCTCGAGCTCGCGCGCAGGAGCCACCGCATTTCGGGGCCCGCACCGAGCGTGAAGTGCGGACGGAGCCGGAAGCGAACCCGTGGCGAGAACGAGAT
>JANMQY010000147.1:0-5152 GCA_031370785.1 Candidatus Eiseniibacteriota bacterium | reverse complement strand
CCGGCGGACGGACCCGGGCCGAACACGTTGCTCCAGAATCACATCCTGATGGCAGTTCATCCGCCGCTGCTGTACCTCGGCTACGTCGGAATGTCGGTTCCATTCGCGTTCGCCATGGGCGCCATTTTTTCGAACGAGGCGGCATCGAACGACTGGTCGGTCCTTTCGCGACGCTGGATGCTCGCGTCGTGGGCATTTCTCGGCGCCGCCATCATCGCGGGCATGTGGTGGTCGTACGAGGTGCTCGGGTGGGGCGGCTACTGGGCGTGGGATCCGGTCGAGAACGCGTCGTTTCTTCCGTGGCTCACGGCGACCGCCTATCTCCACTCCGTGATGGTGCAGGAACGACGCAACATGCTCCGACTGTGGACGCTAAACCTGTGCGTCGCGACGTTCGTGCTGACGATCCTGGGCACATTCCTGACCCGCTCTGGAATCCTTTCATCCGTCCATGCGTTCACGACGGGCGCAATCGGCTACTACTTCCTCGCGTTCATCGCGATCGTGCTCGTGACGACGCTGGTGCTGGTTGCCGGCAACTCGGAGCGCATTCACACCAAGGGTAAACTGGGCGGCGCCGCGTCGCGTGAAACGGTGTTCCTGCTGAACAACCTCTTCCTCACCGCCGTGATGCTGACCGTGCTCGTCGGGACTCTCTATCCGCTCATCGCCGAAGCGATGCGTGGCGTGAAAGTCAGCGTCGGCGAGCCTTTCTTCAACCGGATGGCGGTCCCGGCGATGGTGGCGCTCATTTTCCTCATGGGTGTCGGGCCCTCGCTGCCCTGGGGCAGCACCACCTGGGCCGACGCGCGCAAACGGCTCTTCCCACCCACGATCTCGGCGTTGATTCTCGGCGCCATCGCGGTGTTCGCCGGCGCGCGAGGGATCTACGCGATACTCGCGTTCGCGTTCGTCGGCTATGCGGCGATGGGCAACCTGCGAGAGTACTGGATTGGCATGCGCGCCCGCCACCGCGCGCATGGCGAAGGATGGGCGACGGCTCTGGTGCGTCTCATCAGAGGCAACCGCCGCCGCTACGGCGGATACCTGGCGCACATCGGCGCGCTGTTCGTCGCGCTGGGACTCACGGCATCATCCACATTTCGCACCGAACGCGAGGCGACGCTCCTCCCGGGCGAAACGCTCACCGTGGCCGGAAACACGGTGCGGCTGAAGAACGTATGGGGCCGCGAAGAACCACAGCGGTCGGTGATTGGCGCCACGCTGGATGTGCTCGGCAAGGGCAGTGCAGTCATCGGGACCATCGAGCCGCGAATGAACTACTACCACGTATCAGACCAGCCGGTGCCGACGCCGGACGTGCGCAGCAGCCTGCGGGGCGACCTCTATGTCAATCTCATGGCGTTCGAATCCAGCGGCGCCAACGCGACGGTGAAGGTGATCGTCGAGCCACTTGTTCCGTGGATTTGGTTTGGCGGGTTCGTCATCGTGGTGGGCGCTATCATCGGCCTATTCCATGGTGGGCGCCGAGGTACGGCAGCGCCGGCACTCGCCCCGAATGCTGCACCAGCAGACCCGGGCGTCGCGGGGACGGATCCGTGAACTGGAAGCGCGCCATCATCGCCATGCTCGCCGCAGCGCCGCTCATCGCGCTGTTCGCTTATGGGTTTTCTCGCGATCCAGCCGTAATCCCTTCTCCACTTCCCGGACACGACGCCCCCGCGTTCGCGCTGGCAGTCTTCGCTCCCGGCGACACACCGGTCACGCGGCCGGTCGGTGATACTATCCGCCTCCGCGATCTCAGGGGAAAGGTGCTGGTCGTGAATTTCTGGGCGTCGTGGTGCGGCCCTTGTCGTGGCGAACACGCCGCGCTCAGTGAGACGGCTCGACAGTACGCCGACCGGCCAACGCAGTTCATTGGTGTGCTCTACAATGATCGTCCGGCAGCGGCGGTGCGGTGGATCGCCGAGATGGGCGGCCAGAGTTATCCGGCCGTGACGGACCACGCCTCACGGACGGCCATCGACTACGGTGTGTACGGAGTGCCCGAGACATTCATCGTCGACGCGACCGGACGCATCGCGCACAAGCATGTGGGTCCCGTTTCGGCGGGCGTTCTGCGTCAATGGATTGATTCCCTGCTGCCACGCGCGACGGCGAGCGATACGACGCGCGCTTCCGCCCGGTGAAACACGCTGCACTCGCGACCGTGGCCGTTGTGACCCTTGCACTCTTCGTTGCGAGGTCCGCGTGCGCGCAAGAAGTCGAAGCACTTTCACGTCCCCCCGCAGCGGCGATGGCCAGAGATTCCGCGCTCGAGGCCCGAACCACGGCCGTGGCATCGACACTCCGTTGCCCGGTGTGCCAGGGCGAATCCATCCAGGAGTCGCCGTCTGAGCTCGCACGACAAATGCGCGCGGTGGTGCGTGACCAGCTGCGCGCGGGCAATACACCGGACGAGGTCAAAGCATATTTCGTATCCAAGTACGGTGAGTGGATCCTGCTCGAGCCCACCATGACAGGCCTCAACATTCTGCTCTATGTTCTCCCGGTGCTCCTCGTGGTCGGAGGACTGGCGCTCGTCGCGGTCCTCGTCCGGAGATGGACCACACCGGAGGCGACCCCGCGCTAGTCGATCGGCACTCGAAACGAACGAAATCGCCATCAGCCGTTACTCCTGATACCATGCCCACGAATACGCCAGCGGCGAATTCACGGTTCTGCAGCTTTTGCGGAACGCAACTCAACGCGGACGCGCGGTTTTGCCACAGCTGCGGCTCGCCAATCCAGGGACGTCCGTCGAGTGGGTCATCGGCCCCAGGCTTCTCGAATTCGTTGCGGTGGGGCGTGCCGGCTCTCGCGATTGTCGCCCTAATCGTGCTCTCGGCTGTTCGGTTCGCTTCACGCGGGGCCGGGGCTGACTCCGCAGGGGCCGTACCGCTCGGCGCGGGTCCGATGCAAGCGCCCGACATTTCATCGATGTCGCCGGAAGAACGTGCCGATCGCTTGTTCAACCGGGTCATGCGCCTTTCAAGCGAGGGAAAGGCGGACAGCGCCGCTTTCTTTGGGCCGATGGCGCTAGGTGCGCTCGAGGCGCTTGCGCCACTCAACGCTCATCGGCGCTATGACATGGGCCTCGTTGCGCTCGTGAGCGGCGATGTTTCGAGAGCAACGGCCCAGGGCGACACGATCCTCACGCAGCGCCCGACCCACCTGCTTGGCCTCGCTCTCGCCGCGCGCGGGGCCGATGCGCGTGGCGACCCGACCGCGAGCAAGAACTTTCGACGGCGGCTGCTCGCTGCGGAGTCGACCGAGAGAGAGCGCGCGCTTCCGGAATACACCGACCATGATGCCGACATTCGCGCCGCTGTTGAGCTGGCGCGAAAACGTTGATGCGGATCGGGAGCGCGTCGCGTCGGAGGACGTCGTGACCAACTCGTGCGCGAAACTCCCGAGCACGCGGCTCGAGGTGCGCAGCGATCTCCTGATGTAGGCGCGCGGCGACACCCGCCGCGCGAAGCGCGGCCGTACGGGACCTCGAAATCACGACGAACGCGTCAGGCTTTTCACCTGCGTTCTCTGGGCAATCGCCTGACTGCTGCGCGCGCTGGCTACGCGTATCGTTAGCCGGAGTATCGCGGCGCCCGCCGAGGAGCCAGGAACGTGACGATCGGCGGCATGCCGGTTTGTATCCTTAGCGCTTGGAGGCGCTCCGATGAGACCCGTGTCATTCTTGAGCCCGGCGGCGGTTCTACTGGCGCCAGTTCTCATAGCCGCCTGCAACGGTGACAACGCCAGTGGACCGCAAGCTGGCGGCGTCAACTTCGCTGCTGTCCAGACGATTCTGGCCGATAACTGCGGTTCGTGCCACTCGGCCCTTTCGGGCCGCTTCTTTCAGGTCACGATGGACTCCGCTCAGCTACAGCAGTCCGGACTGGTTGATCCCACCAACCCGGCCCAGAGCCTGCTCCTGCTCAAGCCGACCAACATGACGCCGCACGGCGGCGGATTGATTGCGAGCTATACTGCGGCGGACCAGGCCCGGGTGAGCGAATGGATAGCAAAGCTCCCACCAGTCCCGCCCAGTCTGGTCGAGGCGATCAAGGTGGGAAGCGGCACCTCGATACAACCCCCAACCATCGACGGCTTTTTCGATCCGGTCTGGGACCGCGCGGGCCGCGTGCGCCTCCGCGTCGCGGACGGCTGGGGCGAGGCTGAGTTCGTGACGGTCCAAGCGGCATATGACGCCACCTACCTCTACATGCTGGTGGTCTGGGATGACGACAAGGCGAGCACACGGCGCCAGCCCTGGGTCAAACAGACGGACGGCACATGGAAAGTGCTCGCTGCAAAGAGCCCGCTCCCGGCCGCCGGGGTCACCTGGGCGGAGTACATGGGCGCGGCATTCAACGAGGAAGACCCCTCGCGGCTCAACTACGAGGACAAGATGGCGATTATGTGGAACACTTACGGAACCAGTACGGTGGCCGGCTTCGAACAGAGCGGCTGCGCGGTGACGTGCCACGACCCCGGCAAGAGCAACGGGCCGGGTACGGCGTACAACTACACCACGCAAGAGATGGCGGCCAAGATGTACACCAATGCGGCGGCGGAGATCGCCGACCTCTGGCACTGGAAGTTGATCCGCACCAACCAGCATACAAAGGCCGACGACCAATACGTGCGCTACTGGGTCCCCGGACCGACCGGGGCGGCCGATGGCGGCCGGGCAAGCGATGTCGGCGCCGGCGGATATGGCAGCAACCCCGCCGTTGATGGGCATCCACAGTACCGCGGCCCGAGCCTGACGGTTCCACCCTATTACATCTTCGACAACCAGAAGCTGCTGCTCACCGTCACTGAGATCAACGCTCTGCTTGCCGGCGCCGAGATCCCCAACATGATCACGAGCGGCCCCACCGGTACCCGCGCGGACGTGGACGCGAAAGGGCTCCACAACAGCGGCACCTGGGGTGTCGAGATCCGCCGGAGGCTGGTCACTGGCGACCTAAACGACGTGCAATTCGACGACCTGACGCGGCAGTACGCCTTCGGCGTGGCGATCTTCGACAACGCGCAGATCGAGCATCGTTACACGCCGATGGTTGCCAAGTTGGCGTTCAAGCCCTGACCTGAGTCGATTGGGCCGAGCAGCCGCCGCCCCCCCCCCGATGATCCGGTGGGGGGCGGC
>JANMQY010000133.1:0-9796 GCA_031370785.1 Candidatus Eiseniibacteriota bacterium | reverse complement strand
TCCCAGCTCACGCGGACCTGTCCGCCCTGATCGTTCTTCACGTCTCGCACACTCACAATCCGCGGCTCGGGCGTGCCGATCTGCCCGAATCGATCGATGCGCTGTGCGACGATGTCGTATTCGGATCCGACGGGGAGTGCCCACGTGCAGAACATCCCGCCGCTCCCGGTACGCACGGGAATCAGACCCTGGTTATAGACGGGTTGTGTCGTGATTGGATTTCCGCCCGGCGACCAGCCGGGCGGCATCACTGCATCCGGTCCGAATCGCTTGGCCACGATCTGGCGCACGTAGGCGTTTCCCTCCGACCAGGCCACGATCGCGCCGCCCTCGCCATCGCCCATGGCGACGGGAGCGTCCTGATAGATGTCCAATCCGGTTGCCACCGGAAGCCCGTTCGGCGGCCACCCTGGCGAGATGCTCCCGAAGTTCGTGACGTGCGAGCCAAAGACGTCGCGGCGAACATCATCACGCGTATCGGTCCAGAACACGAAGGCTCCGCCGGTCGGATCCACTGCGAGCGCCGGGCTGGTCTCGTCCGCCGCGACGTAGGGGGCGATCGATGTGGAAGCGTTGCTTCCGTTCGAATAGACATGCATCAGCGCCATCGAGAAATAACTGTAGACCTTGAGCGAGAACAACCCGATCACGCCGCCAAAGCCGTCGGCCGCCGCGACCAGGCTCTGAATGTCACCCGAAATGAATGCCTCCGGATTGATGCCGCCAGAGACGTACACGTTGCCTCCGGCCGCGTTCAGATGCTGTGCATAGATGTCGTAGCTCACGGTGGTGTTGTCGCGCCACAGAATCCACATCCCGCCCGCACCATCAGTGACACCGGCCGGCAACTCCTGTTGGGCGCCGCTCGCCGCGACACTGACACCCGAGGCCCCCCACAGACGCGCTCCAGAGGGAGAGAGACGCTGCGCGTAGACATCGTGGTCGGACACGCTGTATTCGTAGCTCCACGAAAAATTGACACCGCCCGCGCCGTCGGAACAGATGCTGAACGGATTGATCTGGTTATTCGTCTGACTCGCGACGCGAACGCCGGCCGCGGTCCACTGAGAGACGCCCGCGGCGTTGAGCTTCTGCGCGAACAGGGCGTAGGGCAGCGCCCCGTCGATCCAGCCCACGATGATTCCGCCCGAGCCATCGAGCACCGGCACGGGACTCACCTGATCTGAAGCTCCGGTGGCCACCGCGACTCCATTCGTCGCCCACAGCGCATTCCCGGCTGCATCGAAGTGCTGCGCGTAGACGTCGTAGTTCCCTGATCGGTGATCCATCCACGTGAGGAAGAAGCCGCCCACGCCATCGGGGACTGAGCCGGTGGGCACCTGGACGTCGGCGAGGGTGACGAGCGGAAGCGGCTGGCCCGGGTCGTTAGGCCATGCGGCGAACGCGAGATGCGGAGCAAGCAGAAGCGCGAGGGCGCTGATCAAAGGCATGCGGCGAAGCCACGCGAGGTAGTTGGGCATGGGCGGCCTCCGGAAAGGGAATGCGGAAGGAATCTCTCCGTTCACACTCGTAGAATGCACTGGACGCCGAGGACCGCACAGTCTTTCCTTTGGACGGGCGGACTTCGCCGCCCGTGCCATCCCACAAACCGAAGGAGTGCCGCCATGACGTGGACTCGCCGCCAATTCCTTGCGGGCTCGGGGGCGCTTGCCCTGACGACGCTGGCGCCGGGCAGGCTAGTCGCCGCGATCGAGAAGCACGCGCCCGCTCCGCCCCGGCTGAACACCTGGCCCGACGTTCGCTCCCAGTTCGACCTGGCGCCGGACTACCTCCAGTTCTCTGCCTTCTATCTCGTCTCGCATCCGCGCCCGGTTCGGGCCGCGATCGAGAGCTTCCGCCGCGCGATCGATGCGAACCCCTTCCTCATGGTCGAGCGCTCGATGTTCGAGTCGGAGGCGGCGCACCTTCAACTCCGGGCGCAGACCGAGATGGCGCCCTACCTGGGTGCGCGGCCCGAGGACATCGCCCTCACCGGCAATACGACCACGAGCCTCGCGCTGGTCTATCACGGGCTGCCGCTTTCGCACGGCGACGAGATCCTGACCACGACCCACGATCACTACGCCCATCACGAATCGATCCGGTTCGCGGCCGAGCGGTCGGGCGCGACCTCGAGGCGGATCGCGCTCTACGACGAGCCCGCGGATGCGACCGTGAGCACGATCGTCGGGCGGGTCCTGGCTGCGATCCGGCCGAACACCCGGGTGCTCGGGATCACCTGGGTCCATTCGAGCAGCGGCGTGCGGCTTCCGATCCGCGAGATCGCGGCGGCGCTCGAGCCCCTCAATCGTGGGCGCGATGCGCGCCATCGCGTCCTGCTCATCGTGGATGGCGTGCACGGCCTGGGGGCGGTGGACCAGGCAGTGGCCGATCTGGGCTGCGATTTCTTCTGCGCGGGAACGCACAAGTGGATGTTCGCGCCGCGTGGCACCGGCATCATCTGGGCCCGCGCCGACAACTGGGCGAGGCTTCGTCCGCTGATCCCGACGTTCTCGGAGCTGGAGTCGTACGAGGCGTGGATGAACGATCGGCCGCCGGCCGGCCCGACAGTTGCCGCGCGGGTCACGCCCGGCGGCTTCAACGCCTTCGAGCATCAGTGGGCGATGGGCGCCGCCTTCGACATGCACCGGCGCATCGGCCGCGCGCGAATCGCCGAACGCATTCGCGCGCTGAACGACCAGCTCAAACAAGGGCTTGCCGCCATGCGGAGGGTGAAAGTCCACACGCCGCGCGATCCCGCGCTATCGGCGGGACTCGTTGCGTTCGAGGTCGAAGGTGTGGCCACCGACGATGTGGTCAAGCGTCTGCTCGAGCGGCGCGTGGTCGCAAGCTCGAGTCCCTACCGCGTGAGTTTCCCGCGCCTGTCGGCGAGCCTCGTGAACACTCCCGAAGAAGTAGATCGCGCGCTGGCGGCGGTGCGGATGGTCGCGGGGGCGTAAGGGCAAAGCCGGACTCAGATGCCCTGCTCGAGCGCGCGAGTCGCGCGCATGCTCAGGCTTCGGTATTCCCGTTCCCCGCCGCCAGCGCATGCCGCTCCAGCAGTTCGTGGACCTCGGCGTCTTCGATCGGGAAGAAGTCCTCGTACCAGACGGCGATCTCGACGAACGGCTCGGGCGAGAGCACGCAGATGGTTTCATCCACGCCGTGGCGGATGGCTTCGCAGACGGAGCGTGGGCTGACCGGCACCGCGACGATGACCTTCTCCGGCTCGAGCTGGCGCAGGGCTTCGACTGCGTCCTGCATGTAGGCACCGTTCGCAAGCCCATCGTCGACTACGATCACTGTGCGTCCGCGCACGTCAGGCACGGGGCGCGAGCCGCGGTACATGCGCTCGCGTCGATCGAGTTCACGCTGCTCGCGGCCGACGATGGACTCGAGCTCCTCGGCCGAGATGCCGAGCACATCGACGAGCTCTGAATCGAGGACGCGCACGCCTCCGCTGGCGACCGCGCCCATCGCCAGCTCCTCGTGACCGGGGACTCCGAGCTTGCGGACGAGAAACACGTCGAGCGGTACGCCGAGTTCCTCCGCCACCTCGTAGCCAACCACGACTCCGCCACGGGGCAGGGCAAGCACGACCACATCGTCTCGATGGGCATAGGACTTCAGCCGATCGGCGAGCTGGCGGCCAGCATCATGGCGATCTCGAAACGGTGCGGACAAAGAGGCTCCTGCAAGGGGATAGCGTCGGAGTTAGCAGGATTTCGTCCAGAGTTGGTTACAGGCTGGAAAAGAAATGCAATGACAAGTCAGGCGAGGATTTGTCGCGGGGACGGAACGTTGCGCCCGCGTTGCGGAGAGGCCGCGCGAGACTCGTCGTGCCCTGAATTGCCCGGGAAGTGGGTAGAACCTACACGTCGGCAAGGGCACACGAGCGCAGGCCGAGGAGGCGCTGCACGACGCGTTCACCATCGCCATGCCCGCCAGCCGCCTCGCCTCGCAGGACAAGGCGATCCCGGGCGCGGAAGCCGAGACCGTGCCTGCAGGGGTCGAAACCTCGCTACGCCTCCCACCTCCGGTGTTCGGCGTGGCGCAAGGCTCAGGTGTCGAGCATCCTCGAGCAGACGGTCGCGGCCTACCACCAGGACATCGGCGTCACGACCGAGTTCCTGCCGGCCGAGAACTTCTGCAGGTCACGTTCCATCGGGCTGATCGCGATTCCACGTAGATGCTCAGGCACCGGTGCCCCAAACCGTTCGATATGGCCAAGCCCGGAGGGCTTGCGCTGGCGCTCGATGCGCACTTCGAGCGGTGCGTGCTCGGCGGAACGACCCCGCCGGCGCTCGAGCGGCCGCGTGCGACCTGCCGCGCCGAGATTCGGTGTTGACCTCCCGCGCGGCCAGCAGTGCGAGCTTGATGCCGCCGCCGGCGAAGCCGATGCCGGCCCCCCTGGTCTTGCTGCTCGCTGCGAGGTTGTGGAACTGGCGCAGTTCCTTCCACACCATGCCGCGCCCGTCGTCAACGAACTGGAATGTCGCCGTGGCAGGATCGGCGGACATCCGGATGACGGTCGCCCCCGCATCGAGCGAGTTCGCGACCAGTTCGGTCAGAATCGTCTCTTCGAGACTGCCGGGATAGGCGTCGCGCAGGTCTTCGAGCAGGTGGCGAAGATCAACCTTGGTATAGCCCCGGCCTCGGGGCATGCGGAGCCTCTACCCCTTCGCGTACCGGTCCGCCACCTCGAGCGCCTTGTCGATCGCGGCCAGTCCCTCGCGCGTCTCTTCATCGCTCGTCGTACACGGCGGCGTCACTTGCAGGCGATTGAAGTGCGCGAACGGCCACACGCCGCCGGCCTTGCATGCGGCCATCAGCTCGCCCATCGGCCTGGCATCGGCGCCGCTGGCGTTGAACGGCACGAGCGGCTCGCGGGTCTTGCGGTCGCGCACCAGCTCGATCGCCCAGAACACTCCGAGGCCGCGCACTTCGCCGACACTCGGATGCTTCGCGGCGATCTTCTGCAGCTCGGGCCCGATCACATCGGTGCCGAGGTGGCGCGCGTGTTCGATGATCCGCTCTTCCTTGAAGATCCCGATGCTGGCCACGATCGAAGCGCACGCGAGCGGGTGGCCGGAGTAGGTGAGGCCGCCGGGGAACACGCGATCGCGGAACGTGTCGGCGATCTTGCGGCTGATGATCACGCCACCGACCGGGATGTAGCCGGAGTTGGAGCCCTTGGCGAAGGTGATGAGATCGGGCGTCACCTTCCAGCGGTCGATCGCGAACCATTCGCCGCAGCGCCCGAAGCCGGCCATCACTTCATCGCAGATCATCATGATGCCGTGCTTGTCGCAAAGCGCGCGCACGCCCGCGAGGTAACCGTCGGGCGGAACCAGGATGCCGTTGGTGCCAACCACGGTCTCGAGCAGGATCGCGGCGACGGTGTGCGGACCCTCGACCATCAGCACGTTGGCGAGATGCTCGAGCGCGCGCTCGCATTCCTCGGCGGCGTTCGCCGCGTAGAACGCGGACCGATAGGGATAGGGGCCCCAGAACTTGACGATGCCGGGCGCGCCCGGCTCGTTGCCCCAGCGCCGCGGGTCGCCGGTCAGCACGATCGAGACTCCGGTCGCGCCGTGATAACTGCGATAGCTCGAGAGCACCTTGAGCCGCCCGGTATGGCCGCGCGCGAGGCGCACGGCGTTCTCGATCGCCTCGGTGCCGCCGTTGGTGAAGAACACCATGTCGAGATCGCCGGGGGCGAGCTCGGTGATGAGCCGCGCGGCTTCGCTGCGCATGTCGTTCGCGTGAAACGGCGCGATCGTGCAAAGGCGACCGGCCTGCTCCTGGATCGCGGCGACCAGCTTGGGATGCTGGTGCCCGATGTTGACGTTGACGAGCTGGCTCGAGAAATCGAGCCACGAGTTGCCCTTGTCGTCCCACATGCGAGAGCCCCTGGCCCCCGCGATGACGGTGGGGGTAAGTGCCCCTTGCGCGGACCAGGAATGGAAGACGTGAGCGCGATCGTTGGCGTAGGCGGAAGACAGATAGGGCGAGGTGTTCGTCTCAGTATGGGTCATGGCGGGACATGTTACTCTGGCCATATGCCGAGCTCCAACAAGCGCCTGCCCGACGACGACCGCGACCTGATCGAGCGCCTGCGCGCGGCGACCGAGTTGCTCGAAGAGGTGATCGCCGACCGCGGCCAGCTCGCGCGCCTTACCGCAGAAGAGCGGACGCGCCTGATCCGGGCGGCGGGCAAGGTCTACAGCCCCGACAACCGCCAGCGCCGGCGCATGGTGAAAGCCGGCGTCCGCCTGAGGAAGGCGGTCCGGGTCAAGGGCGAGGAGAAGGTGCTCGACCTGACCGGGATCCGGAAGCTGCGCAAACAGCCGGTGTTCAACACCCCGAACGTCTTCCCGCCGCCCGGCTTCACGCAGAAGGAGATCGAAGACCCGGAGCATCGCGAGGCGATCGAGCCGCAGCACTGCTACGTGTGCAAGCAGAACTACACGAGCCTTCACCATTTCTACGATCAGCTCTGCCCGTCGTGCGCGGAGCTGAATTTCACCAAGCGCACCGAGCTTGCGGATCTGCGCGGGCGGGTCGCGCTGCTGACCGGCGGGCGCGTCAAGATCGGCTATCAGGCGGGACTCAAGCTGCTGCGCTCGGGCGCTCGACTGATCGTGACCACCCGCTTCCCGCGCGACTCGGCGGCGCGCTATGCGGCGGAGCCGGATTTCGAGGAGTGGGGCGTTCGGCTCGAGATCTTCGGGCTCGACCTGCGCCACACGCCGAGCGTCGAGGCGTTCTGTCGCGAGGTGCTCGCGACGCACGAGCGGCTCGACTTCATCATCAACAACGCTTGCCAGACCGTGCGCCGTCCGCCCGACTTCTACGAGCACATGATGGCCGGGGAAACCGCGGCGCTGCACGATGCGCCCGAGCGCGTGCGCAAGCTCCTCGGGTCCTACGAAGGGCTGCGCGGCTACCACCTGCTGCCGGAAGGCGACCGCCTGAGCGAGAGCGATGCCGCGACCGCGCCGCCCGAGGCGATTGCGCAGCGCATCGCCGAGGTCGCGGGGCTGACGCATGCGGCCGAGCTGTCGCAGGTGCGCCTGCTTCCCGATGAGCAGGTCGCGCAGAAGGACCTCTTCCCGCAGGGGCGGCTCGACCAGGACCTGCAGCAGGTCGATCTGCGCGGTCGGAACTCATGGCGGCTGCTGATGGCCGAGGTGACGTCGGTCGAGTTGCTCGAAGTGCAGCTCGTCAACGCGATCGCGCCGTTCGTGCTCAACGCGCGGCTCAAGCCGCTGATGATGCGGACCGCGGGTCGGGACAAGCACATCGTCAACGTCTCGGCGGTCGAGGGGCAGTTCTACCGGAAAACCAAGACCACGCGGCATCCGCACACCAACATGGCGAAGGCCGCGCTCAATATGATGACGCGCACCGCGGCGACCGATTACCACCACGACGGCATTCACATGAACAGCGTCGACACCGGTTGGGTGACGGATGAAGATCCCGCCGAGATCGCGGCGCGCAAGGTGATCGAGCACCGCTTCCATCCGCCGCTCGACATCGTGGACGGCGCCGCCCGCATCCTCGACCCGATCATCTCGGGCATCAACACCGGGCAGCACGTGTGGGGAGTCTTCCTGAAAGACTTCAAGCCGACGGACTGGTAGTTCGAGGCTCTCATTGGCACTTGGCGCGGTCATCCATCAGTTCGCCGTACAGCTCTCGCACGTGGATCGCGGCGTCTATGAATCGCTCGACCTCCGCGTCGCGCGCCACCCTTCCGAGAGCGAAGAGTTCCTGTGCGCGCGCGTGCTCGCGTTCTGCTTGGAACATCGCGAAGGGCTCGCCTTCTCCAAGGGACTTGCGGAGCCCGACCAGCCGGCGCTCGAAGTGCGCGACCTCACCGGCAGGTTGCTCGCCTGGATCGAGATCGGCGCGCCGGATGCCGCGCGCCTGCACCGCGCGAGCAAGGCGGTGCCACGCGTCGCGGTGTACACGCATCACGATGCCGAGCGCTACTGGGAATCCCTCGCGGGCGAGCGCATCCAGCGCGCGGAATCGCTCGAGCTGTACGGGCTCGATCGCGCACTCGTTTCCATCTTGGTCGCGCGGCTCGAGCGACGAATGGCGCTGGAGCTGTCGGTGAGCGATGGCACGCTCTACCTGACGCTCGCAGGCGAGCTGTTCACCGGCGCGCTGACGACGCACCGGTTGAAGGGCTGAGGCGCTAGCGGCACATCGCGCAGTCGTAGAACTCCACCCGGCTCGGCATCAGGCGACGCGACCTACTCGGACGGCGAAACGCAGATCGTGCAGTCGTTGAACACCGCCCGGCTCGTGCGAGCCCGCTCGACCTTGACGCTCTGATCGACGAAGGGAAACCCCGGGCCCGGTCCGCCGAGCTCGTAAGCGCGCACCACGTAGCTTCCCGCGCTTACGATGAACAGGGCCTCGCCATTCTCGTCCGTGTCCTGGCGGAGCGACGTTCCAACGATCTCGATCGTCTTGCCAGGCGCCGGACGCGTGTTGTTTTCCGAGACATAGACCAGCACTCGGCCGGTAGTCGGGGCCAAAGGAGAACGTCCGCACGAAAGAATGGTGAGAGCGCAGCAAGCTATGGCAAGCTTGCAAGCGACGGTTCTGAAGACCTGCAGACTCATGATCACCTCTGAACCCGGTCCAGGCGCCGCCTCGGTCGCTGGAACTCACGCAGCGTAAGCCCGGCGCTTCAGGCAACGCCAGCCAGGAATCGCAGCGAAGGAGACTTCCCATGACTCCCCGTGACGCGCTGCTCGTGATCGACTTACAGGTCAACCAGTTCGACCCGGCTCACCCCGTCGCAGGGGGGGACGACCTGCTGGGAAAGGTGCGCGGACTCCTCGCGCGCGCCCACGACGCGCAGGTGCCGGTCGTGTTCGTGCGCCACTGCGGCGGGCCAGGCGACGCCGATGTACGAGGCATGGACGGATGGCAGCTTCACCCGGCGCTGCAGCCCAGGCCTGACGAGCTCATTCTCGACAAGACCACTTGCGACACGTTCGAGAGCACGCCTCTCGGTGATGAGCTCGCAGCTCGCGGCGTGACCCGAGTGGTGATCGCAGGCGTCCAGTCGGATTACTGCATTCGCGAGACCTCGCTTGGCGCGCTTGCGCGCGGACTCGAAGTCGTGCTGGTCGAGGACGCGCACAGCACGTGTCCCGGCAAGGAGCGGACCGCCGCCGAGATCAGCGCGGCGGTGAATGCGGAGCTCGACGGGCGCGCCGAGCTGGTGCGGGCTGCGGACGTTCAGTTCGGCGCAGGCGTCACGAGGTAGTGGCCGAGGCGTCGCGAGCCAAATGATTCCGTTTGACACGCTTTGCGAGCCCGATCGCCTGCGTCTCGATGCTCGTTCGCGAATGACGCGTTGGCGCGCGTAGCATGGGCGCTGACGACATGGAATGCCCGGGCTGCGGATTTTCTCGTCGCGAGTCGCGTTTCGCGCGCAGCGCGCATGCACGGAAGCCGAAAAGCCTCGTGATATGAAGTGGCGGTTGCCCCCGCGATGTGTCTTCTTCGCGGAGTCCCGTCATGAAGTCCTACTCGCTGTCACATCTCGGTGATCAGGTCCTGCTGCGCGACCTCGCCACCCTCGTCTCCCAGGATCGCGCCACCACCGCCGCGCTCCTCGCCCATCTCGCCGAGGTCGAGGAGCGCAAGCTGTATGCGCGGGCGGCGTATCCCTCGATGTTTCTCTATTGCGTCCGCGAGCTGCGCATGTCCGAAGACGTGGCGTACGCACGCATCCGGGTCGCACGAAAGGCGCGGCAATTCCCCG
>JANMQY010000106.1:0-12727 GCA_031370785.1 Candidatus Eiseniibacteriota bacterium | reverse complement strand
GCGCACACGATGAAAACATAGCCGAACCTCTTCTCGTAGACCCGATTCGCCTCGGCAAGCCCAGCCTTGATCGTGTTCGAGGCGTCGGCGGCGCCGCTTTGCTCTTCGGCTGCCCACGCCGCGGTGCGCGCGAATCTGGCGAGCGCCGAGCCGTGATCGCCGATGCGCGGGTGGTGGCTGAACGCCTCGCGCCAGCCGGCTTCGCCCAGCGCCCAGAACTCGCGCTCGGCCACGGCGAACAGCGCGGCGCGATCGACGTACGGCCGCGCGCGGAGCATGCGCTCCGCCCACTGCCTGGCACCGCAGCAGCGCTCGAGCTCGACGCGCGCCTCCCTCTCGCCGAGCGCGTTGAGCTGGGCGAGCGTCACGCCTTCCCCTCGGCGAGCCGGCGCGCCAGCTCGCGCGTGAAGCGGTAGCCGTCCCACAGTTGCCGCGGCGAAGTGGATTCGTCGGGCGAATGGCTGATGCCGCCGCGGCTCGGCACGAAAACCATCAGCCCGGGAACGCCGGCCTGCGCGAACAGCATCGTGTCGTGCCCCGCCCCGCTCGGCATGGTCTTGTGCTTGAGGCTCATCTCCTTCGCGAGAGCGGTCGCCTGCGCTGCGAGTTCACCTGAAAGCGGAGTAGGCGCGAGGTGAGAGGGCGAGTCGATGGCGATCTTGACCCCGCGGCGCTTGGCGATCTCGCGGCAGTGGCGCTCGAGCTCGGTGGCCAGCGCATCGAGCGACGCAGCTTGCGCGTGCCGAACTTCGAACCACACTTCGCACGCACCGGGCACCACGTTGTAGAGACCCGGCGACGGCATCGCGTTGCCGGCGGTGACGCGCGTCGCCTCGTCGCTCGCCACCGCCAGCGCCTCGGCGGCGAGGATCATCTCGGCGGCCGCGGCCAGCGCGTCGCGGCGCGCTTCTGTCGGCGTCGTGCCCGCGTGGCGCGCCTCGCCGGTCACGATCACGCGCAGGCGGCGGAAGCCGGCGATGTGATCGACGATCCCGAGCGCGAGTCCCGCGGCCTCGAGCACCGGGCCCTGCTCGATGTGCGCCTCGAGAACCATCGTGGGGCGGAAGCGCGGCGTGACGATCAGGTCCCCACCTTCGGGAGGACCCGCGCAGCCTTGCAGGCTCGCGTTCTCGAGCGCGGCGCGCCAGGTGATGCCCTCCGCGTCCTTCACTCGGTCGAGTTCTTCCACGCGCGCGCGGCCGAGCATGGAGCGCGCGCCGATCATCTGCGCGCCGAAGCGCGCTTCGTCCTCTTCGCAGGTGACGAAGCCCACCACCGGAAGTTTCGTGCGGCCGGCCAGCTCGGCGGCAACGAGCAATCCGACGACCACGCCATACGCACCGTCGTACGCGCCGCCGTTCACCACGGTGTCGACGTGCGAGCCGCTCATGAGCGCCTCGCGGCCGGTGCCCGGGATCACATCGCGCGGATGGAAGTAGAGATTGCCCGCCGCGTCGGCGGTGGCCTCGAGCCCGAGGCGGCGCGCTTCGTCCACGAGCCAGCGGTGCGCGTCGCACCACTCCGGCGTGTACACGAGGCGGGTCACGCCCGGTCCGCCCTCGCTGAAGCGCGAGAGGGATTCGAGCATGCGGGTGAGCGTGTCGGCGGTGACTTCCGAGATCAGGGGCATGCTGGCCGGGAAATGTGCATCAGGCGGGCGATGGAGTCCACCTGACCCGGAGATGGACGGGCTGAACTCGGGGGCGAGCCGCGGATGCGGGGCGTCCGATCTTCGAAGCGTTCGCCCGCTAGATCAGCCGGCGCAGCGTGACCGCGATCTCGAGCGAGTCGGTTCCGCGCTTGACGCCGAACCGCACCACCTTGCCGTCCTGCTGAAGCGTTCGCTTGAGCGTGGCGGCCGCCATGCCCGTCGCGGGCTCGCCGTTCACGCTGCTCACGATGTCGCCGACTTTGAGCCCCGCCTCGGCCGCCGGCGCGCCTGGCTCCACGATCCGCACTTCGTATCCGCCGCTCGCGCGCGTGAGTACCGCGCCGCTCATGTCGGCCTCGAACGGGCGGTCGAAGCCATCGACGGGTTCGAACCGCACCCGATTGTGCGGGTAGTCGAACGTGACCCGGCATCGCTCGATGAACGTGCCGCCGATGTTGCCCAGCGTGCCCGGCGCGCTGAAATATCCGCCGCCTGAATCCGGCAGGACCACGATCGGCGCCGCGAAGCGCAGGGCCCCGATCGAGAACGACTCGGCGCGCCCGATACGGTTGCGTACCTCGCCGCCGACCCCGCGACCGATCGTCTGAAGCGTGCGCGGGAAAGCGGCCGAGAGCTTCTCGCGCGCGGCCACGTCGGGCGCGACGATCAACGCCGCACCGGAGCCGGTGTCGATCACGAATCTGCCACTCAGCGGCTCACGGCCCGGCACGGTGAGCACGCCTTCGACATAGGGATGGTTGTGGATGAGCGTCATCGGCACGCTCACGCCCGGAAGATCCGCCGGGATACTCTTCGAGTCCCACACGTCCATCACGCCGGCCGCGTAGTCGAAGCGCACCGCGCAGGTTTCGAACAGCTCGTAGCCGAGGATGAGCTGCATCGGCCGGAGCGTCTGCGCGGTGAGCGCGCTCAGATCGATCGTGTCCATGTTGCGGCGATGCAGCGAGAGCCCTGCCAGATCGACCGTGATGTTCTTGACCGATGAGCTGCGCTGGACTCCGCCGGCGCCTCTGGCCACATGCTCGCCGGTCATCTTGAGCGAGAGGCTTCGAGCCAGCCCTTCGTCCATCGCCGCCGATGAGGCGCCGGTGTCGACGACGATCCACACCGAGTCCGAGCCATTGACGCGGCCGCGCACCCACACGTGCTGCCCGCGCAGATCGAATGGGATGCGCGCGTGTCCGCCCTGGGCGAAACGCAGCTCGGCCATCGGCGCAGCCGCCGCGGCACGCCGATCGACGCCGAGCGTGAGCAAGGCGATCGTGCACGCGAGTGCGCCGGGCAGAATTGCAAGGGCGAGATGCCGTCTCATGGATTGGAGGCTACGCGCGGACGGATCGGCCGCGCGCAATGTGCAGGACCGGCGCGGAGGTCGGATGTTCGAGCGCGGAGAATGAGGGATCGCGCGGGCAACGGAGGTCGTGCTCAGCTCGGTTCGCGTCCTCGCACCGAGCCGCCGATGGGCGCGCCGATCGGCTTGCCGTCGGCGAACACCTCCATCCCCGCCAGGAACACGCGCTCGACCTGGCCCACGAGCCGGCGCCCCTCGTAAGGCGTCAGCTTGTGCCGCTGATGAAGCTTCGCGCTGTCCACCGTCCACTCGACGTCCGGTCGCCACGCAACGAGATCGGCATCCGCGCCGACCGCAATCCGACCCTTGTGCGCGCCAAGCCCGGCGAGCTGCGCCGGTCGCTCGCTCATCCAGCGCACCACGTGCTCCGCGGTCAGCCCGCGTGCACGCGCTTCGGTCCACACCGCGGCGAGCCCGAGCTCGAGCGATGCGATCCCGCCCCACGCCGCCATGAAGTCGCCGCTCTCGGTGTGCTTCATCTCGGGCGGGCACGGCGAATGGTCCGAAGCGATCAGGTCGATGTCGCCGCGCTCGAGCGCCTCCCAAAGCTGCTCGCGATTGAGCGCGCCACGAATCGGGGGCGCGCACTTGAACTGGGTCGCGCCGTCGGGAATGGCCTCCGCATCGAAGCACAGATAGTGCGGGCAGGTTTCGACCGTGATCGGCAGCTTGCGCTCGCGCGCGGCGATGAGATCGGGGAGGCACTCCGCCGCAGACAGGTGAACGATGTGCACCGCACAGTGCGTGGCCGCGCACTGGCGAATCAGCATCCGCACGGCTTCGATCTCGGCTTCCGGCGGACGCGAAGCGAGCCACGTCGTGTAGCGCCTGGGATCGCCGGCCTGGGGCATGCGATCGAGCACGGCGGGCAGCTCGGCGTGCGCGAGCAGCGGAAGCCCGAGTCGGGCGAGGATCGGCATGGCCAGCGCCAGATCGGTTTCGCTGACGTTCTGGAATTCTTCGACTCCCGATGGCGAGAGGAAGCACTTGAATCCGAGCACGCCATCGCGCGCGAGCTGCTCGAGATCTCTCGAATTGCCGGGAACGACGCCACCCCAGAATCCGACGTTGACCCGCGCCTTTGCGTCCGCCGCATTGCGTTTCGCGCGCAGCGCCCCGATGTTCGTGGTCGCGGGGATGCTGTTGAGCGGCATGTCCACGAGCGTGGTCACGCCGCCCGCGAGCGCCGCCGCGGTCGCGGTGGCGAACCCCTCCCACTCGGTGCGCCCGGGCTCGTTCACGTGCACGTGCGTATCGACGAGTCCCGGCAGCAGCCACGCTTTGCCCAGCTTGTGCGCTCCGACGAGCGCCTTCCGTGAGGGTTCGCGCAGCTCGGCGATGCGCCCGGCGTTCACGACGACCACCGCGTCGCGAACGCCCGTTGGGGTCACGACGTGGCGGCTGTGCAGCAGGAGCGCGTCGGCCATGCGATCTCCGAGTGAGTGACCCGGGCGGTCACGGGTTGGCACCAGACGCGTACAATAGCGACACGCACCGTCCCGAACGAGGAGAACCCGCTTGCGCCGCCCAATGTCCGCCCCCGCGCCCGTCACGGCCACGCGTTCTGCGCTTGCGGGCGCGGCTCTCGCCGTCCTTCTGAGCATCGGCCCCGGCGCACCGGCCGCTCACGCGGGGGCCTGGACCCGCGACGCCGGCAGCGTGTTCTTCAAGCTCGGCTACGAGCGCTGGAACACGAGCGCGCGCTACGACAGCACGGGCGCACGAACCAGCTACCTGACGTCCACCGGCGGCGGCGATCTCAAGCGCCAGTACCGCAGCCAGGCGCTGCGGGCCTATGTCGAGTACGGACTGAGCGACGTGCTCACCGTGGCCGCCTCCGGCGGCTATCAATGGATCGAAGCCGAGGGCCTCGATCTGCTGAGCCGCACTTCGGGCTTTCCCGACCTTACCTTGCAACTCAAGCGGCGACTGATCGCGGCTCCGGTCGTGGTCTCGGTCAACGGCGAGGGCAGGTTTCCGACGGGCTACGACCCCTTGCGCTTCCCCGCGCTCGGCAGCGGCAGGACCGACTTCGGCGCGCGCATCGCAGCCGGCGCATCGAGCCGGCTCGGCTACGTCACCACCGAGGCCGGATACGTGGTGCGCGGCGGGAACCGTGCGAACGAGGTGCCGATGAGCGCCGAGGCCGGACTTCAGTTGCCCGGAGACTTCATGCTGCGCGGTGCGCTCGCGGCCTCGATGACTTCGGGGCACGCCTCTGGCGGCGCGCAGTTCGACCCGGCGCTCGCGGACCAGCGTTACCTGAGCGCGACCGGCGGCGTGGTGCTGCGCGGCAGGCCCTTCGACTTCGCGTTGGATGTGGATCGCGTGCTCTCGGGGCGGAACACCCTCGCCGGCACGCGGCTCAACTTCGCGCTCTGGTACTCGCGGTAGGCGCCTCGGTCGCTTGCGGCCCGCGATGGATCGGGCATCGAGCGCAGGGCAACTCCGCTGCTATACTGCGCCGCGTGAAACGGCACTCGCTCGAACTCGCCATTCTCGCCGCGGCGCTCGCGATCGGCGCGTGCGCGCCCGCGAAGCCGCCGGTTGCGCGCACCGCCGCATCCAGCCCGCGCTACTTCGGCAGCACCACGCCACCTGCGGAGAACGTCTTTCGCTTCAACAACGGCGCCGAGCCCGAGACCTACGATCCGGGGCTCGCGGTGGGCCAGCCCGACGGGCGCGTCGCGCGCATCCTGTTCGAAGGGCTCGTCGTGCCGGATGCGAAGACCCTGGAGCCCACACCCGCGCAGGCCTCGCGCTGGGAGACGAGTCCCGACGGGCTCATCTACACGTTCCACCTGCGGCCGGGGCTCGTGTGGAGCGACGGCACGCCGTTCACCGCGCGCGACTTCGTGTGGTCGTGGCTGCGCGTGCTGCGCCCGGCGAACGCCGCGCGTTACGCCAGCGCGCTCTACCCGATCGCGAACGCCGAGGAGTACAACAAGGGCGCGCTGAAAGACTCCACGCAGGTCGGCCTCGCCGCGCCTGACGACACGACGCTGGTGGTGCATCTCGCCTCGCCCACGCCTTACTTCGTCTTCCTGACCCAGTTCTATCCCTACTGCCCGACGCCGCGGCACATCGTCGAGAAGTACGGCAACCAGTGGACGCGCCCGGGCAAGATCGTGAGCAACGGTCCGTGGACGCTGGCCGAGTGGCGGCAGCAGGCGAGATTCGTGTTCGTCAAGAATCCGCGCTACTGGGACGCCGCGAACGTGAAGCTCGATCGCATCGAAGCCAATTCGGTGGACGATCTCAATACCTCGGTCAACCTGTACAAGGCCGGAGCGATCGCCTGGACCACGAGCGGATATATCCCTTCGAACTTCATTCCGTATCTACGCAATTATGCCGACTTTCAGCACGGGCGCTATCACGGCGTGTACTTCTACTCGATCAACGTGACCCGCAAACCGCTCGACAACGTCTGGGTGCGGCGCGCGCTCACCTGGGCCGTCGATCGCGAGGCGATCGCGAACGACCTGCTCAAGCGCTCGCGCTATCCGTGGGGCAACTTCACGCCCGCTGGCTATCCCGGCTACGAGGCGCCGCCCGGCATCACCTTCGATCCCGAGAAGGCGCGCGGGTATCTCGCAAAGGCGGGCTATCCGGGTGGCAAGGGCTTCCCCAAGGTTTCGGTCATGTTCAACAGCAGCGAGGACCATCGCAGGATCGCCGAGGCCATCCAGCAGATGTGGAAGCGCGAGCTCAACATCGACATCGAGCTGTCGAATCAGGAATGGGGCTCCTACCTGCAGGCCACCACTTCGCTCCAGTACGACATCGCGCGCCGCTCGTGGATCGGAGACTACCTTGATCCCAACACATTCCTCGGCTGCATGGTTACCGGCGATGGCAACAACCGCTCGGGCTACAGCAATCCGCGCTACGACGCGTTGCTGCGCATCGCCTCGCGCGAGCTGGATGCGAAGAAGCGGCTCGCCATGCTCTCCCGGGCCGAGCAGATCCTGCTCGATGATTCTCCGATCATTCCGATCTATCACTACTCGGTGAACGATCTGGTCAAGCCGTACGTGCACGGCATCTGGCCGACCATGCTCGACACGCATCCGCTCAAGGGCGTGTACATCGATCGCGAGTGGGACCGACACCCCGCGCCGGTCGCCGCCGAGTTCGAGCCCGGTCCGTCGGCGCGGCTCGCGGCGATTCGCTTCCATCTGCCGCTCGAAGAGACGCCCTAGGCGTGGTCACGTTCCTCATCCGCCGGATCCTGCTGATCATTCCCACGCTGTGGGTGATCGCCACCGTCACCTTCTTCATGATGCGCCTCGCCCCCGGTGGCCCGTTCCGCGCCGAGCGCGAGATCCCCGCCGCCGCGCGCGCGCAGCTCATGCATAGCTACGGGCTCGACCGTCCGCTCGGGCAGCAGTACCTCTCGTTCCTCGGGCATGCCGTGACGCTCGACTTCGGCGTCTCGTACAAGTATCCGGGCCGGCAGGTGCGCGAGATCATCTTCGAGGCGTTCCCGGTTTCACTGGAACTCGGCGCGTGGGCGCTGCTCGTCGCCGTGCTGGTCGGGGTGCCGATCGGCGTGCTTGCTGCGGTGCGCAGGAACACCTGGATCGATTTCAGCGCCATGGGCCTCGCGCTCGCCGGCGTCTCGATCCCCAACTTCGTGCTCGGGCCCGTGCTCGTGCTCGCGCTCTCGCTCACGCTGTTCATGTTCCCGCCCGCGCTGTGGCAGGGACCCGCGAGCCGCGTGCTGCCCGTGCTCACGCTGAGCGCCACCTACCTCGCCTACATCGCGCGCCTGACCCGCGCCGGCATGCTCGATGTGCTGCGGCAGGACTTCATCCGCACCGCGCGCGCGAAGGGCCTGAGCGAGGCGACCGTGGTGCTCAAGCACGGGCTCAGGCTGGGATTCCTACCGGTGGTTTCGTACCTCGGCCCCGCGGCGGCGCGCATCATCATGGGCTCGATCGTGGTCGAGACCATCTTCGCCGTGCCCGGGCTCGGGCGCTACCTGGTGAATGCCGCGTTCAACCGCGACTACACGCTGGTGCTTGGCAGCGTGCTCTTCTACTCGTTGTTCCTGATCGTGCTCAACCTTCTGGTGGACGTCGCCTACACCAAGCTCGACCCGCGCGTGGAGATGAAATGAGCATCGGCATCGCCCCGCCCATCACGGTCGCCATGCCCGAGCCGCGCGCGGGGGTGAGTCTGTGGAGCGACGCGTGGAAGCGGCTGCGGCGGAATCGCGCCGCGGTGATCGCCGCATGGTTCCTGATCGTGGTCGCGGTGATCTCGTTCGCGGCGCCGTGGATTCCCGGCCTCGGCGATCCCACCGTGCAGAATCTCAAACTCGGCGCGACTCCGCCGTCGGCCGCGCACTGGTTCGGCACCGACGACCTGGGGCGCGACATCTTCGCACGCGTCGTCTACGGCGGACGCATCTCGCTGCTGGTCGGGATCGTGGCCACGCTGGTCAGCCTGCTGATCGGCGTCTCGTATGGCGCGACCGCGGGCTATCTCGGCGGCAAGTGGGACCTGTTCCTGATGCGGATCGTCGACATCCTCGACTCGCTGCCCTACATCTTCCTCGTCATCCTGCTGCTCGTGTTCTTCAGCAAGAGCCTGCTCATGCTCTTCATCGCGCTCGGACTGGTGCAATGGCTGACCATGGCGCGCATCGTGCGCGGGCAGGTGCTCTCGCTCAAGAACCAGACCTTTGTCGAGGCGGCGCGCGCGCTCGGGGCGAGCGATCGCAGCATCATCTTCCGCCACCTCGTGCCCAACACCCTGGGGCCGGTGATCGTGTACACCACGCTCACCGTTCCTGCCGTGATCCTGCAGGAGGCGTTCCTCTCGTTCCTGGGGCTCGGCGTGCAGCCGCCCGCGGCGTCGTGGGGAACTCTGGTGTCCGACGGAGCGCGCGTGATCGCGCTGTTCCCGTGGCTCGTCATCTTCCCCGGCGTGGCGCTCTCGCTGACACTGCTGTGCTTCAACTTCCTCGGCGATGGGTTGCGAGATGCGCTGGATCCGTCGGAGCGGAAGGAAGGGGTTTAGGAGACGCCGAAGGCAACGATCCGTGTCATGGATGCTCGTAGACGCGGCATGTTCCCCGGGATACTATTCTTCACCGAGCGACGAACGGCGCTCCGGCGGAATGCGAGGTGCGCCCAATCCGGTGGAGATCATGATGCGAGTTGCCGCCTGCTCTCTTGCAATACTCGTGGTGTTCGGGCCCGCCCCCCCCGTCGCCGCCGCAGCAACTTGTCCGCTGAACACGCTGAGGGCGCTAGATTCTACCATCACGTCTTCCGATTCGAGCCGGGGTTTGACTGCGAAGGGCGACTGCCAGCCGTATGGCGGTAGCAGATCAGGTGGCGCCGGATACAATCTGACCGTGGGGTCCGTAAGCGCCATCGCGTCGAGTGACGGCCTCGTGTGTGGTGGTAATGCTTGGGTCTCGACACACGACATATTCAAGCTCGTGGGCCCTGCTTCGCCCTCTGCGCTTGTCTTCACCGCGCAGCTCCAAGTCAACGCAAGCGGGACTTTCCAGAATCCATTTCGCCAGTCTGGGGCCGGCGCATACGCGACACTCCGGGAAGGGGACTCGAACTCCCAATCGTACGTGAGCGGCACGGGCCAGCCGTCAAACACGACGCTCAGCATCACGGTCACCCGCAATGTCGATGAGTCCTTCGACCTCTACATGGACCTCATTGCGAGCACATTCAGCGAACCCTACGACGAAAGCGCGCGCATTTTCGGCACGCTCAGCTTCACCGGCCTGCCGGCGGGGTACGCGGTGGTGTCATGCCAGGGATACGTGAGCGATCCGGCGGTACCGGTGCGGGCGACGAGCTGGGGCAAGCTGAAAGCGATCTACCGGTAAGCATCTGCAACCGGCAGTCACCACCCACTCACACGCTCGCGCCTTCGAGTAGCCCCACCCGCTCGTCGTGGGTCGTCGGCTTGTGCGCCTTGATCACGTCGCGGGCCCAGTCGACCTTGCCCCAGGTGTTCCAGAGCAGCACGCCGCGCACGACGTCGTCTCGCAGGTAGAAGAGCACGCCTTCTCTCATCGGGTCCTTCCACACCGCGTCGACGGTCTGGCTCGAGTCCAGATCGCCGACTGCCTCCCAGCCGAGTTCAAAGAAGTCCGAGAAGAACATGGGAAGGTGGGTGTAGGGCTCCTTCGCGCCGGCCATGTTCGCACCCGCGCACTTGCCGTGGTGGATGGCGTGATCCCAGTGCTCGATCCGTGTGCGTCTCTCGAGCGCGAGGTACGGGAACTCGGCCACGTCGCCGGCGGCGTAGATGTTGGGGTCGCTGGTCAGGCAGTACTCGTCGACTTCGATTCCATTGCCGGTCTCGAGTCCGCCACTGTCGGCCACCGCGAGCGAGGGCACGATGCCGACTCCTGCGACGAGTAACTGGGTCGCGATGGTGTTGCCATTGTGGGTCAGGGCATGGATCACTCCGCCACCCTGCTGGATGCTCTTCAGGGTCTCGCCCGAAATGGTCTCGACGCCCTTCTCGCGATAGAACTCGGCGACGTAGAGCCCGAGATCACGCGGCAGGACGCGGTAGAGCGGGTACTCCTCCGGATAGACGATCGTCACTTCCTTACCCACGTGGCGCAGCGCCGCGGCCAGTTCGAGCCCGATGAATCCGCCGCCCACGACCAGCACGTGCTGCACGCGCTTGATGTGGTCTTCGAGAAACAGGTAGTCCTCGAGCGTGCGGTAGTAGTGGGTGTTCTCCGGGCCCTCGCCCTCGACCGGCAGCACGCGCGGCTTACCGCCGGTGGCAATCAGCAGCTTGTCGTAGGTGTAGGTCGTGTCGTGGTCGTCCCACAGCGTGTGGCTCTCGGGCTCGAGCTGCATGATCTCGCGCCGCGGCGCGAGCTGCACTCCATTGACCTTGTAGAACTCATCATCGTAGACCGGCAGCTCGTCACGCGTGGTCTTTCCAAACCACAGGCCCTTGGACAGCGGCGGACGGTGATAGGGCGTCGTGTTCTCGCGCGAGAGCATGAGAATCGCGCCGGTCTTGTCGTGCGCGCGGATGCCCTCGATGGCGGAAGCGCCGGCGAGACCGCCGCCGACGATGATGTACGGATAGTGATTGGTCCAGGGCTCTTCGTTTGCGCTCTTCATGGGGTACCTGCCGTCACTGGAGGACTGAACTCGGCCGGACCCGGGAGTCTATCACGGTCCTTCGGCGCTCTCCGGCATGCGCCGCTCGTCACCGTGCAACTCGGCAGTGAGGCCGCGCTTCCACGTGCCGCGCGCCGCCCAGATGATGATGCAGAGAGCGCGCACGATGCAGGT
Source organism: Candidatus Eiseniibacteriota bacterium (assembly GCA_031370785.1). Classification (GTDB taxonomy): domain Bacteria; phylum Eisenbacteria; class RBG-16-71-46; order RBG-16-71-46; family RBG-16-71-46; genus DATJGS01. The sequence goes on along the minus strand of JANMQY010000106.1, from coordinate 1,398 downwards.
CAGGCTGATCACCCACGCGATCGCCAGCACCCCCATCCCGGTCCACGCCGGCGCGAGAAAGGCGAGCGGGATGCGCAGCAACGAGAACGAGGTGAAGATCCACGAGATTGCATTGGTGTGCCCCGAGCCCAGCACGCACTCGGCGGTCACGATTTCGAGGCCGTTGAAGAGGAGACAGGTCGCGAGAATGCGCAGATAGGGCACGCCCAGGCGCAACACCTCGGGATCGTCGCTGAACACCCTGAGAAACACGTGCGGGAAAATCACCAGCACGGCGGTCAGGACGGCCGTAATCCACACGATCCACCTGAGCCCGGTCCGGATCACGAGCTCCGCACGGTCCGGCCTTCCCGCGCCCAGGTTCTGCCCGACCAGCGCCGCGCCGGCGGTGCCGATCGCGACCGAGGTGATGAACTGGATTGCCTCGATGCGGTTGGCGATGCCGACGATCGCGTGCGCGGCCGGCCCGAACTGCGAGGCGGCGCGCGCGAACACGACGTAGACGACCGAGAACAGCAGGCCAATCAGCGCGGCGGGGAGCCCGACCCTGGCCATGCCGCGGATGTGCACCGGCGGGCCCTCGGCCTTGCGCGCGAGCGGGAACGCGCGATGCCCGCGCGCGGCCATCAGGAAATATCCGCACACCATCAGCCCCTGCGCGAACACGGTCGCGATCGCGGCGCCGGCCACGCCGAGCCTGGGGAACGGGCCGATGCCGTAGATCAGGAACGGATCGAGCACCGCGCACGCGCCGACCGAGATCAGATCGATCACGAGCGGCGTCCGCGTGTCGCCGGCCGAGCGCATGATGCTCTCGCAGGTCAGCGCCATCATCGGGAACGGCGCTCCGATCAGGCAGATGCGCAGGAACGAGGCGCCGGTTTCGAGCGCGCGCGGGTCGTGTTCCATGAGCCCGTAGATCGGCTTGGCCCACAGGATCCCGACCGCGGTGCCGATCAGGCCGAGGACGCCCGAGGCGACGATGCCGCGGTATGCGGCGACGCCGGCGCGACGGCGATCGCCGGCGCCCAGGAGCTGGCTCACGTACGCGCTCACGCCGATGGTGAAGATGTCGTTGAGCGAATAGACCGACCACAGCACGAAGATCGAGGTGGTGACGGCTGCGGTCGCGTCCACGCCCAGGCCGCGCACCCACGCCGCGTCGATCCATTGATACGCGATGCGCAGCGCCTGCGAGGCGAGCACGGGCAGCGCGAGGCGCAGCAGCTCGCCGGGAATGGGCCTGGTCACCCCCGACGGCAGCGCCGCCGCGGCGGGTGATGCGTTCGACATGTGGTGCGGCCTCGTCTAGAGCGGGTCCTGATCCACGATGTTGGCGTACACCGGCTTCCACACATCGTCGAGCGCGATGAAGATCAGATCGTGTTCGTCCGGCAG
>JANMQY010000076.1:0-7857 GCA_031370785.1 Candidatus Eiseniibacteriota bacterium | reverse complement strand
CTCGTCGACAGGGTGTAGGCGCGTTCCACCTTCGCCACGCGCAGCACGTAGTCGGCGTACCAGCGATCGCGTCCCGTGCGCTGTGCGATCTGGTGGGCGACGAGGTGCTTCCACGCCCGGATTGCCTCTTCGCTCGCCCAGTAGCTGACCGTGATCCCGGTGCTCTCATCCCTCGCGCTCTCGACACCGAGAAACCCTGGCTGCTTGCGTGCGAGCGCATTCATGGCCTCGGACATCCGGGCGTAGCCCTCCGCATCTTCCGTTGTGCGCACCGAAGTGAAGATCACGGCCCAGTAGGGCGGCTCGGGGGTGCGGGCCAGCGCAGTGTCGGTCATGGGCGGCTCCTTTCCCGGGTGGAGGGTGGCAGGCTAGCCGGTCCGCGTCCGCGACGCACGCCGAGCACGCGGTAGCGCCTCGCGGGCGGCTCATCCGGCGTCCACTCGGTGCCGCGCAATGGGTCGCGCACGTCGAGGAACGGGAAACGCCGCATCCCGCGATCCGCGGAAAGCAGCTCGCGCACGCCGTGCTCGCGAAGCAGCGCCGCGGTCTCGAGTCCGGGCGGCAGCCCCGACGTCGTTCCCACGAGTTCGAGAACCTCGCGCAGCACGGAGGCGTGGCGTGCGCCGGGCGCCAGCAGGCGCACGCCGGGAGTGGCCAGCAGCTCATCGATGAATCCGAGCGCATCGAGCGGGCGCAGCGCACGGGCCACCGCGTGCGGATGGGTCACGAACCCCAGGAACTCATGGACGACGCTCGAGGGCAGGGCCCACGGCCTCTCGCCGTCGGCAAGCCGCTCGACCACGCTGGCGGCGCGGGCATGCTCCGGGGCGAAGCGATTGATCGCGAACACGAGCAGGCTGGTGTCGAGCGCCAGCATCAGCCGCGCTCCCGACGTTCCAGCGCTGCCGCGATCGCCCAGCGGTCGCGCGCGTCGACGAGAAAGGGCCCGAGATCGTAGGAGGGGAGGGTCACGCGCGTACGGCGCGCCGGCGCCGCGCCGAGTCCGGCCCTCAGCGTGCGCTCCACGACCTCGGTCAGCGTGCGTCCCTCCGCTGCCGCGCGGCGGCGTAACTCCGCGTACAGAGCGGGGTCGAGAATCAGGGTGGTTCGCTTCATATGCGAAAGCATATCTTGCAGTCGTCTCCAACGCGAGGACGTTTTTTTGATTGAGTCATGCGCCGCGCTGCGGCACAATCTGTCGTCACTTCCGCTGAGCCCAGCCAGTTCCGCAGCACATCACCCACCTCTCGAGGAGTCGCAATGTCGCGTTCGAAGAAGAAGACCAATGGCGCCGCGAACGCCAATGGCCATGCCGTCGCCGGAGACGTCAAGGACATGAAGCTGGCCCGCGAGGGCCGCATGCGCATCGAATGGGCCGACCGCAACATGCCCGTGCTGCGCGCGATTCGCGCGCGCTTCGCGAAGGAGCGGCCGCTGAAGGGTGTGCGCATCGGCGCGTGCCTGCACGTCACCACCGAGACCGCGAACCTGGCGCGCACGCTGCAGGCCGGAGGCGCGGAAGTGTTCCTGTGCGGATCGAATCCGCTGAGCACGCAGGACGACGTCGCGGCGGCGCTGGTCGCGCACTACGGCATCGCGACCTTTGCAATCAAGGGCGAGGATCACAAGACCTATTACTCCCACATCGTCTCTTGCATCGAGGCCCGCCCGAACATCACGATGGACGATGGCTGCGATCTGGTGACGGTGCTCCACACCAAGAAGAAGAACTACCTGCGCGACGTGTTCGCGGGCACCGAAGAGACCTCGACCGGGGTCACGCGCCTGCGCGCGATGGCCGCGGGCAAGGTGCTCAAGTACCCGGTGATCGCGATCAACGACGCCGACACCAAGCACCTGTTCGACAACCGCTACGGCACCGGCCAGAGCACCATGGACGGCGTGATCCGCTCGACCAACATGCTGGTGGCGGGCGCGACGGTGGTGATCGCCGGCTACGGCTGGTGCGGACGCGGCCTCGCGGCTCGCGCCAAGGGCATGGGCGCGACCATTCTCGTGACCGAGATCGATCCGGTGCGCGCGCTGGAAGCGCAGATGGACGGCTACCAGGTGCTGTCGATGGCCGAGGCCGCACCCCGCGGCGATCTGTTCATCACCGTGACCGGCAACAAGTCGGTGCTGCGTCGCGAGCACTTTGCGGCCATGAAGGATGGCGCGATCGTCGCGAACAGCGGCCACTTCAACGTCGAGATCGACATCCCGGCGCTGGAGCGCATGTCGACCGCCAAGCGCACCGTACGCGCGTTCGTCGAGGAGTACCGGGTCAAGGGCAAGCGGCTGTACCTGCTCGGCGAGGGCCGGCTCATCAATCTGGCCGCGGCCGAAGGACACCCGGCGATGGTGATGGACATGTCGTTCGCCAATCAGGCACTGAGCGTCGAATACCTGCGCAAGAAGGCGAAGACCTTGAAGAAGGACGTCTACGTCGTGCCGCAGAACATCGACAAGGAAGTGGCGCGGCTCAAGCTCCAGAGCATGAAGATCGACATCGACACGCTGACGCAGGAGCAGGTCAAGTACCTCGCCACCTGGAGCGAAGGCACCTAGTCGAATCCGAGGAGCGTGTTTGGCAGGGCGAGGCCCCATGGAATACCGTGGGGCCTCGATGCTTTCCAACCGTGTGCCGCGCGACATCACTCCGAATCGCTGGGCGCTGCGACTCGCCGAGCTGCGCGCGGCCGGCCGCCCGCTGATCGATCTCACCGAGGCCAATCCGACGCGGGTCGGACTCTCGGGGGTGAGCGAGCGCGAGATGGCCGCGCTCGCCGATCCGGTCGGCACCGTCTACGAGCCGGCTCCGCGCGGCATGCGCTCGGCGCGCGAGGCGGTCGCCGGCTACTACGCCGCGCGCGCCCTTGCGGTGGATCCCGAACACATCGTGCTCACCTCGAGCACGAGCGAGGCATACGCGCATCTGTTCCGCCTGCTCATGGACCCCGGCCAGCGGGTGCTCGTGCCCGCGCCGAGCTATCCGCTGTTCGAGCCACTGGCGCGTACCGAGGGAGTCGAGACGGTTGTCTGGCGCCTCGCCTGGGACGGCCGCTGGCACGTCGATCTCGACTCGGTCGAGCGTGGGTTCGCAGCCGGCGCGCGCGCGCTGATCGTGGTGCAGCCCAATCACCCGACCGGCACCTGCCTCGCGCCCGAAGAGCTCGCCGCGATCGAGACGCTATGCGCGCGCGCAGGCGCCTCGTTGATTTCGGACGAGGTGTTCGGCGATTTCGCCTGGCCCGGTCGCGCGCCTTTGCCGAGCCTGATCGGAGCGCGACGCGTGCCCACCTTCGTGCTGAGCGGACTCTCCAAGGTGTGCGGCATGCCGCAGCTCAAGCTGGGCTGGATCGCGCTCGCCGGCCCGGAGCGCGAGCGCGAGGATGCGCTGCGCGGGCTCGAATGGATCTCGGATCTGTTCCTCTCGGTCGCGACGCCGGTGCAGTATGCGCTGCCGCGCCTGCTCGAAGCGCGTCACGAGTTTCAGGCCCGCACGCGCAGACGCATCGAAGCCAATCTCGAACGCGTCGGCCGGTTCATCGCGCGCCGCCCCGAGATCATGCGGCTCGAGGGCGACGGCGGATGGATCGCGATCCTGCGCGTGCCGGCGAGGCGCAGTGGCGAGGAATGGGCGCTGGAGCTGCTCGGTCGCGGAGTGATCGCGCACCCCGGCCACTTCTACGATGTCGAGGGCGAGGCTCACCTCGTGGTGAGCCTGATCGTGGAAGAGGACGCGATGGAGCGCGCGCTGGCGGCGTTCGAGACCGGGCTGGCCGATGCTTGAGATACGTCGCCCGTTGCGCGTTTCAGGAGTCGGGATGCCGCGCCTTCCACTGGTGACGGAGCAGCAGGATCTGTCCCGAGTGCCCGGCGTAGTGCTCGAGCATGTGATAGAGCGCCCAGCGCACGTTCAAGTAGCGCACCTGTCCATTCGGCCGCACCTTGGTGACCTCGCGGTCGAGCGCGGCATCGGCCAGCGCGCGGGCCACCGAGCGCAGGTGCGCACGCGCCCGATCCAGCAGGTTGTCGAAGAACGCCAGGTCCTTCCCGGCGAGATTTGCCGGCGGCACCCCGTCCTTCTTGAGCGGAATGCCGTCGTCATCCTCACCGATGCCGAGGATGTCGGCGTAGGGAATGGCATCCGGAGCCCGGTTCTCCAGCACGAGCGCGGTCCAGAACACCTCGACGATCGCGATGTGCGCGAGCAGCATGCCGATCGAATTCATGCCTTTGGCCGGCTGCCACGCCAGTGCCTCGGGCGTCAGGTCGCGCGTCTCCTCGGCAAGATTCTTGGACAGGTCGTCCATCTGGGCGAGAAAAGATCCCGCCTCGCGCGAGCGGAAGTCGGGCGGCGGAACGAGAACCAGGCGTTCGGGCTCGGTCATCAGTGACCTCGATCGGAAGAGCGACAGGCCGCGGCCGTGTCGCGACCGCGCGGATACCCTGAGGAAACTCAATTGCGTCGCGCACCGTCAAGCCCAATGATGGACCGCTAGACGCCGCGTCTCATCACAATGAGTCGCCGACGCGGCATCGCCGCCCTTCGCAGGTTTCCGGCCATCGAGGACCTCTCATGAGCGAGGACGACGCGCCAAACCCGACGCGCGAGAGCACGGCGGAGCCCGATGACGCGATCATGCCGGCGCTGGGCGCCGAGCACGATCCGGAGCCCGTCGCGCTGCCTGCGCGTCTCCCGGTGCAGAGCCCCGGGATCCATTCCGCGAACTTCCGGTTTCCGCGCGGATTCCTGTGGGGCGCCGCGACCAGCGCGTACCAGGTCGAGGGCGGCATCCCCAACAACGACTGGGCGGAGTGGGAGCGCGCCGGCCGGGTGGCCGAGTCCGCAGGCATGGCGTGCGATCACTATCGCCGGTTCCGGGAGGACTTCGATCTCGCGCAGGAGATGGACCACAACGCGCACCGTTTCTCGATCGAATGGAGCCGGATCGAACCCGAAGAAGGCGTGTTCTCGAACGAGGCGATCGAGCACTACCGCGAGGTGCTCCTGGCGCTTCACGAGCGCCACATCGAACCGGTGGTCACATTGTTCCATTACACCTTTCCGCTGTGGATGGCGAAGAAAGGCGGGTGGGAGAGCAACGAGCTCGAGGACCACTTCCTGCGCTACGTCACCCGGATGGCTGCCGAGTACGGGGATCTCGTACGCTGGTGGATCACGATCAACGAGCCGGTCGTGCAGGCGTACAAGGGCTGGTTGCTGGGCCAGTGGCCACCGGGCAAGGCAGACGACTTCCCCGGCGCGATCAGGGTCGTCCGCCGCATGATGCGCACGCACGTCAAGGCGTATCACGCGATTCACGAGCATCGCCCCGACGCCATGGTGAGCGTGGCGAAGCATCTGCTCGCCTTCTCGCCGTGCGATCCCGACCGCTTCAGCGACAGGCTCTCGGTACGCATCCGCGAGTACCTCTTCAACGGGCTCCTGCTCGACGCGCTGCACACCGGCGTGATGCGCGTGCCCGGACTGTTCTGGGAGCGGCTGCCCTCGGGGCGCACGCTCGATTTCATCGGGATCAACTACTACACGCGCGATTTCGTCCACAACACCGGGATCAATATTCCGGGGTTGCTCGGCAATGCGTGCCCGACGGGCCACCACCGGCACATCGGCAAGCGCAACTCGCTCGGATGGGAGGTCTATCCGGAAGGCCTCGCGTATTTCCTGCGCCGGTTGCGCCGCTACAAGCTGCCGATCCTGATCACCGAGAACGGCGTGCCCGCCAACAACGACAACGATCGCTGGACCTTCATCTACCTGCACCTGTGGCAGGTCGCGCGCGCGATCGACGACGGCGTTCCGGTGCTGGGCTATCTCTACTGGTCGCTGCTCGACAACTACGAGTGGGCGGATGGATACCGGCCGCGCTTCGGTCTGGTCGCGGTCGACTACGCGACCCAGAAACGCACCATCCGCCACAGCGCGCGGCTGCTGGCGAAGGTGATCCGGCGGAACCAGCTCTAGCCGAGGCGACCCGCCGGTGGCGCGCCTTGGATGCGCCCCGAATGCCGCGAGCCCCCGCCGTCGCCGGCGAGGGCTCGCAGTTTTCAGCGGGTGACCGTCGCTACTTGTTCGACGAGATGCGCATCGAGTAGAAGGAGCGGTACACGAACACCAGCGCGATCAGCATCAGCACGACCCCGAGCGGACGCGCCACCGCCTGATTGGCCACGCCCATCTCCACCGCGAGCAGGCCGAACAGCGTCGTGAACTTGATGATCGGGTTGAGTGCGACCGACGAGGTGTCCTTGTACGGATCGCCGACAGTATCGCCGACCACGGTGGCATCGTGCAGCGGGGTGCCCTTCTCCTGCAGCTCGACCTCGACCACCTTCTTCGCGTTGTCCCACGCGCCGCCGGCATTCGCCATGTACACGGCCTGGAACAGTCCGACGACCGCGATCGAGACCAGGTAGGCGACGAAGAAGATCGGGTCGAAGAACGCGTACGCGAGCGTCAGGCAGAAGATCACGATGAAGATGTTGAACATGCCCCGCTGCGCGTACTGGGTGCAGATGCGCACCACTTCCTTCGAGTCTTTGACCGACGCGCTCGCCGCCGAATCGAGCCGGATGTTTTTCTTGATGTACTCGACCGCGCGGTAGGCGCCGGTGGTCACCGCCTGCATGGAGGCGCCGGTGAACCAGTAGATGGTGGCGCCGCCCATGATCAGCCCGAGCAGCACGCGCGGCTCGGTGAGGGTGAGATCGAACGCCGCGCCCATCTGATTCGTGAGCAGCACGATCAGCGAGAAGATCATCGTGGTAGCACCGGCCACCGCGGTCGCGATCAGCACCGGCTTGGCGGTCGCCTTGAACGTATTTCCGGCTCCGTCGTTGTCTTCGAGGAAGTGCTTGCCCTTCACGAAGTCGGGCTTGAAGCCGAACTGCCGCTCGACCTCTGCCGCTGCGCCCGGGGTGGTCTCGATCTGCGAGAGCTCGAAGATGCTCTGGGCGTTGTCGGTGACCGGTCCGTACGAGTCCACCGCGATGGTGACCGGTCCCATGCCGAGCAGACCGAAGGCGACCAGGCCGAACGCGAACACCGCCTCGTGATGCATGAACCCCGACAGGCCCTGCATCGAGATCAGGTACGAGACCAGCAGCAGCACCGCGAGGATGAGCGCCTTCCAGAACACCGAGAAGTTGCCGGCCACGAGACCCGAGAGGATGTTGAGCGAGGCGCCGCCTTCGCGCGAGGCCGCGACGATCTCTCGCACGTGGCGCGAGTTCGAGCTCGTGAACACCTTCGTGAACTCGGGGATCAGGGCGGCCGCGAGCGTACCGCACGAGATGATGGTGGACAGCTTCCACCACAGGCCGCTTCCGAGGTCGGACAGCATCCACTTCGAAACCACGAAGGTCACCACGATCGAGAGGAGCGAGGTCAGCCACACCAGGCTGGTGAGCGGAGCCTCGAAGTCCATCTTGTCCTTGCCCTTGTTCTGCGCGCGCGCGAACGATGCGTTCGCCGAGTACGAGACGATCGACGTGATGATCATCAGGATGCGCATCACGAAGATCCACACCAGCAGGTGCGCCTTGTGCTCGGGATTGACCGCCAGCGCGATGAAGCTGATCAGGGCGACGCCGGTCACACCGTAGGTCTCGAAGCCGTCCGCGGTGGGCCCGACCGAGTCGCCAGCGTTGTCACCGGTGCAGTCCGCGATCACGCCCGGGTTACGCGGATCGTCCTCCTTGATCTTGAACACGACCTTCATCAGGTCGGAGCCGATGTCGGCGATCTTGGTGAAGATGCCGCCCGCGATGCGCAGCGCCGAGGCGCCCAGCGACTCGCCGATCGCGAAGCCCAGGAACGAGGCGCCCGCC
>JANMQY010000072.1:0-19488 GCA_031370785.1 Candidatus Eiseniibacteriota bacterium | reverse complement strand
GCGCCGTCGATCAATCCCGAGAGGAAGAGCGCGAGTGTTCGCAGGCTGCGCCCGCACAGCTCTTCGGTCAGTGGCTTGATGCGGATGCCGACGAAGGGCGGCAGCGTTTTCTCGGCGAGGCCCTTCGCGACTTCCTTGCCGGCCGCGAGCGCGTGACCGTCCTCTTCAGCCTCGGGGCGATTGCCGTAGCCGTCCTCGAAGTCGATGCGATAGTCCTCGACTGGCTCCTCGCGCAGCTTCTCCAGAACGCGCGCGTACACCAGCGCAGGCAGGCCGTCGCGATCAGGCAGCCCGATCGCGCTCGCGAACGCGTTCGCGTCGGGCGCGTAGCGCTCGAGCGCGTCCTGCGCGCTCCGGCCGAGCTGCTGTGCGACGTCGGCGGAAAACAGGTGCGCGCCGCCATAAACCGTGTGAACGGGCTGGCGGTCGGCGCTCTCGCCGGGGTAGGCTTCCGCGATCTCACGGTTGGCCTTGCTCAACCGGGTCAGTGAATCTCGCAGAAGTTCGGCGTTCAGAACATTGGGCATGGCGGTCTCCTCGTGGAGTGGAGCGCACGACTGTAGGCGCTACGCGCTTGCGGCGGAAGCCCGAAGGGAGTCGATCAGAGGATGCCGCAAAAGGGGCTGGTCACGAGCCGGGTGGTGGTCGAGCGCAACTACGCGATCCTGCCGCCCGAAGGGATCCCGGCGTTCGCGCTGCCGGAGTGGAGCACGAGCGAAGTGCGTATCCTGGCCTCGCCCGCGATGGGAGCGCGCTTCGCACAGTATCTGATCGACGTCGAGGCCGGCGGCGGCAGCGAGCAGACGCTCGCCCAGGGCATCGAGGCGTTCTTCTACGTGATCGAAGGCGCGGCGGACATCAAGGCCAACGGCATGACGCACGCGCTCAAGGCCGGCGGCTTCGCGTTCCTCAAGCCGGGCTCGAAGTTCGCGCTCACCTCCAAAGGCGCGAAGCTGCTGTGGCTCAAGAAGCGCTACCAGCCTTTCGGCGAGGCGCGGCCCGACGATGTGGCCGGCAACGAGAGCGCGGTCAAGGGCGAGCCGTTCATGGGCGTGAACGAGCTGCTGCTCAAGACCCTGCTGCCGATCGAACCCAGGTTCGACATGGCGATGAACATCTTCACCTTCCCGCCGGGCTTCTCGCTTCCGGTGACCGAGACTCACGTGATGGAGCACGGGCTCTACATGCTCGAAGGTCAGGGCGTCTACTACCTCGGCGATCGCTGGCGCGAGGTGCGGGCCGGCGACTTCATCTGGATGGGGCCGTTCTGCCCGCAGTCGTTCTACGCCACCAGCTCGAGCCCGGCGCGCTACATCTACTACAAGGACGTTCACCGGGACGTGGAGCTGTAGAGATGGCGCGAGCGGGCGCAGGCCGCAGGTCGACCACCGTGCTCCGCCCGCCCGCCGCAGTGGGCTCGAGCGTTCGTCGCCTCGAGGGCCGCGACAAGGTGACCGGCGCCGCGCGCTACGTGGATGATCTCGTCGTCCCCGGTGTGCTCCACGGCCGCACCGTGCGCTCGACCATCGCGCGCGGGCGCATCATGCGCATCACGATGGATCCGGCATTCGACTGGAGTGGCGTCACCGTCGCCGACTACCACGACATCCCGGGCGAAAACGTGGTCGCGCTCATCGCCGACGATCAGCCGCTGCTCGCCGAGCTCGAAGTGCATCACTGGGACGAGCCGATCCTGCTGCTGGCGCACGAGAAGGCGGAGCGGGCCGAAGCCGCGCTGCGCGCGGTCAAGATCGACTACGCGCCGCTCGATCCGGTGCTCACCATCGAGGAATCGCTGGCGAAGAAGGCGCTGCTCTTTGGCGACGACAATGTCTTCAAGGAGATCACGATCGCGCGCGGCGATCTCGCGCACGGGTTCGCGGCGGCCGACCTGATCCTGGAAGGCGAGTATCGGTGCGGGCATCAGGAGCAGCTCTACATCGAGAACAACGGCATGCTCGCCGAGCGCACCGAGGGCGGTGGGCTGCACGTGCGCGGGTCGCTCCAGTGCCCGTACTACGTTCACCGTGCGCTCGAGCGCCTGTTCAAGCTGCCCTCCGAAAAGGTGCGCGTGACGCAGACCGTCACCGGCGGTGGGTTCGGCGGCAAGGAAGAGTATCCGTCCATGATCGGCGGCCACGCGGCCCTGCTCGCGTGGAAGAGCGGACGGCCGGTCAAGATTGTCTACGACCGCCTGGAAGATCTCGCCGCGACCACCACGCGCCATCCGGCGCGCATCCGGGTGCGCACCGGGGTCAAGCGCGACGGCACGCTGGTCGCGATGGACATGGACATCGTGATGGACGGCGGCGCCTATCTCACGCTGACTCCGGTAGTGCTGTCGCGCGGCGCGATCCACGCGGCGGGGCCTTACCGCTGCCCGAACGTGCGCATCCATGCGCGCGGGGTCGCGACCAACACGCCGCCCAACGGCGCGTTCCGCGGCTTTGGCGCGCCGCAGACCGAGTTCGCGACCGAGTGCCATATGGATCGCCTCGCGGCCGAGCTGGGACTCGATCCGGTCGCGATTCGGAGGAAGAACGCCTACGTGATCGGCGACGTCACGCCGACCGGCCAGGTGCTGCGCGAGAGCGTCGGCGCGCTCGAGTGCCTGGAGCGCACGCAGAAGCGCACCGACTGGAAGCGGGCGCGCGCTCGCATCGATCGCGAGAACGACGCCGCCGAGCGCGCCGAAGCCGCGGGCCGCGTCGCGCCCGGCGGGCGCCGCGTAAGGCGCGGCCTCGGGATCTCGCTCGTCTATCACGGCGCCGGCTTCACCGGAAGCGGCGAGGTCAAGCTCGCCTCGCTCGCGTCGATGGACCTGACCGCGGAGGGCCGGCCGCGCGTGCTCTCGGCGAGCACCGAGATTGGGCAGGGTACCGAGACGCTGTTCGCGCAGATGGCGGCCGAGGGACTCGGGCTCGCGCCCGAAGAAGTGCTGATCGAGACGCCCGACACCTCGATCGTGCCCGACAGCGGACCCACCGTGGCCTCGCGCACGGTGATGGTGGTGGGCGGGCTGATCGCGCAGTGCGCGGTCGCGATGCGCGAGCGCCTCGAGCTGTTCGTCGAGCGTCCGCTGCGCGGCGCGGCCGACTTCCGGAAGGTCGCGAAGAAGTTCCTCGCCAAGCGAGGTCCCCTGCGCATCGACCGCCGGTACCAGAAGCCGCCCGAGATCGAGTGGAACGACGACACCTACCGCGGCGATGCGTACGGAGTGTTCTCGTACGCAAGTTGTGCCGTCGAAGTCGAGGTCGACCTCGACACCTGCGAGACGCGCGTGCTCAGGGTGACGACCGCACAGGACATCGGCAAGGCGATCCACCCAGTGCTGGCCGCGGGTCAGATCGAAGGCGGAACACTGCAGGGTCTGGGCTGGGCGCTGCTCGAAGAGCTGCGCTGGAAGGATGGTCAGGTGTGGAATCATCAGCTCACCAACTACATCATCCCGACCTCGGCCGACGCGCCTCCGATCGACGTCATGATCGTCGAGATCCCATATTCGCGAGGCCCCTTCGGCGCGAAAGGCGTGGGAGAGCTGCCCATGGACGCGCCCGCTCCCGCAGTGGTCGGCGCGATCGCGCACGCGACCGGAGCGCGAGTCGGCGAGATCCCGGTGACGCCCGAGCGACTGATGCACGCGCTCGAAGGCCACGACATGGACGCCGCGACCGCCGCGCCATTCGCGCGGAGTGGATCGTGAGCGTGGCGACCGAGAGCGGCGCGCACGCGTTGCCCGGCTCGATCGCGGCGCTCAAGGCGCGCGGCTTCGAGGGCTTTCGAGCGGTGGGCGCGCTCCACGACGGCCGCTGTCTCGAAGTGCCGGTGGTGCGCGGCGTCTATGCGACGGTGCGCGAATCGCTCGTGGAGCCCGAGTTCCTCGCGACGAGCGTCGGCGGCTGGTATCGCGGGCAGGATCCGAGCGTGGATCGCGCGCGACTGGAAGCGGAGTGGGTCGCCGGCGCGCAGGTTCTCTACTACGGCCTCGCGTCCGGTCCCGGCGTCCGCTCGCTGCTCCAGCAGCGGGTGAAGCGCTACCTGCGCTTCGGTCAGGGCAAGCGCCTCGCGCACTGGGGAGGGCGGCTGGTGTGGCAACTCGAGGATCACGAAGCGCTGCTCATCGCGTGGCTGCCAACGCCCGACCAGGACCCCGCTCCGCTCGAAGCGGAACTGCTGCGCGAATTTCTCGAACACCACGGTCGGCACCCGTTCGCGAATCTTACGGAAGATCGCGCGGAAGAAGCTCGCGACAAGAACCGGGAAGAGGACGAAGCGTGAGCGGGAAGATCTCGGTCTCGTTCAACGTCAATGGCCGCGCGCGGCGCGTGAAGGTGCCGCCGATGAAACGCCTGCTCGATGTGCTGCGCGAGGACTGCGCGCTGCCGGGCTCCAAGGAGGGCTGCGGCGAGGGCGAGTGCGGCGCGTGCAGCGTGCTGCTCGACGGCCGCAGCGTGAACTCGTGCCTGGTGCCTGCGGTTCAGGCGGAAGGCACGCGCATCGTGACGGTCGAAGGGCTGGCGAAGGGCACGCGTTTGAACGCGCTGCAGCAGGCGTTCGTCGATCTGGGCGGCGCGCAGTGCGGCATCTGCACCCCGGGAATGCTGGTCACCGCCACCGAGCTGCTGGCGCGCGCCCGCGGCCGCGTCCCGAGCGACAGCGAAGTGCGCGACGCGCTGGCCGGCAACCTGTGCCGCTGCACCGGCTACCAGAAGATCATCGACGCCGTCCGTGCCGCGGCGCGCAGCGCGCAACCGAAGCGCGCGAGCGCACGAAGGAAGACGGCGACGAAGCCCCGGCGCGCGGCGTCCAAGAGATCGCGCACCACAAGCAAGCCCCGCCGCGCCGCCCCGAAGAGCCGGCGTGCCGCGCCGAAGCAGAAGAAGCGCAAGTGAGATCTGCCCTCTCCACGCTCGAAGTCACGCGGCCGCGCGTGCTCGATCGCGCGCTGGAGGCGCTCCACAACTCGCTTTCCTCCGAGCGCATGACGCCGCTCGCGGGCGGCACCGATCTCTTCGTCTACCTGAACGCTGGCTCGCATCGCGGCACGCGCTTCCTCGATCTCTCCGCGGTGCGGGAGTTGCGCGGCATCCGCGTGGCGCGCGACCGGGTGACGATCGGCGCGGCGGTGACGTTCCGCGAGATCGGCGAGCACGCCGTGCTCAGGCGCCGGCTGCCATCGCTGACCGCGGCGGCGGCGGTGGTTGGAGCGTGGCAGATCCAGAGCCGCGCCACGCTCGCGGGCAATATTGCGAACGCTTCGCCCGCCGGCGACTCCCTGCCGGTGCTGCTCGCGCACGAGGCGATCGTGCACGCGCGCTCGGTGCGGGGGCGGCGTGCGGTCGCGTTCGAGAACCTGTATCGCGGCTACCGCGAGATGATCCTCGATCCGGACGAGCTGATCACGGCGGTCGAGATCCCCTTCCCGCCGAGCGAATCGTTCTCCTTCTTCCGCAAGGTCGGCACGCGGCGCGCGCAGAGCATCTCCAAGGTGGTGTTCAGCGGAGTGTTGGCGCGGGATCGCAGGCGCGTGGTTTCTGGCGCGCGCCTGGCGTGGGGAAGCGTCGCGCCGGTGACGGTGCGCTCCCAGCGCGCCGAGTCGCTGCTGCTCGGCGAGAAGCCCTCGGCGGCACTGGCGGCAAGGGCGCGAGCAGCTCTGCTGGAAGACATCGCCCCGATCGACGACGTGCGCTCCGAGCGCGAATACCGCAGCAGCGTGGCCGGGAACGTGTTGGAGCAATTCCTGCGCGCCGCCGACCCGCGCTTCGCTCGCGACTGACCACGATCCGGTCCATACCCCGAATCCCCTTCGCACGAACGGCTTAACCCCACCTCCCGGCTCGGAGTAGCCGTCAAGGGGATCGGGCATTCTGCCGATACCCGTCGCACGACAACCTCGTCCGGGGTTCGACCACGCCGGCCGGGAACTCCCGTCTCGTTCTGCCGGGGGCGCTTTCTTGCGTCAGCGCCGGTGGAGGAACCAGCCGTGCCGGAATCATCGCATCCGACAATTCTCGACATCACGCTCGCGCTGTCGCGCCTTGCGGACCGGGTCTCGGACACCGACGTTCCCGGACTCGAGCCGTACGTTTCGTTCACCCTGAGGCGCGCGCTCGCCGAGCTCGAGCTTCACATCCCGGGCCTCGACCCGCCGCCCGATGCCGACGCCGCCGAGATGTTCATGCGCGCCGCCGAGAAGGCGCTCGCCAACGCCGACGACCGCGAGGGCCTGAGCCGCGCCCTGCGCGGGCTCGCGTGCTCGCCGCACGATCCCCAGCTCTTCTATATCGCCTCGGCGGCATGCTTCGAGATGGGCGCGGTCGAAGATGCGCTTCGCCTGCTCTACCACACGCTCTGGATCCAGCCAGGACACCGTCTCGCTCGCACCGACCTCGAGGCGCTGACGGCGTTCCTCGAAGGGCCGGAGGAAGGGGAGCAAGCCGCTTGAAGATTCTGCTGCTCGCCGATGGGCTCGAAGCCGCGAGCCTGAGCGAGCCGGCGCTGTGGTTGTCGGACCTGTGCGACCAATGGGTGATTCGCGGACACCGTGTGCAGGTGATCGCAGTCAATCCGCTCGAGCCGTGGCAGGAAGCCGAGGACCCGCCGGGGTACTCGGTGTTGCGTCCCGGACAGGAAGGGTTCGAGGCAGTGCTCGGCGAAGCGCTCGCCGACGAGCCGGATGTGGTGCACGTCGCGACCGGTGGGCCGCTCGGCCCGCGCGTGGTGGAGATCCTCCGCGAGCTGCCGGTCCTTCTCGACGTCCACGACTTCTGGCCGATCTGCCCGAACACCGACCTGCTGCGCCGCCCGCGGATGGAAGCCTGCGGCGAGCACTTTCCTTACCCCGGCTGCGGCGCGTGCGCCGGCCTCTCGCGCATGCGCGCAATGGAAGAGAAGGTCGCGCTCGCCGCGACCGCCCGCCTCGTGCTCTCGCACTCCGCCTTCACCCGCGTGCGCCTGAACGCAGGACTCGGACGCCCGATCGAGCTGCTGCACTACGGCGTCGATGCGAACCGCTACCGCCCCCAGCCCGAACCCCCGAGGTCGGCCGCCGTCGCCGAGCTGTGGGAGACGCGCGACCGGCCGCGCGTTCTGTTCCTCGGGCCCCCGACCCACGCGCGCGGCGCCGCCAGGGTGCTCGACCTGCTGGTCGCGGTGCGCGCGCGCGTTCCTGACGTCGAGTTCGTGGTGGCCGGGCGCGATCCTTCCAATCCCGACTGGCACCAGGTGTTCCTCTCGGAGGCCCGCGAGATGGGCCTGGCCCAGCGCGCGTTCGCGGTGCCGAGCGTTCCGCGCGCGGACCTGCCGGCGCTCTACGGCTCGTGTCAGGTGGCGATGGCCCCGGTGGTGGGCCACGAGGCCGGCGGGCTGTTCGTCCTGCAGGCGATGGCTTCGGGGCTTCCGGTGGTGGGGAGCCCGATGGGCGTGATCCAGGATCTGATCACACAGGGCGCGGAAGGCATGCTGGTCCAGCCGAAAGACCTGGGATCCTTCACCAACGCGCTCGCAACCCTGCTGATCGACCCCATGGCGCGCATCTCCTTCGGCGAGAGCGGGCGACTGCGCGCGGTCGAGGAGCACGACTTCGAGCGCACCGTGTCCAAGCTCGAAGAGCTGTTCCACCGGCTGCGAGAGACCCCACGCCGGCGCCAGGTGGCCTGACCTTTTGACTTCGCCGTGAGGCGACCCGCACAATCGCACCTCATGCCGCCACGCCACGTTCCCGTCGCGCGGATCTCTGCCCTGCTCGCGGTCGCGGTGGGCGCCTACCTGGTGACCCACGGTCCGGGACTGCCGCGCTGGCGGACGCTCCGCCCCGGTCTCGAATTCACCACCGTGCGCGGTGATCCGTGGTGCCGGCATGGCTCCTCCGAGATCGCCGTGCTGCGGATCGACCCCTCGCGGCTGCGCCTTCGCGTTCACCACTACTCCCTGATCCCGCGCCAGACGCCGCTCAACATCGTCGAATGGCAGCGCGCGACCGGGGCGCTGGCGGTGTTCAACGCCGGGCAGTTCTACCCCGATTACTCCTACATGGGCCTGCTGGTGTGCTCGGGGAAGGTGGTTTCGGACGAGGTGCACACTGGCTTCAAGGCCGCGCTGGTCGCGGGCAAGCGCAACGGCGCCCGCGCCGCCCACGTGCTCGATCTGGCAGTCAAACCGATCGATCCGGCGAGGCCCGGCTGGGACGAGATCGCCCAGTCCTTCATGCTGCTCGACGAGTCGGGCCAGTACCGCGTGCGCAAGTCGGACAAGGTCGCGAACCGCACCGTGGTCGCTGAGGACGCCCAGGGCCGGATGCTGGTCATCACCAGCGAGGGCGGCTACACGCTCTGGGACTTTGCGCACCTGCTGCGCGCGGCGCCGCTGGGAATCTCGCACGCGATGGCCATGGACGGCGGCTACGAGGCCGAGCTGTGCGTACGCACCGACCGCTTCCGCTATGCCAGCTTCGGGAAGTGGGACGAGGGGAAGAAGAGCGACGCTGCCGGGGCGAAGACGCCGCTGCCCGCCGTGGTGACGGTGGAGTCGGAGTGAGCCGCCCGGCCGCCCGGAGCACTGTGGCCACGTTTCCGTGCGCCCGCTGCGGGCGGCCGCTGCGGCGCACCGCGAACGGGCCACGCCGCGAGATCGCCTGCCCGCGCTGCAGGTTCCTGATCTACGACTACCCGCGCCCGTGCGCGGGGTTCATCGTGCTCAGGGGCGACGCCGCGCTCGTTCTGCGTCGCGCGCATCCGCCTCGCATCGGCTGGCTCGACGTGCCGGGGGGATTTCTCGAGGCGGGGGAGACCATCGAGGGCGCCGCGCGGCGCGAGCTGCGCGAGGAGACCGGCCTGAGCGTGGGCCGCGCCGAGCCGCTCGGCCTCTACTGGGACCGCTACTTCCTGCGCGGTTTTGGCTACCTTCCGACCATGAACTTCTACTTCCTCGCGCGCTGGCGTGCCGGTGTCCCGCATGCCTCGGACGACGCGGCCAGCGCGGAGTGGGTGCCGCTCGCCGGGCTCGGCCGGCCGGGGCAGCGGCTGGCGTGGAAGCACATGCGCGCGCTGTTCCGGGACGTGCGGCGCCGGGTGGCGGGCAGGCGCTGAGGCCTCGCCGCGCCCCTTCGGCAGGGTAGCTCGCCGAAGGCTACGCGCCAGCGTCAGGATTCCTCGCTCCAGAACCTAAACGCCCGTTGCCTTCGAGCGACCTGACCATTGATCAGGGAGTCGGGTTCGAAGAGCCCCGACCTCGGGTCGAGGACGCAGATCGCCGATCCTGGGGCTCGAACTCGACCGCCCTGTGCCGTGGCACACGACAAAAATGCCAGTCCCAAAATAATTCCCGTGATTGTTCCGGGAATGTAGCGTCTGATTAATGCCAAGTGTCGCGGTGCGTCCTCAGCCCTTGTCCGGCACATCGCACGTAACGCACGACGGCCACCCTCGCGTGGTGGACGTCCGAACCTCGGAGTCTCCCCAATGCGACGGACCCCCTGCATCCTCGCCGCTCTCGTCTGTCTGTTCTCTCTGCTCACGGCCGCTGTCGCCAGCGCGGTCACGGTACAGATCACCACCAGCATCGCCGCCAACACGTCGTGGGGCCTGCCCGGGTCCGGTTCGACCGTCGAAGCGGACGTGTTCTGGGTGCGGAACGCGATCAACGTCAACGGCGCCGTCACGCTGACGGTGCGTCAGGGCGTGGTCGTGAAATTCGATCCGGGCACATATCTCAACGTCGCCGGATCACTTCAGACGCTCGGCACCGGCGCGAGCAACGTGATCTTCACGACCATCCGCGACGACAATGCGGGCGGCGATACCAACGGAGACGGTGGAGCGACGCTGCCGAACCCGTCGGACTGGCAGAGTATCTACGTCACCACTCACACCTCTCCGGATTCCACCAGGCTGGCGTTCACGCAGGTGCGCTTTGCGGGTTACTCCAACCGAGGCGCGGTGACGTTCACCAACTGTTCGGGCCGGCTGACGAACTGCACGATCCAGCGCTCGTACTACGGCGTGGATTGCGCGGGCACTGCCGCGCCACTGCTCATCGATACCGACATTCAGGCCTCGACCTACACGCCGATCGTGCTCGATTTCACTGCGGCGCCGGTGTTCTCGAACCTGGTGTTCTCGAGCACCAACAACGGCTACGACGCGTTCGGCCTGCGTGGGGGCGGGCTGAGCAGCACCGTCACGCTGCCCAAGCGCGGCGCGACGGTGGGCGTCAATCCGATCACGAACGTCACCTACATCATGCTCAGCTACCTCACGATCAATGTCAGCGCCAGCCTCACGATCAATCCCGGAGTGGTGGTCAAGCAGCTGGGCGGTGTCGGATTCGGCGTGTACGGCAATCTGACCATGAACGGCACGGTGACCGACACCATCACCGTCACGTCGATCAGTGACGACAATTTCGGGCAGCCGCGCGATTCGAACAACAACGGCTCCATCACGGCGCCCAACCGCGGCGACTGGGGCAGCATCACGTACTATGCGGGCTCGACCGGCTCGATGAACTACTGCCGTCTCAAGTTCGGGAGCAACAGCGGGTCGAGCGGGATGGTGGAAATCACCGACGTCAATCTTCCGATGTCGAACACCCTCCTCAGCGATGCGGGACACGGCATCACCATTCACAACATCGCTGCCCCGGTGCTCAACACCGTGCAGATCAACAACTGCTCCTCGACGCCCATCCTTCAGTCGGTCTCTGCCACCCCGACGTTCACGAACGTCACGTTCCTCGCCAACTCACTGACCGCGCTCGGTCTGATCGGCGAGGTCATCGGCGTGGATTCCCACCTGACGCAGAAGACGATCGCGGGCTTCACGAACATCACCTATCTGCTGATGAACGGCTACATCACCATGAACAGCCCGGCCAAGCTGACGATCGACCCGGGGGTCGTGCTCAAGTTCCTGGGTGGCGGCTGCGGACTCGTGATCAATGGTGCGCTCGATGCACAGGGCACCGTGCCGAGCCCGATCGTGTTCACGTCGTATCGTGATGACCTCTACGGCAACCCGCCCGACACCAACGGCGACGGCTCGATCACCACTCCGAACACCTACGACTGGGGCTACATCTCCTTCAACGACACCTCGAACGACTCCCAGTGCAAGATCACCAACGACAAGCTCCTCTATGGTTCCTACCAGGGCTACGACTACAACGCAGCGATCTGGTGTACCAACTCTTCACCCACGATCACCGGCAATATCATCTCCAAGGTGGGGTACGGCGTGCGTTGCAATGGCAACTCGGCGCCGATCATTACCAACAACACCATCCAGAACTGCCAGTCGGCGCCCATCCTCATGTCGGTACAGGCCGATCCGACCATGACCGGCAATATCTTCCTGACCAACGGCACGAATGGGATCGCGCTGGTGACCGAGACGCTGTCACAGAACGCCGTGCTCAAATACCGTCCGACCGTCACCTTCCCGGCGCCCAACCAGACCACGGTCTTCGCTTACGTGCCGACCGGCCAGATCACGGTTCCGAGCGGAGTGACGCTGTCGATCCAGCCGCAGGTGGTGATCAAGCCCGCCAGCAGCTTCACGCTGTTCGACGTGTACGGTGCGGTAAACGTAGTCGGGGGCACCGGCACGAACCGGATCGTGGTCACGTCGATATCCGATGATGCGTGGGACGGGGACACCAACGCGAACGGCTCGGCCAGCACCCCGGGCGTCGGCAACTGGGGCAGCATCATTTTCGAAGACACATCCGTCGACGCCCAGTGCCTGCTGAGGAACCTGCTGTTCCAGTTCGGCTCGAACGCGGTGAATGGTGTCATCACCACCGTGAGCTCCAGCCCCAAGCTCGCGGCGCTGGAATTCTTCCAGAACGGAACCGCGCTCACCTGCAACGGCAACTCGAAGCCGAACTGCGACTCGCTGACCATCCTCAACTGCACCTACCTGCCGATCATCATGTCGCTCATCAGCGACCCCACGTTTGCGCACATGACGTTCGCGAACAACACCTGGACCGCGCTGGGACTGCTCGGCGAGACGATCGGGCAGGACGTGCGCACGTATCCGCGCGTGCTCGGCTCCGGCATCCTGAACGGGATGGCCTACATCCCGACCGGCAATATCTCGATCGCGTTCGGCGCCACGTGGACCATCGCGCCAGGCACGGTGATCAAGATGGGGCGGGTCTATTACGAGAACTTCGGAAACGCCATCACCATCGATGGTGCCCTGGTCGCCAATGGGAAAACCGACAGCCTGATCGTCTTCACATCCTCCGCCGATGACGCGTTCGCCGGCGATTCGCGCGGCGACGGTGCTGCCTCGGTGCCCGCCATGGACAACTGGTCGGCGATCATCTTCAGCGGTGTGAGCAATTCGGCGGCCACGGTGGTCAATAACTGTCGGTTCCGCTTCGGCGGCTTTTCCGGTTGGGCCGCATTGAGGTGCATGAGCAGCAATACCAACGTGACCAACAGCACCTTCTACCTGTGCTCGGTCGGCGTTTCGGCCGAGGGCAATGCCGCCCCCACCTTCACCAACGTGAACATCGACACCTGCACGGTGCCGGTCCGGATGTCGCTGGTGAGCAACCCGACGTTCACGAACGTCAACTTCGTCAACTGCACCTACAAGGCGCTCGGTATCATCAGCGAGACCATCGCCCAGGACCTTCTGTGGAAGATTCGCAGCGTCTCGGGTCGGCTGAACATGCCGTACTTCGTCGACGGCACCATCGGCGTCGGGCTGGGCAGCACCATGACCCTGCAACCCGGGCTCATCGTGAAGCTGCAGGGCGGCTATATCGACGTGAACCGGGCGTTCGTCGCCGAGGGGCGCACGCATCCCGACAGCCTGATCGTGTTCACGTCGTACCGCGACGACTTCTACGGCGGGAGAACGTGGGCCAATCCTTCCAATCAGGCGCCCAATCAGAGCGACTGGCAGTCGATCATCATCGAAGGGACCGCGATCGATCCGCAGGTTCGGTTCCGCAACTGCGTGATCCGCTACGGCTCGAACGCGCTGCGCTGCGTCAACTCGGCGCCAAGCATCGACTCGTCGCTCATCGCCTACAACTACCAGGGCGTTTCGGTCGAGGGCGCGAGCAACCCGACCATCCACGGCAACAGTCTCTATGGCAACTACCTCAATGCGGTCGCCAACACGGGTGGCTCGTTCTGTGTCGACGCCACCGGGAATTGGTGGGGCGCGGCGAGCGGTCCCAATGACGCGAACGCCGCGGCGGATCTGTGCGGCTCTGCCAGCAACGCCGGAACCGGGGATGGGGTCACTCAGAACGTGAACTACGCGAGCTTCGCGACCTCGGGCCTGCTGAATCCGCTGCTCGGCGATGTCAGCCTGAATGGTTCGGTCCACGCGTACGACGCCTCGCTCGTCCTGCAGTACCTGGTGCCGAGCATCGCGCTGACCGCCATGCAGAAGCTGGTCGCCAACGTCGACAACAGCGGGGCGATCGACAACGCCGACGCCTCGCTCATCCTTCAGTTCGTCGCCGGCCTGATCCCGGCGTTGCCGGCCAACCAGACCGGAGCGCATCCGGTGTCGCCGGGCGACTTCGCAATCGCTCAGGCGGCGTCGCGTCGCATGGATGGAACGTTCCAGCTTCGCGCCAGTGAGCCGCGCCGCGTGGGCGATCACTGGGAGCTGCCGATCATCGCCAGCGGATCCGCGCCCATCTTTGGCGCCGAGATCGAGCTGAGCGGCCCGAACGCGCAGGCGCTCTCGGGCGTGACCGTGCCGCTAGACGCGATGGAAGCACACGGCACGCCTTCCAGCACCGCGAAGCTGGCGCTGGCGTCGGCGACGCCGATTGCCGAAGGCGAGATCGCGTCGTTCTCGTTCCCCGCGACCGATGAGGGCGCATGGGAGGCGCCGACGGTTTCGTGGGCGCGCGTGAATCGCGAGATCATCCCGGTCACCGCGCCGGTCCCGACCCCGACCCCGACGATTCCGGGCGTCGCGTTCTTCGCCGCCCCGTGGCCGAACCCGGCCGGCGCATCGGTCAACCTGCGCTTCGGCATCAGCTCGACCGAAGCCGGCGCGCGCGCGAGCATCCGGGTGCACGACCTGGCGGGCCGCCTCGTTCGCATCGTGCATGACGGCTCGCTCGACGCCGGCGTGCATGCCATGACCTGGGACCTGAGCGATGAGAGCGGACGCCGAGTGGCGCCCGGCCTCTACCTGATTCGAGCCGAGACCAGCAGATTCCGCATTGTCCATCGCATCATCGTGATTCGTTGACGGCGCCGGCCAGAAAGGAACGCACCATGCGTCCTCATCGATGGGCCGGCCGGCTGGTTGCGCTGGCGCTGATGCTCGGCGGGTTGGCTGCCGCCGGGCCTCTCGCCGCGGCGACCGTCACCTGCGGGACCGCCAGCGGTCTCGCAGGGCAGTCCGTGACCGTAGCGCTCACTGCATCCGATCTCACAGGTCTCAACGTCCGTTCGTACGAGTTCGATCTCTTCTACAACGCCAGCGTGGTCACTGCGACGGGTGTCACGACCGCCGCGACGCTCACCGGCTCGGCCGGCTGGGGCACTCCGACCATTTCAGTGACCAGCGGCAGGATCCGGATTGCAGGTGGGGGCGCGAACGCGCTCACCGGCGCCGGCACTCTGCTCAACGTCACGTTTCTGATCGATCCCGCGTGGTTGAATGGCAACTACACGGGACTGACCCTCGCGAACTTCATGTTCAACGAAGGCACGCCCACCGCATCGCTGGTGAGCGGCTCGATCACGGTCAATCAGACGCCGCAGATCTTCGTCTCTCCCAACACGGCGGAGATCGCGCGCGGGCAGACGCTTCAGTTCACGGCGTCCGGCAGCGTGGTGAATCCGGTGGCGTGGAGCACGACCGACAATGCGATCGCCACGATCAGCTCCACGGGACTACTGACCGGGGCGGCGCCCGGCGCGGTGCGGGTGAATGCGGCCGACAACGGGGGGCACACCGACCAGTCTGACGGCGACATCCTGATTCGTGTCGCCGCGGTGACGGTCGGCACCGGCAGCGCCTTTCTCGGACAGGCCGTCAGCATTCCGGTCACGACGACGAGCCTGACCGGTGGTGGCGTTCGATCGGGCGAGATGCAGGTCACCTGGAACCACGACTACCTCACGCTCACCTCGGTCACGCGCCAGGCGGGGACGCTGCTCAACGGTTACGGATCGATGGCCTACGGCACGCTCGACTCCGGGCCCTATACGACCGTGACCGTGGACTTCGCGGGCACGACCGATCTGTCCGGAGCGGGAACGCTGTTCTACCTGAACTTCACCGCCAGTCCCGTCAATGCCGCCTTCATCGGGCTCTCGCTCGGCACCGCGCTCTTCAACGAGACGATGCCTGCGCTGCGCACGAACGGCAGCGTGAACGTGACCTCGCCGAATGCGTTCAGCGTGAGTCCCAACAGCGTCACGCTGCTCGCGGGGCAGACACAGGCATTCACCACATCCGGCAGCCCGGTGCTGCCGCTGACCTGGAGCACGCTCAATACGGCGGTCGCGACGATCAACCCGTCGTCGGGTTTACTGACCGCGATGGGGGGTGGCGTGACCAAGGTGAAGGCGGTGGACAACGTGGGCGGCGTGGCGCTCAGCGGCGACATCACGGTCTACGACTTCGCGCTCTCGATCGGCACCGTGACCGCCAACTCGGGCAGCACCGCGCACATTCCGCTCAACGTGGATCGCAGTCTCACTCCGCTCAACATCCGGGCTATGGAATATCGCTTCAACTGGTCGTACTCGTACGTATCGTCGGCGATTCCGGTTCGCAGTGGCCTGCTGTCCGCCTGGGCCACCCCGACCTTCAATCAGGGCGCGAGCAGCGTGTTCGTGGCCGCCGCCAACGGCGCATCACTCACCGGCGGTGGCGGCGTGCTCGGGTACGTGGACGTGACGACCGATCCCTCGACACCGAGCGGCACCGACATTCCGCTGTCGCTCACCGGAGTGCTGTTCAACGAAGGCCTTCCGATTCCATTGCTCGCCGGTGGCCTGCTGCGCGTGCGCAACACGGCGGGCGTCGAGGCCGGAGAGGGCGCGAGCTTTGCCTTCGCTCCTCCGCTTCCCAACCCGGCGATGACAAACGCACGCTTCGCGTTCACTCTGCCCGCCGCAGGGCAGGGCGGCTCGAACGTGCGCCTCACGGTGTTCGGGACGGATGGGCGACGGGTGCGAACGCTCATCGATGGTCCACTCGGAGCGGGCCAGCACCAGGTGACGTGGGACACGCGCGGGGAAGACGGCGCTCCGGTGGCCGTCGGGATCTACTTCGCGCGGCTGGAGTGGGCGGGATCGAGACTCGAGCGCAAGGTCGCGGTGGTCCGCTAGTCCAGCAGCTGCGGGGCGGATGCGACAACTGGGTCCAGACCCAGTTGTCGCTCAACTCGCTCTGGAGCGAGTTGTACGCCCGCCGCCTCAACTGTCCCCGGGGACAGTCGCAGGTCGGGCGCCTGCCGCGTATCAGCAGGCTTCCGTTCCACTCGAGCGCCGCGAAGTAGAGCCCCGGCGCCACGCGCCGAGCAAACGAAATGATTCCGCCGGCGTCACAGAATTTCTCGGCGCCGGCCGGGACCCTCTCCCGGCCCTTGGGATGTCAACTTTCCCCGCCCGGTCGCCTTCCCACCGTTGTATGCTGGTCCCGCTCGTCGCGGGCCCTTCATCGCCACCCATTCGGCGCCCGAAAGCAGCGCGCGCGCTGCCCGCCCGCCACGCTCGGCAGTTGCCCTGAACTGCCGGAAGACACGGTGCCCGTGAGCCCCGACTTTGCCGGCTGACGCTATGCGAAGGAGGCAGTTTCCATGTCGGTGCCCCGTGAACAGGCGGTCGTCAACGGTCAGAAGACCGAGACGACGGCCAGGACTCTTCAGAACTACATCGGGGGCCGCTGGGTCGCCTCCGCCGCCACCCGCTTCGGCGAGGTGCGCAATCCCGTGAACGACGAGCTGCTGGCGCGCGTGCCGCTCGGTGGCGCGGCCGACGTGGCTCAGGCGGTGCAGGCCGCGGCCAGCGCCTATCCGGCATGGCGCCAGACTCCGGTGGTGAACCGGGTCAAGCCGCTGTTCAAGCTCAAAAATCTCCTCGAAGAACATGCCGAAGACATCGCGCGCGTGGTCACGCGCGAGCACGGCAAGACGCTGGATGAGTCGCGCAGCAGCGTGCGCCGCGCGATCGACAACGTCGATCTCGCGGTTGGCACTCCCGACCGCATGATGGGCACCTCGCTCGAGGACATCGCGGCCGGCATCGACTGTCACACCGTACGCCAGCCGCTCGGAGTCTTCGCGGCGATCACGCCGTTCAACTTTCCGGCGATGGTGCCGTTCTGGTTCCTGCCGCATGCGGTCGCGTGCGGCAACACATTCATCGTCAAGCCCAGCGAGCGCGTGCCGATGTCGCAGGTGCGCATGTTCGAGCTGATGCACGACGCCGGCTTCCCCGAAGGCGTGGTGAACCTGGTGCACGGCGCGAAGGATGCGGTCGACGCCATTCTCGACCACCCCGGCATCAGCGGAGTCTCGTTCGTGGGCTCGACCCCGGTCGCGCACTACGTCTACAAGCGCGGCGCGGAGAAGGGCAAGCGCGTGCAGGCGCTGGGCGGCGCCAAGAACTTCGTGGTCGTGATGCCGGATGCCGACATGCAGCGCGCGGCCGCGATCTCGACCGAATCGTGCTTCGGCTGCGCCGGCGAGCGCTGCCTCGCGAACAGCGTGGTGCTGGCGGTGGGCGACGCCTACGACAAGATCCGCGACAAGCTGGTCGCCGAGGCGAAGAAGCTGAAAGTCGGCGACGGCATGGAGCCCGGCGTCACCATGGGCCCCGTGATCACGAAGCAGCACCGCGAGAAGGTGCTGGGTTATATCGAAAAGGGCCTCGCCGAAGGCGCGACGCTGCTGCTCGACGGACGCGGCTTCGCCGACCCGAAGCACCCGGAAGGCTACTTCCTGGGGCCCAGCATCTTCGACAACGTGAAGCCCGAGATGATCGTCGGCCACGAGGAAATCTTCGGCCCGGTGCTGTGCCTGATGAAGGCCAGGGACTTCGACGAAGCGGTCGAGATCGTGCGCAAGCACGAGCTGGGCAACGCGACCAGCATCTTCACCTCGAGCGGCAAGTGGGCGCGCGAGTACCGCTATCGCGTCGAGCCGAGCATGCTCGGCGTCAACATTGGGGTCGCGGCGCCGATGGCGTTCTTCCCGTTCGGAGGCGCGAAGAACTCGTTCTTCGGCGATCTCAAGGCCCACGGACGCGATGCGATCGAGTTCTACACCGACAAGAAGGTCGTCATCTCCCGGTGGCTCTGAGCGGACAGCCGGGCGGCGTGAGCCGCGGAGCGCTGGCCGCGCTGAGTCGCCCTCGTCGTCCCAGCACCGTTCACGGTCGCCGGCAGCACGCTCGGCAGCCTGTTCGGCGGGACGGCCCTGACCTGGGAGCCGTGCTACGTGAGCGGGACTCCTTCTCATGCGCTGACCACGGACTCCGAGCGCGCGGATTCCACTCGATCGTGGTAGGCGCGCCCGGGCGTCGACGAATCCCAGAGAGGCCGCATGCTGTGCAGCGTACTCGCGGTGATCGCCGGCCTGGCGGCCGCGGCACTCGCAACTGCCGCTGATGCCGCGCCGGACTCGGTTCCGGACGCCGCGCAGCTCGCGGAGCTGCGCACGCAGCTCTCGCCGCCGCGGATGGCGAAGCTGATCGGCGCGTTTGGAACGCTCGAGATCAAACACCCTCTGGTCGATTCGACCGGCGTGAGCTCAGCAGACTGGGCCAGGCCAGAGGGCCGTCCCGCGCTCATCCTTGCCGCAGGCACGCCGCCCGCGAACGTCCGGCCTCCGATTCCATGGAGCGAGATCTCGGAGATCCAATCCGGACGGTCGAGAGTCACGCGGGGCGCGCTGATTGGATTGGCGGCCGGCCTTCTGATCGGCAGCAGCGTGGTGCTCGACAGCTTCGGAACCGATGACGGGAAGACCGCCCTCCAGGCTATCGCGACCGGGATCGGTGTAGCAGTCGCGGCGCCGTTCGTTGGCGCGGCGATCTTCTCGGGCCACGGGTGGCGCACGATCTACCGCAGGCCGCCGCCGCAATGAGGCGACGGCGGGCCCACTGATGTGCCCGCGCCGTCATGAAGTCACGGGCGCGGGTCGTCGCACGCAGTTCGGAGCGAGGCCTCGCAGCGCGACACGCACGCGCTCCTCGAGCGGAGCGTCCGGGATGTGCGCGCAGAGCGCCGCCCCTTGGCGGGCTTCCTCGGCGCTGAACCGGAGCCCGCGAAGCCAGGGAATGAGATCGCTCGCTGCTATCGCAGCGGCCTGCGCTCGCGCCTTCGCCGCAGCTTCAGACTGCGCCTGCTCCTTCTGAGCCAGCGCCTCCTTCCGAGCCGCCGCCACGCGCCGAGCCTCCTGCCGCTTTTCATGCATGAACCCGGCGCCGAACGTGCAGTCGGCCGTGTACTGGTTGTGCGCCCGGCACCGCAGCCGCATCCGATC
>JANMQY010000066.1:0-7290 GCA_031370785.1 Candidatus Eiseniibacteriota bacterium | reverse complement strand
GCGTCGGCGCGCACCAGCCACACCGCTCCATCCGGCGCCAGCGTGACAGCCGCGCGATGTAGCAGGCGGCCGCGAAAGTCGCAGAACAGCGTGGTGCGAACCTCTCCCGGTGCGAGGTCCGAGAGCATCGCGCTCGAGATGTTGTGGAGCACGGCGAGCGCGTCGCGCCCTTCCAGGCGCACCACGCCCGAGGGAATGGTCTTCTCGCTCACTTCCCGCACGGGCTCCATGCGGAAAGGCTAGGGGCGCACCGCCGGTGGCGCAAGCCGGCGGCGCGATGCTAGATTGCTCCGTTCTCATCTCTCCTTCGCGAGGCCACTGCATGAAGACGGAAGCGCTCGCCGATCTGCTCGAGACGCTGGTTAACACCCCGAGCGAGACGGGCCACGAAGCCGCGCTCGCCGAGTGGACCATGCGCCGGCTCGCCAAGCTCGCGCGCGGCGAGGTGCTGCGCTCGGGCCACTCGGTGGTGTGGCGCGGGCCGCTGGGTTCGCGTCCGCTGCTGGTGCTGGCGGGCCACCTCGACACGGTGCCCGCCAATGGCAACGCCGGCGCGCGCCGCGAGAACGGCAGGCTGTACGGAGTGGGCTCGACCGACATGAAGGGCGGCGACGCGGTGATGCTGGCGCTGATCGAGAGCGTCGACCTCGAAGCTTCGCCCTGGAATCTGGCTGCGGTGTTCTACGACGCCGAAGAGGGGCCGCACGAGCGCAACGGGCTCAAGCGCCTGCTCGGCGAGATGCCGTGGCTGCGCGAGGCGCGGCTCGCGATCCTGCTCGAGCCGACCGATCTGCGGGTCGAGCTGGGATGCAACGGCTCGATGAACGCTGAGGTGCGCGTCACGGGGAAGAGCGCGCACAGCGCTCGGCCGTGGACCGGAGTGAATGCGATCGAACGCGCCGCGCCGTGGCTGAACGAGATCGTGCGCTATCCGGTCACGCCGGCAGCGATCTCCGGTGTCGAGTTCCGCGAGACGCTGCAGGTGACCACGCTTCGCGCGGGGCGCGCGCGGAACGTAGTGCCCGATGAGCTGGTGGCGAATCTCAACTACCGCTTTCCGCCCGATCGCACGCTCGAGGCCGCAGAGCGGCGCCTGCGCGCGCTGGTGCCGGACGAGTTCGAGTTCCGAGTGGTGGACGCGGCGCCGCCGGGCCTAGTGTGCGGCGACAAGCCCGAGGTGCGCGCGTTCATCGAGCGCTTCGGCGCCAAGGTCGCGGGCAAGCAGGGGTGGACCGACGTCGCCCAGTTCACCGCGGCGGGTGTGCCCGCATTCAACTTCGGCCCGGGGATTCCCGAACTGGCGCATCAGGCCGACGAGTACTGCCCGGTCGAGAACCTCGGGCGCGCATATCAATGGCTCTTCGAATTCGTGAGCCGCGGATGACCGGCGCGCCGCGTAAGGCGACCGCCGTGCCCGCGCCGTCCACTTCGCCCGCAGGCGCCGGTCGCGCGGGCCCGCTGCATCCGCTGCTCACCGGCACGCGCGAGTATCCGTTCGTCACGCTCGAGCGCAAGCGTCGCGAGCTGGCGCCGCCCGACCTGCGCACGATCAACTTCGGCATGGGCGATCCGCGCGAGCGCACGCCTGAGTTCATTCGCGAGGCGCTGCGCGCCGCGGTGCCCGAGATGTCGAGCTATCCCGCGGCGGCTGGGCAGGACGAGCTGCGCGCCGCGTGCGCGCGCTGGGCGATGCGGCGCTTCGGCGTGAGCCTGGATCCGGCACGCCACATCCTGCCCGCCAATGGAACGAAGGAGGCGGTGTTCCTGCTGCCGTTCGCGATCGTCGCGCGCGACGGCAAGGAGAAGCGCAACGTGGTGGTGATCCCGACTCCGGCCTATCCGGTCTACGAAGCCGGTGCCTTGTATGCGGGCGCCGAGCCGCACTTCTCGCCTTTGCGCTCCGAAGATGACTGGCGCTTCAATCCCGATCGCGTGAGCGAGTCGGTGTGGGCGCGCACCGCGCTGCTGTGGCTCAACTCGCCGCACAACCCGACCGGCTCGGTGCTCGACCGCGCCGCGCTCGCGCGGGTGCTGGCGCTGGCGAAGCGCCACGGATTCTGGGTCGCTGCGGATGAGGCCTACGCCGAGGTGTACTTCGGCGAGAACCGGCCGCCCTCCATGCTCGAGCTTGGGCTCGAGAACGTGATCGCGCTGCACACGCTGAGCAAGCGATCGGCGATGACCGGCTTCCGCTCGGGCTTCATGGCGGGGGATGAGCGCCTGATCGATGCGCTGCGGAAGTTCCGTCCCAACGTCGGCGTCGCGACTCCGGACTTCATCCAGGCCGCGGCGATCGCCGCGTGGAACGATGACGCGCATCCGGTCGAGCAGCGCGGACGCTACGCGCTCAAGCGCGAGCTGATGCTCGCCTACTTCAAGCGCCGCGGCTGGAAAGTCGAAGCGAGCGAGGCGTCGTTCTATCTGTGGATGAAGTCGCCTGGCGGCGACGACGTTGCATTCGTGGAGCGCGTCTTGAAGGTAGGGCTCGTCGCCTTACCGGGTTCGTTCATGGGCCCGGGCGGCGAGGGCTTCGTGCGCTGGGCGCTGGTGCCGACTCCGGAAGATTGTCGCGAGGCGATCGGCCGACTCGAAGGGGTGGAGGGATAAGGCGTGAACGAACTGCCGGTCGAACGCTGGATGCGCGTGGTGGGCGAAGCGTGGGCGGGGACGCTCGCGATTGATGATCCGCTGGTGCGCGGCGCGGTCGAGGGCGCGGTCGCCTCGCTCGACGACGGCACGCTGCGCGTCGCCGAGAAGCAAGGCGGCAAGTGGATCACGCACGGCTGGCTGCAGCAGGCGCTCTCGCTCTACTTCCGCCTGCGCGTGCCGGAGACGATCGAGCTGGGGCCCTTCGAGTACCACGACAAGATCCCGCTCAAGCGAAACCTCGCCGCCGCGAAGGTGCGAGTGGTGCCGCCCGGCGTTGCGCGCTACGGCTCGTTCCTGGAACCGGGCGTGATCCTGATGCCGGGCTATGTGAACATCGGCGCGCGCGTCGGGGAAGAGACCATGGTCGATACCTGGGCCACGGTCGGCTCGTGCGCGCAGATCGGGAAACGCGTGCACCTGTCCGGCGGCGTCGGAATCGGCGGCGTGCTCGAGCCGCCGCAGAGCCAGCCCGTGATCGTGGAGGACGACTGCTTCCTCGGCTCGCGCGCGATCGTGGTAGAAGGCGTGCTGGTCGAAGAAGGCGCGGTGCTCGGCGCCGGCGTGGTGCTCACCTCATCGACGCCGATCATCGACGCACGCGGCGCGACCGCGGTCGAGACCCGCGGCCGGATCCCGCCGCGCGCGGTGGTGATCCCGGGCTATCGCCCGCGCAAGTTCGCCGCCGGCACGTTCGGCACGCCGTGCGCGCTCATCATCGGCGAGCGCGGCGAGAGCACCGACCGGAAGACGACGCTCAATCAGGCGCTGCGGGAGTTTGGGGTGGCGGTTTAGGGGGCGGTGGGTCTTTCCCAACGCGGTGGGCGCAAAGTGTTCGGGGGAAGGCGCAGAGTTGGGAGGTCCGTGACGATTCGGCTACACCGAACCATCTACTACTCGTTAGGGTCATACCGCCACCTTGAGGGTACCCAATGAAGATGAACCGCCTCACTCCTATGTTGCCAGTGAGCAGCATGCCCGCGAGCGTCGATTTCTATAAGAAACTCGGGTTCAGCGTCGAGCAGAGAAATGATGAGTGGCGCTGGGCGATGCTCCGCTGTGGTGACTGTCGGCTGATGGTGGATCAATCAATTAACGTTCACCCCGGAGTTCCCCGCTACTCCGTTCTCTACTTGTATCCGGACGACATCTCTGAGTACCACAAGCAAGTGCGGAACAATGGTTTGATCGTCCCTGACTTGGACATCACCTTCTACGGCATGACCGAGTTCCGGCTCGATGATCCAGATGGGAATCGGTTGTGGATTGGGCAGAGCACTTCAACAGGAGCCTGAGTTTCTCGCGGAGGAAGCCGTGGCCAATACTGGAGAAGGACAACGCACTGAATCCCCGCACACAAGGGAGCAACCCCGCGTATCCACATCGCGATTGACTCGACCCCACCCGACCGATAGCCTTACGGAGCCCGATCAGCCGATGCACTCCCCCTGAGGATCCAATGTCCACCCAGCCCTTCGTCGGTGAGGTGCAGATCTTCGCGGGCAACTACGCGCCCACCGGCTGGGCCATGTGCAACGGCCAGCTCCTTCCCATTTCGCAGAACACTGCGCTCTTCAGCCTGCTCGGGACGTACTACGGCGGCAACGGGACATCCACCTTTGCCCTGCCCGACCTTCGCGGGCGGGTGCCGATTCAGCCGGGGCAGGGGCCTGGGCTCAGCGACCGCAACATCGGCGAGGTCGGTGGCACCGAGAGCATCACGCTGACCGCCGCGCAGATCCCATCGCATACTCACGCGATCGGCGCCAGCGCGGCCAACGGCTCTGCGGATAGTCCGGCCGGTCGCGTGCTGGCTCGCGCGACCGGCGCCATCCCGCAGTACGGCGCGACTCCCAACGTCGATCTTGCCGCGACCGCGGTCGGGAGCACCGGTGGGGGCCAGCCCCACAACAACCTGCAACCGTATCTGACCCTGAACTACATCATCGCGCTTCAGGGCATCTACCCGAGCCGCTCATGACCGCTCCCGAAGCCCTGCCCCGTCGGCATTTCCTCGGCCGCGCGCTCGCTGCTCTCGCCGGCATTGCGTGGTTCGGCCGCGCCGGCCGGGCCGAAGCGGCGCCGCAAGGCGACATTCAGTTCATTGGCGAGATCCGGATGTTCGCAGGCAACTTCGAGCCGGTCGGCTGGATGTTCTGCCAGGGCCAGCTGCTCCCGATCTCCGAGAACAACGCACTGTTCGCGCTGATCGGCAACATCTACGGCGGCGACGGGCAATCCACGTTCGCGCTTCCCGACCTGCGTGGACGAGCGCCGATCCATGCAGGCACGTTCTTTCCCAACCTGGGCCAGACGGGGGGCGCCGAAGAGTTGTACGTGACGCTCGACCAGACCCCCGCGCACAACCATGCGGCAGGCGCCAGCTCCGCGAACGGCATCTCGGACGATCCCAGCGGCCGGGTGCCGGCGCGCAGTGCCGCCGGCGTGCCGCAGTACGGCACGACTCCCGACGCGACGCTCGCGCCCGCCGCTCTGCTCTCTGCTGGCGGAACGACGCCGCATCCCAACATGCAGCCCTTTCTCGGTATCAACTACATCATCTCGCTATTCGGAGTCTTTCCGACCCAATCATGAGAACGCTCGACACTTCCAGGCCGACGTTCCCGCGTCGCCACTTCCTCGGTCGGATGGCCGCCCTGCTTGCCGGAGCGGCTCTGCCCTGGGGCGTTCGCCGCTCCGAGGCTGACGTCCAGGGAACCGTGCCGTACATCGGTGACATCCTGCTGGTCCCCTTCAACTTCGCTCCTAGAAACTGGGCCCTGTGCAATGGGCAGCTTCTCCCGATCAATCAGAATCAGGCGCTGTTCTCCATTCTTGGCACCCAGTACGGTGGCAACGGACAGACCACCTTCGCGCTTCCCGACCTCAGGGATCGGGTGGCGATTCATATGGGGCAGGGGACGGGGCTTTCGAACTACGTCATCGGCCAGCGAGCCGGCGAGCAAGCCCATACGCTCACGCTCGCGGAGCTGCCCGCGCACACGCATGTCGCTCGCGGCAGCTCGGCCATCGGCAGCTCGGCCAGCCCGGCCGGCATGGTCGCGGCGCGCAACGCGGCTCAGATCCCGCAATATGGCGCGAGCGTCGACACGATCATGGGGGCAGGCGCCATCTCGTCCGCGGGCGGAAGTCAGGCTCACCCGAACATGCAACCCTACCTGTGCCTGAACTTCGTCATCGCGCTCGCGGGCGCCTTTCCGCCGCACCCCTAGGACCGCTGAGGCCATCATGCGCATCGCATCGCTGAGGCTCCTGCTCGTGGCGGGGCTAGCGCTGTCCGGGGGACCGGCCGGCGCGCAGAGCCTCTACTGGCTGGACACGAACTACGGCGCGCCGACGCTCAACAAGTCTTTTCCCGACGGCAGCGGGGTCACGAGTGTGCCGCTCGCCGCAGGCAGCCTGCCCGAGGGCTTGGCGGTTGCGGCGACCGGCAAGCTCTACTGGGCAGAGAGCGCATGGTCGAACGCAAAGCTCAATCGCGCAGCGCCCACGCTCACGAGCATCATGCCGATGCTGAGCGGGGGTTCGGTCCTGCGCGGCATCGCCGTGGACGATGCGGCCCAGCTCCTCTATTGGACGACGAGCAACCTGATCACGGGTCCGACCATTTCTCGCGCCGGCATGACTGGCAGTGGGGCCACCGCGCTCATCACGCTTGCGGCCGGCGCAAATCCGCGCGGCATCGCCGTGGACCATGGAGCGGGAAGGATCTACTGGGCGGATTTCGACCTCAACGCCATCTACCGCGCGAACCTCGATGGCTCCGCGGCCGCAGTGTGGCTGGCGCTTCCGGCCAGTAGCGGGCCCTACGGCGTGGCCGTGGATCCTGTGGCCCAGCTCGTGTACTGGACCGAGTTCAACACCGGAGTCGTGAAGCGCGCCACTACGGCTGGGGCCGGCGTCACCACACTGGTGTCGGGGCTCACAAATCCCACCTACCTGGCGCTCGACCTGGTGGGCGGGCGCATGTACTGGATCGAGGGCGGCGCTCTCACGCATCGCATCGCGCGCGCGAACACGAGCGGCGCCTTGGCCATGGTCACGCTCCCGCCGTCCATCAACACGTATGGCGGGATCGCATTCATATCCGATGGCACGGTCTCAGCGCCCGAGGCCGCGATGCCCAGCGAGTTCGCGCTCGATCGCCTGTGGCCGAGCCCGGCGCGCGGAGGGCCGATCCACGTGGCGTTCTCCATGCCGCGCGCAACGCAGGTGCGGTTGAGCGTGCTCGATCTGCAGGGGCGCGAGGTCGCGGTGCTCGCTGAGGGCGTCGTCCCCGCCGGACGGCAGGAGCGGCTGTGGAACACGGGATCGCGCGCGGTGCCGGCCGGGATCTACTTCGTGCGCCTGGCGGTGGATGGGCGCACGTGGGTCAGGCGAGTGGCGCTGATCCACTGACGGTGCGCTTCCTGAAGCCCGGGTCGGGCAATTCATCCGATCGGACGGCGCATCGGTGAAAGGAAATCCCATGTCGAGGCCGCACGCGTGGACTTCCGCCGTTGTTGCGATCGCCACGAGCATTGCCTTCGTGGCTGCGCCCGCGCGCAGCGATTGGCCACCGTCGGGACTGCCGCTTGCCACCGGGTACGCGCAGCAGACGCTCCCGTTTGGTCTCACCGGTCC
>JANMQY010000041.1:0-1832 GCA_031370785.1 Candidatus Eiseniibacteriota bacterium | reverse complement strand
CGCGCCGAAGTCGCGGAGGAGTCGGACAGCGTGGCGTTCCGCCGGGCGTGGCGCGCCGGGGCCGGGACCGTGTCCGGCCCGGATTCGACCGCCCTCGGCTGGGAGGTGGTGCGGGTCGAAGAGCTCAAGCCCGCGCGCCGGCGCGCGTACCACGAAGTGCCGATGATGGTCGAGCACTCGTGGTACGAAGACGAGGGCGAGCTGCGCATGCAGGAGCTGGTCGATCGCGAGCGCCGGCGTGCGCGCGTGGTGATCAATCCGGTTGCGCTCCGGCGCCTGACCGAAGCCGGACATCGGCCCGACTTGCCTTGACGCCCTTCGAGGGCTCCCCGTAGACTTTTGCGCCGCCGTCCGCTCCCACTCGGCTCGCCGCGCCGTCAGAATCCCATCCGGAGAACCCATGAATCGCAGAGCCAAGAGACTCCCCCGCGTCCTGCTGTGCTTCCTCCTCATCGGCACTGCCGCCGCGGCTGCGGCCCCCGCGAGAGCAGCCACGTCACCGGCGAGCAAGGTCGCGGCGCCTGCGAAGAAAGCCCCGGCCCCGGCGAAGAAGAGCACGGCTCCCGCGAAGTCGTCCGCGGCGAAGGCGCCGGTCCACAACACGCCGGCCCCGGCCTTCTACGGGAACGAGGACCGCTCGCGCTACCTGCCGGACAGCACCGTGATCGCACGCGTCGCCGATCGCACCTTCCGGTTCAGCGACTTCATCACCGAGTACTTCTACAGCTTCGCGGAGTTCCGCCCGAAGCCCGACAGCCTCGGCCGCGTCGAGTTCCTGAATACCCTGATCAACAAGAACATCCTGGGATTGGCCGCGAACGAGATCCAGCCCCCGCTCACCTTCGAGGATCGCGCGCGACTTCGCGAATTCAGGCAGCGGGTAATCAACAACACTCTGTTCCAGCGTTACGTGGTCGATTCGATCCAGGTCTCGGAAGACGAAGTCCGGCGCATCTACGACCAGTACAAGGTCAGCATCAAGATCCGCCACATCCAGTTCGAGAGTCTGGCTCTCGCCCAGCGGGTGCGCCTCGACCTGATCGCGGGCCGGATCACGTGGAAGGACGCGGTGAAGCGCTACAGCAAGGCGACCCGGGACCGTGGCCCCGAGGGCGAGCTGGGCTGGGCTCCCCGCATGGCCATCCGCGCCGAGCTGGCGGATGCGATCTACTATCTGCGGCCCGGACAGATCTCGGAGGCATTCCTCGACGAGGATGGTGCCCAGCTGGTTCAGGTGATCGAGCGCAAACCGACCTCCCCTCCCGCCTTCGAGAGCGTTCGCAAGCGGATCGAGGAGGGCCTGCGCAAGCACCAGGCGGAACTGCGCTCCGACCGCCTGCAGACCATGCTCGCCGAACAGATCCACCTGACCTACGACACCACCAACGTGAACTTTGCCCGCGTCCAGTTCGTCGAGCCGACGAAGACGAGTCAGGGCGCGAAGGGCGCGCAGGTCCTGGAGATCGACGAGCACGTGCCCGAGTTCTCGCCCGCCGACACGGCGCGTGTGCTCGGCCGCTTCGATGGCGGACAGTTCACGCTCGGACAGTTCCTCAGCGCATACAGCGCGATTCCGGCTGTGCGGCGGCCGTACGTCATCGATCTTCCGGGCTTCACCACGCAGGTGCGTGGCTTCGTGCTCGAACCCTATCTCGAGACCTATGCGATCGCGCACGGTATCGAACGCGACACGCTGGTGACGCTGCAGGTGGCCGAGCGCATCGAGCAGATGCGCGCCGAGCACCTGGTGCGGGACTCGATCGAATCGAAGGTGTTCGTGAGCAGCGACGATCGGAAGCGCTACTACGAGAAGCACAAGGCGGAGTTCCAGA
>JANMQY010000024.1:0-13757 GCA_031370785.1 Candidatus Eiseniibacteriota bacterium | reverse complement strand
CGGCGGGGCAATGCGCGCATTTAGCGCGGTGCGCAGGAAGTTCGCGACCGTCACCCCCGGAATCGCGACCGGATACTGGAATGCCATGAACAGACCCGCGCGTGAACGCTCGTCCGGCTTCAGTTGGAGGATGCTCTCGCCCTTGAACTGGATGTCGCCCGACGTCACCTCGTAACGCGGATGGCCCATCAGCGTGTTCGCGAACGTGCTCTTGCCCGATCCGTTCGGACCCATGAGCGCGTGGATTTCGCCCTTGCGCACTTCGAGCGAAAGCCCCGTTAGAATCTCCTTGCCCTCCACCGCGACGTGGAGGTCTTTCACGATCAGTTCAGGCGTTGGGCTCATGTCCAGTGGTTCTCTCCGGCCTCTCATCGAGCGGCGGGTTCGAGGAGCGCCGATGCCCGCCCCGACGGGCGACACATCCGGCGTTCCGGCTTTGGTTTTTTTGGGCACTGCTTTCGATCCTGCTCGACGGGCACTTTGCGCCACGTCGTCCCTGCATCGCCTATGCGGAGAAGCTTTCCCCGCAGGCGCAGCTGTGCTTCACGTTCGGGTTGTTGAATTTGAAGCCCGCGCCCATCAGGCCGCTCACGAAGTCCACCTCGGTGCCGCCCAAGAGCATCGCGCTCTTGCGGTCGACGATGAGCTTCACGCCCTGACTCTCGACGATCTCGTCGCTGTCGGTCGCGCCCTCGCAGAATTCCATGAAGTACGAATTGCCCGAACATCCGCCGCCCCGGACTCCGAGGCGCAGGCCGTGCTCGGGAATGCCCCGCTGGGCCAGCAGATCCTTCACCTTCTGTGCGGCCACGGCGGTGAGGCTGATCATGAGCGTTGCTCCTTTCCTGCTGTGGTTCTCGGGCGACCGTGATCCTGCTATTCGATCTCTTCGACGCGGACGAACCCCGGCCGCGTCGCACGGCGCGCGTTCTCGTTCGCGGTGACGATCCCGGCAACCAGTGCCGGCTCGCGGCCCATTCCGTGATCCTGGGTGCAGTGCACGCAACCCTTGACGCTCGCGGGCGTCGCGCACACGCGGCACGTCTCCAGGTAGCGCAGTCCCTCGTTCAACTCGTTCTCGAGCTGCTGATGCCGCACGATCGCCTCGCGCGTTTCCGCGAGCTTGCGCTGGAACAGCGTGCGGAGCTGATCCATGGCATCGGGGCCGAGCCCCGCCTTCCACCACGAGGTGAGCAGCTCGCGCATCTCATGCAGCGAGAACCCCAGCCCGTGCAGCAGATCGATCCAGCGCACGCGTTCGACCGCGTGCTCCTCATACAGCCGGAATCCACCGCTCGAGCGGGTCGCCGGATGGAGCAGCCCCTGCTCCTCATAAAGGTGGATGGCCCGCACCGTCTTACCCGTAAGCCGGGCAAGGTCTCCGATCCGGAGAAGATGCGGTGTGCTGACGTCCTGGATGCTCAAGATCGAACCCTCACGTACACGTTAGAGTGCGGTCGGAACCTACCGGATTTGAAGTAGTTCGTCAAATGTCGAACGGGTTGAAAACCCCCCTCTCCGATGGCTTGGCCATGGGGTGGGGGTTGAGGTATTCAGGAGGGGTACGCTCGGCTACGGCATCCTGCCTCCGCCTCGCTCATCGAGACGGCACCGGCGGCCATCCTGGCCGCTCGACGCGTCTCGAGCCCCCTCCTGAATACCTCAACCCCCACCCCATGGCGCGCTTCGGTGATTGGGTCTTTCCCTAATCGGGCCTTTCTACTGACGCCCAATCTGACCCCCATCGCGGCGGACTCGGCTTGCAGGCATAATGCGCGACCCATGAGCCAACCCAAGATTTCGATCCACGAAGACATCCGCCAGGCGGAGACCTTGCCGGGCTGGTCTTACGCGGACCCCGGGGTGTTCGAGCTGCAGCGGGAGCGCGTGTTCGCTCCGAGCTGGCAGTTCGTGACGGACACCGCCCGGGTGAGGGTGCCCGGGCAGGTACATCCGTTCACGCTGCTGGAAGGCGTGCTGGACGATGCGCTGCTGTTCACGCGCGATCGCGAGGATCGGCTGCATTGCCTTTCCAACGTGTGCACCCACCGCGGGCACCGCGTGTGCGAAGGCGAGGGCGTCGAGACCGTGCTGCGCTGCCGCTATCACGGGCGGCGTTTCGGGCTGGATGGGCGGTTTCAGTTCATGCCCGAGTTCGAAGAGGCGAAGAACTTTCCCTCCCCCGCCGATGATCTGCCGCGCGTCGCGCATGGAGCGTGGGGCCCGTTCCTGTTCGCTTCGCTCAAGCCCGCTGCGCCGCTCGATCAGGTGCTCGCGCCGCTGCGCGAGCGATGCGCGGGACTGCCGCTCGATCAGGTGTCGTTCGACTCGACGCGCTCGCGCGACTACCGGGTGCGCGCCAACTGGGCGCTCTACTGCGACAACTATCTCGAGGGTTTCCACATCCCCTACGTGCATGCCGAACTGAGCGAGGCGATCGACTACGGCGAGTACCGCACCGAGCTTTTCCCGTGGGGCAGCCTGCAGGTGGGCGTTGCCAAGGGCGGCGAGGCTGCGATCGATCTGCCCAAGTCCTCGGTGGATCACGGGCGCAGGATCGCCGCGTACTGGTTCTGGGTCTATCCCAACACCATGTTCAACGTCTATCCGTGGGGCGTGTCGATCAACGTGGTCCATCCGCTCGCGGTGGATCTCACTCGCGTGGCGTACCTCACCTACGTCTGGGATGCGTCACGAATCGATGGCGGGGCGGGCGGCGCGCTGGATCGCGTCGAGCGCGAGGACGAGGCGATCGTCGAGAGCGTGCAGATCGGGCTCCGCTCGCGCCTCTACAACCGCGGACGCTATTCGCCGACGCGCGAGCAGGGAGTGCATCACTTTCATCGGCTGCTGGCGCGGGACCTCTCCGCCGACTGAGCGCGCGCGCGACCCCGCGCATAGAGCAACGATCCAACCGCGAGCAGCAGCAACGTTCCGCCGATCACCTTGCCCACCGCGAGCGCCGTGTTCTGCGCATCAGCCGGCGGAAGCGCGGCGAGCACCATCGAGACCGCGGTGGTCAGGAATCCCAGCACGCCCATCGTGATCGCGACCGGCTTTCCGCCCGGCACTCGCACCGTGCCAGGGGGCGCGGGCTCGCCTTGCGCCGCGATCAGCGCCGCGAAGACGAGCAGCAGCGGAATGAAGTACGCGAGCACGGTCATGGAAACGAGCGCATCGTACGCGCCTTTGACTCCGGTGCCGGCCTGGCTCAACGCGGTGAACAGCGCGGCGCCCGCGCCTTGCACGAGCAACGCGACGTGCGGTGTCCCGTACCGGGGATGCAGCTTGCCGAACGCGGGCGGTAGATAGCGATCGACTCCGGCCACGAACGTGAGCCTTCCGTTGGAGGCCAGCCACGCGCCGACTCCGCCGATCCCGCCGATCGCGGTGAGCAGCGCCGCGGCGGGCGCGATCCACGGCGCGCCGACCTTCGAGCCGACGCGCGAGATCGCTTCGAGGATTCCGGCGAGCCCGGTCACCTCGCTCTTGGGTAAGGCGAGCAGCACCGCGAGCGTGCCGAGGAAATAGATCGCGGTGATCGCCGCGCCCGCGAGCACGATCGCGCGCGGAATGGTGCGGCGCGCATCCTCGATCTCATCTCCCAGGAACGACGCGGACTCGACGCCGCAGAACGCAAAGGCGATCGTGGACCAGAGAACGAGATCCTGAAGATGTGCGCTCGGCGTGAGCGTGCTCGCGGTGAACTCGTTGGCGGAGCCGAAACGCGACAAGGCGACGAACCCCGCCACGACCAGCAGCGCGACCGGCACCCACGTGCCCCACGCGCCCGCGTTGTGCAGGTGCTTGCCCACGTTGAGTCCGACCACGTTGAGCCAGAGCGCGATCGCGAGTCCCGCGAGCGAGGCGATCACGAAGTAGGGAACGCTGGCCGACAACGCGTGCCCGTGCGACCCGAACGCGTAGAGCGCGCTCGCGGCGCTGAAGTAGAGCAGGCCCGGGAAGTAACTGAGGTTGCTGGACCAGTACATCCAGCCCGCGAGGAACCCCGGATAGTCACCGAACGCATGCCGGGTCCAGACGTAGAGCCCGCCCTCTCCTGGATGGCGCGAGGACAGCTCGACCACTGCAAAGGCGAGCGGCACGAACAGCGCGAAGAATCCGATCAGCCAGATGACCAGCGCGCTCGGGCCCACGGCCGCCGCGGTCGCGATCCAGCGAATGCCGACCACCGCGACGATCAAGAACAGCACGACGTCGCGCAGCCCCATCGCGCGGCGCAGCGCGGGGACGATCATTCAGCCCCTCCCGCCGCCGAGGCGGCTCGCCTCGGGCGCGGTGCGCAGTCGCGCCATGCTGATGAGGCCGATGATCGGACCTGGTACGAGCAGCGCGAACGCCCAGCCCCAGCCCGCGTGATCTCGAACCAGCGGCACCAGCCACAGCGTCGCGATCGTGAGCGTGAAGCCGATGCCGAGCTGGAGCGTGAGCGCCGTGCCCACATAGGAAGGATCGGCGAGCTCGGTGACCATGGTCGAGAACTGTGCCGAGTCCGCGACCACGCTCGCGCCCCAGATCAGTCCGACCGCGAGCACCAGCCAGGGCGGTGCGCCGAGCAGGAATCCGATCGTGAGCGCGCATGCGCTCGAGAGCGCGAGCGCCAGCATCGTCGCGCGCGTGCGTCCCCAGCGGTCGCTCAGCGCACCGCACGCCCAGCTCCCCGCGAACCCCGCGCCAATCACGGCGAAGGTCGCAAGGGAAGCGAGGCGCGTTGCGTTCAAGACGCCGGCGCGGCGCATGCAGTCATCGAAGAACACGAGGAACCAGCCCCACATTGCGTATAGCTCCCACATGTGGCCGAAGTAGCCCATGCACGCGAGCCGCACGCCGCGGTCGCGCAGCACGCGCCCCGCCTGCCTGGGATCGAAGCGCGCGCGCGGAAACGGGAATGGCCCCTCGCCCACCGCCAGCGCGGCGATCGCGCCGCCCGCCAGCGTGAGCGCCGAGCTGGCGAGCACCGCGGCGCGCCAGTCGAGCCCGCCGAATGCGTTGACCAGATGCGGCGCCGCCGATCCCAGCGTGAGCGCGCCGACCATGATCCCGAGCGCGCGGCCGCGATTGCGCAAGAACCAGGTCGCCATCACCTTGAGCGCGGTCGGATAGACGCCGGCGAGGAAGAAGCCGGTCGCGAAGCGCAGCGCGATCCCGCCCGGCGCTCCGCTCGCGGTGGCGAAGAGCGCATTCGCCGCCGCTGCGCCCAGGCTCGCGATCCAGAACACGCGCCGCGGTGGCGCCACATCCAGCAGGTTGGTGAGCGCGGCGACCGCCGAGCCCGCGACGAATCCGATCTGCACCGCGATGGTGAGCCACGCCGCCGCCGCGGGGCTCAGGTGCCAGGCCTCGCGCAGCGGCCGCACCACGGCTGTGCCTGAGAACCACGTGCTCATCGCGAGCAGCGTCGCGAGCGCGAGCCAGCCGAGCGCGCGCCACTGCCCGGGCGCCTCGGCGGCCGCGGTCGCGGCGAATGCCGTGGCGCCCGGTGCGCTCGAGCTCGAACTCACGCGGCCGTGAGGGAAACGATCAGGCGCTCTTGCGCCGATCCATGAAGAACAGAATCACGCCCAGCCCGATCGCGATCCCCGAGACCAGCGGCGGAATCGCGAACTGCTTCTTCTCGGTGACCTGCATCTTGAGGTCGCCGATCTGCGCGACGTTCTCGGTCTTGTTGTAGTTGAATCCGCCGCCGAACAGCAGTGCGCACAATCCCGCCACCACCAGAATGATTCCAACGATCCGCATGATTCCTCCTCGCGTCAGTGGTTATTCCGTGGTCACCGTGATCTGGGCGTCTGGAGGCGGATCGCGCAAGAAGTACTCGATCGCCTCTTCCATTCGGTTGCGAACGAATATATGACTGCTCACCCGGCGCGCGTCCTCGTAAACCACGTAACGCACCGTGTGGGGCTGGAACAGTTCCCTGATCTTCAACCTGAGCCCGACCGCCGTGCATACATACCACGACCGTCAGCTCTCTGCGACCGCCACGTGACGTGAGGCCGGGTTCGGCTCGGGCGGAAAGGCGCTCATCAGCACCAGATGGATCAACGCCGATGAGATGAATCCGACAAACCATGCGTAGTCGTAGAGCGGTTTGAGCGCCGGCACCACGAGCCCGATCCAGGCCAGCGTGCAGCCCACGATCGTCGCGACCACCGCGCGCCAGTTCCATCCACCCACGTAGCGATAGACGCCGTGCGTGCGGTAGAGGTCGCCGAGCGCGAGCCGCTGCTTTCGCACCAGCCAGTAGTCCGCGATCATGACCCCCGCGATCGAGCCCAGCCCGCCCGAGTATCCGACCAGCCACTTGAAGATGTAGCCCGAGGGATCGGCGAGCAGCCGCCACGGCTGCATCAGGATGCCGACCACCCCCGTGATCAGCCCGCCGGTGCGGAACGAGATCCACTTGGGGAACGCGTTGGCGAAGTCGTTGGCCGGTGAGACCACGTTGGCCGCGATGTTGACCGCGAGCGTGGCCACTACCACCGTGAACATCGAGATCGCGATCACCCATACCTGCTGGAACTGGCCGACCACCTTCATCGGATCCCACAGCTCGCTCGCGCTCATGTGGGGATAGATCAGCGTCGCCGCCGAGGTGATCATCACGCCCATCGCCGCGAACACCGTCATGGTCGTGGGCAGCGCCACGATCTGCCCCACCGCCTGCTCGCGCTGGCTGCGGCCAAAGCGCGTGAAGTCCGGCATGTTGAGCGAGAGCGTGGCCCAGTAGCCGATCATCGCCGTCAGCGAAGGAACGAACACCGGCATGAACTCGGCCCATGTGCTGAACTTGGGCGGCTGATGCAGCAGATCGCCGAGCCCCTTCGCGCGCCACAGCGCCCACGCCAGCAGCACGCCCGTCATGATCAGCACGAACGGCGCGGCCCAGTTCTCGACCTTGCGCAGC
Organism: Candidatus Eiseniibacteriota bacterium; assembly: GCA_031370785.1. Classification (GTDB taxonomy): domain Bacteria; phylum Eisenbacteria; class RBG-16-71-46; order RBG-16-71-46; family RBG-16-71-46; genus DATJGS01. Next base: position 6,829 of record JANMQY010000024.1, on the reverse strand, counting down.
AGGTTCATGCCGCGATAGATGATGTAGATGTTGAGGCACCAGAAGAGCAGGAATGAGATCCACTCGGTCGGCGGATAGCCCCAGATCGGGCCGCCGAGCAGCGTGCGCCAGCCCGGAATGATCGCGCTGAACAAGGTGTGCAGCGCCTCGCCGCCGATCCACGCCTGGATGCCGTACCACCCGCACGCGACGATCGCCCGCATCAGCGCCGGCAGGTTCGAGCCCAGCGTGCCGTAGCTCGCGCGCACCAGCACCGGGAATGGAATGCCGTATTTCGTGCCCGGGTGCGAGTTCAGGAGGATCGGGATCAGCACGATCAGGTTGCCGAGCAGGATCGTGAGCAGCGCCTGCCACCAGTTCATGCCGACGCTGATCAGCCCCGCCGCCAGCATGTAGGTGGGAATGCAGTGCGCCATGCTGATCCACAGCGCCGCGTAGTTGTAGGTGCTCCAGTCGCGCCTGGCGACCGGCACCGGGGCGAGGTCCTCATTGTAGAGCGGACTCGAGCGGATCGAATCGTACTCGCGCAGCTCGACACGGCCGTCCGGGTGCTGGATCAGTTCGGAGTCGGCGCTTGCGGGCATGGCCTGGGCCTCGGGTGGCTGGGAGCGGCGCCCGAGCGGTGCGGCCGGGCGAGGGACTGATCGCGCAGAGTGCCGGAATGGGGCGCGCGGCTCAAGGGGTGAAGGTGGAAAAAGGCTGATTCTGACCCGAGCAGGGGCGCATACTGGTCGAAGCCGGAATCGCGAAGGAAGACCCCGCTTATGACCACCTCCTACTGCCGACAAGGAGTCCCGCCGTGGCGAATCGGGTCCTGAATGCGCTTAGCTGCAGCTATCGCGTTCAGTCGATCGCACACCAAGAGTGGAGATGCTCAATGCGCCGCTCCGCTCCGTTCTCATCGTTGACGCTGTCCTGCGTCAGCTTGCTAGTGATGTTGCAAGCGGCGCCGTCGGTCGCGCAGCCTTTCGTTGTCAGCGTGAGGCTCGACTTCGCGACCGGCGCCAACCCCCAGTCGGTCGTGACCGGTGACTTCAATGCCGACGACAAGCCCGATCTGGTGGTGGCGAACTACGGCTCCGCCACGGCCTCGGTGCTGCTCGGCAACGGGACCGGTGGCTTCGGGTTCAAGACCGACTTCGCGACCGGGGTCAACCCGATCATGGTCGCGGTCGGGGACCTGAACGGCGACGGCAAGCTCGACCTGGCCGTCGCGAACGTCAGCTCCAATACAGTCTCGGTGCTGCTCGGCAACGGTGTGGGCGGTTTCGGCGCCAAGACTGACTTCGCGACGGGAAGTGTTCCCTTCGCGGTCGCGATCGGCGACGTGAGCGGCGACGGCAAGCCCGACCTGGCGGTGGCGAACCAGTTTTCGAACACCGTCTCGGTGCTGCTCGGAAACGGCTCCGGTGGTTTCGGGCCCAGGACCGACTTCGCAACCGCGAACAATCCATACTCGGTCGCGATCGGCGATATGAGCGGCGACGGCAAGCCCGACCTGGCGGTGGTGAACGCCGGCTCCGATGCGGTCTCGGTGCTGCTTGGCGACGGCGCCGGCAGCTTTGGGGCCAAGACCGACTTCGCCACCGGGGGGAGCCCCGTTTCGATAGCGATCGGGGACGTGAGCGCCGACGGCAAGCTCGACCTGGCGGTTACGAACGCCGGCGACAACACGATCTCGGTGCTGCTCGGCAACGGCGCGGGCGGCTTCGGCGCCAAAACCGACTTCGCGACGGGGCTCGGCCCGGCCGTGGTCGCGATCGGGGACCTCAACGGCGACGGCAGGCCCGACCTGGCGGTGGCGAACCAGTCTTCCACGACGGTGTCGGTGCTGCTCGGAAATGGCGCGGGCGGCTTTGGGGCCAATATCGAGTTCGCGAGCGGGAGCAACCCCGCCGCGGTCGCGATCGCGGACCTGAACGGCGACGGCCAGCGCGACGTTGCGGTAGCGAACAACAGCTCCAACACGGTGTCGGTGCTGCTCGGCAACGGCACCGGTGGTTTCGGAGCGAAGACCGACTTTGGGACCGGGCCCCATGCGTTCTGGGTCGCGGTCGGGGATCTCAGCGGCGATGGCAAGCTCGACCTGGCGGTGGCGAACAGAGGCCTGGGTCCGAGCAATTCCGGCACGGTCTCGGTGCTGCTCGGCAACGGCGGGGGCTCATTTGGAGCCAGGACCGACTTCGCGACGGGGTTGCTGTCCAACTCGGTCGCGATCGGGGACTTCAACGGCGACCTCGAGCCCGACCTTGCAGTGGCGAACCGGAACTCGAACTCAGTGTCGGTGCTGCTCGGCAACGGCGCGGGCGGCTTCGGGACCAAGACCGACTTCACGACCGGCTCGTCTCCATACTCGGTCGTGATCGGCGACGTGAATGGCGACGGCAAGCTCGACCTGGCGACGGCGAACAGCAACGCCAACACGGTCTCCATTCTGCTCGGTAATGGTGTGGGCGGATTCGGGGCCAAGACCGACTTCACGACCGGGAGTAGTCCAGGCGGGATCGCGATCGGGGACGTCAGTGGCGACGGCAAGCTCGACCTGGCAACGGCGAACAACGGCACCAACACGGTCTCCATTCTGCTCGGTAATGGTATGGGCGGATTCGGGGCCAAGACCGACTTCCCGACCGACTACTTTCCCAACTCGGTCGCGATCGGGGATCTCAACGCCGACGGCAGGCCCGACCTTGCCGTGGCAAACATTGGCGACGCCACGGTCTCGGTGCTGCTCGGCAACGGCACCGGTGGCTTCGCGCCCCAGTCCAACTTCGCGACCGGCTCCTGGCCCTACTCGGTCGCGATCGGCGACCTCAACGGCGACGGCAAGCTCGACCTGACGGCGGCGAACTCCAACGCCAACACCGTCTCGGTGCTGCTCGGCAACGGCGCGGGCGGGTTCGGTGGCAAGACCGACTTCGCCACCGGAGGCTTTCCGATTTCGGTCGCGATCGGGGAATTCAACGGCGACGGCAAGCTCGATCTGGCGGTGGCGAACTACGACTCAGCCTCGGTCTCGATACTGCTGGGACTCACTCCGACGAAGACTGTGCTTGCCGCGAGCCCGAGCACAATGGCCGAGGGAGCATCGCTCTCTCTGAGCGTGACCATCTCGGTGCCTCCAGGAATTGCCGGCGCGACGGCCGACTCGGTCCGGTTCTTCGACGGATTCACGCTGATCGGCACATCACCCGTGAGTGGCGGCACGGCCAATCTTACGGTGACCGCCGCGCGTCTCGGGGAACGCTCGCTCACCGCGGTCTACAAAGGCGACGGCAGGCTCTCCGGCAGCGTCTCGCCGGTGCTAATGGTGAAGGTGGTCCCGGCCCCGACAGGCGTAGGCGACCCCACCCCGCTCGCGTTCGCGCTCGAAGGCGTGCGGCCGAACCCATCGCGCGGCGGCCAGCTCAGCGTCAGGTTCGCGCTGCCATCATCTGCGCCCGCGCGCCTCGAAGTGATCGACATCAGCGGTCGCCGCATCGCGGCGCGCGATGTCGGCGCACTGGGCGCGGGCCTACACGTCGTCGATCTCACGATGGATCGCGCGCTGCCGCCGGGGCTCTACCTCGTGCGACTCGTGCAGGGCGCGAGCGTGCGCGTGACGCGAGTGGCGGTGTTGAGGTAGGTCAGGATCGCTCCCCGCCGCCAACGTCCACACCACGCCGAGTCCGATCAGCAGCAGCCGCCACGCCCTCGCTCACCCCAGATTCATCCTCGGAGACATTGGCGGCCGCATCGCTACATCTTGCGGTTGTACGTGATCGTCATCATCTTCGACTCCTTACCGCCGGGGCCCGGGCCGAACATGTCGAAGGTGTGTTTGTTGTCGTCGATGAATGTCGTGACCATGCGGTACTTCGTCTTCTTGCCAGACATGGGGTCCGAAGACCAGCCAGTCCACGTGATCACGTTTCCGGTGGCGTCCGGGATTCCCTCGCTGGTCATGATCCCCGTGCCGCTGTTGTCGATCCAGGTGCTCACGTACTTCTTCATGACGTTGTCGTAGCCGGTGAGGCTCTGGCCGAGGAATGGCTTGCCCATCATCTCGCCGGTGTCCTGCTCCTGGAAGTAGCGACCGTCCATCAGCGACGTCACCACAGCGATGGACTTGGTCTCCTGCGGGGGCTGTGAGGGATCCATCATCATCGATACGGTGCAATTCCACTCTCCGACGAGCTTCTTCAGGCGCTCGTGCTGCGGACCCGGCGTGGCCGCCTTTGCCATCATCTCTTCCATCACCTTGGGGTCCATCGGGGGAGCGACAGTCTTCGTCTTCGTGGTGACCGTGGTGGTCTTCGTGCTCGATTGAGCGTGGGCAAGCGAAACGCTGAGCGCGAGGCAGATGCAGACGGCGAGAAGCGGCGTGCGAGCGTTCATGTGAGACCTCCATGGGTAGATCCGCGGGGGACCGAGACGCTACCCACGGACTTGAGCGAAGGCAAGCATCACGTTGGGGCCGTCAGACCATGCGGGTACGCATGCGCCCGGTCCGAGGCGCCCCCCACTCACCCCAGATTCATCCTCTTCAGCAGCGCAATGAATCTCGGATGCTGCCTTAGCGGCGCGAAGAGAAACGATCCCTTGATTCCGTACAGCGCTCCGACCCGCTCTTCGAACGCACGCTCCAGGCAATCCATCGCGCGGTCGGCATCGCCGAGTCCGGTGTAGACGTAGGCCAGATGGTACGACGAGGCTCGCGCGGGCCGCGAAGGATCCTCGAGCCCTCGCAGAACCTCTCGGGCTTTTTCGGTCATCCCCGCCAGCGCATAGGCCTGCCCGAGCTGCCCAAGCCATAGAGTGTCGGCGGGGCTGAGCGAGACCGCGCGCTCCAGCTCGGCAATTCCCTCGCTGGCGCGACCCTGCTTGAAGAGCGCCCAGCCGTATGTCGCGACCACGCGAGGGTCATGCTGGTCCAGCTTGATGGAGCGTGTGGCCGCCTGAGCCGCTTCGTCATATCGCCCCGCGCGCAGGAACGCGGTGACGATGTCCGCGCGGTGCGTGATCGGATCCAGCTCGCGTGCCCGCTCCTGCAACGTGATCGCCTCGTCGAACCTTCCGAGACCGGCGCAGAAGCGCCCGTAAAGGTCGTAGGAATCCGCGTCGCCCGGACTCAGGTCGAGCGCGCGCTTGAAGCCTTTCTCGGCGCCGGCCCAGTCGAACTCGAACACCAGACGCGCGTAGGCCAGAGCGCAGTGCGCTGCGCCCAGCTCGGGATCGAGGGCGACGGCTTTCGCTGCCGCCGTCATCGCGTTGGTCTTGGCTTCGCCGTGGATCATCGCCCCGGTCTCTCCGAGTTCGGTGTAGGCCATGGCCATCCCGACATACGGCAGTGCGAACTCCGGGTCGCGCTCGATTGCGCTCTCGAAGTACTCGATGCTCCGGCGCATCTCCTCCCAGGTGAATTTGACGAAGCAGTATCGCCCGCGCAGATGCAGCTCGTAAGCCTGAACGTCGCTGGTCGGCTCCCTGCCAATGCGCGCGCGCTCGTTGGGAGACAGCTCCGCCTTGAGCGCGGCCACGATGTGCAGCGCGACGTCGGTTTGAATCGCAAAGATATCGGTGAGATCGCGATCGTAGGTGTCGGCCCACAGGTGCTGGTCGGATGCGGCGTCGATGAGCTGGGCCACAATCCTCACCCGGTCGCCGACGCGCCGAACGCTCCCTTCCAGCACCGTCGCGACTTCGAGTCTCGCTCCGATCTCCTTCAGGCTCTGCTCGCGCTTCTTGAACGGCATCACCGATGTGCGCGAGATGACCTTGAGCGTGCGCACCTTAGAGAGCTGCGCGATCACGTCCTCGGTGATTCCATCGGCGAAGTACTCGTTCTCGGGATTCGAGCTCAGGTTGAGAAAGGGCAGGACCGCGACGGAACGGGGCGCCGGAGCCTCGGCCACGCGCTCGGAGACCGCCTCCGCGAACGCGGTGGCGCTCGCGAAGCGATCGGCCTTCGCCTTGGCGAGCGCCTTCGAGATCGCCGCGGCCACAGCCTTCGGCACCGTGGGCCGCAGCTCGGTCACGGCGCGCGCGGCGACCGAGAGATGTTGGTGAGCCACCCCCTCGTCGGGGCCGGTGAACGGCGGCTGCCCCGCCAGCATCTCGTAGAGCACGCAGCCCAGGGCGTAGAGATCGGTGCGCCCGTCCACGTCGGCGCTACCCATCACCTGCTCGGGCGCCATGTAGCGTGGCGTGCCGATCGCGGTGCTTGCGGTCGTCAGCCGATCCGCGCCCGTCACGCTCACCACGCGCGCGATGCCGAAGTCGGCGACGAGCACGATGCCTTCCGAGAGCAGCACGTTCTCGGGCTTGATGTCGCGGTGGACCAGCCCCTCGCGATGCGCATGACCGAGCGCGCTCGCGATTTCGCGCGCGATTCTCAGCGCGTCCTCGAGCGGGAGCTGCTTCTCTCGCTCGAGCCGAGCGCGGAGCGATCCGCCCGAGATGTAGGGCGTGATGTAGTAGAGGTGCTCGCCCGCCGCCCCCGAGTCGTGCAGCGGCAGGATGTGCGGGTGGGTGAGCCGAGCCGCGATCTCGATCTCGCGCAGGAAGCGCTCCCGGCCGATCGCAGCCGCGACATCCTCACGCAGGACCTTGATCGCGACCTTGCGCCGGTGTTTCAGATCGTCGGCGAGATAGACCGTGGCCATGCCGCCACGGCCGAGTTCACGCTCGATTTGATACCGGTCGGCAAGGGCGCTGACGAGGGATCCGGGGAGAGCCGAGGTCATTGGGGCATTCTAGCCGCGGACCCCTCGGGAAGCGCACCAGCAGCTCACGCCTTGGTCGATCCCCCGCGATTGGTCAGCGCGATCACCACGATCAGGAAGACCGC
>JANMQY010000004.1:0-59086 GCA_031370785.1 Candidatus Eiseniibacteriota bacterium | reverse complement strand
TGTTCTTCGCCTCGCACTTCTCGGTGATGCTGGGCGTGCTGTACCGGAGCGCGCAGATCAACAACATGCTCGACCAGGAGACGCGGCAGCCGATCTACCGCTATCCGGACGGCAAGCCGTTCCAGCTCGATGTCGGCGGGGGTTCCGCACGCATGGGGCTGGCGTACGGGTTCTAGCGCGCGCTTCCGTTACCTTCGCCCGAGCGTGTCGACAGCGCCGGCGCGGATGCGGTAGACGATCTCGCCGGGCCGCGCCATGCCGCTCTTCTCGCGCAGCATGCGCTCGGCAAGGCGCCGCTCGGCGGCCGGATCCTTGAGCTGAGCGTTCAGCCGATCGATCTCGCCACGCATCTCGGCGAGCTGGCGTCCGGTCTGCGCATTCTCGCCGTTCAGGCTCCAGATGCGCAGCAGGCTGTGATCGCTGACCAGCCCGACCCAGATCAACCAGAGCGCGCCGAGCAGCCACGCCCAGCGCAGGCGACGCCGGATCTTGTCCACGGGCAGCGCGTAGCGTGAGAGTCGATAGCGGTTGATGCGGGAACCGATGTCGCGCATGACTTCCCTGTCCTTCTCGGGTAGGAGCCGCGCAAGCGCACGGCCGTGAGGCGCGCGACGCCGCCCTCGTGGCAGCGTCCGGACGAAATCGGGCTCAGCCTAGCACGGGAAAGGCCGCGCGTCCCGGATATCGGGCGCCGGTGCCGAGTTCCTCTTCGATGCGCAGGAGCTGGTTGTACTTGGCGACCCGGTCGGTGCGGGACAGCGAGCCGGTCTTGATCTGCCCGGCGTTGGTGCCGACCGCGAGATCGGCGATGGTCACATCCTCGGTCTCGCCCGAGCGGTGCGAGATCACGGCGGTGTACCCGGCGCGCTGCGCCATCTCCACCGCGTCGCGGGTCTCGGACAGCGTGCCGATCTGGTTGAGCTTGACCAGGATCGAATTGGCGACGTGCTCGGAGATCCCGCGCGAGAGGCGCTCGACGTTGGTGACGAACAGATCGTCGCCCACCAGCTGCACCCGCTCCCCGAGCCGCTTCGTCACCGCGGACCAGCCGTCCCAGTCGTCCTCGGCGAACCCGTCCTCGATGCTCACGATCGGATAGCGCTCGCAGAGTCCGGCGTAGAACTCCACCAGCTCGCCGGCCGAGAACGTTCGCCCGCCTTCGCCGGCCAGAACGTACTTGCCGTCGCGGAAGAACTCACTCGCCGCCGGATCCAGCGCGAGGCCGACCTCCGCGCCGGGCTTGTAGCCCGCCTTTTCGATCGCCTCGATCAATACCTTCAGCGCATCCTCGTTGCTCTTCAAGTTCGGCGCGAACCCGCCCTCGTCGCCGACCGCGGTCGCGAGCTTCTGCTTCCTGAGGACGCCGGCCAGCGAGTGGAACACTTCCGCGCCGCAGCGCAGGGCCTCGCGGAACGAGCCCGCGCCGTAGGGCACGATCATGAACTCCTGGAAGTCGACGTTGTTGTCCGCGTGCTTGCCGCCGTTGAGCACGTTCATGAGCGGGACCGGAAGCGTGCAGGCGTGCGCGCCACCGAAGTGGCGGTAGAGCGGGATGTCGAGCGCCGCGGCCGCGGCCTTGGCGACCGCGATCGAAACTCCGAGCGTGGCGTTGGCTCCGAGCCGGCTCTTGAGCCGGGTCCCGTCCAGATCGATCAGCGCGCGGTCCACTTCGAGCTGGTCGAATGCGTCCATGCCGAGCACTCCGGCGGCGATCGCGCCGTGAACGTTCGCCACCGCCTTCTGGACGCCTTTGCCGCCGTAGCGGGCCTTGTCGCCGTCTCGAAGCTCGAGCGCCTCGTGCTCCCCGGTCGATGCCCCCGAGGGAACGGCGGCCCGGCCGAGGGCCCCGCCCTCCAGCAGGCAATCCACTTCGAGGGTCGGATTTCCCCGGGAATCGAGGATCTCCCGGGCCTTGAGCGCGGCGATGGTCAACATGGCGCGCGCAGGCTAAGGTCTTGCGCGGAGCGAGTCAAGCCCGGCACCTCGTGTCACTTCTCGAAGCCGGGACATCCTTGACCCTCCACAGGGCCCCACCTATCGTGCAGCTCCATGAAACTTACGCCCCCGGCCGCGCGTAGGCGGATACCCAGGGACCGGCGTGGATAGCAGCGACGAGTCCGAACTCATCCGAAGGTGCCGAGCGGGCGACGAAAGAGCCTACCGGGAACTGGTCAGGCGCTACCAGCGCCAGGTGTACTCGATCGCTCTGCGCATGGTACGGAGCAGTGAGGACGCCGAGGATCTCGCTCAGGAAACCTTCGTCCGGATGTTTCGGGCGCTCGACCGCTACGATCTGGACCGGCCGTTCGCCGCCTGGCTCTTCACCATCGCCTCGCGACTGGCGATCGATCACCTGCGACGCAAGCGGATCCGTCCGATCTCCTTGTTCCGGCGCGACGCCGAAAGCGACGAGGAGTGGACGATCGAAGTGGAAGACCCGGGCCTCAAGCCCGATGAAGTGACGGTTCACGCCGAGGAAGAAAGACGCTCGAGGGACCTGATCGACTCACTGCCCGAGCACTACCGGATCGTCGTAATGTTGAGACACCAGCAGGATCTGTCGTACGAGGAAATCGCCGAGGCATTGAAGCTTCCACTCGGCACCGTGAAGGCGCGGATCCACCGCGCGAGGGCGCTGCTCAAGAGCCGCATCAAAGGTCAGACCTCATGAAGCCCTGTTCCCGACTGGAAACCGTCCAGACCTATCTCGACGGCGAGCTGGACGCGAGCGCGGCCGAGCGCTTCCGCGAACACCTCGCCGGATGCGAGGAGTGCGCCGCCGAGCTGGCGCTCTACACGCGTGTGTTCGCTGCGCTGGACACGACGCCCACCTGGGATCCAGGGGATGCACTCACCGAGCGGGTGATGGACCGGGTGCTTCCGTCGCGTCAGCGCCGGCGCCGCTGGGTACACGCCGCGGGATGGGCGTACGGGACGCTGCTCGGCGGCAGTCTCGCTGCTTTCGCGCTCTGGCTCTTCCGGCCGGGCACCATCGGACAGATCGGCGCGCTGTCGGCCGCCGCTTCGCACTCGCTGGTCCGCCTCACGGTGTTCACGCTCAATGCCGCGGCGTTCGCGGTCCTGAACGTGGTCAATGGCTGGTCCGCGCTGAACGCCGCCGGAGCGCACTTCGCGCCGTTCGGCCGTGCCCTGACCACGCTGTTCGGAAATCGTGCGGTGGGAATGGCGCTGCTGCCTGCGGCTCTGGCATGCGCTCTGGTGCTGTGGTGGATGTTGCGTCCGCGCGGTCGCGGCGCAAGGGGGGCTCGCCATGTCGGCGTACTGGGCTTCTAGGAGAATGGCGCGTCGTACCCAAGTCCGGGCGCAGTCGGCGGCGCTCGATGCGCATCGGATGCGCCGTCTCGGGGTCGCGGCCGCGGCCGGAGTGCTCGCGCTGCTGCTCGCGCTGGGCGCCGCGCTCGAGGCGCATGCGGCCGCACCGGTGGACACCGCTCGCGTGATCAAGCGCGTCACGATCGACGAGAACGGCGTGCGCGTGGATCGAGGAGCGTCCGCGGCCGATGTCGTGCCCGGCGAGAAGAGGCGCCACGGTCTGCACGGCACCCTCGAGATCAACGGAACTCAGCGCTCCATCAACATCCCCGGTGTCGACATCGGAGATTCGTCCCGCAGCAATATCCAGATCCTGGGCCCGGCCGTGCACGTGGATGACGGCGAATGCATGGTGCGCGTGTTCTCGGACGCCGAGGTCGGGCCCGGCGAGCGCATCGAGGGCGACGTGGTCGCGGTCTTTGGCTCAGCGACCGTGCGCGGCACGGTCACGGGCAACGTGGTCTCGGTGTTCGGAAACGTGAACGTCGAGCCCGGAGCTTCCGTCGACGGAGATGTGGTCGCGGTCGGAGGGGTGGTTCGCCAGCCGCCCGGCGCCAGCATCAGGGGCCAGAGCGTCTCGCTCGGGTTGCTCCCGGTCGCCTGGGGCCTGCCCGCGCTGCCCGTGCTGCTCGGGTTGATCGTCATCGGATGGCTGATCACGCTGTTCTTCGCGTGGATCCTGAACATGCTGTTCCCCGAGCGGCTGTTGCGCGCGGCGATCACTTCGTCACGCCGTACCGGACTTTCGCTGCTGCTCGGCATTGCGTCGCTCCCGCTCACAATCATCACGATCGTGCTCCTGCTCGTGACCGTGATCGGGGTCCCGGTCGCTCTCCTGCTGCCGATCTTCTACCACTTCCTCACGTGGGCGGGTCAGGTGGCTGCGTCCTACGTGCTCGGCTGCAAGATCCTGCGGCGCTCGCCGGGAAGCGGCGGCGCCATGGCGCCGATCGCGGCCGGCGCCGCGTTCATCGCCGCGTTCTTCGTGGCCGGCGCGCTGTTCGCGACCGGATCGGGCGTCGTCCGCACCCTGGCGCTGTTCCTCGACCTGCTCGGAGTGCTGCTCCTGGCCGCGCTCTCGACCATCGGAACCGGTGCATTCCTGCTCTCGCGCTTCGGCTCCCAACCGCGCGAGATCGTTCCCGACACGTCGATCCCCACCACGCCCATGCCGCCGGTCGCTCCGGCAGCGCCCTACGCCGGAGCCTGATCCAGCGTTTCTGCGCGTCGTCCGCCATGGGTAGTCCCGCCCACGGCGGGCGATGTGTTTGGGTGCCCTGCCGCAGCCATTCCTCGCAAACCATCCGCGCAGCGGAAACGACCGCCGGCTCCGGCCTGCTACCATTGGTTCAAACACCTGTCTGACAGGCGCTTGAGCGAATCCACGAAAACCCGGGCACTCCATGATTCCTGTTCTTCGGCTGGCATATTTGTCGCGTTAGATTTGGGCATGGACCTGCTCGCATTCGTACGTCGTTTTCTGCTGGGGCTCTTCGGCACCGCTCTCGGCATGGGCACGCTGGCGGTGAGCGCGCGCACCAACGAACTGGTGGGCAGCGGCTCGGCTCACGGGATCGTGATTCACGACGCCGAGTCCACCCTGCGCGACTTCTGCCAGCAGAATGAGAACGGCGTGCTGTTCCTGACGCTTCCGGGAGGGGAGCGCTTCGAGCTCGTGACCAGCCCGACCGACCCGGTGATCAGCAACCCCGGAGATGGCGCATTTCATCCGTACACCGCCTCGGTCGTGCGCGACGCGCTGCGCCAGGTGAACTTCCCGCTGGCCTCGATCGGCGTCGACATCTACCTGCTTCCGTATCCGCGCCGCGGCGGGCTCGACTCCGCGGCCGGGTCCGGACTCATCCTGCTGGCGCCCGGAGTGAGGCCGCTGAGCGACGAGCATCAGCACGCGGAATTCGTGCACGAGCTGGGCCACGTGGTGCAGTACGCGCTGTTCCCCGACGCGGACACCGGGCGCTGGGAGCGCTACCGCGCTCTGCGCGGAATCCAGAACGAGTCCGTCTACAGCGCGGGCGCCGCGCACGCGAATCGCCCGCACGAGATCTTCGCCGAGGATTTTCGCGCGCTGTTCGGAGATGCGCTGGCCAATTACTCCCACTCGATCGAGAATTCGAATCTCACCCCGCCGGCCGCGGTCAGCGGGCTCGCCGGGTTCATGACCGAGCTGGCCGGCGCCTCCGCGCCGCTCGCGCTGGCCGCCGTCCCGAACCCGGGCCGCGGCTCGCTGCGCTTCTCTCGCGCGGGCGTGACCGGCTCCCCGCTCGATCTGTTCGACATCGCCGGTCGCAAGCTTGCGACTGTGTTGCCGGCCGGAATCGCGGGCGGGACACTGTGGGCATGGGACGGACGCGACGCGGCCGGCTGGCCGGCAGGTCCCGGCGTGCTGTTCGCACGGGTGCGCGGCGAGAGCGGCCGGGCCACCCGGGTCACCCTGCTGCCCTAGCGCCTCGCTTCAGCGCGACGAGGCCGAGCCGGGCGCCGCGATCTCGGGCGACAGCTCGGTGGGTATGAACTGCGGGGTCTGCTCGCGCGCCCGATGATCGCCGAAGCCCGCGAAGTTGCGCACCGCGTCGAACAGTGCGCGCGGCAGCTCGGTGATCACTCCAAAGCCCGCGCGACGCTTGGTTTCGACCTCGCCCGAGAGCCAGCCTTCGACCTCCTCGACATCCTCGACGCTCAGGGGTTTAAGCGTGGCCGACACCGCGACGTAGTAACGCCCATCTTCCTGCATCGCGGAGATGCGGCCCACCGGCAGCGCGATCGGGCGCGAAAGGATCAGGCTCACCGAGTCCAGGCTGCCGAAGGTGAGTGGTGCCTCGCCCGGATGTTCCACCAGGTACCAGTCGTTCCACACCTCGTAGCGAATCCGCACCGCGGCGTCGTAGCTCGACTCCATCCGGTCGAACCAGCCGCTGCGCTTGCGCCACAGCTCGGCGTGCAGCTCGAGCGTCGCCGGCATGCCGCGCGACAGGCTCTGCGCCACGCGGTCCTCGAACAGATCGGAGAGGTGGACGCCGATCCAGACCCGGCCCGCGCTTTCCCGCGGCGGCTCGAGCGTCAGCTCGAGTGCATGCGCGCGCGCGGCGCCGAGCGTGAGCAGCACGACGAGCGCGCCGCAAAGGCGGAGCCGGCGAGGGCGGGCGGACAGCGTGGGGAGCGGGGAGGGCACGGGGTCCGGGTCAGAACGGGCGCTGCAGCCTCGCGCTGATCACGAAGGCGGAGCCGGGGTCCTGCAGGTTCTTCGCGAAGTACACGCGCAGGTTGTCCTCGGCCGTGCCGATTCCGAAGCCACCGTCGGCCTGCACGTGCTGTCGGCCGAGATCCCAGCCGGGCCCGGACGCACGCCACGCGCGGCCCGCGTCGACGAACGCGATCGCATGCAGCTCACCGGCCAATCCGCGCGCGCGCAGCCGCCACAGCCCCACATCGTACTCGGCCTGCGCCAGCGCGAGGCGATCGCCACGATAAAGGTCGAAGGCGTGGGCACGCAGACCATCCGCACCGCCGAGCGTGAATTCCTTCTGGCGCGAAAGCGTGCCGTCCAGACTGTGGCCGCCGACCACGCGCAAGGTCAGCGTGGTCGCAGGCGAGAGGCGCACCACGCTGCGCACGTCGGCGAGCGCACGGGTGTAGGTGAAGTCGCCGCCCAGCCCGCGTCCCGCGCGCTCGAGCTCGATCCAGTGGTAGAGACCGGCCCGCGTGCGCCGGGTGCGGTGGGCGAGCCGCTCGAGACGCAGCGTCATGGTGTGCGCGGTGCCCTCGTCGATGGCCGGATTGTCGCGCAGCGGGCGCCGGGCGTGGAACCACGAGCGCGTCTGGTCGCTCAGCGGCAGCGAGCGGTAGCGGTCGCTGCGCGCATGGACGCTCACCGTCGAAAAGTCCGGCACGCGCCACGACAGGTAGGCGCCAAAGCCCTCGCGCTCGAAGTAGTCGCGGTAGTCCTGCCGGCCGAACAGCAGGGCCAGGCTGTTCTCGAGGTCGTCCACCTGCTGCAGGTCGCTGTGATCGGTGCGCCGCACCATGGTCACGCCGAGCGCGAGCCGGCCCGGAGGAGCGAGTGGCTGCTCGATCTGCGCGCCGTACAGCACCCGATCCCGCCCGAAGGCATACTCCATCCGCGCACCGACGCGCGGCTCCATGGTGCTCGGGTCCTGAATCTCGTAGGAAGCGCCGAGCCGCAGCGCGTCGACCCGGTTGTAGTCGAGCGCGAGCCCGACGTCCTGCCCGTGGGCGCGGCCGCGCCACACGTCGGGGTCGGTGAGCAGCCGGTCGCCAAACGGTGTGCGCAGCCAGCGACCGTCTCCGAATTCGTCATTGGCGGCCGGTCCGTGCTCTTCGGAGGAAGGAGGGAACTCGAACACGCTCGAGGAATCGGGAGTCACTAGAACCGGGCCCGACGCTGCCCTCGTCGCGCCGGGCGCGACCAGCAGCGCGAGCACGAGGTTTGAGGCGACCGCGATCGGGAATCTCATGTCACACCTCCTGCGGGAGAGATGGGGCGCCCTCCCTGGAAACGCAAGCTCCATACCACGGAAACCCTGCCGGACACCACGCGTGACACGGCGATAGCGCCGGCGTGAACCCGGCTCTGCGGCCTTGTGTCGCGACCGCGCAACGTCCGCTGTGGCGGCCATGCACCTGCCGGCTTCCGGTCTCAGCGCCGGCTGATCCCGTACTTGCGCAGCTTGCGGTGCAGGTTGGTGCGATCGATCCCGAGCGCGGCGGCGGCCTGGGTCACGTTTCCGTCGGCCGCTTCGAGCGCCCTGCGAATCGCCTCAGCCTCGCGCCGCTCGATCTCGCCGCGCAGCCCGACCGAGTCCTCGCGCGGCCCGCCGCTCTCGAGCCAGGTCACGATGTCGGCGGCGTGCACCTCGTCGCTCACGACCAGGATTGCGGCGCGCTCCATGAGATTGCGCAGCTCGCGCACGTTGCCCGGCCAGCTGTACTCCTCGAGCACCTGACGTGCATCGTCGCTCAGGCGCTTGGCAGACTTGCCCTCGACCGCGCAGAACTGCTCGAGGAAGTGCTGCGCGAGCAGAGTGACGTCGCCGCGCCGCTCGCGCAGTGGCGGCACGTGGAGCGGCACCACGTTGAGCCGATAGTAGAGGTCTTCGCGGAAATCTCCGGCATCGATCGCCGCGGCCAGATCCTTGTTCGTGGCCGAGACGATGCGCACGTCGAAGTGCACGGTGCGGGTGCCGCCGACGCGCTCGATCTCGCCGGTCTCGATCGCGCGCAGCAGCTTGGCCTGCGATTCGAGCGACAGGTCGCCGATCTCGTCGAGGAACAGCGTTCCCTTGTCGGCCAGCTCGAGCCGGCCCTTCTTGCTCTGCACCGCGCCAGTGAACGCGCCGCGCTCGTAGCCGAACAGCTCGCTCTCGACGAGATCCTTGGGGATCGCGGCGCAGTTGATCTTCACGAACGGGCCGGCGGAGCGTTTCGAGAGCGAATGCAGGGCGAGTGCGACCAGCTCCTTGCCCGAGCCGTTCTCGCCGGTGACGAGCACCCGTCCCTGAGACGGTCCGACGCGCCGCACCTGCTCGAGCAAGGATCGCACTGCCGCGCTCTCGCCAAGTATGCCGAACGCGTCGCCGTTGGCGGCGCTTCCCGCACTGCGTGCGAGAGAATCCGAAGCGGCGCGCCTTTCGCGCGCCACGCTTCCCGCCTCGGCGACCTGCGCGAGCAGGAACTCGGTCACGGGGGGCTTCTCGATGAAATCGAAGGCGCCGCGCTGAGCGGCGAGCCAGCCGTTGCGCACGTCCTTCTCGCCGGTCACCACGATCACCGCGGAGTCAGGCGCGATCTCGAGCAGGCGCGGGATCGCATCCAGCCCGCTCATGCCCGGAAGCCGGATGTCGAGTAGCACCACGTCCGCCGGCCGCTCTTCCAGGAGCCGGAACGCGTCCTCGGCGCTCCCGGCCAGAGTGACGCGATGACCCTCGTCCTCGAGCACGCCGCGCAGCGAATTGCGGATGTCCTCCTCGTCGTCCACCACCAGCACGTCGAGCGGTCGGCTCATGCCTTCTCGGTCTCCCGGGTTTCCTCGAAAAGAGGCAGCGCGAGGCGCGCGCACGTGCCCCCGCCGCTACGGTCTTCCAGTGAAACGCTGCCCGCATGCTGCAGCGCGATGTCACGCACCAGGGCCAGGCCCAGGCCGCTGCCACGCTTCTTGGTGCTCACGTACGGTTCGAACAGCCGGGCGCGCAGCGCTTCGGGCACGCCGGCACCGCGGTCCAGCACCTCCACGATCGCGAGCGGGCCCTCGGCCCGGGTGCGAACCTCGACCACGGTGTCGGGCGGGCTCGCCTCGCATGCGTTGATGATCAGATTGTGGATGGCGCGAGAGAGCAGCAGAGTATCACCGCGGACCGCGATGCGCCCGCCATCGTGGAGCTCGATCCGCTGTGGAGCGGGGTCGTGCATCGAGGCGGCGCCACTCGCCACTTCGCTCAAGTCCAGCACCTCGAAGCGCGGATCGGGAAGGCGCGCGTACTGCGAGAACTGCTCGCTCAGGCGGGTCATCTGCTCGACCCCGCGTTCGAGCGCCTGCAGGCTCTCGCGCACCGGTTCGCGCTCGGGCTCGGCGACCGCCTCGGCGCGACGCTCGAGGCGGTGCAGCGAGAGCGCCATCGGCGTGAGGATATTCTTGAACTCGTGGGCGAGCCGGCGCGCCACCTCGCGCCACGCGGCCTCACGCGCCGCCTCGCGCAGCGCGGCCTGCGCGGTTTCGAGCCGCCCGGTCATGGTGTTGAACGAGCCGCCGAGGCGCCGGAATTCGCGGGCGCCGGCCGGTGCGATGCGCGCGCTCAGATCCCCTGCGGCCACGCGCTCGAGCGCAGAGGAAAGATCGCGGATCGGTCGCGACATGCCGCGCGCCAGCAGGGTGGCGATCCCGATCGCGAGCACGCTCAGAGCGAGGCCCAGACCGATCACCAGCAGCCATACGTATCCGCGCTGGACGTCGACGACCACCCCCAGGCGGCGATAGAAGTCCCGGCCGCGCGCGACACGCTCGATGTCGGCGAAGAAACCGGGCGGCACCCACACGCCGGCGACCGCGGCACGACCATCGGGGAGCCGCGCGACGCCGGCGAGCGCGCCGTGCGGCGAGCGGACCACGTGATCCGCGGCCAGCGCGCTGTCAATGGCCGCGCTCAGCTCGGGCCACGTGGCTACGATCACGTTGGTGGGCGCGACGTTCGCCTCGGCGACCCAGCGCGGGCCGTCCCGGCGATAGATCTGCAGGTAGTCGAGCCCGCCGTCGCGCAGCGCGTCGCGCATCGCGGGCGTTCCTTCGTTCCCTGGGCTTGCGCCGCGCCATTCCTTCGCCCAGTGCGCGGCCTGGCTCCGGCACAGCGCCTCGAGCTTCACCAGCGTGACCCGGGTGGTCTCGACCGCGGACTCGAGCGCGCGATCCACGCCCGGACGGATCCAGCGCTGGGTGGACTGCCCGAGCTGATCGAGGGTGAACATGGTGAACGCCGCGGTGGGCAGCAATGCCATCGCGAGCAATGCCAGGATGAGTCGCGCGCGCAGGGTCATGGCGCGAACGTTGGGGACATCAGCCCTCGGGGCTGAGTCCTCCGAGCTGCCCGCAGGCCGCCCAGATCTCGCCTCCCAGAGTGTGGCGCACGGTCACCGCCGGTGCGCGCGGATAGAGGCGCTCGGCGAACGCATCCACCGCCTCGGGACTCGGACGCTTCCAGTGCAGCCCGGGGACCGGATTGTACGGAATGAGATTGATCTTCGAGGGCAGCTCGCGTGCGATCGCGCCGAGGCGATCGGCATCTTCGGCGCTGTCGTTGACGCCCCCGAGCAGCGTGTATTCGAGCGTGACGCGACGCCCGGTACTGCGCCCGAACTCGCGCGCCGCGGGCAGCAGCTCGCCCAGCGGCCAGCGCCGGTTGACCGGCACCAGCTCGTTGCGAAGCTCATCGGTGGTGGCGTGGAGCGACACGGCGAGGCCCACCGCGAGACCCTCTTCGGCCAGTTCGCGGATCTGCGGAACGAGCCCGCTGGTCGAGACCGTGATGCGCCGCGCGCCGAGATTGAGCCCGCGCTCGTCGTGGAGGATCCGGATCGCTTCCACCACCGGCTTGTAGTTGGCGAGCGGCTCGCCCATGCCCATGAACACCAGATTGAACCGGTCCTCGTGCCAGCCGTGGAAATCGCCCATCGCCATCACCTGCGCGACGATCTCGTCCGGACGCAGATTGCGCTTGAGGCCCATCAGGCCGGTCGCGCAGAACGTGCAGCCGAGCGCGCAGCCCACCTGGCTCGAGAGGCACAGCGTGACGCGGCGGGTGGTGCGCATCGAGACGCACTCCACGCGGGCGCCGTCGTGAAGCTCGAGGACGAACTTGTGGGTCGCGCCATCCTTCGTGCCGTGCACCGACTGCAGTCGAGGCAACGAAAGGTCGCACAGGTGATCGAAGCGACTGCGCAGTGCCGAAGGCAGGTTGGTCATGCCCCTCGAGTCGCGCAGGTGCTTCTGATAGACCCACGCGAAAATCTGGTCGGCCCGGTAACTTTCCACGCCAAGGCCCGCCAGGCGCTCGGCCAGGCGGGACCGGCTCAGGCCGTAAAAGCTCGGCGTGGCAGGCTCGGTTCGAAATGCGATCGGAGAGGTGGTCATGGAGGTTCCGGGAGGGACCGCGTCAGGCTAACAGAGCCAATCGCTTGCGGTCAATTTGCGAAGCTGGTATGCATGTCCATGCAATGAACGTCTCCTCGAGCCGCGCCCGCGATCTTCTCGCCTGTCTGGGCGACTCCTCACGCTTCCGACTGGTCCTCCACCTCCTGGTCTCCGAACGCTGCGCGAGCGACCTCGCGCTGGATGTCGGCCTCTCGCAGTCTTGCACCACCCGGCATCTGCAGGTGCTCGAGCGGGCCGGAATCGTGTGCGGGGCCCGCGACGGCAAGCGCGTCCTGTTCCGGTTGTGCCGCGAGAAGCCGACCGTGGACGGGCTCATCGCCTGGGCGCTTCACGAGGCCGAAGCCATCGAAGCGGGCTCGGGACTTTCCGCCCGCGGCGCGGTGGACATGAAGAGTCGGGCGCGCAGCGCACGCTCGAGAGCGCAATCCCGTTCCCCGGGAACCGAGTCCGGCGCCGAAGGGCGGGCGCGTTCCGTCCGCCAGGCGGATCGAGAGAAACCCTCGGAACCGCGGACGCCCGAGCTGGCGGCGGTTGGCGCAGAGCCGTCCGGTGCCGACTCGGACGGCGAAGCTCCTTTCACCCCTTTGCCCAGGAGCGACTTCGAGGATTACCTGCTGTGAGTCCGAGTGAACGTATGCGTGTCGGTGCAATTGATATCGGCTCGAACTCCGTTCGCATGCTGGTGGCGGATTTCGTGGGCCGTCCGGACGGGACCCAGGAGACCCTCACCATCGCCCGAGCTGGCGAACCGTGCCGGCTCGCCCGCGGCATGGAGCGTACCGGCTCGGTGGATCCCGAGATGGCCGAGCGCGCCGCGACGCTGACCGCCGAGTTTGCGCGTCGCGCGCGGGGCCTGGGCGCCTCCCACGTGGTGGTCGGAGCGACGGCTGCGCTGCGCCGCGCCGCCAATGGCGCCGAGGTTGCCGAGAGCATCGCGGCCAGGAGCGGCCTGCGCGTGCGCATCCTCTCCGGCGACGACGAGGCACGGCTGGTCTACCGCTCGGTAATCGGGGGGCTGGGGGCCAGGGTGCGGACCCAGTCCTGCGTGGTCTTCGATCTCGGGGGCGGGAGCACCGAGGTGGTCAGCGGAGTCGGTGATCGGCCGGGGCGCTGGACCAGCCTTCCTTTCGGAGCGGTGAGCCTGACCGACCGGCACCTGCACAGCGATCCCCCGACCGCCGAAGAGATCGAGGCGCTGACCGCCGAGGTCCGCACCAAAGTTATGCATGAATGTGCATACATGCCTGAACGCTCGCCCGTCCTGGCCGGCGTCGGGGGCACGGTGACCGTCCTTGCTTCGCTGGATCGCGGGCTCACGACCTACGACCCGAATCAGCTCGAGGGCTGGCAGGTCTCCTCGGCCCGGCTCGAGGCCAGGATCGCCGAGATCGTCGCCGCCTCTCACGCGGAGCGCGGGAGCTGGCCGGTCATGGGAGAGGGAAGGGCCGACATTGTAGTAGCCGGAGCCCTGGTCGTCCGGGAGCTGGCCAGGCGCTTTCCGGGTCCGGGGCTGCTGTGTTCGACCCAGGGGCTGCGATACGGCCTGGCGCGAATGGCCGCCGACGAAGTACGCAGCGGAGATTGCAACTTCGCATAAAAGTCTTTGACGGTTGTTCGGGGCAGGGCGGATACTGTTCCCGGCGCTGGTAAAGGTCCCCTCACTTTTCGCAAAGAGCCTGTCAGGACTCCTCCGGCCCGACAGGGTCATGGGTTTTCTTTTACCGCCAGTCGTGGAGGGAGCAGGCAGCGCATGCGGAAAAATTGCAACAGACTCCTGGTCACACTGGTCCTCCTTTCGGTGATCTCGATCACCGCGCAGGGGGCGCGTGCCTCGTCGTCTTATGGTGACGACGTTGGTGGCGGCGCACCCGTGGGCACGATTCAAAAGCCCGGCGTGGGTCAGACATCATCGGAACCCGACAGCCCCAGCAAGACTCCTACGATTCCCGTGGTTCGGGTCGTCGCCGAACCGCGTGAAGAGAGTTCGTACGGCGTGACTTTGCGTGGGTTCGCGCGGGTTCAGTGGATCAGTAGGATCTGGGCGGCGCTTTACCTGAGGGTGATCAAGTAAGGGCTGTAGTCCGGGTTCACCTCACCGGTCGCAAACGAAGTCGCGGAACGAACCGCCGTGGCTTTCACCGGGTGTCCGTCATTCGAGGGTTCGAAAAGTGCAGCGAGCGATCCCCCCCGAGCTGGCTCACGCCCCCGGCACGCTTCGAGATGGTGTCGGGCAGCGCGAGTCGATCGGAGATCTGCATCTGGCCGCTGACAATTTCGCGGGCGCGGTAGAGGAGTACACCGCCGCCCTCGAACTGGTTGGCGCCAACATGCCCTCCGAGCGCGTGCGAATCCTCACGCGGCTGGCCGAGGCAGAGATGCGGCGCGGCGAGTTCGAGACTGCGCTGCGCCTGACGCGCGAAGCCCGGCGCGACGCCCGCATCCTCCACGACACGCGGCTCAACGCCGGAATCGCTGCCCGCGCGGCACACCTGCTCACCGAACTCGCCTCCTATCGTTCCGGCCGCCGCTACGCGCAGTACGCCTACGCGGTGTTGCGCGACACCGACGACCATCGCACGGTAGGCCAGGTGAGCATGACCCTCGGAATCTGCGTGAATCGGCTCGGGCGGCCGACCGAGGCGATCGAGTGGCTGCAGAGCGCGGCCGCCACGTTCCGCCGCATCGACGACATCGACGGGCTGGTGACCGCGCTCAACAACCTCGGGCTGGTCTACAAGAACCTGCGCGAATGGCGCGAAGCGACGCGGTTCCTCGAGCAGGCGCTGCGCCTCGACGAGCGCGCCGGCCTCTACGCGCGCATGCGCGGGCACTGCCAGAACCTGGGCCTGATCCGCTACCGACTCGGACAGTGGGATCTTGCGGAGGAGAATTTCCGCCAGTCGCTGCGGATCTCGCGCGAGACCGGCCACCTGCAGGGCGAGTCGATGGCGCTCATGGCGCTCGGCCTGCTGTGCCGCCGCCGCCGCCAGTTCGAGCAGGCGCATTCGCACTTCCAGCGCGCGCTCCAGCTCGCCCAGCAGGTGGGCGTGCAGCGCGAGAACGTGCTGGCCCGCGAATTCCTGGGTGAGCTCGAGCTGGACCGCGGAGATGTCGCGGCCGCGCTGTTGCTGCTCGAGCCGGCGCTGGCCGACGCGCGCGCGATCACACCGCAGGGCGATCTGACCGCCGAGCTCGAGACCCGATACGGACTGGCGCTCCTGCACGCCGGCCGCGTCGATGAAGCACAGACGCATCTGCTCCACGGCGCCGCGATGTTCGAGCGCCTCGGGGACCGAATCGAGCAGGCGCTCGCCCAGCGCTCGCTCGCCCGCCTCGATGCGGTGCGCGGCAATGCCGCCGCGTGCGAGCTCAAGCTGCGCGATGCGTCGCTGTGCTTCGATCAGCTGGGCGAGGTCTACGAGCACGCGGTCACGCTCGCGGCGTGGGCCGAGTACCTGCTGCTTTTGCCGACCAGCGCGCGGCTGCGTGTTCCGCTGGAGCCGGTCATCGACGCGAGCCGTCGTGCCACGACCCTGTTCCGTCAGCTCGGGCTGGTCCCCCTTGCCGCCGAGGCGCTCCTCTCGCTTGCGAGACTCGAGGCCGAACGCGAGCACTACGACCAGGCCCTCTCGCTTCTCGAGCAGAGCGAACAGTGGCTGGCCGACGGCGGCCCGACGGCGGGTGGCCAGCCCGAGGCGGAGGAGCGCGCGGCCGAGCTGCGTCGCGAGCTCGAGCGCCAGTACGTCGCGGTCTCGCTGTCGACCTGTAACGAGTTCCGCGCGCTCGAAGATGCCAACCGCCTGTTCCGCGAGACCTCCGACATGGACGGGCTTCTCGCGCAGGCGGTGCGGCTGGCGGTCGAGCACGCCGGCGGGGATCGCGGCTTCGTCGCGTTCAGCAGCGGCGGCGGTCGCCTCGATGTTGTCGCGCAGCATGGCCTCGGCCGTGACCGCGCGCGCCGCGTGCTGCGCGTGATCGAAGGCGTCGCGGGAAACCGTCTCGCCGAGAACGGTCCACTGTTCTCGAGCAGGGTCGCTGCCGATCCGCGCTTCGGCGCCGCGCTGGTGGACGCCCTCGAAGGCGTCGGCTCGCTGGTGTGCGTGCCGCTCAACTTCCCCTCGCAGTCGGTCGGCCTGGTGTACGTGGACCGGCTCAACGACAACCTGCTTGGCGCCTTCCGCCAGCGCGAGCTGAACCTGCTCGCGGTGCTGGCCAACAGCACCGGCGTTGCAATCGTCGAAGCGCAGCGCTCGCTGCTGCTGGCCGAGAACCGCGAACTGCGCGACAAGCTCAAGCCGAGTCCGGGCGCGGATCGGATCGTGAGCCAGGCGCGCGAGATGGCGAACATCCTCAGCCTGCTCAACAAGGTGGGAGACAGCACCGCGACCGTGCTGTTCATGGGAGAGACCGGAACCGGCAAGGGTCTGCTCGCCCAGGTCGTGCACGAGATCTCGAACCGGCGCGACGGGCCGTTCGTGCAGGTGAACTGCGCAGCGCTCCCCGAGCAGCTGCTCGAGAGCGAGCTGTTCGGCTATGTGCAGGGCGCCTTCACCGGCGCGGCACGCGACAAGTCCGGACTGTTCGAAGAGGCCGAGGGCGGCACGATCTTCCTCGACGAGATCGAGAAGGTGCCGGAGTCGGTGCAGGCCAAGCTGCTTCACGTGCTCGACCAGGGCGAGATCCGCCCGGTCGGGGCCACGCGCAACAAGAAGGTGAACGCGCGGGTGATCTGCGCGACCGGCTGCGACCTGCGCGAGCGTATCAAGACCGGCCGGTTCCTCGAGGATCTGTACTACCGGCTCAACGACATCACGGTGCGCGTGCCCGCGCTGCGCGAACGCCGGGAAGACATTCCGGTCCTGGCCCAGCACTTCCTCGCGCTCTACTCGCGGCAGATGGAGAAGACGCTGAAGGGCTTCGCGCCCGATGTCATGCGCATCTTTCTCGAGCACGAGTGGCGCGGCAACGTGCGCGAGCTCGAGAAGACCGTCAAGCGCATGGTCGTGCTCGCCGACGAAGGCGATACGCTCGTCTCCTCGCTGCTTCCGCCGGACATGTGTCCCGGCGCCGCCGAGCGCACCGCGGTCGAACGCCCGACGGGGAAGACCCTGCGCAGCAATGTCTCGCAGCTCGAGAAGCGAATGATCGCCGATGCGCTCGAGACCAATCGCTGGAACAAGGCGCGCGTGGCGCGCGAGCTCGGGCTCAGCTATCCAACGCTCCTCGCCAAGATCCGCACCCTCGGCCTCGAGCGCCGGCGAAACGTCTAGCGAAATCCATCCCTGAGCTTCTTTCGAGCGGCGGGCGCGCATCGCGCATCCGCCGCTCGCGCATTTGTGCCGCGCAGCGTCTGTCGCCTCGTGCGCCGCGCCGGTCTGATGCTTCTCTTTATGAAACGAGTGGCAAGAACCTTTATAGACAGGGCGTTGCCATTCAGCGGCTTAGCGAGTGAGCCCCGAATCGTCGCGGTTTTGTTTCGGTTCTGCGTGCCCGTGCGCCCGGAACTCTCGACGAAGCGCGAAGCGGCTCAGTGGCCCAACACCTTGCGGCACAGTCCCGTCTGAACTTTCTCGGCGACTGTCGCGCGTATGGCACGCGGGGTGCTCTTACATCTTCCGCGGAGGGGGGGGACCTCCAAAAAGATCGGCGGCGCAAGTTGTCGATCCACAATCTGGGCTAGCCGGTGCAGTGAGGGGTCCGGTCGAGGGTACGAGCCCCAGTCATATGACAACGCACCGCCCTTTACGACCGGCTAGCTTGGAACGTGCACTTCGATCCCGGTGATGGAGTGGCCGAAGCAGGACGCAACCAGCCGACCAAGGTCGGCCCCACCATCGGCGGGTTTTTTTTCGTAGTTTGGGACATCGGTTCGATCGTGACATAGGCCAACACTGGGGGATGTCTCGGCTGTTGTCACGTGCAGCTCGACCCGATGTCCCGATTCACTCACCGGTGTAGCGCGCTCGCACACCTGCGACTGCTGCGCACACCAGAGCCGCCTTCGGTTCCTAGCACCGGGGGCGGCTTCTTCTTGCGCCGACGCTTGCAATCGCGCAGGTTGTGGGCGCGCATTGCCTCTCCGCCCGGCTCGATCCGTGAATGGCACATGGGTTGCCCTCTGAGGTGGGTGGCAAGCGCTTCGCAATCCACCAGGCAACGGAGGAACCCATGTTGAGGCTCTGGCTCATCCTGCTCGCGGTTCTCGGTCTGGTTGCGGGTTGCGACGACCAGACCTCTCCGCGCGATCTGCATCCTCCGGCCGCGGTGCGCGGGTTCTACAGCGTGACCGGCGACAATCGCGTCACCCTGCGCTGGCTTGCGAACACCGAAGGCGATCTGGCCGGCTACCGGATCTACGAGTCGGCGTGCGCTGGCGGCTCGAGCTGCCCGTACGATCCGATCGGCTTCACCTCGGGGACGGCGTTCGTCGTGACCGGGCTCGCCAACGGCGTGACCCGGTATTTCGCGGTGGCCGCGGTCGACCGCGCGGGAAACGAAAGCGCCCTGGGCTACGACGACATCTATATCTACGACACTCCGCGCCCCGAGGGATTCGGGCGCGTGCTGAGCAATGCTGCGACGGATCCCGCCACCGCCGGCTACGACTTCTCGGCCTACTCCGTCCGGGCGGCTGACGATCCGGCCACCGACGTGTACTTCTCCACTTCGAGCGGCATCCCGTCGATGATCTGCCCCTTCACCGACACCGATATCCAGGACGCCGGGTATGCCACCTCGCTGGACGCAGTGGACGTCGCCCCGAGCGCCGGCTGGTCGCCGAGCGGCATGGTGGAGTTGGTCCCCGGGCACTGCTACGTCGTCTGGACCTTCGACAACCACTACGCAAAGTTCCGGGCCACGGCCCTGAGCACGACCCAGGTGACCTTCGACTGGGCCTATCAGGCCGACCCCGCCAACCCTGAGCTGCGCCAGAAGAAGGTGCGCGACGAGGGCGCGCCCCGGGCGCGCCGGGCGATCGCGCTGGCCAGTCGCTGAACCGTGGTCGTGCATTGAGCCTGAAACCGAACCGCGCCTGAACCGTCTCGGGGAATAGAGCGCGAAATGGGGCGTAGTCAACCCGAAAGGTGCGCTCCGGGTGTACCATGGGGGCGCTCCCAGGGGTGTGCGTCAGTAGCTCCGGCGGTCGCCGGGAGGAGAACTGGCCATGAAGCGAGCAACGTGGATGATCGGCCTGCTGATGGGAGCGTTGGCGATCGTGCCCACGACCGCCTCCGCTCGCGGCTTCGGGGTCGAGTTGTGGACCGACCGCGGCAATGAAGCGATCTACGAGCCGGGCGACGTCATGCAGCTGCGCGTCCGCACCACTGAAGACTCCTACCTGCTTGCCTACGAAATCGACGCGGAAGGCTACGTCCGGGTCCTGTTCCCGTACGAAGGGAGCAACGGTCTCGTCGAGGCCCGGCGCACCTATCACATTCCCGCCGACGATGCGGACCTCGAGCTGGTGGTGCAGAAGTCCACCGGCGAGGGCTACGTCGTGGCGATCGCCTCGCACCAGCCGTTCGACCACCTGCCCTGGTACCTTCGCCCGTACAACGCGCAGGCCGACGAAGTCGGCTACGTGAACCAGCCCGATGATCAGGACGGCGTGACCGAAGACGGGCGCATCGTCGGCGACCCGTTCGTCGCGATGGAGCGCATTCGCCGAGACGTGCTACGCGATCCGGGCTCGGCCGATGAATTCGCCACCGCCTACACCGCGTACTACGTGCACGAGAAGGTGCGCTATCCGCGCTACATCTGCTACGACTGCCACCGTCCGAACCGCTGGGCGTGGTGGGATGGATTCGATCCCTACTACACGCACTGCAGCGTGGTGGACTTCCGGGTGAACTGGTCGTGGGGCTGGGGGCCGACCTGCTGGAACGGCTTTGTGCCCTACTACGTTTACGTGGTGCGCAACGACTGCCCGCCGCGCTGGCGCTACGACGGACCGTGGCTCTCGTCGTGGGATGGCTGGAATCGCTGGTGCCAGATCTGGGGCGGCCCGCTCACCCGATACCGGACGCCTCCGCCTCGCAGCTACGTCCCTCCGAGCAAGTACGCGAACTGGCGCGGAGGCACCGCATCGCCGCCGCCGGGATTCCTCGTCACCAACAATACGAAGTGGCGGAACATTCCGGGCGGAATCGCGGTCGGCCGCGGCACTCGCGAAACCCCGCGCGATCCGGCGCCGGGCAGAGTCGGTGCGCAGCGACCGGGCGTGTTCCGCGAGCCGGTGCGTCAGGCGCCGCCGGACGGGGATCGCCCACGCCGCGTTGGCGATGAGCGTCGGCCCGTGGCGCGTCCCATGCCGGCGGAGCGCCCGCGCGAGGAAGGCAGCGGTGGAGATGCACCGCGCATCGAGCGGCGCTACGAGCGCCCTGCACCCGAGGCCCCGCCGCGCGAAGAGTCACCGCGCATCGAGCGACGCGAACGCCCGGCACCGGCGAATCCGCCGCGCGAGGAGAGTCCACGGGTCGAGCGACCCCGGGAAGAGCGCCCGGCACCCGCGAGCCCACCCCGTGAGGAGCGCCAGCCGCGGCAGGAGCGCGCGCCCCGCGAAGAGCGACCGCAGCGCAACGACCCGCCGCAGCAGCGCGAGCGTCACGATTCCTCCGCGCGTCCCGATGCGCAGCGCGGCGGGGGGCATGGCCGCAGTCGGGGCGAACCCTAGCAGGCGTCGCGGGTAGTACTGGGTTACAATTCGCGCGCAGTGCGCGCCGTTCGGACGGGGCCGGGACTTCCGGCCCCTCCGCATTCTAAGGACCCACGGAGCCTTTCATGCGTCTCGCGCTTCGCGCCGCCGCCGCTCTCTTTCTGTGCGCGGCCTTCGCCACCGCCGCATCGGCCGACCCCGCCGGGTTCGCCTTTCTCAAGGTGCCGGCCGGCGCCCGTGCTTCGGCGCTGGGCGGGGCCTACGCTTCGCTCGCCGATGGCGTCGAGGCGGTGTTCTGGAATCCGGCGGCGCTCGAGCGGGTCAAGGGCATCCAGATCTCCGGTTCGCATTACGAATACCTCGAGAAAATCCGTCACGACCAGTTCGCGATCGGCGGACGTCTGTTCGGAGGCGGCATCGCCGCTTCGCTGCGCGCCCTCTACTCGGAACCGATCGAGGAGCGCGATGCGCTCGGAAATCTGATCGGCACGTTTGGCTCGCACGATCTGGAGATCTCGCTCGGATACGGTCGCAAGCTCTCGCCCGGAGTGACGCTCGGCGCCACCACGCAACTGGTGCGCGAGCGCATCGCCGATCAGGCCGCCACGACCATGGCGTTCGGCCTCGGCACCGCGTGGGATCCCGCGATGCTACCGGGGCTGCGCCTGAGCCTCAGCGCGCACAACCTCGGCCCGGCCGCGCACTACACGATCGACGGCGCGCAGGGAACGCCGGTTCGTCTGCCCTCGGCCATTCAGGCCGGCGGATCGTATGGATTCGGAGTTGGCGGAGGCTTCGATCTGCGTGGTGCGCTCGAGTCGCGCTTCAGCACGGGTCAGGCGCCGGTCGCGATGCTCGGAGCGGAGCTGGCGCATCCCTCGGGCGCTGCGGTGCGCGCCGGAATGACCGCGGGCGACACCGAGTCGGCATTGAGCTTCGGCGTGGGCTGGGCGGTGCAGAGCCTGCACCTCGACTACGCCTTCGTCCCGTTCAAGAGCGATCTCGGAGATACCCACCGGTTCTCGCTCGCCGCCCAATTCTAGCTCGAGCTCGCGCCGCATCTGGCATCCGGCGCCGCCGGGACCGCGGGCCACACCGGGAGCCGCTGGTGCGCTCGGACCCCTCAGGGCCCGGGCCAGGCGTCGAGCGTGAACGTTCCGTTCTCGAGTTTGAGGTAGGTGAAGCGCGTCATCCAGTCGCCGAGCACGAAGAAGGCGCGCTCGTTCTCGCGCCGTTCGTAGACATGATGGAAATGCCCGACCACGACCGCGTCGAACCCTTCCGCGAAACGAGGGAGCGCGATCTCGTCCCACAGGCGCTGCGGCTCGAGCGTGCGCTCGCCCCTGGCGTCGCGCGACAGGAGCGAAACCCGATGCGCGAGCGGGATGCCGAGGTCGGGGTGCAGCCAGCGATAGAGCGCGATGCTGGCGGGGTGGCGGATCACGCGCCGGAGCAGGCGGTAGCCGAGGTCGCCGCCCACGAGCCCATCTCCGTGATGCATCCACACACGCCGGCCCTGGTGCTCGACCGCCAGCGCGCCATGGTGAGTGCGGGCGCCGATTTCCTCGGACAGGAACGGGCCGAGCCAGAAATCGTGGTTTCCATTCACGTACACCAGCTCGACACCGCTTTCGCGCAGACGCCTGAGGGTCGCGAGCGTCTCGAACAGCGCTCGCGGAATGGCGGTGCGGTACTCGAACCAGAAATCGAACAGGTCGCCGACGATGTAGACTGTCGAGGCCCGGCCTTCGAGCGATTCGAGAAAGGTATGCAGGCGCTTCTGCCGGGCCGCTTCCAACGCCTTGGGCTCCGCGCCAAGATGTGCGTCGGAGAGGAAATACACGGCCTGGGAGGACATGGGCGCAGTCTAGCAATCCTTGTCGAAAACGTCACAACCGGGGCGCCCGGAAGCTCCGGTGCCGCGCTCGTTCGGCTGCCGCCCCGGCGGGGGAACCCGGGTCGCGCGCACCGGGTATGATCGCGCTCCGGCCGTAACCCAACGACTCGATCATGCGTCCATATTCGGACGCGACACTTGACGGCGCTGTGACAGCCCGGCCGCTTCGGCCGAGCACCATTGATGTTCTGATTTCGCGCCGATCGACCCGGCGCCGGACCAACCCAGTCCGGAGGCGCCGCGTCACGGTGCAATCACGGAGGAGACGCATGAATTCGAACATTCCATCGAAAACCCGGCCCCGCACCTACTACCTCGGTGCCGCCGCGCTGGTGGTGGCCGGTCTCACGATCGGGCTCGGGCTGAGCGCGGGTTTCAACTTCCAGGGCGCCTCGAATGCCCAGAGGACCGCGGCCAGCGTTTTCGCTCCGTCGGTCAACAGCAGCGCGCTGCCCGAGAGTCCGTTCTCGAGCGTGGTCGAGAAGGCGCTGCCCGCAGTGGTCTTCATCGATGTGCGTAAGAAAATGAGCGGCGACGACTCCACCGATCCGCAGGACGAGATCATGCGCCGCTTCTTCGGCGGCGACCCGCAGGCCCGCCGGCCGCAGACCCGCCCCAGCTCGGGCTCGGGGTTCATCATCGACGGCGAGGGCCACATCCTCACCAACAACCACGTGGTGCGTGACGCCTCGGACATCACCGTGACGCTCAGCGACAAGCGCACCTTCAAGGCGAAGGTCGTGGGCAGTGACGCCGGCACCGATGTCGCGGTCATCAAGATCGAGGGTTCGAACCTGCCCTCGCTGCCGCTCGGCGACTCGGATCGGATCCGCGTCGGCGACTGGGCGATCGCGATCGGCAATCCGCTGGGTGTGCTGCGCGGCTCGGTCACGGTCGGGATCATCAGCGCGCAGGGCCGCTCGAACCTGAACATCTTCGGCGGCACTCCCGACTTCCAGGACTTCATCCAGACCGACGCCTCGATCAACTTCGGCAACTCGGGTGGCCCGCTGTGCAACATCCGTGGCGAGGCGATCGGTATCAACACCGCGATCAATCCGAGCGGTCAGGGAATCGGCTTTGCGATTCCGATCAACCTGGTGAAGCACGTCGCCGAGCAACTGGTGGCGCACGGCCAGGTGAAGCGCGCGTGGCTTGGCGTGCAGCTCGCCGATCTCACGCCCGAGATCGCGGAGGGCTTCGGCCTGACGAACACCACGCAGGGCGTGGTGATCCAGAGCGTGCTCGATGGCACGCCCGCTTCGAAGGCCGGTCTCAGGCGCAACGACGTGGTGGTCGAATTCGACGGGCAGCCGGTGAGCGACATGCAGAAGTTCCGCCTGCGCGTCGCCGACACGCCCTCGGGCAAGCGGGTGCCGGTGACCGTGCTGCGCGACGGCCGCCGCGAGACCGCGTACGTCACGCTCGCCGATCGCGAGGAGCAGATCGCCGCGCAGGCGGGTCGCACGCCGCAGCCGCAGAGCGACGCCGAGCCGGCGAGCGCCGGATTCGCTGGCCTCAAGGTGCGCGCGCTGACCGCTGAAGAAAAGGCTGGCGCCAAGGTCCAGTCCGGCGTACTCGTCACCTCCGTCGATGAGGGCAGCGCGGCCGAGGAGGCGGGCATTCAGCAGGGCGACATCATCGAAGAGGTCAACAGGAAACCTGTGTCCTCTGCGGCGGTGTTCACCCAGCAGCTGAAGGAGATCAAGGCGGCGAAGAAGCACGCGGTGCTGCTGGTGCACTCCGGCCAGAACACGGCGTTCGTACCGCTCACCCTCGACCAGAAGTAGCCGATAACCCGAGTGACCGGGGACGGCGCTCTCGCCATCCCCGGTCTTCTCGGTTCAGGCACCTAAGGGACTTGCGCCGCCGGCACCCAGGGAGGGGCCGCTACTCATGCACATCAGCCTGCGCCTGTTCACCACCCTCGCCCTCATCGCACTGGTTGCGCCCGTGGCCGTGCCGCCCACGGCACGCACCGATGCCCCCGGCGCGCCCCAGATCTCGGGCGTGCGCTCGTGGTCGGCGCCGACCAACACCCGCATCGTGCTCGACTTCACGTTCCCGGTCACCCCGGTGCTGCCCGACTCGGGCTTCACCAGCGAGCTGGTGCTCAGCGTGCCCGAGCGCGGCCTGACCATCGGCGAGGGCGTGCCGTCGATGCTGCGGGTGCGCGACAGCGTTGTGGATTCGGTGCGCGTGATGCTGACCGACGGAGGTGCGCGCGTGCAGCTCTGGTTCGCCGACACCACCAACTTCCGGGCGTTCACGCTGGCGCCCGAAGCCGACAAGCCATTCCGCCTGGTGGTGGACGTGTCGCGGCCGGGCGCCGAGGTCGCGATCGAGCGCAAGCTCGCCGCGATCGCGACCGGCAAGAGGATTCGAAAGCTGCGCGTGATCGCGGTGGACGCCGGACACGGCGGCGAAGACACGGGGGCGCGCGGCCCTGGCGGCGTGCTCGAGAAGAACGTCACGCTCGCGGTCGCGAGGCAACTGGTGGACGCGCTCAACAGGATTCCGGGCATTCAGGGCCAGCTGACCCGGAGCAACGACTACTTCATCCCGCTGCGCGAGCGCTACCGGCTCGCCGAGCGCATGAAGGCCGACCTGTTCATCAGCGTGCACTGCAATTCGTCGCGAAGGCGCGGTCATGGCAGCGGCACCGAGGTGTACTTCCTGTCGCTGCACGGGGCCAGCGATCAGGCCGACGCCGACCTCGCCGATATGGAAAACGCCGCGGACATGGTGGGCGGTGTGCCGTCGCGGTCCGAGGATGCGCTGGTCAACATCCTCTATGACGTGAAGCGCTCTTCCGCGCTCGAGAAGAGCCAGCTGCTGGCGGAGGCGCTGCTCGACAATATCGCGGCGGATCGCCGGCTCGAATCGCGTGGGGTCAAGCAGGCGGGCTTCGCCGTGCTCAAGTCGGTGGAGTTCCCATCGGTGCTGGTCGAGACCGCGTTCATCAACAACCCGATCGAAGTGCGGCTGCTCAGGAGTCCCGACTTCCAGCGGAAGATGGGCCAGCAGCTCGCGGGAGGCGTCGAAGCCTACTTCGAACGGGCCGGCATCGAGCTGCAGGGCGCGACCCGCGACACCGGAGCGCCGAGCGCGCGCTGAGCCCGCAAGGAACTACTTGGGCGGGGGCGGAGCGACGGCTCCGACCTTCGTCGCGCGGTGTTCCGGCTGGTATTCGATCGCACCGCCATTCGCGCACTTCTTGATGATGAACTGCTCCAGCAGCTCGCGCAGCGGCACGCCGGTGTCCGTGAGGTTGCGCCCCTTCGCCAGCGTCGTGTAGCCGTCTCCGCCCGTGGCCATGAAATTGTTGGCGGCGACCTTGTAGATCCCGCGGTCGTCGAGCGGCGTGCCGTCGGCGAGCGTGATCGAGACCAGGCGCTGCCCGACCGGCCGGTCCAGGTCGTAGCTGAACTTGACGCCGCTCACCTGGGGCACGCGGTTGCCGGCGAGCCCGTCCTCGAAACACTGCTTCACTTCGGCTCCGCTCAGCTCGACGGTCACGACCGTATTCTGAAACGGCAGCACCTCGTACACGGTGCCGCGCGTGATCACGCCCTCGGGCAGATCGGCGCGCAGGCCGCCTGAATTCTGCAGCGCGATGTCGGCGCCGACGCTGGCACGCATCGCGTCGGTCACCAGGTAGCCAATGCTCGGGTCGCCGCCGCGCGGAAGCCGGCGCGCATTGCGCCCGAGTGGAACCGCCGCGAGTGGCGCGATCGCGGAGTTCCAGCGCTCCACCGCGGCGCTCATCGCGCTGTCGGGCACGATTTCGTCGGCGAAGGTGTTCACGAAGCGCGAGCGCCGTTCGATCACCCGGCCCTTCAGCGGATCCATGGTCAGGTCGCACAGACCGATCACTTCGGAGTGCGAGCCGGAGATCATGAGCGGCACGCCGCCGATCTCGTCCAGTACGAAATTGTGGCTGTGCCCGCCGAACCACGCATCCACGCCCTTGACGCCGCGCGCGAGGCGCGGCAGGTCGCCGCTCAGCGCGCGCATGGTCGAGTCGGTTTCCGCCGGGACGTGTCCGACGCCGAGCACCAGCGTGGCGCCCCGGCGCTTGCGCAGGTCGGGCACCAGCCGCGCCGCGGCGGCCGAGTCGTCCTCGAAGCGCAGGTGCGCGACGTTGGCGGCGAGGGTCACGGTCGGAGTGTTGCGATAACAAAGGCCGAGGATGCCGATCCGCACGCCTCGGCGCATGACCACGGTGTCGGCGCGGGCGTAGTGCGGGCGCCGTCCGGTCTTGCGCACGATGCAATTGGCTCCGAGCGTCGTGAAGTGCATCTCGGCCGCGCGCCGGGCGAGCGTGTCGGCGGACCAGTCGAAATCGTGATTGCCGATCGCCGCCGCGGTGTACTCGAGCATGTTCATCTGCTCGACCACGGGACGGCCGAACTGGAGGTTCGAGATCATGGTGCCCTGGAACCAGTCGCCGCCGTCGAGCAGGATGGTGCCCTCGGGGTTTTCTGCGCGCAGCTGTTTCACGTAGGCGGCCAGCACCGGCGAGCCCCCGACCGGCCGGCGGCTCCTGCGCTCGCGCGCGCCGGGCAGGATGGCGCCGTGGAAGTCGGTGGTCTCGAGCACACGCACGGTGGGGAAGCGCGTGTTGGAGACGAGCCCGAGCAGCTGCGCGTGGGTCAGCGTCTCACCGCCGCCGGCGGCGAGCGACGCACGCGAGACACCGGTGCCGGTCAGCACGCTCCTGCGGAACGAGGGATCGGTGCCGGGCGCCAGCACCAGCCCCGCGGCGCGGGCAGAGGCCTCGCACCACGAGATCGCGGTCCAGGGGTCCGCGTTCTTGAACGGCTCCATCCTGTCGCTGCTGGCCGCCGCTCCGAGCACGCGCCGCTTCATCAGCCCGTCGAGCCACGGCTCGAGCGAGTCGGGCACGTCGGCGAACGCGCCGGACAGCTTCCGCTCGCGCCATCCGAACGCGCGCGCGAGCCAGTACGCGACGTCGCCGCGCTTGGCCGGCTCGTCGCTCTCCATGCGCAGCAGCTCTTCCTTCGGCGCCACGCCTTCACGGACCAGCCGGTCGATCAGCGGCCGCTCGAGGGTTGCGGCGTAATCGGGAATCACGCTCCAGTTGCGGGTGAACGAGCCGTCGAGTGGCCCGCTCCTGCCGATCCACTCGGCGAGCAGGTCCTGCACCTCGCGATCGGAGTGCCACACTCGGGGCGCCCGGCGAATCGCTTCGAAGCCGCCGCCGCCGTTCAGGCGGTAGTTGTTGACCGCCACCTTGAGCGTGCGGTCCGAAGCGAGCGGCTGGTTCTGGAACATCAGGTTCCGGATGCGCTCGCCGGGCGGCCGGGTGAGATCGACGTCGTAGCTCACGCCGTACGCGGCATCGAAGTTGAAGCCAGCCCGCGCACCTGAAGTCAGCGGTCGGTCGGCGGCGTAATCATAGGTGCGGAAGTAGCGCGCCGATTCCTCGAGCGTCTCCCGCAGCTCGGCGCCGGTGAGCGACACAGTGCCAAGCGTGTTGTCGTAGGGATACACCTTGAGCACGTCGCGCATCGTGACCGGCCCCGGCGCGATGCGCGCCTCAGGGTTGAAAAGCGATGCGAGCGAGACATCGGCTCCGCTGGCGTCGAGCTGGGCGCGATGGATCAGCTCCCAGATCGCCGAAGGCGCGAACCGACCGCGCGGCGAGGCCAGCTCCCCGGAGGCCGTGCCGACCACGCGCGACAGCCAGCGCTGCGTCTCTTCGTGCCACGGCGCCGCGAGGCGCGCGATTTCGGGATCGTCGGGGGTCGTGTCGGTGACCGCGATGATCTGCGCCCGGCGACGGTCCAGCTTCCATGGATCGCCCGCGGCGGCGCGCGAAAGCGTGAGATCGATGCGTCCCAGGTTCTCGCCCCATTTGCCGGCCTGTGTCACCAGCACGCCGTACACCTCGGCCGACGGAACCACCACGTGGGTGTGGCCGAGGATCACGATGTCCACGCCCGGGACATCGTGCGCCAGTCGATAGCCCCAGTTCTCGGCCGAAGCGTCGTCGCCGGTCTTCTCGATCCCGGTCACGGGATCGCGCTCGAGCCCGGTGTGGGCGAGGATCACGACCACGTCGCACTTCTCCCGCTGACGCAACCGCCCCACCTCGAGCTGGGCGATGTAGACCGGCGAGCCGAAGTTGAGCCCCGCGTAATTCGCCGAGTCCTCCCAGAACGGAATCGCGGGCGTCGTGATTCCGACGACGCCGACCCGCACACCGTTCACGACCTTCACGAACGAGGTGTTGAATGCGGCAAGCCGGTTGTCGTCGCGCAGAATGTTCGCGCCGAGGAATGGGAAGCGCGCAACGCCTTCGGCCTTGCGCAGGACGTTCATGCCGAAATTGAACTCGTGATTGCCGACCGTCATGCAGTCATATCCGATCGCGTTCATGGCCGCGATCATCGGGTCGGTCCTGGAGCGGTCGCTGTGCTGGTACATCGCCTCGATGCCGCCGCCCTGGATGCAATCGCCGGCATCCATCAGCAGGGTCGGCACGCCTTCGCCGCGTACGCGCTTGACCAGGGTGGCGATGCGGGTGAGTCCGCGGCCATCGGGCCGATCGCTCAGGTAGTCGTAGGCGGTGAGCGCACCGTGGAGGTCGGTGGTGTGGAGGAGGGTGACGCGTACTTCTTCGGCGTGGGCGATCGGCGCGAGCAGCGCGCTGGCGAACGCCAGGGCGATGAGCTTCGGGAGTGTGCGCATGAACATGCGACGCTAGCATTGGCACGTTTTGTCGGCAAGAATGCTGCATGCGCCGACCAGCAGGGCAGGGAAGCGAAGCACCGAGTGATCAAATGCCTCTGGCGTCGCGCTGGGATCGGGCAGGGATCCGCGTGACTCGCGGGTTCTCGCGTGACTCACATGCCTTCATGCTCACCCCCGCCCTTCTTCTTGCGGGAATGGTCTACTTCGGAGCGCTCGGGACGTTCTTCGCCCAGGACGACATCACATTCTTGTCCCGTGCGGCGGGACTGGAGCCGGGGCCCGGTCTCCTGCGATCGCTGTCCAGCGGACTGACGTTTCGGCTCCTGTACGCCGTCTTTGGGCTGAACCCTCTTGGCTACCACGTCGTGAATCTCGCGCTTCACCTGTTGAATGTGGCTGGGGTTTACGTTCTCACCATCAGGATCGGCGGCCGACGCGAGTCGGCGGTCGCGGCCGCGATCCTTTTCGGTTGCTCATCGATTGCCTTCACGCCCGTCCATTGGGCGGCGGGGGTGGTCGAGCTGCTCACCGGCACGTTGCTCCTTTGCGCCACACTCCTTCACCTCGAGTCGATCCAATGGGGTTCAGCATGGCGATGGGCTGCGTCGCTCGTCGCGTTCGCGGCGATGTTCTCCAAGGAGATCGCGATAGGGTGGGTGCTCGTGGTCGCCCTGCTCGAATGGAAATCAAGTCGCCAGCCGCCCAGATTCCGGGCCCTTCTTCCTGCCGTAGCGTTCGCCTCCGCGTTTGTCGTGATCGTCCTGGCCAGTGGGGGACCTCCTCCACTCGGCCCATCAGATGCCTATGCGCTTACGGCATCCCCTCCGTTCCTGGTGCAGAACTTCTTCACCTACGCGAAGTGGTGCGTGGCCTTGTGGGACCCGATCCGTGATCAGGTTGCGAGTGCCGATGAGGGTTCATGGCGGCTCGGGGCGCCACTCTGCCTGGCACTCGGCATCGCGCTCTTCCGGGGGCCTCGAGACGCTCGACTTCCCGTTGCCGTAGGAGTCGGATGGTGGCTGGCGTTCCTGCTTCCCGTGCTTCCACTGACGCACCACACGTATCTCTACTATCTCTACGTTCCGTGGATCGGGGGTGCGATCGCCCTGGCGTTGCTCGGCGAGGCGTTGCTGGCGACCTGGCCGAACCGGACACGAACCGCCATCGGTCTTGCTGTACTCGGCGGCTACGTTCTGATTGAAGCGCATGACATTGACGTCAGGAGAACTGCGACGCGCGACGCGCTCCCCGTCGACCGAACGATTCGAGATGCAATGCTTCTGAGTCACGCCTTGCCGGCGCTCCGCGCCGCGGCTCTGCGCCCTGGCACACGAGTCGCATTCGTCAATCCGGTTCCTCGGGCAAGGTTTGATCTGATGACCGGTGCCCCAACCCGTCCGGAGGACCTGGCGCAACGAACTTCGTATTTTCCGCTCGAATCCGCCATGCGCGGCGGAGAGACTTTGCGGCTCTTCGAACCGCAGATCGTCTACGGCGGCTTCAGCGCAACGATTCCTCCGGTGTCAGACAACACCGAGTTCTTCTATTACGAGCAACGCGGCTGGCTCGAGCGCTGGGGACACGGACAGTCGGCATTGATGCACCAGGCGCGAGTGCAGATGGCCAGGGGCTCGTGGCCCGAGGCCGAAACGACGTTCCGTAGCGTGCGCGCCCTCGGCGACACCCTGCCGAGCGCTCTCGATGGGCAGTTCACTGCACTCCTCCAGTCAGGCAGGCTGAGGGAGGCTCGCCTTGTCGAAAAGGAGCTTGCGCGTCGATGGCCCGGAGCTCGCCGTTGATGTTGAGAAAGTAGAGCAGACGGCGGATCACCGCTGTTCCGGTCGAGCTGCGCCCCAGGCCCCGCGGCCGCTTGCCCGCTGCTGAGCCCGCCGCTATCGTGCCCTGCGCCAGATCGGGTTCACATCGCGGCGGCCGGCCCGCGTCCTCTCCCCGGAGAAAGAGCATGACCGACACGCTGCGCTGTCCCGATTGCGGGCATGAGAATCCTTTGGGAAGCACCGCCTGCGAGCGCTGCAACTTTCCGCTCGTTCCGCTCGGCGCCACCGCCTCTCCGACGGGTGCTTCGACGCCCGAGCCCCGGGAGACGGAACGCGAATCCGGGCCGAGCGCGGAGCCCTTGCCGCGCATGATCCGGCCCATCCGCCCGCGTCGGCCACGCCCCGACTCCGGCATGGCGATGTCGCTGTGGCTCATGTTCGGAGCGATCGCCGCCGCAGTCGTCGTGTTCGTCGCGGTCAAGGCGAACGTCGATCGCATCAACCAGCCGGTCGAAGGCGCGAAGGAAGACCAGCAGAAGCGCGCCGATGCGTTCCGCGACTCGCTCGCCAAAGACTCGACCAGCGTGACCGCCCACATCGGGCTCGCCGACGTGCTCTACGACACCGGCAACTGGTCCGACGCGATCGTCCACTACCGCGCGGCGCTCGCGCGCGACTCGACCCGGGCGACCACCCTGGTGGATCTGGGCGTGTGCTACTACAACCTCGGGGATGCGCGCTCCGCCGAGAAGCTGTTCCTGCAGGCACTGCGCCGCGATCCGCACCAGCCGGTTGCGCTCTTCAACCTCGGCATCGTTCACGAGCGACGCGACGACTTCAACGAGGCGCTCAAGTACTACCACCTCGCCATGCAGAGCAATCCGCCCGAATCCATGAAGCAGCCGCTGGTGGACGCCATGATGCGCGTGCAGAAACAGCTCGGCATCAAGGCGCCGCCGCTGCCGGAAGGGGCGAAGTAGCGCGTTCGCGCGAGCGATCAGGCAGGCGAGCCGACTCAGCGCGGCGGCAGGAGTCCCATCGACGTGAGCGCGCGCCGGGTGTTGGGCGCGACCGCGGCCGGCGCAAAGGCGAGCGCAGCGACCAGCCGTGCAAGATCGTTCGGCGTGTCGAGGTCATCCAGCGGTGGCAGAGTCTCGATCTTCAGGCCCAGATCTCGCGCGCTCGCGAGGGTCTGCGCGAGCACGGCGTCCGTGCTCCACTTGACGCCTTGGAACAGCCCGGGCGCTGGCGCGGCGAGCCCGATCAGCGTGTAGCCGCCGTCGGTCGCGGGGCCGAGCACGACGTCCGCGCGATCCAGCGCCGCGAACGCCGCATGGATCCTCGCGCTGTCGAGCCGCGGGCAATCGGCGCCCATGATCACCGCGCGCGATCGGGGGGTGAACAGCGTGTCGAACGCATGCTCGAGCCGCGCGCCGAGGTCTCCCTCCGGCTGAATGCTCTCGCGCCACTGGCGCGGCGCGAAACTCGGGCCGACGGGCTCGGCCCAGAACAGCCACCGTTCGTCCGCGCCGCATGCCTCGGCCGCATCCAGCGCGTCGCGAAGCATCCCGTTGTACAGCGCGACCGCGAGCCGCGCCGGCAGCGCGGGGGAGAGGCGGGTCTTCACCCGATCCTCGAGCGGGCGGCGCGCGAACACCGCAATTCGATCCATGAGCGCATGCTAGCGTCTGCACGTCGCACGGCACCAGCGCCGGGCGGAACACGGCGCATCGCGCACTCGGCCTGGCGGTTGACACGCGCGGCACCGGCTCCCTAGAGTCGCCGCTGCGTTTCCCGCATCCGAATACGTGCGCCGGCGCGGTGAGGGCCTCGAACACTCGCCACGGCGTGCCAACCAACATCTCGAGCGAACCGATCATGCCCGATTCCGGTCACTACCAGCTGCTCATCGTCGGTACCGGCCCCGGCGGCTACGTCGCCGCCATCAAGGCCGCGCAGCTCGGCTTGAAGGCCGCCGTGATCGAGAAGGAAGAGCTGGGCGGCACTTGCCTCAACTGGGGCTGCATCCCGACCAAGGCGTGGATCGTCACCGCGCACCTCTACGAACAGATCAAGCGGGCGAAGGAATTCGGGATCGATGTCGGCGAGCCGCAGATCAACTGGACAAAGCTGGTCGAGCGCAAGAACAGCGTGGTCAAGCAGCTCACCGGCGGCGTAGGCACCCTGCTCAAGGGCCGTGGCGTCGAAATTCATCGCGGAGCGGCCAGGCTCACCTCCGCGAACAAGGTGGTCGTGGCCGGCGCCGCGGGCGCCAGTCTCGAGCTGAGCGCGGATTCGATCATGCTCGCGACCGGTGCGTACGCGACGCTCCCGTCCGGATTCAAGCTCGACGGCGAGCGTGTGATCACGAGCCAGCAGGCGCTGGATCTCAAGAAGCAGCCCAGGCGCATCGCGATTCTGGGTGGCGGCGTGGTCGGCAGCGAATTCGCGTGCTTCTTCGCCGCGATCGGCTCGCAGGTGACGCTGATCGAGATGCTGCCGCGACTGGTACCCGCCGAGGACGATGAGATCGCGCAGACGCTCGAGCGAGAGATGAAGAAGCAGAAGATCGCGCTCCATCTGGGCGCCAAGGTCGAAGGCATGAAGGACAACGCCGACGGCTCGATCTCGCTGACCCTCTCGGGCGGCAAGAGCGTGGAGGCCGACACGGTGCTGATCGCGACCGGGCGGCGCCCGTACTCGAGCGAGCTCGGTCTCGACAAGGTAGGGGTGGCGGTCGCGGACCGCGGCAAGATCGTGATCAACGACAAGCTCCAGACTTCGGTCAGGAACATCTACGCGATCGGCGACGTCACCGACATCAAGCAGCTCGCGCATTTCGCCTCGGCGCAGGGCAAGGCCGCGGCCGAGATCATCGCCGGGCATCCGGCGCAGACCAACTGGCGCGCGGTGCCGGCGGCGACCTTCACCAGCCCCGAGATCGCGAGCGTCGGTCTGACCGAGCGCGAAGCCCGCACCGAAGGCCGCGAGATCAAGATCGGACGTTTCCCGTTCCGCGCGCACGGTCGCAACATCGCCGACGGCGAGCTGGCAGGATTCGTGAAGCTGGTGGGAGACGCCGCGACCGACCAGGTGCTCGGCGCACACATCATCGGGGCCAAGGCCAGCGAGCTGATCCACGAATGCTCGCTCGCGATTGCGGCCGACCTCAACATTCGCGACCTGGCGCATGCGATCCACGCGCACCCCACGCTGACCGAAGCGCTCGGCGAGGCGGCGGAGGATGCAGATGGAATGGCGATTCACCTGATCCGCCAGGAGCTCAAAGCTGCGACGCGTTGACCATTGGCGCGGGCGCCGTATCGTGTCGGCGACCGCAGCCCCGAGCCCCGCGGAAGTCGAACGCGGGGCTCGTGATTTTTCTGGATCGCGCTGCGCTTCGTTCGGTTACTCTGTGTGCTGGTGCTGCGGATTCGACCCGCCCCCTCCGGGCTGCGCGGAGCCAAACCTGATCCCTGAGGAGTCCCCATGACACTGAGCGTCGGCGCTGCAACCGACGTCGGGCTTCGCCGCGAGCACAACGAGGATTTTTTCGCGACCTGGACTCCGCAGGACGACCTCGCGCGTGAGTGCCGCGGCACGGTGCTGGTCGTGGCCGACGGCATGGGCGGCTCCGCGGCGGGCGAGGTGGCGAGCCGGCTCGCGGTCGAAACCGTGGTCTCGAAGTACCGCGACTGCGACGAGGACCGGCCCGAAGTCGCGCTGCGCAAGGCGCTCGAGGGCGCGCACGAGGCGGTGCACACGCGCAGCCTCGAGTCGGTGGGCCTGAACGGAATGGGCACCACCTGCACCGCGGTCGCGATCCGCGGCCGCGACGTGTTCGTCGCCCATGTCGGCGACAGTCGCGCGTACCTGATTCGCGCCGGCCGGCCGCTCCAGCTCACCGCCGATCACTCGCTGGTCGCTCAGCTGGTCGCGAATCGTCTGCTCACCCCCGATCAGGCGAGGATCGACCCGCGGCGCAACGTGCTCACGCGCAGCGTGGGCGTGGGCGAGACCGTGGACGTGGACAGCGCGCAGCTCCCGGGCGGCCTGCTCCCCGGCGACACGCTGATGTTGTGCAGCGACGGCCTGCACGGGTTGGTGAGCGATGACGAGATGGCCCGGGCCGCGTCGCACCCGGGTCTGCAGGAGGCGTGCGACGAGCTGATTGCGCTCGCCCGCGCGCGCGGCGGCCCCGACAACATCACCGTGATGCTGGCGCGGGTGGAGTAGGAGAGAAGAGCGCTACCGACGCAGAATGAGCGGCCCGCGCTTCAGATTGCGCCAGAAGGCCGGGCTACCATTCACCGTCCACGATAGCCTCGAGTGGGGCAGGAATTCCTCGATCAGCGGTCCGTCCTGCGCCTGGGAGTCTTTCGGCGGTGCGGTGATTGCCCAGCCGGTCCGAAGATCCCGTCGCATCTTGATCGTCAGGGCGAATCCGCGGAAGTACCGAGCGAGCCCCATCACGCACAGGACGGTAAGCACGGCGCTGGAAACCGTGTCGCTCGAGAAGTCCCAGCGGCCGGCCCTGACGGTGAAGATCACGAACGCGAACCAGAGCGGCGAAATCAGCAGCCAGAAGCCTGGCCAGCGCAGCCTCCGGATGGCGATCTCGATCTCGCCCTGCTCGGAGTGATTGAGCGTGCGCCGCGAGAAATCGGCGACCGCCTGCGCGTTCTCCGCGTCGGTCGTTGCCTCGACCGGCACCCGCATCGCGTAGCTGGGTCCCTTCGCGACCTCGTTGATCGACATCGGCCATTCCGACAGCGTGAAGGTCCCAGGCTCGAAGGCATAGAGTGAGATCGGCAGGACCGTGAGGGGCGGCGGCGTAGAGCCGGCGGCATCCATCCCCCGCGGCGATTCAAACGTCCACGCCTCACCGCCACGAGCGTCTCGATTCAGGGTGACGCACCTCCGCCACGAGTCACGAACCAACAAGATCCAGACCGACAGGCCGCACAGGAGCGCGAACATCAAGGCCGAAAACCAGACGGCCAGGGGCAGCCACGGCATCGCGAGAACCAGCGGGAAGCCGACGACCAGCGGCGCCGGCGCCTGCCAGGCCAGAGTCCACGCGCTGCGCACGGCGGTGGCACGGATCACCTCGAGCTCGGAGTCGCTCAGCGGCCGGGTGTCGACGTATCGGTACCCGACGCACCACTGCTCGACCTCGATCGAGTTCTCCTCGGGTTCGCTCATGCATGGGTTATCGGCTAGATTGGCGCTGCTCTCCACCGCCTCGGCAGGAGCAGCCCCGGATGCGCTCATCCCTGACCCGCGGGAGGGAATCCTGCAGCGCACGCTCACTTTCACCATCCTGTTTGCGGCCGCGGCGGTGCTGGCCACGGTCGCGACCGCGTACTTCGCGTTCCACGGTGTCGCGCGCGCGCTGACGACGGAGTTCGAGCATCGCCTCGAGCGCATTGCCACGACCGCCGCGAATCAGATCGCCGCTTCCGACATCACCGATGCGCGGCTGCGCGAGGAAGGCGGCGCGTATGGCTCGATCCAGGTCCAGCTCGCGACGCTGCGCGCCAGCACGGAAGTGGTGAGCGCTGCGGTGCTCGACAGCGCGCGGATCACGCTGGTCGACGCCTTGGCGCGCGACAACCTGGAAGGTCTGCCGAGCGAGCTCGATTCGCTCGCAACCCCCGCGCTCGAGCGCGCGTTCGCCGGACACCCCGCGGTGTCGCGCCCGTTCCCGCGCGGCCGCTCGATCCTGCGCGCGGCGTTCGCGCCGATCGCCGAGCCCGGCGGACGCGTGCGCGGCGCGGTCGCGATCGAAGCCGAGGCGGGCTACCTCGGAGTGCTGAACGATCTGCGCAACACGCTGGGCGCGATCACGCTGGTCAGCCTGCTCGCGATCGCGGTACTGGCGATGCTGTTCGTGCGCCTCGCCGGCTCGGCTGCGCGGCTCGAGCGCCGGCTCAGCCGCTCCGAAAACCTGGTGGCGATGGGCCGGCTCACGGCGACCCTCGCGCACGAGATCAAGAACCCGCTCGCGATCATCCGTGGCTCGGCGCAGCGCCTGGGCAAGCTCGAGCCGGAAGCGCAGCGCATGGCGCAGTTCGTAATCGAGGAGATCGACCGGCTCACCAGCACCGTGACCCGATACCTTCAGTTCGCGCGCAGCGAAGAGCCCACCGGACAGCCCGGCGATGCACTCGCCACGCTCGGCGCGACCCTCGATCTGCTGGAGGGCGAGTTCGCGGCACGGCACGTCGTGCTCGAACGTCCCGGGTCGGCGCCAGCCGGTGTCCGTGTGGCGCTCGACAATGAGTCCTTGAAACAGGTCTACTTGAACCTGATTCTGAACGCGC
Organism: Candidatus Eiseniibacteriota bacterium; assembly: GCA_031370785.1. GTDB lineage: Bacteria > Eisenbacteria > RBG-16-71-46 > RBG-16-71-46 > RBG-16-71-46 > DATJGS01. The sequence continues at coordinate 21,696 of JANMQY010000004.1, read as the reverse complement.
TCGAAGCCGTGCCCGAAGGTGGCCACGTGCGGGTGTCGGTCACCGAGCGAGGCGATCGCATCGAGATCGCGATCAACGACGACGGGCCGGGCATGGATCGGGAGATGCTGAAGAAGGTGGGCAGCCCGTTCCACACCACCAAGGCCAGAGGTTCGGGGCTGGGGCTGTTCCTCACCCGGCGGTTGGTGGCCTCGGCCGGCGGCAAGCTGGAGATCGAGAGCGAGCCGGGACGCGGCACGACCTGCACCGTGCGCCTGGCACGCCAGAGAGGTTGAGCCTTTGCGAGTGCTGGTGGTCGACGACGAGATCAAGAACGCGGAGCTGACCGCGCTCGCCCTCAGCGACGCGGGGCATCAGACCGCGTTCGTCAACGGCTCGGGCGCCGCGCTCCAGCAACTCGCGGCCGCCCCATTCGACGCCGTGATCACCGATCTGCTGATGCCGCCGCCCGACGGCCTCGCGCTGCTTGCCGAGGTGCGCAAGCGCTGGCCCGCGACCGCGGTCGTGCTCATGACCGCGTACGGCTCGCTCGAGAGCGCGCGCAAGGCGCTGCGCGGCGGGGCCTCCGACTTCGTCGCCAAGGAGGGCGAATTCGTCGAGGAGCTGGGCACGATCCTCGCCCGCATCGAGCGCGAACGCGCCCTCACCGCCGAGAACGCGCGGCTCGAGAGCACCGTTGATTCGCTGCGCAAGGGGCTCGCCACCATCGTCGGGGACGCGCCGGCGACGAGGCGCGCGGTGGATCTCGCGCAGAAGGTTGCGCCCACCGACTCGACGGTGCTGCTGCGTGGCGAGAGCGGGACCGGCAAGGACCTGTTCGCGCGCGCGATCCACTTCTCGAGCCGGCGCGCGGCCGGGCCGTGGGTCAAAGTGAACTGCGGCGCGCTGCCCGAGAACCTGCTCGAGAGCGAGCTGTTCGGCCACGAGAAGGGCGCGTTCACCGGAGCGGTGCGGCAGAAGGCGGGCCGCTTCGAGAACGCGCATCGCGGCACCATCTTCCTGGATGAGATCGGCGAGATGCCGATGAGCCTGCAGGTCAAGCTGCTGCAGGTGATCGAAGAGAAGACCTTCACCCGCGTCGGTGGCAATCAGCCGATCACGGTGGACGCCCGCATCGTGGCCGCGACCAATCGCGACCTCGAGGAGATGGCGCGCGCGCGCCAGTTCCGCGAGGACCTGTTCTTCCGCCTGAACGTGTTCCCGATCCGGCTGCCCGCGCTGCGCGAGCGGCCCGGTGACATCGCGGGCCTCGCCGAATACTTCCTCGTGAATCACGGCTCCTCGGCCCAGCAGCTGACGCCCGACGCGCTCCGCGCGCTCGAGCGCTATGCCTTCCCGGGGAACGTGCGCGAGCTGGAGAACACGCTCGAGCGCGCGATGATCCTCGCCGGCGGCGAGACGATCGGCGTCGAGCACCTGTCGTTCGCCAGGCCCGAGGCGGCCGAGCCGGGCCCGGGCGGCGTCGGCTGGGTGCCGCGCATCCCGCCCGAAGGCCTCTCGCTCGAAGTGCTCGAGCGCGAGCTGCTCGTGCAGGCGCTGGAGATGGCGCGCGGCAACAAGAGCCTGGCCGCGCGACTGCTCGGGCTCACGCGGCGTACCTTCTATTCACGCATGGAGCGCCACGGACTGAGAAAGCCGGGCGAAGGCGAAGAGGCGGGTGAGGACGAAGCGGCCGATGCCGCGCAGGGAGCCGATGCATGAGTCTGCTTCGCGGACTGCTGTTCGACAATCTCGGGCTCAAGCTGGTCGCGCTGCTGCTCGCGGTGCTGGTCTATCTCAATGTGTATACCGACCGGCCGGCCAGGATGACGGTCTCGTTCCCGATCCAGGTCACCGACATCGGTGATTCGCTCGCGCTCTCGGGTCCGGTGCCTTCCGCGGTGCTCGCCGAGCTGCGCGGAACCGGCAAGCAGCTGATCCGGGTGCGCCTGAGCGAGCCGGTGCTCCGCATCTCGCTCGCCGGTGTCGGGCGCGGGCGGTTCGAGCGCGCGGTGAGCGCCGAGGATCTTCCGGTCGCCGCCAACGAGGGCCTGCAGGTCGAACGCGTCGTCGGGCCGCGTATTCTCGAGTTCCAGCTCGACCGCAAGATCCGCCGGCGCGTGCCGGTTGCCGCACGGGTCGAGGGCGTTCCGGGTTTCGGGCCCGACGCGTATTCGACCGCGTACGTGATGCCGCCCTACGTCACGATCATCGGGCCGGAGACCGCGGTGCGCAGGCTCGACAGCCTGGTGCTCGCCCCGGTGCGCATCGACGGCAAGCGCGACACGGTGCGAGTGGAAGTCAGTCCCGAGGCACTGCCCGACTGGTGCACGATGGATCCGCCGACCGTCACGGTCACGGTGCCGATCCGGCGGCCGTCGCGCTGACAGGTTGGCTGGGGCGCCCGGCTGGGGCGCCCGGCTCCAAATGAGAACGCCCCGGTTCTCTGGGCCGGGGCGTCTCGATCGATGATGGGCGGTGCGGGAGCCGCGCTGAAGATGGCAGGCTCGGATGGTAGGACGCAGCCCCGCGTCACCGCCGTTCGATCAGAAGGGCAACCCGTGTGCCATGCGAACGATGCGCTTCGCCCCGCGCATAAGGCCTGCAAACACACGGTGCGCCAGTCTCCGCGCCGGCGCCGCGGGGGAAATCGCTCAGCGCGCCCGGTGCGAAGCGCATGCGGTGTCGCGGGGAATGCACGGAGCGAGACTTGGAAATAGGCCGCGCGTTGGTCGAGCAAGTGCTTGACAGCTTCCCGGGTGCCTCATAACATTCCGTGTGCTGGTTGGCTCCGGGACGAGATCGAGTGACCTTCCAATCTCGAGACCCGAACGCCGCCGCGACTCCCCATTGACGTAGCTTCCCGAGCACGTCCGCTGACCCACCGTTCGTTCCCAATCATTCGAGGCATTCGTTCGAGACTCTTCGCGAGTCACACGAACCCAACCACCCCTCACCACTAACCTCCGGCCCGCACGCGTCACCTAGACGACGCGGCCACGGCCACACCTCCGACGCATGGGTCCTCGGCCCGCAGCTCGGAGGCCACGCCACAATCTCAAAGGCGAACCCGCATGGAATCTTCGGTTACTCCGGTCCAGACCCCAGCCACCCCGACAACCCCCGCGCAGACGATGGAGCTCACCCAGCTCAAGGGCATGACCATGTCCGAGCTCCTCCGCCTGTGCCAGGAATTGAACGTCGAGGGTACCAGCGGCCTGCGCAAGCAGGAGCTGATCTTCAAGATTCTCGAAGCGCAGACCGAGAAGAACGGCCTGATCTTCGCCGAGGGCGTGCTCGAGATATTGCCCGAGGGATACGGCTTCCTGCGCTCCCCGATGTACAACTACCTGCCGGGCCCGGACGACATCTACGTCTCGCCATCGCAGATCAAGCGCTTCGACCTGCACACTGGCGACACCGTGTCGGGGCAGGTGCGCCCCCCCAAGGAAGGGGAGCGCTACTTCGCGCTGCTGCGCGTCGAGGCCGTCAACTTCGAGAGCCCCGAGGCGGCCAAGGACAAGATCCTCTTCGACAACCTGACGCCGCTCTATCCGCACGAGAAGCTCGAGCTCGAGACCAAGGATCGCTGCCTCGAGACCCGCATCATCGACCTGCTGTGTCCGTTCGGAAAAGGCCAGCGCGCGCTCATCACCTCGCCGCCCAAGGCCGGAAAGACCGTCCTCCTCCAGAAGATCGCGAACGCGATCACCGAGAACCATCCCGAGGTCATGCTCATCGTGCTGCTGATCGATGAGCGGCCCGAGGAAGTGACCGACATGCAGCGCACGGTCAAGGGCGAGGTGGTCTCGAGCACGTTCGACGAGCCTGCCGAGCGCCACGTGCAGGTCGCCGAGATGGTGATCGAGAAGGCCAAGCGCCTGGTCGAGCACAAGCGCGACGTGGTGATCCTGCTCGACTCGATCACGCGTCTCGCGCGCGCCCACAACACCGTGGTGCCGCACTCGGGCAAGATCCTCTCAGGCGGCGTGGACGCGAACGCGCTGCAGCGCCCCAAGCGCTTCTTCGGATCGGCGCGAAAGATCGAGGGCGGCGGCTCGCTCACCATCATCGCGACCGCGCTGGTCGAAACCGGCTCGCGCATGGACGAAGTAATCTTCGAGGAGTTCAAGGGCACCGGTAATTCGGAGCTCGTGCTCGACCGAAAGATCGCCGACAAGCGCATCTTCCCGGCCATCGACATCAACCGCTCCGGAACGCGCAAGGAAGAGATCCTGATGGCGCCCGACGTGCTGCAGCGCGTGTGGATCCTGCGCAAATTCCTCAACGAGCTGAATCCGGTCGAAGCGATGGAGTTCCTGATCGGCAAGATGAGCGACACCAAGACCAACAAGAAGTTCCTGGAGAGCATGAATCAGTAGGCAGCTGGCTGATCTTCGAGCTGCCGCCCGCAGAGGTCGCCGTCCATCCCCTCGACGGCGCTACGCCCCAGCTTGAGGCCGGCAAACAGGTGCTCGGAGCAGCGCTCTACTGGATGTGCGACGATCTGCGCGCAATGATCCGGTCGCTCGCGGCGAAGAACGTCTGCTGCACCGAGATCTCCGAAGAGTCCTGGGGGATGAGGACGACCATCGTCCTGCCGAGTGGTGGCGAGCTGGGCCTGTATCGGCCGTCACACCCGACGGCGTTCACAGCCTTGGAGAAGCCATGAAGCATGTCTTCGCGCTCCTGATGAGCGCAGCCATTCTGTGGAGCGCCGGACTTGCCGGCGCCGCCGAAACGGCGACTGGAGCGATCTCCGGCTCGGTAACGGTTGCGGCGTCCCAGGAGAAGGTCGCATTCGCACAGGTCGTGATACTTGGGACGCGAACCGGCACCACGACTACCGAAGACGGTGCATTTCGGTTCTCAGATCTCGCTCCTGGAACTTACGTGCTGCATGTAATGGCAATTGGTCACAAGAGGGCCGTTGTCACGACAAACGTGGTCGCCGGAACGATTACGGAGCTGAAAGTAGAACTGGGACCTTGGGGGTTGGGCCCGGCCGCAGCCGCGCATGCAACCGTCGGGGCTGATGTCTCAATGACTGCGCACGACTTCCAATGCAAGATCGTCCCCGCGAGGCAATTCAAGGTAGGCGAGCGTCCCGAATTCAAAGTCCGGATCCGAAACCGCTCATGGCACACCCCATGGCTCATCAAGAGCGTGGATGGTTCGAACGACGGGCGATACCCGCAGGTGTCGATAGAGATCGTCGGACCGCCAGACGGATTCGTCGTTCCACCCGCTCTGCGTTGCGGAAACATGAACGGCCTGTCGGAAGCCGACTTCGTAAGATTGGCGCCGGGTGGAGCATTCGATCCGTTCGACAATGGATGGTTGCCTTACGGTATCCAGATTGGGCGGTTCGCCAAGGCGGGGAAATACGTCGCGACGTTCCGCTACTCGACGAATGAGCCTCAAGTGAAAAAGTGGCTTGGCTTGCCTCCTCCTTCGGCCCTGCCCGAGGAGTTGTCGCAGCGATTCCGCCACATTCCGCTGCTGGATCTCAGCGCATCGGTGGAGTTCGAAGTTCGAGACTGACCGTCGCGGGCGACGTCCGACCCGCTTCACGCAGCCGAGTGCGCCTGTCTCATTGCGACTGCACGCGCGGCGGGCTACTCTGCCAGCACTCTTGCCACACCGCACTTGCGGCATCTGGCGCGGGTAACCGCATGTTCCCGAGAGGCCCCCACATGCCCAACAAACCGATGCCCAGGTGGAAGCCTGCGCCCGAGGCGCTCATCCAGCGCTTCGAGATCGCGCTCGTCTCACTTCCGGGGACTGAGAAGAAGAAGATGTTCGGCTATCCGGCGGCTCTCGCACAGGGCAACATGTTTGCGGGACTCTTCGAGGACCGGATGATCCTGCGGCTCGCCGCGGAGGATCGCGCCGAATTCACTTCGCGCTTTGGCGCCACCACCTTCGAGCCCATGCCGGGACGCCCGATGAAGGAGTACGCGGTCGTCCCGAAGGCCGTGCTGGATACGCCTCGCGACCTCGAGAGATGGCTCGCGAAGTCGTTCGCATTCGCGGCGAGCCTGCCGGCGAAACTCTCGAAGCTGGCTCCCGTGAAGCAGGCGGCGGCGAAGAGTCCACCTGCGAAGAAGGCACCGGGGAAGAAGGCGCCTGCGAAGAAGGGGGCGGCGAAGAGCCCACCTGCGAAGAAGGCACCGGGGAAGAAGGCGCCTGCGAAGAAGGCGGCGGCGAAGATCTCGCCCGCGAAGAGAGCGCCGGCGAAGAAAACTGCTGCGGGCGGGCGCACCGCGAAGAAGGCGTCCGCGAAGCGATCATGATCGCGCGCTGGCCAGGACCGTGGAGCAGCTCGATCGCTCCCGGCATCCGCACCGCGGTCCTGCTGCTGTTTCTCTTCGTCCCCGCCCGCGCCACCGAGCCGGAGACGAGCATGGCTGACTTCCTTCTCGCCGGGCAACGCGCTTCCGTGCACGCCATCGACACCACCCTTGTCGACACGACGCTGTCCCGCTGGCTGCAGCGGCTCGTGGGACCCCGGGCCACGGTGAGCTGGGAGGTCAACGACTGTGGCGAGGCGTGTGGATGCCCTGCCGACACCGCGAGGGATCTTCCGACCTGCGTCGAAGCTTCGTCCCGCCTTCCCGACGGATCAACTCTGAGCGTGGCGGTGATGGTCGGAACGATTGCCACCGGAGTCGCCGGCCCGCCCGAGCTGTCCTGGGCTCTGATGTCGAAGAGCGACAGCACGAGGTCGTTCCGCTCCCTCTCCGAGCTGCAGCGGTTCGTGAAACGCGGATTCCGGTGACGGTCGCAAGGGCAGCATGACGCTCCGCCCTCCGCAGCCGGTGATGACGACGCAGCACTTTCCCGAGCTGCATCGGGAGCTGATCGTGCTGCTGCGCGGCCTCGCCGCCGAGGACTGGCAGCGGCCCACGACTGCCGGCGCGTGGCTCGTGCGCGACGTGGTCGCCCATCTGGTGCAGGGCGATCTCGGCGTGCTGTCGCAGCGGCGCGATCGATACCCGAGGCCGGACCCTGTCCCGCGCTTCCCGGAGTTCGAGGACATCGTCGCGACGATCGATCGCACGAATGCGGAGTGGGTCCGGGTTGCCCGGAGTCTGAGCCCGCAGCTCATGATCGAGCTTCTCGAGTTCACCGGGCCGCAGGTGACGGAGCACTTCTCGGGACTCGATCCGCTCGATCCCGCGCAGTGCGCGGTGGCCTGGGCCGGTCAGAAGACCTCGCCCAACTGGCTCGACACTGGCCGCGAGTTCACCGAGCGCTGGCATCATCAGGCGCAGATTCGCGCAGCGGTCGGCGCGCTGCCGATCACATCGGAGCGCCTGCTCGCGCCACTGGTCGCAGTGTCGGCGTGGGCGCTGCCGCACGCGCTTGCCGGCGAGGATGCCGCGACCGGCACGGTCGTGACGCTGCGCGTGACCGGGCAGGCGGGCGGCGCGTGGAGCGCGGTGAGCGATGAAGGCGTCTGGAGCCTGCGCGAGGGAGCGCCGGATCCTCCAGAGGCGCCGACTGCGACGCTGACGCTGGAGGACGCGTTCGCGTGGCGCATGTGGTTCGGGGCGGCGAGCCCGGGGGAGCTGGCGCAGCACGTTCGACACGCCGGCAACGCACGGCTCGCGCTCGCCGCTCTCAGAATGCGCGCGGTGATGATGCGCGATCCGGGCCGCGGATGAGCAGTCCGCCCGGGCCCGCGATCATTGTGTTCGACGGCCTTTGCAACCTGTGCACGGCGTCGGTGCAGTTCATCCTGCGCCACGAGCGGAAGCCGCATTTCAAGTTCGCGCCCGTGCAGTCGAACGCTGGAGGCGCCCTGTTCGCCGCAAGCGGACTCGCCTCCGCCGACGTGGACACGTTCGTCCTGATCGAGGACGGCCGCCCTTACATGCGAAGCGATGCTGCGATCCGCGTCGCGCGTGGTCTCTCGGCGCCGTGGTCGCTGGCGGTCGCGCTCGCCATCATCCCGCGGCCGATCCGCGACTGGGCCTACCGGATCATCGCGCGCAACCGCTATCGCTGGTTCGGACAGCGGGCGGCCTGCATGGTGCCTTCGCCGGAGGATCGGGAGCGTTTCCTCGAATGAGCGAGAGCGCGGTCAAGCTGATGCGAGTGGCGGACGTTCCGATCCTGGATCGCGATCGTGTCTATCGTGCTTCGCCGGGGCGGGCAATGTTCTGGTCAACCGTCGTCGTGCTCGCGAGCCTCGTGCTCGGCGTGGTCGCCTGGCAGCGTCATTCGTGGATTGCCGGATACGTCGCGATCGTGCTGCTCCTGATTCTGGTGGTCACCTTTCGCATGGTCACCGCGCGCTTCAGGCCTTCGAACTGGCTCGCACGGATCGGCGACGAGGGGCTCTTCATCCAGTTCCGTTCCTATCTCAACTTCCGCTTTCCCGCCGAGGACGCGACCGTCGCGTTCATTCCATTCGGCGACATTCGCGCGGCGCGCAGCGTCCATCGCACGCGCCAGACTCGGGATGAGTCGACACGCGGCTGGCAGACCAAGGTGAGCTGGCTGGTCGATCTGGAACTGTCCGGCGACCTGGTTGCGCTGGCGCAGGCGCTCGCGGAGGAACGAGAGAAGACGCTGCCGGGCACCGCCACCTGGCGTCACTACCCGGTACGCGTGATCGCTCCCGCGCGACTGCAGGTGGAGTGGGATGTCGCCCCGGGAGCGGCAGAGTTTCTCGAGGCGCTCGGTCCGCACACTCAGATCGCGAGCTCGATCGAGCTCGACGAGGATTTCGTCCGCATGGCGCATCTGAGTCGGACCGAGCAGGAGCTGCGCCTGCGCGCATTGGCCGAGTCGGGGGAGACGATCACCGCGATCAAGGTCGCGCGGCAGCTCTATTCCTTCGACCTGGTGCAGGCACGAGAGTTCGTGAAAGAGCTGATGCGCGGCGGCTCGACGCCCGGCAGGCCGGAGTGATGCGCGTATGCCCGCACTGACCCGTCGCCGCTTCCTCCAGGTCAGTGCCGGCGCGCTCGGCGCGGTCGCGACAGCCGGCGTGTACGCGCGCTGCATCGAGCTGCACTGGCTGGAGACCGTGCGCCGGCCGCTCGCGATCGAACGCCTCCCGGATGCGCTCGTTGGGAAAACCATGCTCCAGATCAGTGACCTGCACATCGGGCGGCGGGTCAGCGACTCCTACCTCGCGAGCGTGTTCGAGCGGGCGAACGAGCTGAAGGCCGACCTGGTCGTCTTCACCGGGGACTTCGTCTCCTGGTATCCGCCGGCGTTCGGGAAGATGCGGCGCCTGTTCGAGCACGCGCCGCGCGGGCGGATCGCGACGCTCGGCATTCTCGGCAATCATGACTACGGCCGGAACTGGTCGCATCCCGACATCGCCGAACAGGTGGTCGCGACCGCGACTTCGTTCGGCGTCCACATCCTGCGCAACCAAGTGCGCGAGATCGAAGGCCTGCAGGTGCTCGGGCTCGACGACCTGTGGGCCCACCGCTTCGCGCCGGAGAACGCGGTCGGAACGCTCGATCCTTCGCGCGCCATGCTCGCGCTCAGCCACAACCCGGACACCGCGGACCTTCCACGGTGGGGCGGCTTTCGCGGCTGGATCCTGGCCGGGCACACGCACGGCGGCCAGGTCCGGCCCGTGCCGTTCCTGCCGCCGCCGATCCTGCCGGTCGTCAACAAGCGCTACTCCGCGGGCGCGTTCGAGTGTGCCGATGGTCGCCGCATGTACGTCAGCCGCGGCGTCGGACACCTGACCCCGCTGCGATTCAATGTGCGGCCCGAGATCACGCTGTTCACGCTGGTCCGCGTGGGCTGAGAGGACGAAGGGGACTGAGCCCGCGCGCCGCATGACTCGAACGTGACACCGCATCCGGCGGCTCCCGGCACCGCGCGGCCTCGAGGCGCATCCCAATGCCCCGCGACCGGCCTGCTGGAATCTCTCGGCAGGTTCGGGCATACTCCCCGGCCGCTCATAACACGGCGGGTTGGCGTTCGGAGCGTCCGTCGCCGCCGCCGCTACCACGAGGTCATCCAATGAAAGCCGGCATTCATCCCGTCTACGCGACTACCAAGATCGTGTGCGTCTGCGGGAATGTGATCGAGACCCGATCCACCATCGGGAAGCCCGAGCTGCACGTCGAAATCTGCGCCAACTGCCACCCGTTCTTCACCGGCAAGCAGAAGCTGATGGACAAGGCCGGCCGCGTCGAGCGCTTCCGCCGGCGCTACGCGAAGGGCGAGGCCGCTCCGGCCGAAGCAACCGAAACCGCCGAGACTGCCGAGAAGGCTCAGAAGTAACGTTTACCCATCGGCTCCCTCCGGGAAGCTGTTCCCGGACGGGAGCCGTTCTGTTGAGGAGTCCGCATGCCCTTTTTGCCAGTAGGTGGCCAGGCCGTGATCGAAGGCGTGATGATGCGCTCGCCGACACGCGTCGCGGTCGCGGTGCGCCGCGGCGACGGCACCATCGCCATCATGGAGCGCCGCTTCGAGTCGATCACCCGGCGCATCAAGCTGCTCGGGCTCCCCGTGATCCGCGGTGCGGTCTCGCTGTTCGAGACGCTCTACCTCGGCATCGGCGCGCTCAACTACAGCGCCGACGAGGTTGCGCGCGACGAAGCCACGGCCGGGCCGAAGAAGTCTTCGGGCGTCGGGAGCGTGGCGCAGATCATCACCGTCGCGATCTCGCTCACGCTGGGCGTGCTGCTGTTCGTCGTGCTCCCGGCCCGCGTCACCATGTGGCTCGGATTCACAGACCGGATTGGCTTCGGCCTGGTGGACGGAGCCTTTCGCCTGCTGGCTTTCATGCTCTACCTGCTGCTGATCAGCCAGTGGAAGGAAATGGCGCGCGTTCTCGGCTACCACGGCGCCGAACACAAGGCGATCCACGCCATCGAGAACCACGCGCCGCTCACACCCGAGAGCGTCCAGAGCTTCAGCCGCCTTCATCCGCGCTGCGGCACCTCGTTCCTGTTTCTCGTGGTCGTAATCAGCATCATCGTGTTCACGTTCATCGGGCGCCCAACGACTCTCGGACAGCATCTGCTGCGCATCGCGTGCATGCCGCTCATCGCTGGCGTCGCGTTCGAGTTCATCCGGCTCTCGGGCAGGTATGCCGACCGTCCGCTGGTGCGCGCGCTGGTTTGGCCCGGACTCCAGTTCCAACGCCTGACCACGCGCGAGCCTGATCTCACCATGTGCGAGGTCGCGATCGCGGCGCTCGAGCGCGTGCGGATCGACGAAGCGGTGGTCGCGCTCGAGTGTGCGAAAGAGGGCGTGCCGGTCGAGGTGGCGTTCGTCCAATGATGGACCGTGCGATGCAGGACGCGTTGCGCAAGGTCGAGGAGCGCTTCGCCGAGTTGGACCAGCTGCTCTCGAGCCCCGAGGTCGCGAAGGACCTGAAGAAACTTCGCGAGCTCTCGCAGGAGCGCGCGCGCGTGCAGAAGACGATCGGCGCGCTCGCCGAGTACCGGGCCGTCGACAAAACCATCGCCGACGACGAGGCGGCCGTCGCTTCGGGCGATGCCGAGCTTGCCGAGCTCGCGGGCGCCGAGCTGCCGGAGCTGCGCGAGAAGCGCGAAAAGCTCGAGGCCGAGCTCAAGCGCCTGCTGCTCCCGCGCGATCCGGATGACGATAAGAACGTGATCGTCGAGATCCGGGCTGGCACCGGGGGCGATGAGGCTTCGCTGTTCGCCGCCGATCTCTACCGCATGTTCACCAAGCACGCCGAGGCGCGCGGCTGGAAGCAGGAGATCATCAGCTCGAGCCCTTCGGAAGTGGGTGGGTTCAAGGAAATCATCTTCCTGCTCACTGGCGATGGCGTGTATCGAGAAATGAAGTTCGAGTCGGGCGTGCACCGCGTGCAACGCGTGCCCGACACCGAGGGCTCGGGGCGCATCCACACTTCGGCCGCGACGGTCGCGGTGCTGCCCGAGGTCGAGGACGTGGACGTCGAGGTGCGCGAGGCGGACCTGCGCGTGGACGTGTACCGCGCCGGCGGTCCGGGCGGGCAGGGCGTCAATACCACCGACTCGGCGGTGCGCATCACTCACATACCGACCGGGCTCGTCGTCACCTGCCAGGACGAGCGTTCGCAGATCAAGAACCGCGCGAAGGCGATGAAGGTGTTGCGCGCGCGGCTGTACGACGCCAAGCTGCAGGCCGCACAGGCGAAGTACGCGGCCCAGCGCAAGTCGCAGGTCTCTACCGGCGATCGCAGCGCCAAGATCCGCACCTACAACTTCCCTCAGGGGCGGGTCACCGACCACCGCATCAATCTCACGCTCTATCGCTTGCCGGATTTCATGGAAGGCGACATCGCAGAGATGAGCCGGGCGCTGCTCGAGGCCGACGCCGCCGAGCGCCTTGCCGCCCTCGGAGCGGGCGAGGCCCGCGCGAATTAGCTGCTGATCCGGGCCAAGAGCGGCTGGTATTCTTGAGGCGCACCCTCCACGATAGGGCGCATACCAACGACGGAGGCCTCGTGACTCGCACCCCGCTACTTGCCGCCCTCGCATTCACGTTCGCATTCTCTGCCGGCGCATCCGCCGCGGGATTCAATCTCGCGTGGAACGATTGCGGGTCTTTCGGAACGCCTGCGAAAATTGCCAATTGTACGAACAGCGGCGGTGCGAACATCTCAATCGTCTCGCTAATTCCGGGACCCGGCATTGATCACTTCGTAGCCGCAGAAGGTGTGATCGATCTTCAGACTTCGGATTCGGCGTTGAGCCCATGGTGGCAGATGCAGGTTGGCGGCTGTCGTCAGGGCGCGCTCTCCGCTTCAACTGCGTTCGGCGCGTTTACGAATTGCCTCGTGCCGTGGCTTGGGAGGGAACTGGACGCCGTGGATTATTCGTATCCCCTGTTCGGTGGGCCAAACCGCGCCCGTATCCGCTTGGTAAGCGCGCAACCGACCGCAGACGCTGGGCCTTTGGCATCTGGCACCGAGTACTACTTATTCCAAGTGGTGATCAACCGTCAGAAGACGACAGGTTCAGGGGCGTGCGCTGGCTGTCCGCAGCAAGTGATCCTCGAACTAGTAGAGCTGCGCATTACTCAGACTGATCCAGTTCCGATACTCGTCATCACCCAGCCGAACCAACCGAACAGCAACCGAATCGTATGGGCGGGTGACGCATCGGTTCCGGTGCGCAATCGCGCCTGGGCCGCGATCAAGGCGATCTACCACTAGCTGCGCGTCGCGGAGATTCGCGGGCCCCTTGCGCCCGCGCTATCCTTCGCACATGCCGACCCTCGATGATGCGCTGCGTACCGCCGTCTCTTCGCTGCGCGGCGACTCCGCCCGGTCCGACGCTGAGGAGCTGGTCGGGCGTCTGATCGGACTCACGCGCACTCAGCTCTACCTCGAGCGCGCGCGCGAGCTGAGCCCGGATCAGCAACGCACTCTCGACGCGTGGCTGCGCCGGCGCGTGGCGGGGGAGCCGGTTCAGTACATCACCGGCCGCGCGGCATTTCGCGGGCTCGATCTCAAGGTGAACACCTCGGTGCTGGTGCCGCGCCCCGAGACTGAGGGCCTGGTCGAAGCCGTGCTCGAAACTCTGCGCCGCGAATCTGCGCACTGGCCGGCGCCGCGCCTGCTGGATCTGGGTACGGGCTCGGGAGCGATCGCGCTCGCGATCGCGCACGAATATCCCTCCGCGACGGTCACGGCCACCGATGCGAGCGACGCGGCGCTTGAGATCGCGCGCGCGAATGCCGAGGCGCTCGGCCTCACGAGCCGCGTCACGTTCGCGCTCGGCGACTGGCTCGATGCGCTCGGCGGCGATGATCTGTTCGAGGCGGTGGTTTCGAATCCGCCATACATCGCGACCGGAGAGTGGGAGGCGCTTCCGCACGACGTGCGTGCGTTCGAGCCGCAGCAGGCATTGTTCTCGGGCGCGAGCGGGCTCGAGGCGCTCCGGGAGATCGTGGACGAAGCCCCGCGCCATCTGGTCTCGGGCGGACTGCTCGCGCTGGAGCTGGCCGAGGCGCGCGCCGAGGAGGTTGCGGGCTGGCTCGAGGGCGCGCACGACTGGAGCGGGGTCGAGCTCCGGGACGATCTCGCGGGTCGGCCGCGCGTACTTCTGGCCCGGCGCGAGGGAGGCCCGGCGATCGCACCGCGCCAGTGGCCCGAGGATCGCGCCTGAGCGACGCGAGCCTCGATTACGACATCGGGGATCGCTTCATCGATTCAGCAAGAGCCGGACTTACGCTCCCATGACACCTGCCGCATCGAATGGCGTCACGGTCGCAGCACCCTTGTCGTGCCAAACCCAACGCGCGAGTTCTTCGGCGTTCATCTCCAAAGGAGTCTGCTCATGAGTACACAGACCATTTCCGAAAAGGACATGTTCCTCACGACGTGGCAGCGGGAGTTCGACATCACGCTGCGCGCACTCAAGAACTATCCGGCCGGTAAGGAGGAATTCAAGCCCGCCGAGAAGTCGCGCACCGGGCGCGAGCTGATGTGGGACTTCGTGCTGGTCGAGAAGATGTTCGAGGAAGTAAGCCGGGGGAAGATGGACATGATGTCGAAGCCCCCACCTCCGCCGACTACCGTTGCCGAGATCATCAAGCAGTATGAAACCTCACACGCGGCGGCTGTCACCAAGCTGCGCACCGCGGCCGACAGTGTCTTCAACCAGACCGTCAAGGTCCCGACCGGCCCGAAGCAGACGGGAGAGGTACGCAACATCGAGATGATGTGGACGATGCTGTTCGACTCGATCAACCATCGCGGACAGCTCGTCGTGTACCTGCGCATGCTCGGCGCGAAAGTGCCGTCGATCTATGGACCCTCGGCTGACGAGCCGTGGTGAGCACGCCACGCGGGGCGAGCTGAAACGCCCGCCGCCTCACGCAGATGCGGACACGCGAACGGCCGCTCCGCAAGGGGCGGCCGTCGCATTGCGAGCGCTCCTGCTGGCCGACTCGTCGCTGGCGATTGTGGCCCGTGTTCATGCGGGTGGCGGAGGCCCGATTCCGCCACGTGCTAAATTTGGAATGCTCACTTGCGTTTCGTGGACTTCTTTCCGCCAGAAGTATTGAGAGCGACGGCCGCGCGGATGAGCGCCTTGAACGCATTCGCGTCAATCTCCTCACCCTCGTGAATGTCGATGGCGCGCCTTGCGTTCCCGTCAAGGCTCGAGTTGAAGAGCTTGGCAGGATCTTTCAAGGAAGCGCCCTTAAAGAAGGTCAGCTTCACTATCGACTTGTACGACTCTCCCGTGCAGATGCCCCCATCATGGGACCATATCGGGGTCCCCATCCACTTCCACTATTCCACAACATCAGGGTCGGCCTCCCTGATGAGGGCGCGCATCCTTGCTAGTGTATCGCCTCTCCAGTCACCCAACTCGGCAATCCTTTCGCTGATTAGTTTGGAGGCCGCCTTGCCTGCTGCCTTTGGTTGACTCTTCATCTTCCTACCTTTCGTTGGGGATGGGCCGCATTGCCCACGTTTCCAACGTCCGATAACACTACGTTGGGTTGTAGGAAACAGGTGTCATTTAGTGGTAGTGCGAGTCCATCTCTCCGGCGCGGATCGCCACCTTGAGCGTGTTGGCCTTCGGCGGGATCGGACAGTTGTAGTGATCCGAGAAGGCGCACGCCGGGTTGTAAGCATTGTTGAAGTCGACGAGCCAGCGACCGTTCGGCAGCCGCTGCGGGTCGACGTAGCGGCCCACGCTGTAACTCTCGCGTCCGCTCGTGGCATCGCGGAAGAAGATGCTGACGTCGTTCTCGCCGACCCCGGGTTCGAGCAGACGCACCGCCTCGAGACGGCAGGGCGTGCGCCCCGCGAGGAAATCAAACCATCCCACGCGCACCGCGCGCCGCTGATTGCCACGCGTGCTCATGATGATCAGCGTGTCGGGATTCGGGTTCGCGGTCAGCGGCAGCTCGTAGCGGTAGCGAAGGTCGACCGGAAACACCTTGTTGCCATGGTAGAGCGCATAGCGCGGACTTCTGGGATCGAACACGATGATCGCGGGGTATCGCTGGTGGGAGAGCCGCAGCATGAATCGTCCGACGCCGATGCTGCTCGGGCCCAGCGTGGCTTCGCGCAACGACACATCCTTCACCCGGAAGTGCGCGGAATCATCCAGCGCCTGCACGTGAAAGGAGTCCCCGACGACCGTCACGCGCAGGTGCCTGGCCGCGAGCTCGGGATCGTCGATGCGCACGTCGGACGCCGCATCGCGCCCGACTACGAGCGAGGTCCGGTCCTCGAAGTCCCTGCGCTGCACCGTCGCCAGGTACGACGTCGGCGCGCTCTTCAACCACTTCGCGGTCTCGGCCCAATCGGCCTCGGCCGCTTTCCGAATCGAGTCGGCCCTGGCCGGGGCGAGCGAGACCGGAGGGGTCGCATGGATCTGAGGGACGGCGCCGGGCGAGGCGGCGAGCACGATGGCGGTGGCGAGCACGAGAAACATGGCGATCTCCAGGGTGTGATGGCGAGCACAGCGCGATTTCGCCCACAGAATACGTCAGTCGATGTGCGCTTCGCACGGTTCGCCTCGCCCTCGATGACGAGTGGCGGGAGAGGTCCAACCGGCGCGGGGAGGTCGCAGGAGTCACATCGAAGAAAAATCTTCGCGACCGGTTGATTTGAACAGGGTACCCGCCGATAATCCGGTCACACCGCACTGCTATCCAACTTCCGCGGAACCACAACCGCGGCCTTCCCAAGGAATGCGCACAATGGACGTGGGCTCGAACGACAGCGTGATTGATTCCAGCATCGCCGAATCCACCGAAAAGGTTCCCATGGACGCTCTGATCATTCACGGCGGGAAGAAGCTGTCGGGTCGGGTCGAAGTGAGCGGCGCCAAGAACGCGGCGCTGCCGGTGATGGCGGCGACACTGCTCGCGCCCGGGGTGCACACGCTGCGCAACGTGCCGCTGCTCAGCGACACACGGACCATGGCGCGCGTCCTCGAGCGGCTCGGCGCGCGCGTCGAGTTCCGCGGGCACGCCTGCAAGGTCGACACCTCGAACGTCAAGAGCATCGAGGCGCCGTACGAGCTGGTACGCACCATGCGCGCGAGCATCTACGTGCTCGGACCCCTGCTCGCCCGCTTCGGCGGAGCGCGCGTCTCGCTGCCCGGCGGCTGCGCGTGGGGACCGCGCCCGGTCAACCTGCATCTCGATGGACTCAACGCGATGAACGCCCAGCTCGAGATCGATCACGGCTACATCGTCGGGAAGAACGTTCGCCTGAAGGGCATCGAATACCATTTCGACGTGGTCTCGGTCGGAGCGACCGCGCAGCTGATGATGGCCGCGGTGCTCGCCGAGGGAACCACCGTGCTCGACAACGTGGCGATCGAGCCCGACATCACCGTGCTCGGACAGATCCTGGTGCAATGCGGTGCGCGCATCGAGGGCCTCGGCACGCGCCGTCTCGCGATCCATGGCGTCAAGGATCTCAAGCCGATCGACACCACCATCATTCCCGACCGGATCGAGGCCGCGACGCTGCTTGCCGCGGGCGCGATCACCGGCGGCAGCATCACCCTGGAGTGCTGCCAAGCCGGCGACATGGCGGCGGCGGTGCACAAGCTGGAAGAGGCCGGCTGCGAGGTGCTGCCCGGCAACCGCGAGGTGAGCATCAGCGGCCCCAAACGCCCTTCTTCGGTCGATGTCACGACCGCGCCCTTCCCCGGTTTCCCGACCGACATGCAGGCGCAGATGATGGCGCTGTGCGCGGTGGCCGATGGAACCAGCGTGATCACCGACACGATCTACCTCGATCGTTTCACCCACGTGCCCGAGCTGCAGCGGCTCGGCGCCGAGATCGAGCTCAAGAACAATAGCGCCGTGATCCGGGGCGTGGACCGCCTGCAGGGCGCCCCGGTGATGGCGACCGACATCCGCGCCAGCGCCGCGCTGGTTCTGGCCGCGCTGGTGGCCGAGGGCGAGACCCGCATCTCGCGCATCTACCATCTCGACCGCGGCTACGAGCAGCTCGAGCAGAAGCTGCAGAAGCTGGGCGCGAACATCGAGCGCGTGCAGGAGTAGCGGCAGCGCGGCGCAGCGCCGGCTTCACGGCTTCACGGCGTCCGCGTTCGCACCGACGCGACGGCATCGGCTACGATGCCGCGCGTGAAGACCTACGACCGCGCGTACTTCGATCGCTGGTACCACGACCGCTCGTCGCGCATCCATCGCCGCGGCGCGGTCGTGCGCAAGGTCGCGGTCGCACTCGCCACCGCCGAGTACCTGCTCGGCCAGCGCGTCAGCTCCGTACTCGACATCGGCTGCGGCGAAGCGCCGTGGCGCGCGATCCTGAAGCGCCTGCGTCCCGCCCTACGCTATCAGGGCGTGGACGGCAGCGAGTACGTGGTCAAGCGCTACGGCCGCGCGCGCAACATCCGCCTCGGCCGGTTCGGCGCGCTCGAGAAACTTGGCCTCGAGGGTCCGTTTGACCTGATCGTCTGCGCCGACGTGCTGCACTACGTGCGCGCCTCCGAGGCTCGTGCCGGGCTCGCGACGCTCGCGAAGCTGCTGGGCGGCGTCGCGTGGATCGAGGTGTTTACCGCCGAGGATTCGATCGCCGGCGACCACCGCGAGTTCAAGCTGCGCTCCCCGGCCGCCTATCGCCGCCTGTTCCGCGACGTGGGACTCATCCACTGCGGGAACTACGCGTTCGTCGGAGAGCAGTTCGCGCACACCCTGACCACGTTCGAGCGCGGCAGGTAAACGCCGGGTCCGCGCGGCGCGCTGAACGCACTGCGACGGGCAGCGCGGTTGCGGTGAAGCGCACGGCGCGGCGCAAACCGCCGCCGCTACTCGAGCCAGTGCGGCGGGTGGACGTCCGCGACGAACAGGATCGCGTCGTACTGATCGGCCGGCACCCACGACTCGATCCGCGTGCCTTCGCTGTACGCCGCGAGCGAACGCCGCATCCACGCGGTGGCCAGCGCTTCGTGTGCGCCGTCCAGGTCCACGAACAGCGCCCGGGCACCGGTGCCACCGAGAATCGCTTCGAGGCTGCCGGGGTAGGGCGGCGCGATCGCATACTCGTGGCGTTCCGGCGTTGCCGCGCTCCCCGCGCCCATGAACAGGCCAACGGTGTAGAGCTGGCGCCGACGGCCTTCGGCCAGCCACGAGCCCATGCCGCGCAGGCCGGGCGGCACCGCACGTTCGGGCGCGTAGGAGATGTGCGCGTTGTGCGTCCACACGATGAAGCGGCGGCCCGGGTAGACCAGGTCCATCAGGTATTCGAGATTGCCCGCCATGTGCTCGTCGCGCTCGAGCTGCTGGGTGCGCGTCATGCCGACCGGCGACCAGAGTTCCAGTCCGCGCGCCGCGCACCACGCCGCACGCCACGCGACTTTCGCGATCTCGGGATCGTCGCGGTTGGCGCGCATCAGGTCGCCGGTGTGGCGGCCGAGCCAGTCCGCGAGCGAGTCGTACGACGCGACCAGCCGGCCGCGCTCGCGCGTCATCCACAGGTCGCGCTCGCGCGGCGAGCGCAGCGCGCGCTGTTCGGCGGCCGCGGCCAGCATCCACTCCTGGGTCCGATCGGCGTAGGCCTCGTCCACCGTCGCGATCGTAGCGCCGAAGAACGAGGCGCGATCGGCGGCCGCGGTGCCGGTGACCTGCACGTCGAACCCTGCCAGCACGAGCGGGCGCGTCGAGCGCCGCGTCTGCTGGATGTAGCGGAACAGCTCGAGCGCCTCCTTCGTGGCCCAGGTGCCGGACACCGATCTCTTGAGCAGCGCCTTTGCCGAGAGCGTGTCGCCGGTGCGATACGCCTGCCAGCAGTCGAACAGCCCGCCGTCGATCGCGATCACGTCGTAGTCGAGCCACTCGTGCAGGTAACGGATCAGGCGCAGCTTGAGCGTGCTGAACTCGGCCGTGCCGGACACGCTCTCGCCGAGCTGCACCACGCGCTTTCCGGCCAGCAGCGTGTCGAGGAAGGCGAGCTGGCCATCCGGGATCGAGTCCGGGAATGCGAGGCGATGCCCGTACGCTCTCGCCCACGCGATCGCGGCGCGCACTTCGGGCGATGGCCCCGCGCTGTCGCCCGGCGCCGGCAGCGCACGCGAGATGACGGGCGGCGTGGTCAGGCGGACCTCTGCCGGCGGCGCCTTGGCGCCGAGCGCGCTCGCGACCAGCGCGAGCGATGCGAACAGCAGAGCGACAGCGAGCGCGCGAGGCATCCCTGGCCCGGGTGGATTGCGCATGTCTCCTCCGTGAGTGGCGTGCCGCACGAGCGGGACCATAGCGCGTCGCGCGCCTGCGCCCAAGCGCTGGCGCGCTCGGAGCGCGCCGCCACGTTCAGGTAACATGCCGCGCATGGCTCAGGCTCCCGCATCCCGCACCGCCGCCTCGCGGCTCGCCGTGGTCGGCACCGCAGGGCACATCGATCACGGCAAGACCGCGCTCGTAAGGCGCCTGACCGGCGTCGACACCGACCGCCTGCCCGAAGAGAAGAAGCGCGGCATCTCGATCGACCTCGGCTTCGCGCCGCTGGTGACGCCCGCCGGCGTGCACGTCGGGATCGTGGATGTGCCCGGCCACGAGCGCTTCGTCAAGAACATGCTCGCCGGCGTGGGCGGCATCGACCTCGTGCTGCTGGTGATCGCCGCCGATGAGGGCGTGATGCCGCAGACCCGCGAGCATCTGGCGATCGTGCGCCTGCTCGGCGTTGCGCGCGGCATCGTGGTGCTGACCAAGAGCGACCTCGCCGAGCGCGAGTGGATGGACGAGGTCGCGCGCGAGGTGCGCGCGCTGCTCGCGGGCAGCGCGCTGGCCGAGGCGCCGATCGTCGAGTTCAGCGCCGTGACCGGCGCGGGCCGCGAGGCGCTGCTCGCCGAGATGGATCGCCAGCTCGCACAGTCGACCGTGCGATCGACAGCCGAGCCCGCGAGGCTTCCCATAGATCGCGTGTTCACGGTCGAAGGCTTTGGCACCGTCGTGACCGGGACGCTGTGGCGCGGCGCGATCCGCACCGGCGACACGCTCGAGCTGCTGCCCGAGGGCAAGAGCGTCCGCGTGCGCCGCGTGCAGGTGCACGGCGCCACGGTCGAAGAGGCGCGCGCCGGCCAGCGCACCGCGCTCGCTCTGCACGGGGTCGAGCGCGAGCAGGTGACGCGCGGCGACTGGCTGGTGGCGCCGGGGTCGCTCCGGCCTTCGTCGATTCTCGACGTGCGCTTCGAGCTGCTCGGCGATGTGCCGCGCGAATGGGCCGGCAACACGCGGGTGCGCTTCCATCTCGGAGCGAGCGAGATCATTGGGCGTCTCGTCACGCTCGACGGCGCGGCGATCCAGCCTGGTACGAGCGCGCTCGCGCAGCTTCGCCTGGAGCAGCCCACCGTCGCCGCGCGCGGCGATCGGTTCGTGATCCGCCAGTACTCGCCCAGCCGCACTATCGGCGGCGGCAGCATGATCGCGCCCGTCGCCGCCAAGCGCCGCCGTCACGCCGCCGGGATCGAGGCGCTCGAGGTGCGCGAAAGCGGCTCGCTCGAGGCGCGGCTCCTGCAGCGGCTCGCAACCGAGGCCAGGCCCGTGGCGACCGCGGTCCTTGCGCAGGCGGTGAGCGAGAGCGAGGCCGCGACGCTGGCCGCGCTCCAGGCGCTGCTCGGAGGCGGCGAGGTCGTTTCACCGGCGCAGGGCCGATGGCTCGGCGTCTCGCGCTGGGAGGCCGCGCGCGAGACCATCGAGCGCGAGGTCGCCGCGTTCGCCGCCAGGCACCCGGCCCGCTTCGGCGTGATGAAGGGCGAGCTCAAGAGCGGGCTCAAGGCG
>JANMQY010000114.1:0-107416 GCA_031370785.1 Candidatus Eiseniibacteriota bacterium | reverse complement strand
CGTCGCGGCCGCCAGCTCGCCGCACTCGCCCAGGTGGCACGCGCCTCGGTCTCGACGCTCAACCTCGCCGAGGCGCTCCAGATCGCGGTCGAGGTTGCGGTCCAATCATGCGACGCCCGCGGCAGCGCCTTGTGGATCCAGCGCGGCGACCACCTGCGGCTCGAGGCCACGCACGGCCTGGCCCTCGAGCGCGACCGGATCGGACGCGCGCTGCAATCGTTGGCCGAGGCGTCGCGCGGCCTGCCGGGCCCGCGGGTCGTCCAGCCGGTCACCGATGACCCGAGGGTTCCGGTCGAGATCGGGGGGGAGCTGGGCGCGATCGTGATCGCGCCGCTGGAGGCCTACGGTGTCACGCTCGGAGTCCTCGCGATCTATCACGGGGCGTCCCCGGACGGTGGCGACCTCGCGCCCGCGCGCGACGATGCGGCCGTGCTCGGCGCGCTCGCCGACACGCTCGCGCTCTGTCTGGATCAGGCGCACCGCTTCGAGGAGCTGCGGCGTTCGCGCCAGCGCGAGCGTGAGGTCGCCACACGCCTGCGGCGCGCCGAACGCATGGCGGCGCTCGGCGACATGGCGCTCAAGGCATCGCAGGAGGCGCGCAACCCGCTGGCTTCGATCGGTGCCTTCGCGCGCCGCATGCAACGAGCCCTCGGCGAAGTCGATCCCAACCGCGAATACCTCGAGATCATCGTGCGCGAGGCCGAGCGCCTCGAGCGCCTGCTGGGCGAGCAGGCCGAGTACCTGACGCCCGAGGTTCCCGCGCTGCGGATCGAGAGCCTGAACCAGGTGATGGCGGAAGTCCTCCAGCAGTCGGCCGAGACGCTGGTGCGGCGGCGCATCCGGCTGGTCAAGCGCCTCGCGCCCGAGATGCCGGCGCTGCTCATGGACAGCGCCCGCATCCAGCGCGTGATCGCCAACGTGCTCGAGAGCGCGCTCGACGGCACGCCGGTGGGCGGGCGCATCCGCGTGGAGTCGCGGCGGGTCCAGGATCACGCGGTGGTCGAGATCGCCCATGACGGCGCGCGCGTGGCCGGCGACATCCTCGAGCAGCTGTTCGTGCCTTTCGCGAGCACGCGCTCGGGCGGTCCGGCCGTGGGCCTGGGCGTGGCGCAGCAGGTGGTGCGCGAGCACGGCGGCGAGATCCGCGTGCGCAGCGACAGCGAGTGGAGCACGATCGTCTCGTTCACGCTGCCGATCCGCGAGAACGAGGACCGGCGCCGGACCGCACCCGACCGGCGGCGCGTGCGCGGCGAGAGGCGGGCGGCCCAGCCCGTCGGGTAGCTCCGCGGTCGGGACCCCGCGCTCCGGTGCTCACGCCCCGCGCGAATGACCCTCGGTCCAAGGCCGGCGACGATGCCGCGCTAACGCCCTGCCGGGACGCGGTCGAACGCCCCGCCCTGTTTGACGCGGGGCCGGAACCTGCTGTAAATACTGGCGCAAACAGCGGGGTGCGACCCTAGCTCAGTTGGTAGAGCACGCGACTGAAAATCGCGGTGTCCCCAGTTCGATTCTGGGGGGTCGCACCATTTCTTGTGGTGTGAGGCCGACCGCCTGCCGCCTTCCGTTCGATCCGGTTCGTCTCCTTCGCACCTTCGGAGCTGGTGTAGCTCAGCTGGTAGAGCACTTCACTCGTAATGAAGGGGTCAGCGGTTCGATTCCGCTCACCAGCTCCAGTCCTTCACTCGCCGCGGCCTCCAGCGCCGCGCTGCGGCCGTTCGCGCATCCACGGGATTACCGGTAGATGGACTTGAGGCGGCCCCAGCTGCTGCGAACGGTGGGCGTGGGAGTCGGTCCGAACTTCTGGATGCGGCCGTTGCCATCGTCCGCCACGAAGATGTTCCCCTGACCGTCGACGGCAATCCCATAAACGAATGAGAACTGCCCCGGTCCGCTGCCAGGGGAGCCCCAGCGACCCAGGAATGCCCCATCGCTGGTGAATTCCTGAATCTGCGAGGCTCCAAGGGTGAAGGTATAGACGTGACCGTCCGACCCGACCGCGATCTGCCAGGAATTGTAGGCCTGCGTTCCGCCGGGTCCGGAAGCTCCCCATTGTGTGATGAACATGCCGTCGCTCGTGTACTTCTGTACTCGGATCGTGCGGTTGTCGGTGACGTACACGAATCCTGCCGCATCGACACCGACACCGTTCGGCTCCGTCAACTGCCCCGGCCCGCTACCCGCGCTTCCCCACGAAGCTCCGCCACCTGGAGAGAGCGAGTGCACAACTTGCGCGACATCATTTCTGACGGGTTGACCGACCGCTTGGAAATACCCCCACAGTGTCATGAACGACTCACCGTTCGAGCCCGCCGCGATTCCGTTGGCGTGGAGCGAGCACTCGCAACCCTGCCCAGGGGTGCCGCCGTAGGTCCCGACGTATGCGCCTCCGGCCGTGTAGACCTCGTGACTCGTGGTGGGGTAGTTCCATAGGAGGAGATGAACGCGTCCGAGTCCGTCGACAGCGATACCCGATGGCGAGGGAGAGGGGGTCTGAGTTGTCCATTGCGACAGGAATACTCCGTCACCGGTAAAGATCTGAACTCTCCCCGTATCGAAGACATACACCTGGCCAGCCGCGTCGGTAGCGACATAGAACGGAGGCTGGAATTGACCGGGGCCGGTCCCTGCACTTCCCCACGAGGTGATGTAGGTCGGGGGCAGCTGTGCGAGAGCGGGTGTCGCGAGAAGAATTGCGAGCAGGAAGGATCCGAGTGATCGACGCATGATTGCGCCTCCGGATGGATGCCGCGCTGCGGCCTCGCCAACGCGGTCAAGCTTATCAAAGGCTGCGGGCTGATTTCAGCACTCATCGCGTTGACGCGTTCTCCCGTCATCCCCCAGAATGCCCGGAATCGTGTCCAAATCATTGTCCTGTCCATGGTCGCGTGGCTTCGCCGCCCCGGTTGCCCGCGTGGAATCCATATGAGCGCTCCTCTGATGATCAGCGTCGCGGGCATCCGTGGCATCGTCGGCGAGTCGCTCACGCCTCCGATCGTGACGGACTTCGCCGCCGCATTCGCGCGCGAGCGCCCTTTGGACGGTGCGATCGTGGTGGGCCGCGACGCGCGGATCTCCGGTCCGATGATGTATCGAGCGGTCGTGGCCGGCTTGACCGCCGCGGGGCGCGACGTGGTCGACGTCGGGCTGGCCACCACTCCCGCCACCCAGATCGCGGTCGAGCATCTTCACGCCGCGGGCGGAGTGATCATCACGGCGAGTCACAATCCCGCGCAGTGGAACGCGCTCAAGTTTCTCTCGGCGCGCGGCGAGTTCCTGGGCCTGGAAGAAGGCATGCGGGTGCGCGAGAGGTTCGAAGCGCGGCGCGACCTGTGGGTGGCTTTCGATCGACTCGGGCAGGAGCGCACGGAGCAAGGCGCGCTGGAATGGCACCTCGAGCGCGTGCTTGGGTTGGAGTTCCTCGACCGCAAGGCGATCGCGGCGCGCAACCTGCGCGTGGTGGTGGACGGCTGTGCGAGCGTCGGTGGGATCGCGGTGCCGCGCCTGCTGCATGCGCTCGGCATCGAGGCGATCGAGCTGGACTGCGAGCCGACCGGGCGGTTCACCCGCGAGCTGGAGCCGCTGGCCGAGAACCTGGGAGCGCTCGCAGAAGAGGTCCGGCGCCAGCGCGCCGACTTCGGAGTCGCGCTCGATCCCGACGCGGATCGCGCGGCATTCGTGGACCACCTTGGGGTGCCGCTCGGGGAGGAGTACACGGTCGCGCTGGGCACGCAGGTGGTGCTCGCCCGGCGACCGGGGCCGGTGGTGACAAACCTCTCGACGTCCCGTATATTGGACGCGGTTTGCTCCCGCTTCGGGGTTCCACTCCACCGGACACCGGTCGGAGAGGCTCACGTTGTGGCCGGCATGCGCGCGCATGGCGCGGTCGCGGGAGGGGAAGGCAACGGCGGCATGATCCTCCCGGCCGCGCACTACGGGCGCGACGGGCTGGTGGCGGTGGCACTGGTCGCTCAGGCGGTTTCGGGCGGTTCCACGCTGCGCGCGCTGGCGGATGCGCTGCCGCGCTACGTGATGGTGAAGGCCAAGATCGCGAAGCCGGCGGAACCCTGGGAGCGCGCCGCCTCGCGACTGCGCACGTCGTTCGCGACGCTCGAAGCCGACGCCAGCGACGGGCTGCACTTCAGTGGTAACGACGAGTGGATCCACGTCCGCGCTTCGGGCACCGAGCCGGTCGTCCGGCTGATCGCCGAGTCACGGTCCGCAGATCGCACACGAGCGCTGATCGAGCAGGCGGACCGGGCGCTCCAAGCGGCGTCCTGAAGGGGAGGAAGCAGGCGGCATGTGCGGCATCGTCGGGTACGTCGGCCAGAGGCAGTGCCTACCGATCCTGGTGGAAGGGCTCAAGCGTCTCGAGTATCGAGGCTACGACTCGGCAGGCGTCGCGGTTCAGAGCAACGGCCACCTTCGGGTGATCAAGGCCGCCGGCAAGATCCGCCAGCTCGAGGCGCGCCTCTCCAAGGACAATCCGTCGGGAACGAGCGGCATCGCTCACACCCGGTGGGCGACGCACGGCGAGCCCAACGACAAGAACGCCCATCCCCACGTCGATGAATCGGGCAAGGTCGCGCTGGTGCACAACGGAATCATCGAGAACTATTCGGTCCTGAAGAGTGCGCTCGAGGCTGAAGGCCACCACTTCCATACCGACACCGACACCGAGGTGCTGACCCATCTGGTCGGCAAGTACTTGAAGCGCGGCATCAAGCTCGAGCGGGCGGTGGGCCGGGCGCTGGCCGACGTCGAAGGAACCTACGGCATCGCCGTGATGTGCGAGCAGGAGCCCGGCACCATCGTCGGCGCCCGCAAGGGCAGCCCGCTGGTGGTGGGGATCGGCGACGGCGAGTACTTCCTCGGCTCGGATGTCGCGCCGATCGTCGAGCACACCCGCCAGGTGGTGTATCTGGACGACGGCGAGATGGCGGTGCTTTCCCCGGACGGATTCCACACCGCGACCATCGCGCTCGAGCCGGTCGACAAGGCGGTGCATGAAGTCGAGTGGGACCTGACCCAGATCGAAAAGGGCGGCTTCGAGCATTTCATGCTCAAGGAGATCTTCGAGCAGCCCGACTCGGTGCGCAACGCGATGCGCGGCCGGCTCAACACCGCCGAGGGCCTGGCCCGGTTGGGTGGGCTCAACATGACGGTCGATGAGATGCGCGACATCCGCCGGCTGATCATCCTCGCGTGCGGCACCTCGTGGCATGCGGGCCTGATCGGTGAATACATGATCGAGGAGCACGCGCGCATCCCGGTCGAGGTCGAGTACGCCTCGGAATTCCGCTACCGCAATCCGATCGTGCGCGAGGGCACCACGGTGCTGGTGATCTCGCAGTCTGGGGAAACTGCGGACACGCTGGCCGCGATGCGCGAGGCGCAGCGCAAGGGCGCCAAGGCGCTCGGCATCGTCAACGTGGTGGGCTCGACGATCGCGCGCGAATCGGACGGCGGCGTCTACATCCATGCCGGGCCCGAGATCGGGGTGGCTTCCACCAAGGCGTTCACCAGCCAGGTCGCGGTGCTCTCGCTGCTGACTCTTTCTCTCGGGCGGCAGCGTTCGATGTCGACCGAGACCGGGATCGAGGTGGCGCGCGAGCTGGACTCGATCCCGGGCAAGATCGAAAGCATCCTCGAGCGCAGCGATGCGGTGAAGGCGATCGCCGAGCAGTACGGACAGCGCAACAACTTCATCTACCTGGGACGTGGGTACAACTTCCCGGTCGCGCTCGAGGGCGCGCTCAAGCTGAAGGAGATTTCGTACATCCATGCCGAGGGCTATCCTGCGGCCGAGATGAAGCACGGGCCGATCGCGCTGATCGACGAAAACATGCCGGTCGTGTTCCTGTGCCCGCGCGACGGCGCGTACGACAAGGTGATGAGCAACATGATGGAGGTGCGCGCGCGCCGCGGGCGCATCATCGCGATCGCCAGCGAAGGCGACCGGGACGTGGCGTCACGGGCCGACCACGTCATCTACATTCCGCAGACGCTGCCCATGCTCCAGCCCATGCTCTCGGCGATCCCGCTCCAGCTGCTCGCGTATCACGTCGCGGTGATGCGCGGGTGCGACGTGGACCAGCCACGCAACCTGGCCAAGAGCGTCACGGTCGAATAGAGGGTCAGGGAGGACTCGTGAAGACTCCGCTCCAGGTGGCCGATGCGCCCAAGGCGATCGGCCCGTACAGTCAGGCGCAGGTCGTCCGGCTGCACGGCGGCAACCGTTTGGTGTTCACCTCGGGACAGGTCGCCCTCGATCCCGCGAGCGGCGAGCTAGTGGGCGCGGACACCGCGGCCCAGACCGAGCGCGTGCTGCAGAATCTGAGCGCGGTGCTGCGCGGCGCCGGACTCACCCTCGCCGACGTAGTCAAGACCACGGTGTACCTGGTGGACATGGCGGATTTCCAGGCGATGAATCAGGTGTACGGCCGGCATTTCGCGGTCGACCCTCCGGCGCGCACCACGATCGCCGCCGCCGGCCTGCCCAAGGGAGCGCGGGTCGAGATCGACGCGGTGGCGGTGGGGCGGGATCTCTGAGCCCATCGTGCCGGCGAGAGCTTCGCGCGTGAACGGGCGGCGTCGCATCGAGGTGCGCCTCACCGCGCAGGTGGCCTGTGCGGGTTGAGCCTCCAAACTGGGTCCGGCGGACCTGCGCCAAGCCCTGGATGGGCTGCCCGCGATGAAGAAGGATCGGCGCGTGCTGGTCGACCAGTCCACCCTGGACGATGCGGGGGTGTTTGCGTTCGGGCGCGGAAGCGCGCTCGTGCAGACCGTGGATTTCTTCACCCCGGTCGTGGACGACCCCTATGACTTCGGTCAGGTGGCGGCGGCGAACTCGCTGAGCGACGTGTACGCCATGGGTGGCGCGCCGCTCACCGCGCTGGCCGTGCTGTGCGTGCCGGAGTCCGGGCTGCCCGCGGGGACGGTGCGCGAGATCCTGCATGGCGGTCAGGACAAGATGCGCGAAGCGGGGGTGAGCATCATTGGCGGGCATAGCGTCAAGGATCCCGAGCTCAAGTTCGGCTACAGCGTCACCGGAACCGTGCAGCGCCGGCGCCTTCTCACCAACTCGGGCGTGCGGCGCGGCGATCGGCTGTTCCTGACCAAGCCGCTCGGCACCGGCATCCTTTCGACCGCGCTCAAGCGCCGAATGCTCGAGCCCGCGGGGGCGAGGCGCCTGACGCGCTCCATGACCGCGCTCAACCGGCGGGCGTCGGAAGCCGCGGTCGAGTTCGGCGCGCGCGCGGCCACCGACGTGACCGGCTTTGGACTGCTTGGCCATGCGACCCAGGTTGCCGAGGCGAGCGGAGTGACACTGCGGCTGAACCCGGCGCCCGGCTGGTTCATGCCGCGCGTGCTCGAACTCGTTGCAAAAGGAGTCGCGCCCGGCGGCCTGGCGAGCAACCGGCAGTTCTATGGGACGAAAGTGCGTGAGGGAGAGACTCCCGAGCCGATCCGACTCGCGCTCTACGATCCGCAGACTTCGGGCGGCCTGCTGATCGCGATTCCGTCCAAGCGCGCCGCGGCGTTTCGCGCGGCGCTCTCGCGTTCGCGGGTGTGGCACGTCGAGGCCGGAGTTGCGATCGCCCGCACCGAGCGCGCCGTCGAACTCGAGCGCGCCTGAGCCGCGCGCGATGAAGAAGATGTCGATGCGGGAACGCATGGGTTCTGGTGGACTCCGGGGACTTCAAATCCCGCGGTCGGGCGTTAAGAGCGTCCGAGGTGGGTTCGATTCCCACACGTTCCCGCCACTGTTCGCGCTCACGCTCGCCGCCTCGCTCGCGGCGGGCGCAGCGCCGGCACGGTCCGCGCCGCTCGCGGATGCGTCGACGCCCGCCGCGGCGGACAGCGCCCGGATCGCAGTGGTTTCCGACTCGACCGCCGCGCTGGCGCCTCGCATCCCCCTGTTCGAGCAGCCGCGCATGGTGATGCTGCGCTCGCTGGTGCTGCCGGGCTGGGGCCAGCTGCACAATCGCGCCTGGTTCAAGGCGGCGGGCTTCGCCGGGCTCGAGGTCTGGATGGGCTCGAATCTGATTCGAGACCGGCGCGATCTCGAGCGCATCAACCAGCAGGTGGCCGAGGCGCGCGCCGCGAACGACAATGCGCGGGAGGCGGCGGCCATCAGCGAGTACAATGCCCGGCTCGACCGTTACATCGGGCGCCAGTGGCTGCTGGCGGGAGCGCTGACCTACTCCCTGCTCGACGCGTACGTGGACGCGCATTTCCGCAACTTCGACGTGGAATTCAAGAAGGATCCGGCGCTGCCCGAGGGGTTCGATGACACCTCACGGGTGCGACTCTCGATCGGGTGGCACTTTTGAGCGACTCCAGGCTGAGCAACATCCGTAATTTCTGCATCGTCGCGCACATCGATCACGGCAAGAGCACGCTGGCGGATCGCCTGCTCGAGATCACCCACACCCTGACGCCGCAGCAGATGAAGGCGCAGGTGCTGGACGACATGGATCTCGAGCGCGAGAAGGGCATCACGATCAAGTCGCACGCGATCGCCATGGAATACAAGGCGAGAGACGGCATCACCTACGAGCTCAACCTGATCGACACGCCGGGCCACGTGGACTTTACGTACGAAGTCTCGCGCAGTCTCGCGGCCTGTGAGGGCGCGATCCTGGTGGTGGACGCCTCGCAGGGAATCGAAGCGCAGACCCTCTCGAATTACTTCCTCGCCAAGGATCAGAACCTCTCGATCGTCGGCGCGATCAACAAGGTCGATCTGCCGGCGGCGCGCCCGGACGACATCGCGCTCGAGATCGAGCACGTGACCGGGATTCCGGCCGAGCACGTGTGCCGGATCAGCGCCAAGACCGGGATGGGCGTCGAGGAGCTGCTCGAGCGCGTCATCGCCGACGTCCCGCCGCCCACGGGCGCTCCGGATGCGCCGCTGCGGGCGCTGCTGTTCGACTCGAAATTCGATCAGTATCGCGGGGTGGTGTGTGTGGTGCGGGTGGTGGACGGGCGCGTGCGTATCGGAGACCGGATCCGCTTCCTGTTCACCGGCGGCGAGTACGAAGTGACCGAGGTCGGAACCTTGCGTCTCAAGCTCGAGGCCCAGCCCGAGCTGCACGCTGGGCAGGTGGGCTACATCGTGGCCGGGATCAAGAGCGTCGCCGACGCGCGGGTCGGCGACACGATCGCCGCCGCCGGCGAGACCGAGGTGGTACCGCTCCATGGATTCCGCGAGACCAAGTCGATGGTTTTCTCCGGTCTCTACCCGATCGAGGCCGAGCAGTACGAGTCGCTCAAGGAGGCGCTCTCCAAGTTGCGCCTGAACGACGCGGCGCTGATGTACGAGCCCGAGACCTCGGTGGCGCTCGGATTCGGATTTCGCTGCGGCTTCCTCGGCCTGCTTCACCTCGAGATCGTGCAGGAGCGGCTGCGTCGCGAATTCCAGATCGACCTGATCGCGACCACGCCGAGCGTGGAATACCACGCGCTGCTCACCAACGGCGAGCTGCTCAAGGTGGACAATCCGAGCCAGATGCCGCCGCCGCAGAACATCGAGGCGGTGGAGGAGCCAATGGTGCTGGCGCACGTGGTCACGCCGACCGACTACCTCGGAAACATCATGAAGTTGTGTCAGGAGCGCCGCGGGGTATTCGTGGACATGGTGCATCTCGAGGAGAAGCGCGTGCGGGTGGCGTACCGGCTGCCCCTCGGCGAGATCGTGCTCGACTTCTATGACAAGCTGAAATCGGTGTCGCGCGGGTATGCCTCGCTCGACTACGAATTCAACGGATATCAGGAAGCGGACGTGGTCAAG
This sequence comes from Candidatus Eiseniibacteriota bacterium, assembly GCA_031370785.1. Taxonomy (GTDB): domain Bacteria; phylum Eisenbacteria; class RBG-16-71-46; order RBG-16-71-46; family RBG-16-71-46; genus DATJGS01. The sequence goes on along the minus strand of JANMQY010000114.1, from coordinate 97,623 downwards.
CTCGACATCATGCTGAACGGCGAGCCGGTGGATGCGCTCTCCGCGATCGTGCACCGTGACAAGGCGTTCTCCTACGGGAGCGCGCTGTGTTCCAAGCTCAAGGAGCTGATTCCGAAACAGATGTTCCAGGTGGCGATCCAGGCCGCGATCGGCGGCAAGATCGTCGCCCGCGAGACGCTGGGCGCGATGCGCAAGAACGTGATCGCGAAGTGTTATGGCGGTGACATCACCCGCAAGCGCAAGCTGCTCGAGAAACAGAAGGAAGGCAAACGACGTATGAAGCAGATCGGAACGGTCGAGGTGCCGCAGGAGGCATTCCTGGCGGTGCTCAAAGTCGAGCGATAGGCGAGGAGATCCATGCCGGCAAAAAGATCCACCCTGCGTGAATACGTCGAGGCGTCACTGTGGGCGCTGGTGCTCACCCTGTTCCTCAGGGCTTTCGTCATTCAGGCGTTTCGCATTCCATCGGAGTCCATGCTCGACACTCTGCTGGTCGGGGATTTTCTGTTCGTCAACAAGTTCGAGTACGGACCCAAGATTCCCTTCACCCACATCCGGCTGCCGGGTCTGCGCCAGCCGAAGCGCGGCGATGTGATCGTGTTCCAGTTCCCGCAGAACCCGAGCCAGGATTTCATCAAGCGCTGCATCGGAACCGGCGGACAGACCATCGAGGTCCACGACAAGAAAGTGAGCATCGATGGCGTTCCGCTGGTCGAACCGTACGCGGTGCACAAGGACCCGAACATTCGCCCGGCGGGTTACGACTTCCGCGACAACTACGGCCCGTTCACGATCAATCCGGACGAGCTGTTCATGATGGGCGACAATCGCGACAACTCGAACGACAGCCGCTACTGGGGCACGCTCAAGATGGACCTGGTCAAGGGACGGGCGATGTTCCTCTACTGGTCGTGGGACAAGGAAAAGAACTGGCCTCGATGGAACCGTATCTTCCAGCCAATCCACTGAGCGCGGGAGCCGTGACCGCGGTTCGCAAAGCGCCGCTGCCGGGTTCCCGGAGCGTTCGCGATCAGGCCGCGGTCGACGGGCCGTGCGTCGACTCTCGCGACCGGGCGCGGGTCGGGCTCTACCTCCACGTCCCGTTCTGCGCGTCGCGCTGCACCTATTGCGATTTCTCGAGCGGCGAGCGCTCGTCGGCTGCGGTCGAGCGCTGGTTCGCCGCGCTCGAGCGCGAGGTCGCACTCCGTGCCGTGGATGCGGCGGACCTGCGCTTCAGCTCAGTGTTCTTCGGCGGCGGCACTCCATCGGCGATTCCCGCGCGTCGCTTCAGGCAGGTGTGGAGCCTGCTCGCGAATCACTTCACGGTCGAGCCCGATGCCGAGATCACACTCGAGGCGAACCCCGAGTCGGTGCGCCCGGCCCTGCTCGAAGCGTGGGCCTCGGCCGGCGTGAACCGGCTCTCGATGGGGGCGCAGAGCTTCGATCCGGACGAGCTCCGCATGCTTGGGCGCGTCCATCCCGCCGGGCGGCCGCCCGAGGCGATCGCCCTGGCGCGCGAGTTCGGCTTTGATCGGCTGTCGCTGGATCTCATGTACGGCTTTCCGGGTCATTCGCAGGCGACGTGGGAGCAGAGTGTGGATCGCGCGCTCGAGTGCGGGATCGAGCATCTCTCCGCGTACTGCTTCATCCCGGAGCCGGGCACTCGGCTCGGCGACGCCGCGCTGGCCGGCCGGGCGCAGCTGCCCGAGCCCGAGGTGCAGGCCGACCTCTATGAATGGCTCACCGAGCGCGCCGCGCGCACCGGGCTCGGCGCCTACGAGACCTCGAACTTCTGCCGGCTGGGCGCGGAGGCCCGGCACAATCTGGTGTACTGGCTGCGCCGGCCCTACGTCGGGCTCGGCCCATCCGCCCACGGTCTCCTCCACGGCGAGCGCTACGGCAACCAGTACGCGCTCGCGCACTGGGCGGACTCGCTCGAGCGTGGCGGAAGAGGAGAGGCCGAGCGCGAGAGGGAGACTGCCGAGTCGCGCACCGCCGAGACGGTCATGCTGGCGCTGCGGCTGGGGACCGGCTTGCGCTTCGCGGACTTGGACCCGACCGGCCGCGCCGAGATCGAGCGCGAATATTCCGGAGCCTTTGACGCCGCGTGCGCGGTCGGACGCCTCGAGCGAACGCCGGGAGGTGTCCGGGTTCCGCCCCGGATGCGCTTCATGGCCGATGATGTGATCGCCTGGATCGAGGCGCGGATCGCCGCCGCCGGGTTGACAGCGCGCGTGCGGACCGCATAATTCCCTCGCCATGTCCCAGCCCGCCTTTCCCGGCCATCTGACCCCGGAAGATCCGGACCTCAGCGATCGCCAGCGTCGCGTGTTCGCGGCGCTGGTCGAGCTGCATGCGGCCACGGCGCGCCCGGTCGGATCCGAGGCGCTCGCGCGTGAAGGAGACATCCCGCTTTCCGCCGCCAGCATCCGCGGCGAGCTGGCCGAGCTCGAGGGCCTCGGGCTGCTCGAGCGCGCCCACGCCGCGGCCGGACGGGTGCCGAGTGGCGCGGGCTACGGCTATTTCGTCCGGACGCTGCTGGCTCCCGCGGCCCTCGGCCGCGAGCTGATCGAAGAGATCGACCGCACCCTGGTGCGCTCGGCGCGCGACGTCGAGGTGCTGCTGCACGAGGCGTCCCGCCTGCTCTCGACCTTCACCCATCAGCTGGGCCTGGCACATGCGGATGCGCTCGAAGAGGAGCGCCTGAGCGGCATCGACCTCGAGGCGCTGGATGAGCGCCGCGCAGTGATGGTGCTGGATCTCGGACCGGGCTCGGTGCGAACGCTGGTGCTCGAGCTCGAGACTCCGCTCGAGCGCGGCGCGCTCGCCGAGGTGTGCTCGGTGCTGCGCGAACGGCTGGTCGGTCGCTCGCTCGCCGAGGTGCGCGATCGGCTGGCTCACGATCCCGAGCTGGTACGCGGCAGTGCGGTGCGTCTCGTGGTTCGCGCGGCCGCGGCGAGCTGGAGCCAGCCCGCCTCGACGCCGCTGTTCAGCGCAGGCGTCGTGCACATGGCGCGACAGCCCGAGTTCACCGGCCACGGCCGGCTCGGCTCCGTGCTGCAGGTGGTCGAAACCGGCCAGCCGATCAATCGCCTGATGGCGACCGGCGTCGAGGGTCAGGTCGCGGTGCGCGTCGACGTCGATGAGTCGCGTGCGCTGTCGGGCCTGAGCCTGGTCAGCTATCCGCTGCCGGGCGCGGTGCGGGGCGCGGTCGGCGTGCTGGGCCCGCGACGCATGGACTACGCCCGGGCGCTCGCGGTGGTGGATGCGGTGGGCAGCCGCGTGGCCGACATCCTTCAGTCCTGAGTTCACCGCCTGGAGATCAGCGCAAACTTCATTCATGGAGACTGACGTGGTGAAACGCAGTTCCGAACATCCCGGCCGCCAGGATCCGGCGCCCGCAGCCCGATCCGAAGAATCCACCGAGGCCGCGCTCGAACTTCCTCTGGGAGAAGGCGCGACGATCGGAGAGCCCGAAGCGGCGGAATCCGCGGGCGCCACGTCGCCTGAGTTCAAGGACCGCTGGCTGCGCGCCGAGGCCGAGCTTCAGAACTATCGCCGGCGGGCGCAGCGCGACCTCGAGGAAACTCGCCGCTCTTCGGAAGAGCGCGTCATGCTCGAGATCATCGCCGCGCTCGACGACCTCGAGCGCGCGATCGAGGCTTCGCTTGCGGCGAAGGCCCCAGACGCCCACGTCCAGGGCGTTCAGCTGGTCGCGAACCGCCTGAACGAATATCTCGCGCGTCAGGGCGTGACGGTCCTCAATCCGGTCAGCGAGCGCTTCGATCCCAACTTCCACGAGGCGCTGCTCGAGGTCGAGCCGCCCGAGGGCGTCGAGCCGGGCCACGTCGTCCAGGTGGCGCTCAAGGGATACCGGCGCGGCGATCGTGCGCTTCGCCCGGCGCGGGTCGTTGTAGCGCGCAGGCAGGGCGGTCTCTAGATGGTGCGTCGCGATTACTACGAAGTGCTCGGCATCGCGCGCACCGCCACCGAGGAAGAAATCAAGAAGGCGTACCGCAGGATCGCGTTCGAATTCCATCCCGACCGCAATCCCGGCGAGAAAGAGGCGGAGCTGAAGTTCAAGGAAGCCACCGAGGCCTACGAGGTGCTGCGCGATTCGGACAAGCGCTCGGCCTACGACCGGTTCGGCCACGCCGCCACCGGCTCCGGAGCGCAGGGCTTCGATCCGAGCGGCTTCGACCTGGCGGATGCGCTGCGCGCATTCATGCGCGACTTCGGCGGCGAGCCGGGCGGATTCGGCGACCTGTTCTCGGGCGGAGGCAGTGGACGTTCCGTCCGCGGACCGCATCGCGGGGACGACCTCCAGGTACGACTCAAGCTCACGCTCGAAGAGGTCGCGACCGGAGTCGAGAAGAAGATCCGGGTCAAGCACCTGCGCGCCTGCGCCACCTGCCAGGGCAAGGGCGGAGAAGGCGAGAGCGAGTGCACGCAGTGTCACGGCCGCGGCCAGGTGCGCCGCGTGCAGCAGTCCATCTTCGGTCAGTTCGTGAACGTCTCGAGCTGCCCGCGCTGTCACGGCGAGGGTCGCGTGATCAAGGACCGCTGCAAGACCTGTGGCGGAGAGGGCAGGGTGAGCGAGAGCGATACCCTGTCGGTCAAGGTTCCGCCCGGGGTCTCGAACGGCAATTTCATTCCGCTGCGCGGCATGGGCGATGCGGGTCCACGTAATGGTCCGCCCGGCGATCTGATCGTGTTGATCGAGGAGAGGCCGCATCCGGTGTTCGATCGCGAGGGCGACGATCTTCACGTCGAGGTGCCGGTCAACGTCGTGACCGCGACCCTGGGCGGGAAAGTGGAGATGTCGGGCCTCACCGGCGGGCGCCTCATGGTCGAGGTGGCGGCGGGCACGCAGAGCGGACACGTGGTGCGCGTACGGGGCAAGGGTCTGCCGGGATTGCGCGGCGGAACCGGCGACCTTCACGCGCACATTCGCATCTGGGTGCCGTCCAAGGTGAGCAGCGCCGAGAAGCGGCATCTCGAAGAGCTCGGGGCTTCCGAGAACTTCAAGCCTCCGCGCCCCGCGAAGCCGATGGTCGATCGCGCCGGAGAGCGCTTTGCCGGCTGACGCCGCGCCCTCGCACGTCTACGCCGCCGAGCTCGGCGAGCCGGGCGCGCACAACACACTCGATGCGGACGAGAGCCACTACCTTGCGCGTGTGTGTCGGGTGCGCGTCGGCGAGCGCATCGCGCTCACCGACGGCCGTGGCTCGCTCGCCCAGGCTGTGCTCATCACGGTCGGCAGGCGCGTCGAGGTCGAGATCGAGAAGCTGGAGCAGAGGTCTCGCGAACGCCGGGCCCAAGTCTGGTGCGGCGCGCCCGAGGGGCAGCGCGCGGACTGGTTGGTCGAGAAGCTGGCCGAGCTCGGCGTGGATGCGCTCCAGCCGATCGACTGCGCGCGCGCCGAGTGGAAGAGCTTCGATCGCAGGGTGGAGCGCTGGCGCCGGCTCGCGCTCGCGGGGCTGAGGCAGTCGCGAGGCACATGGCTCCTCGAGATTCGCCCGCCGATCCGACTGGCAGTAATCCCGCCCCCGCCGCTCGGCGCGGTCTGCTTCCTGGCCGATCCGGAGGGGACAGCGCCGGCTCAGCCGCCCGCGCGCGGCTCCGCTTCGATCGGGCTGATTGGTCCTGCCGAGGGTTTGGAGCCGGAGGAGCAGTGGCGGGCCAGGGACTCGGGGTTTCAGCCCATGAAGCTTGGCAGCAACAGGTTGAGGTGCGAGACCGCGGCGCTGGCCTGGGCCGCCTGGTGGGCGATGGGAGCGGACTAAGGGCGCCCAATCCCCCTGAGGGCCTTGACGATTCTCCGGGGCGGCCATAGACTGCCTTTGCGAAATCCGCGCCCACGAATTCCCCGGGCGCGTTCTCCATTTGATGGCAACTACATACTGCAAGGGCAGAGAGGGGTGATTTCTTGCCCGGAATCAGGGTGAAGGACGGCGAGTCCTTCGAAAGCGCCCTGCGACGATTCAAGAAGAAGTGTGAAAAGGCCGGCATCATGGCGGATCTGCGACGGCATCAACACTTCGAGAAGCCGAGCGAACGCCGCAAGCGCAAACTGAACGCCGCAAAGCGAAAGAATCTGGCGCGGCGCACCCAGGAGAACTAGCGGAACTGGACTTCCGTCCCGTCATGACCTCGTTGGACTGGGTGCTTCTCGCTCTGGTCCTGCTGTTCGCGATCCGCGGGGTTTTCCGCGGCTCGGTCCTCCAGGTCTTCACACTCCTGGGCCTCCTGTCTGGGCTCTGGGCGGCTGGCTGGATTTCACAGTGGGTCGGTTTGCACTGGCAGGGTGCCCGGCCCGCTGTGGTGTTTTGGGTCCTGCGCTGGCTCGTCGCGGCGCTCGGCGGCCTGGCGCTCGCTTCCCTGTTCCAGTGGTGGGGCGGTCTGCTGGCCGAGGCAGTGAAGGAATCTCCGCTCGGGTGGCTGGACCGGCTGCTTGGATTCGCGGTGGGCGCCGCGGTTGGTGTGATCCTGTGTGCCGCGCTGGTGCTGATCGCGTTGCTCGCGCCACTGCCGCGAGAGGGCACGCGCTGGGTGGCGCGCGCCAGCGCAACGCCGGTGCTGCTTTCCGGCGGCGAGTGGCTGTGCACGGCAGGGGATTCCTATTTCCCGGGCAGCCGGTGGTTGAAGCAACGCTTCCTAACGGCGGAGCGGCGACTCGGCCCGTCCGTGCGTCCTTCCTGACGAGCGCTTCTCTCCGGGCGTTCCGCGAGAACATCTTGGACGACCATTCCCTGTCCGTACTCGAGTATCCGCGGGTGACCGCGGCGGTCGCGGCGTTCGCGGAGAGCGACGGCGCGCGCGCCCGGCTCGCCGCCTGGCGCCCGATTGCCGACCGCGCATTGCGCAACCGCGAGATCGAGGCGCTGGGCGAGGCGATTCGCCGCACCGCCGAGAGCGGCGAATGGTGCCGGACAGCCCGCGGGTCGCTCGCGACCGCGCTCGATCGGGACTCGCACGAGCCTCTGGATGGGCAGGCGCTGCTCGGTGTGCTGGAGTGGCTCGAGGCCGGACGCGAAACGCGCGCGCTGTGGGAAGAGGTGGCGCCGGAGCGATTTCCGCGGCTGGCCGAGCAGGTGGCGGGATTGCCGGTTCTGGAACCGCTGCGTGCGCGTCTTGCGCTGGCGCTCGAGCCGGATGGACGGGTCAGCGACAAGGCATCCCCGGCTCTGGCAAAGGCGCGCTCGGCGCTGGCGCGCGACGAGCGCGCGCTCGAGCAGCGGCTGACCAAATGGGCGCACGGTTTCGGAGAGAGCGCGTTCGTGACCCGGCATGCGGACCGCTTCGTGGCGCTCATCCCGGCCGCGGGCTTCCCGCGCCGGCGCGGGATCGTGCACGACGTGTCGGGCAGCGGGCAGTCGCTGTTCGTCGAGCCGCTCGAGATGTGCGAGGCCAACAACCACCTGCTCGAGCTGCGCGCGACCGCGCTCGAGGAGGAGCGCCGTGTGCTGCGCGAGCTGGCAGACGCTGTGCTCGGCCAGTCCGAAGCGCTGGGGGCGCTCGAAGCGGGACTGGTCGCGCTGGACTCGCTGCGTGCGCGGGCGCGGTGGGCGCGTGAAGTCTTGGCGATTGCCCTGACACCGGGCGGCGCGCGGCTGCATCTCACCGGCGCACGCCATCCGCTGCTGGCGATGGGCGAGCGGCGGGCCGCGCTGGTGCCGCTGGATGTGACACTCGAGGGTGGTGCCCGCCTGCTGCTGGTGAGCGGACCGAACATGGGCGGCAAGACCGTGCTGCTCAAGACGGTCGGGCTCGCGGTCGCGCTCGCGCACAGCGCGCTGCCGGTCCCGGCCGGCGAAGGCAGCGCGGTGCCCGAGATCGAGACCATCCTGGTGGATCTGGGAGACGAGCAGTCGGTGGATCGCGGGCTGTCGACGTTCGCCGCCCACCTGCAGACGCTGGGGGCCATGGCAGAAAAGGCAGGCCCCGCGAGCCTGCTGCTGTGCGACGAGCTCGGGGCGGGGACGGATCCCGAAGAGGGCGCGGCGCTCGGGCGCGCACTGGTCGAGCACTTTGCCGCGCATGGCGCGTGGGGTGTGGTGACGACGCATCTGGGGAGTCTCAAGCGGGTGGCGGGGGAGGTTCGGGGAGTGGTCAACGGTTCACTCGAGTTCGATGTCGCGACCATGACTCCACGCTTCCGGTTCGTGCCGGGAGTGCCGGGCGCAAGTCATGCGCTGGATGTCGCCGCGCGCCTCGGATTCCCCGCGGCGGTGCTGGCGCGCGCGCAGGCCATGACCTCCGAGGAGTCGCGCGCGCTCGAGCGCCTGATCGGGGACCTGCATGCGACGCGCCGCGAGATGATCGAGGAGACCGAGGCGCTGGGCGCGGCGCGGGCTACGGCCGAGGCCGAGGCGGAGGGCCATCGCAACGCCGCCGGGCATGCGCACCAGACTCTGAACGATCTGCGCCGGCGCCTGACGCGCGAGAGCGAGGTCCTGCTCTCGCATGCGCGCGAGCTGTGGCAGACGGTTCAGCGCGAGGCGCGCCGGGCGGACAAGTCACGCATGCCGGGTGAGGCACTCAAGGCGGAGATCGGTAAGGTCGAGCGCGAGGTCGAGGCGCTCGAGCGCGAGGCCGAGCGCGCCGCGGGGCCCGAGGCGCCGCGCGAGTCGCTCGCCTCGGTCGATGTGGGGCGGCGCGTGCGCGTCACCGACCTTGGAGTCGAGGCGGATGTGGTGAGCACGCCGGACGCCGAGGGCAAGGTGGTGCTGCAGCGCGGCAGCTGGAAGATCCATAGCCACGTGAGCCGGCTCGCTCCGGCGGGCGAAGCAGCGGAGAGGCGACCGAGCGGAAGGAGCGCGGCGACGTGGGCCTCGGACGACGCGCCTCCGCTCGAGATCGACGTGCGCGGTATGGAGGTCGACGAGGCGTTGCGCACGGTGGATACGGGGTTGGATCGGGCGGTGGTGGCGGGACTCACCGAGATCCGGGTGGTCCATGGCATCGGCCGCGGTGTGCTGCGCGCGGCGGTGGAGCGTCACCTGCGCGAGCATCCGCAGGTGGCCGCGCAGCGGCTGGGGGCCGGGAACGAGGGCGGCCGCGGTGCGACCGTGGCGACCCTCCGATGAGCGGCGCGATGGGAAGAAGCGGGAGCGCAGCGGGGAGCGTGGGCGCGCGCATGTCGGACGACTGGGTCGAGCGCGTTCGATCCGCCAGCGACATCGTCGAAGTGATCGGGGAAACCGTTCCGCTGAAAAGGGTCGGACGGAACTGGGTCGGGCTTTGCCCGTTCCACAAGGAGAAGACGCCGTCGTTCTCGGTGAACGCCGAGCGTCAGTTCTATCACTGCTTCAGCTGCAAGGCGGGAGGCGACGTCTTCAAGTTCGTCCAGGAGATGGAGAAGGTGGGATTCCTCGATGCGGTCGAGCTGCTCAGCCGGCGCGCGAACATCCCGGTGCCCGAGCGGCGCGCCGGCGAGCGCAGCGCGCGGACGCCCTTGCTCGAAGCGCTCGAGGCGGCGGCCACTGCGTACGAGCAGTGGCTCGGGGATCCCGCGATCGGGGCCCAGACTCGCGCCTATCTCGAAGGGCGCGGCATCACCGATGAGACGAAGCGCGCGTTCCGGCTCGGGCTGGCTCCTTCCGGCTGGGAAAACCTGGTGAAGCGGCTGGCCGGCCGTTTCAACGAGGTGACGCTGATCGAGGCGCGCCTTGCCGCGCGGCGCGAAGGTCAGAGCACTCGTCCCGGCGGATCGGAAGGGCTCTACGACTGGTTCCGAGGCCGGCTCATGGTGCCTCTGATCGCGCCCGGGGGCGCGGTGCTCGGCTTCGGCGCCCGCGCGATGGCAGCGGGGGATGAGCCGAAATATCTGAATTCTCCAGAGAGTGCCGTGTATCACAAGGGGGCTTTCCTGTTCGCGCTCGAGCAGGCGCGGCGCGCGGTCGAGCGCGACGGAGAGATCATTGTGGTCGAAGGCTATTTCGACGCGATCGCGATGCACCAGGCCGGGCTGCGGAATACCGTCGCGACTTCGGGCACGGCGCTCACCGCGGATCAGGCGCGTCTGCTCAAGCGGCAGGCCGCGCGGGTCGCGCTCACTTACGACGGCGACCGGGCGGGCCGTGAGGCGATGATGCGCTCGCTTGGGATCCTGCTCGCGGAAGGACTGGACGTGCTGGTGGTGGATCTGCCGGAAGGCGAGGACCCGGACACTCTGGTGCGGCGCGGTGGGGTCGCGGCGTGGCAGGAGGCGCGGCGCCGCGCGGCCGATCCGGTCGAGTTCGTGCAGCGACACGTGCTGCGCGGCGCGGCGGAGGGGGGGGCTCCGGCCTCGGATCCGCGCGAGCGCGCGCTGCATGCGACCGTTCGCCTCGCAGTCACGGTCGCGGATCCGATTCGCCGGCAGCTGCTGCTGGAGCGCGCAAGCGAGGTGTTCGGATTCCCGGTCGCGGTGCTGAGCCGGGCGGTGACGCTGCAGCGCAAGGGCGAGGGCCCGACCCAGCCGATCGCGGCCGCGGTCCGCGCGGTGCGGCATGGAGAAGAGCAGCTCGAGCGTCAGCTGCTGCAGGCGCTGCGTGCGAGCCCCGAGGCGCTCGAGAACGCACGCGCGCAGCTGGGCCCCGAGGATTTTCGCGATCCGCTGTGCGCCGATCTCGCGCGCGGGTTGTGGAGCGGCTCGGAACCGCCGGCCGATTCCGAGACCGCGATTCTCGCCCGCGAGCTCGATGCGTCGCTGGACCCCGCGCTCGATTCGAACAAGCTGGTCGAGAGCGCGGTACGGCTCATGGTCCTGCGGCGACTCAAGCAGCAGATGAAGCAGCTCAAGCAACTTCAGGAGCACGCGCCCGATGCGGGTGAAGAGGCGCGGCTCCAGCAGGAAGTCCAGGAAATCGCACGATCTCTACGTGACCTCAGCACATAAGGAGTAAGTCACCACATGGCGTCCGTTACCGCGACCATCAAGAAGCAGGCAAAGCTCAAGGAGAAGGTCGAACAGCGCAAGCGCATGGACGAGATCAAATCCCTCGCGCTGCGCCAGGGCTACGTCACGGAAGACCAGATCGTCTGGCTGCTCGACGACACGCAGGACCCCGAAGCGCAGGTGGATCAGATGGAAGAGATCCACGGCATGCTCAATCAGATGCACATGGAGGTGTTCGCCACCGAAGAGGAGGCGCTCGAGCGCGTCAAGAAACTGCGCAAGATCGAGGACAAGAAGCCCTCCCCGGCCTCCAAGGCCGCGCCGCAGCAGCCGGTGCGCTACGACGACCCGGTGCGCATGTACCTGCGCGAGATGGGGCGCGTGCCGCTGCTCACCCGCGAGGGCGAGGTCGAGATCGCGCGGCGCATCGAAGCCGGCGAGCGCCAGGTGGTGTCCGCGCTGTTCCGCGCCGAGCCCGCGGTGCGCGAGATCCGCGGTCTGCTCAAGAAACTCAAGGACGGCCTGCTCAAGATCGAGGACTTCATCAAGGTCGACGCCGAGGCGGCGACCGAGCAGGCGCTCAAGAAGGAGCGCCAGCGCGCGGTCAAGATCCTCGAGCGCGTATTCGTGCTGCAGAAGCGCTACAACGACCTGATGGAGCGCCAGGCCGCGCGCATGACCGACAAGCAGCGCGCCAACTTCCAGGCAACGTGGGCGAAGGTCGAGGCCGAGCTGACCCAGGAGCTGCACAAGCTGAGCATGAACCCGCGCATGGTCGAAGGGCTGGCCGCGCCGGTCAAGGAGATGGCGCAGGAGGCGCTCGAGCTGGACGAAGTCGAGGGCGCGCTCGAGCGGCGGTTCGGTCACAGCGTCGAGGAGATGAACGGATTCTCGCGCCGGCTCAAGAAGGGGCCGCGCGAGCTGCGCGCGGTCAAGCGCGACTCCGGGCTTCAGCCCGCGCAGATCGCCGAGTTCATGAACGAGATCAAGAACCTGCGCCGCGAGCAGCGGCGGCTGGAAGAGCTGGCGAAGATGAGCAAGGACCATCTGCTCGAGCTGCATCGCCAGATCTTCGACGGAGAGCGCGCGACCGCGCAGGCCAAGAAGGAGATGATCGAGGCCAACGTTCGGCTCGTGATCTCGATCGCGAAGCGCTACACCAACCGCGGCCTCGAATTCCTGGACCTGATCCAGGAGGGCAACTCGGGGCTGATGCGGGCGGTGGACAAGTTCGACTACACCAAGGGCTACAAGTTCTCGACCTACGCGACCTGGTGGATCCGCCAGGCGATCACCCGCGCGATTGCCGATCAGGCCCGCACCATCCGCGTGCCGGTGCTCATGATCGAGCACATCTACCCCGTGGTGCGGGTCTCGCGCCGGCTGGTGCAGGAGCTGGGCCGGGAACCGACGCCCGAGGAGATCGCAGAGCGCCTCGAGCTGCCGGTCGACAAGGTGAAGAGCATTCTCAAGGCCGCGCAGGAGCCGATCTCGCTGGATCGTCCGATCGGCGAGGACGACGACTCGAACCTGGGCGACTTCATCGAGGACACGAGCGTGGTGAGCCCGGCGCACTCGGCGGCCTCCGCGATGCTGCGCGACGAGGTGAACGACGTCCTGAAGACGCTCACCCCGCGCGAAGCGAAGGTGATTCGCCTGCGCTTCGGACTGACCGAGGACGGCGCGCAGCGCACGCTGGAAGAGGTCGGCGCGTTCTTCAACGTCACCCGCGAGCGCATCCGACAGATCGAGGCCAAGGCGCTGCGCAAGCTGCGCCATCCGACGCGTAGTCGGCGGCTGAAGGCATACACCGAGCTGCTGTAGCCTTGACACCCTTGCGAACACAATGCTAGAAACACCCGGCTTCTGGCGCCGGCACTCATGAGCGCCCTGCGCTGGGCCCATAGCTCAGCGGTCCAGAGCGGCCGGCTCATAACCGGTAAGACCCTGGTTCGAATCCAGGTGGGCCCATGAAGTCCCGCCGCGCGAGGGATCGCGCAAGGCGTCACCCTTAGTTCCCGGGCGGATAGCTCAGCTGGCAGAGCACCAGGATCACAACCTGGGGGTCACAGGTTCGAGCCCTGTTCCGCCCACCATTTTCCATGCGCCATGCACGTCCCCTCGTGCCGCGGCCCTGGGCGCCCCTCGAGGGCGTCGAGCGGGAGTGACTCACCGATGATGGTCTCGACGCAGCGTGGCTTCTGGCAATCCCGACCCGTTCCGCGGATTGCCGCCGCCCGACTGCGGTGCACGACCTGCGTATCGCGCGCGGGGATGCCTTTCGAGGCATCCCCGCTTTTCATTGCTGGAGGCAACTGGTGAGCGACGAGATCGACCGACTGTGGTCGCTGCGTGGGCTGGACGAGCAGGTGGTCGCGCGCAAGGAGGCGCTGGCGCGATTGCCCGAGCAGCGCAAGTCGCTCGAGACCCGGGTGTCCAACGAGCGTGCGCGCCTCGAAGGGTGGAAGAAGCGCGTCTCCGAGCTGCAGAAGACGCGGCGCCAGCTCGAGAAGGACATCGAAGTCGCGACCGAGCAGGAGCGCAAGTTCCAGAGCCAGCTGCCGGCGGTGAAGAAGAACGAGGAATACACCGCGCTTCTGCATGAGATCTCGGGTGCAAAGGCGAAGCGCTCGGAGCTGGAGACGGTGGTGCTCATGCGCATGGACGAGGAACAGGCGGCGGAGGCCGATCGCGCGCCGATCGAGCACGAGCTGAAAGCGGCCGAACGCGAGATGGCCGAGCGCCTGGCCGCCATCGACGCCGAGGAGAAGACCGAGCGCGACCGCGTCGCGGTGCTCGAGGCGGAGCGCGCGAAGCTGATCGAGGGGCTCTCTCCGACCATCCGTTCACGTTACGAGCGGGTCGTGGCTTCGCGCGGCGGCATCGCGGTGGTCGCGATCTCCAAGGGCGCATGCGGCGGCTGCTATCGCACCCAACCGCCGCAGATACTGCAGGACGCGCGGAAGCGCGATCGGCTGATCATCTGCGACGGCTGCGGACGGCTGTTGGTGTGGCCGCCCGACTCGGCCTGATCGCTTAGGCGGCGCCCGCGATGAGCGCCGAGGCCCGGAGAGTGCGCCGCGACCTGCCCTTCCGCAGGCTGGCACTGGTGCTTTCCGGCGGCGGCGCGATGGGCGCCTACGAGGCTGGCGCGCTCGAAACCCTGGAGCGCGCGTGTATCCGTCCCCACATCGTGCTCGGGGTCTCGGTGGGCGCGGTCAACGCGGTGGTGTGGGTCGCGCACGACATGCGCACCGAGCCGCTGCTGCGCGGCTGGCGCGAGCTGGAACCGTCCGGCATCGGGCTGCGCTGGATCTCGCTCGCCGCCGGCGCCATCGGCGCGATCCTGGTCGTGCTCGCGACCTTTCAGCTGGTGCTGGTGTTCGCCGACATGCCGATGCTGCGCCTGATCCCGCAGATCGCGACCCGCGTGAGCGGAATCCCGATCGGGATCGGCTCGATGCTCGCTGAGATCGCGGTGTGGCTGATCATGGCGGTGCTCGGCGCGACGCTCGCGTTCCAGTCGCACCGGATCGAGGACGCCGTGTCGCGGCGCGCCTCGGCCGCCGATCCGGAGCGGCCACTGCGCATCCTCGAGCAGGCACTGATCGCGGCCGCGGCGCTCTACGTGATCCCCGCACTCGTCGCGGTGTCGTGGCCGCGCCGCGCGCATCTCATGGCGCTGCTGGTGATGACGCTGCTCTGGATCGCGGGTCGCGCCGGAAGGCGCGAGGGCTGGGCGCGCCGCCTGATGATGCATCTGTTGCCAGAGACCGGTGGCCGCGGGCTGTGGCGCGGGAGCGCGCGCCGCCGTCTGATGGAGCGCCTGATCGCTGACGCGCCGGGGTCCGTTCTGCGCCCGGACGTGAACTTGATCCTGAGCGCGTGCGCAGTCGACACCGGTCGGATGCATCACTTCGTGACCGAGCGCGACGTGCCGGCCGCATTCCGGGAACGGGTCGCCAAGAATCTGGGCGAGGTCGTTCCGCTCCATACCCTCGACCAGGTGCTCGATGCGGCAGTGGCGTCTTCAGCGGTGCCGCTGGTGTTCGAGCCGGCGCATTTCAACGGGCACGACTACATCGACGGCGGCGTGTTCTCGAATCAGCCGCTGCATGCGGTGCTGGCCGACGGCGCGGACTCGCTGCTGATCGTGCTGGTCTCGCCGAGCGGCGGTCCGCCGCCGATGGGCCCGGAGCCGAACGTGCTGGAGATCCTCTCGCGCCTGCCGCAGATCGCGAACTGGCGCGACCTTCAGTCCGAGCTGCGCCAGCTGCCGGAGGGCTGGAGCCGCGAAGGCGATCCGGCGCGGGTGTGTGTGGTCGAACCGACCGGAATGCTGCCGGCCTCCCTGCTCGGGATCGATCCCTCGAGCGCCGAGCGATTGATCCGGCTCGGAGCGGACGACGCGTGGAAGGCGCTCGCGCGCGCAGGCTGGCTCGAGCCGGCGGACGATTCGGGCGGTGCGCTTGCCGCCCGCGAAGCCCTCGACTAGTCTGCGTCCATGACCGAGGCGCGCGCGAACGAGTGGGTGCTGCACTGCGACGGCGGCTCGCGCGGCAACCCCGGGCCTGGCGCATCGGCCTTCGTTCTCTTCGCGCCCGACGGCCGCGAGATCGAGGCCCGCGGCGATTATCTCGGAAGCGTCACCAACAACGTCGCCGAATATCACGCACTGATCGCCGGGCTCGAGACCGCGGTGCGTCTCGCCGCGGCGCCGCTGCTGGTCTGCATGGATTCCGAACTGGTCATCAGGCAGATGACCGGCGAGTACCGGGTGAAGAACCCGGGATTGAAGCCGCTCCACGAGAAGGCGCGGCAGGCCGCCGCGAGGGTCGCGGCGGTGCGATACACGGCGGTGCGTCGCGAGAAGAACGCTCGCGCCGACCAGCTGGTCAACGACACACTGGATCGTCACACAGGTTCCGAGTCTCCCAGGTGATCGCGGTTCATGTGCCGACGCTTCCGCGCAAGCGGTCGCCGAGGCCGTGCTCCGAGGAAAGTCCGAACTCCACAGGGCAAGGTGCTGGGTAACTCCCAGGGGACGCGAGTCCACGGAAAGTGCAACAGAGAGCAGACCGCCAGCGGGCCGTCGTAAGACGTGCAGCGGGCAAGGGTGAAACGGTGCGGTAAGAGCGCACCAGCGGTCGCGGTGACGCGACCGGCTCGGTAAACCCCACCTGGAGCAAGACCGCATAGAGGGGGAGAGGTGTGACCCGCCTCGTCAAAACCCCAGGGTCGGTCGCATGAGGCGTCCGGGAACGGGCGCCCCAGTCAAATGATCGCCACGGAGCAATCCGTACAGAATTCGGCTTACGGGAGACTCGGTTGTTTCTGCGCCCGGCGCGAAAATGCGCCGGGCGTCTCGTCATGCGCCCGCATCGGGACTCGGGCTGGCAGGCGCGCGTCTTGCTCGCGGCGAAGCCGGCTGTTAGCGTCGTGGTCCATCAACTGCCGCCAGCCACCCTCTCGACCCCAGAAAGCCCTGTGATCGCACCGCCGGTCGTACCGCAGTGGACGCTGCACACACGGCGCGACCTGGATCGCGCGCTGGATCTGGCGCGCGCGCTCGGCTCACCGACGGCGGTCGCGCACGCCCTGGTCAATCGCGGGGTGGACTCGGTCGATGCCGCGCGGCGCTTCCTCGAGCCGTCGCTCGAGGACCTGTCCGACCCGTTCCTGCTGCTCGACCTCGATCGCGCGGTCGAGCGTATCCAGCGTGCGATCGAAGGCAGCGAGCGCATCCTGGTCCACGGCGATTACGACGTCGACGGGATCACATCCACCTTCCTGCTCTACCACGTGCTCGTGGGGCTCGGCGCGAAGGTGGACTACCGCATTCCGCACCGGACCAAGGACGGCTACGGGCTCTCGCTCGATGCGATCGACGAAGCCCACCGCCGCGCGTGCACGCTGATCGTGACCGTGGACTGCGGCGTCACCGCGGTCGAGCCGGTGGCCCGCGCCACCACGCTCGGCATCGACACGGTGATCACCGACCATCACGAGCCGCCCACGGTGCTGCCCAGCGCGGTCGCGCTGGTCAATCCGCTGCGCCCGGGCTGCCCGTATCCGTTCAAGTCGCTGGCCGGAGTCGGGGTCACGTTCAAGCTGGTCCAGGGCCTGCTTCGCGGCCGCGGCGGGCTGGAGCGCGCGCGCAACGCGCTCGACGTGGTCGCGCTCGGCACCATCGCCGACGTGGTGCCGCTGATCGGCGAGAACCGGGTGCTCGCGCGGTTCGGCTTGGACCACCTGAATCGCGGCGAACGGCTCGGGCTGCGCGCGCTGGTCGACGTCGCCGGACTCTCGGGCAAGCGCATCACCAGTGGCCAGGTCGCGTTCGTGCTCGCGCCGCGAATCAATGCCGCGGGCCGCATGGGCAACGCCGAGCAGGGCGTGCGACTGCTGCTGAGCCGCGATGAGAGCGAGGCGCGCGCGTGCGCCGAGAGCCTCGAGGAAGACAACGAGCGCCGGCGCCGATTCGACGAGGCCGCGCTGGCGGAAGCCGAGCAGCGCGTCGAGACCGAGCTCGGCTGGCCCAATTGCTCCTCGATCATGCTGTGGTCGGATGAGTGGCACCCGGGCGTGATCGGGATCGTGGCCTCGCGCCTGGTCGAGCGCTTTCAGCGCCCGACCGTGCTCGTGGTTCTGGACGGGGATCGCGGGCGGGGTTCGGGCCGCAGTCTGCCCGGGCTCGATCTCAACCGACTGCTGGGCGAGTGCGGAGATCTGCTCGAAGCCTACGGCGGTCACGCGTTCGCAGCCGGACTCACCGTTTCGCGTCTGCGCCTGCCCGAGCTGCGCGCGCGCTTCGAAACTCTGGTGCGTGAGCGGCTCGCGCCCGAAGACTGCGTGCCGCGCCTGGTGATCGACGGCGAGCTGACGCTGGCCGAGTGCACGCACGAGCTGGTGGACTGGCTGGAGCGCATGTCGCCTCATGGGCTCGACAATCCGGAGCCGCTGTTCCGCGCCGAAAACGTGATCGTGGAGCACGCCAGCGCGGTCGGGGGCGGCAAGCACCTGCGCCTGCGCCTGCGCGACGCGACCGGAGTCGCCGAGGCGATCGGATTCGGACTCGGCGAGCGCGCGCAGTCGGTAACCCGTGCCGGACGCTGCGACGTGGCGTTCGTGCCCACCCGAAACGAATGGATGGGCGTGACGCGGATCCAGCTCAAGGTGAAGGGGGTGAGGTTGCCGTGACCGGCAGCGCCGCCCATCTGGAGCTGCGGGCCGCGCTGATCGCCGCGCTCGACGAGCGCGCCCCCCGGGTGGATCGGGATCGGGTCGCGGCCTGCTTCGATTTTGTGGCGCAGGCCCACCGCGATCAGTTGCGCGAGTCGGGCCAGCCCTACGTCAGCCACGTCGTCGAGGTCGCGCTCATCCTTCTCGACCTGCTCGAGTCGCGGCTCGACACGACCCTGGTGTGCGCGGCCCTGCTGCACGATGTGGTCGAAGACACCGGGGTGACGGCCGAGGACGTCGAGAAGCGCTTCGGCAAGGAAGTCGGAAGCCTGGTGGAGGGCGTCACCAAGCTGGCCGGGCTCCACTTCGACAGCCACGAGGCGGAGCAGGCCGAGAACTTCCGCAAGATGCTGCTGTCGATGGCGCGCGACCTGCGCGTCATCTTCATCAAGCTCGCCGACCGCCTGCACAACATGCGCACCATCGAGTTCCTGCGTCCCGACAAGGCGCAACGCATCGCCGCCGAGACCCGCGACATCTACGCGCCGCTCGCGCACCGGCTCGGTATGGCCGGCATCAAGCGCGAGCTCGAGGACGGAAGCCTCAAGGTGCTCGATCCAGAGGCGTATGCGGATCTGGTGCAGCGCATCCAGGCGCGGCGCGAGGAGCGCGAGGCGATACTCTCGGACGTGCGCGTGCGCCTCGAGGAGGGGCTGCGCGCCGCCGGGGTCAAGGCCGAGGTCAGCGGACGCCCGAAGCACTTCTTCTCGATCTACAACAAGATGCGCGGCGGGCACGACTTCGAGGCGATCTACGACCTGTTCGGCCTGCGCATCATCACCCACACCCGCAACGACTGCTATCGCGCGCTGGGCGTGGTGCACGACCAGTTCACGCCGGTCGCCGAGAGATTCAAGGACTACATCGCCACTCCGAAGAGCAACATGTACCAGTCGCTGCACACCACCGTGCTCACCCGCAAAGGCGACATGGTCGAGGTGCAGATCCGCACCCGCGACATGCATCGCACCGCCGAGACCGGAATTGCGGCGCACTACGTGTACAAGCAGGGCGGGCGCATGGATGAGGAACTCGACGCCAAGCTCGGCGGATTCGTCGCCCAGACCGCCGACTGGCAGCGCTCCGCCAGCGACGACGAGTACATGGACTTCCTGCGCACCGCGCTCTACCAGGAAGAAGTGTTCGTGTACACGCCGCGCCGCGAGCTCAAGCGGCTGCCGAAGGGATCGACTCCGCTCGACTTCGCGTTCCTGATCCACACCCAGGTCGGACAGCGCACCGTTGGCGCGCGCGTCAACGGCGAGCTGGTGCCGTTGCGCCACGAGCTGCGTAACGGCGACACGGTCGAGATCATCACCTCGGCGCAGGCCCAGCCGCACGAGGACTGGCTGCAGATCGTGCGCACCGCCGGCGCGCGCGCCAAAGTCCGCCACTGGCTGCGCCAGCGCCGGCACGTCGACAGCGTGGCGCTCGGGCGCGAGATGGTGGAGCGCGAGCTCAAGCGCATGCGCCTGACCGCGGACGATGCGCAGCTCAAGCAGGTCGCGACCGATCTGGAGTGCGAGGATCCGGAACAGATGTACGCGCGGCTGGCCGAGGGGCAACTCTCGCTGACCCAGGTCGTGCGCAGGCTGGCGCCGCAGAAGGAGGGTTTCGCCGAGCGTTTCGCCAAGGGCCCGCTCGAAGCGCTCGGGCTCGGGCGCAAGCCCACCGGAGGAGTGCGCATCCAGGGTCTCGACAATGTGATGCTCAGCTTTGCGCGCTGCTGCCAGCCGGTGCCCGGCGATCCGGTGGTCGGTATCGTCACCATCGGGCGCGGAGTGTCGGTGCATCGGCAGGACTGTCCCAACACGTTCAACAACCGGGTCGAGCCCGAGCGGAGAGTCTCGGTCGAGTGGGACACGCAGGCGAGCGAGACCTTCCCGGTGCGGCTCGTGGTGTACGGGCAGGATCGCACCTCGCTGCTCGCCGACATCGCCAAGGCGATCGCGGCGATCCCGGTCAACATCCGCACCGCCGGGATGGCGAGCGAGGACCACACCGCGCGCGGCGTGTTCGTGGTCGAAGTGCCGAACGTCGCCAGGCTGCAGGAGGTGATGGCGGCGGTCCGTCGCGTTCCGGGCGTGGCTCGGGTCGAGCGACGCCAGCGCCTGATCCGGCCGCCGAATCCTCCGCAACGCGCGGCAGGAGAGGAAGAGTGAGGGCGCTGGTGCAGCGGGTGAAGCGGGCCCGGGTGCTGGTGGAGGGCGTGGTCACGGGCGAGGTCGAGGCCGGTCTGCTGGTGCTGCTCGGCGCCACCCATGACGATGGCAACGATCAGGCCGACTGGCTGGCGCGCAAGGTCGCTGGGCTGCGCGTGTTCGACGACGGCGAGGGGAAGATGAATCGCGACCTGTGCGAGGTCGCGGGCCGGGCACTGGTCGTGCCGCAGTTCACGCTGTACGGAGACGCGCGGCGTGGACGTCGGCCGGAGTTCACCGCCGCGGCTCGGCCCGAGCACGCAGAGCCGCTGTTCGAGCGCTTCTGCGCCACGCTGGCCGCAGAAGGAGTCCCGGTCGAGCGCGGGGCGTTCCGCGCACACATGGCGGTCGAACTCACCAATGACGGGCCGGTGACGCTGATGATCGAGACCCCGGCGCCGGAGCGCAGGGCCCCATGAGCGCCCGGGATTCGCTGTTCTTTCCGGGGCGGGCCCCGCTGGTGCTGGCCTCGGCATCGCCGCGCCGGGTTCAGCTGCTGCGCCAGGTGGGAGCGACCTTCACCGTGGTCGACCCTGGTCCCGACCGCCAATGGCCAGGTCACGCCGAGCCGCGTCACGGGGTGCGCGCGCTCGCCCTCGACAAGGCGAAGCGGGTCGCGGCCACCCGTCCGGGAAGTCTCGTGATCGGCGCGGACACAGTGGTGGTGGCGCGCGGGGTGCGCCTCGGCAAACCCGCGGATGCGGCTGAGGCGCTTGCCATGCTGCGCCAGCTCCAGGGACGCGTCCACGAGGTCTGGACCGGAATCGCGGTGGTGCGCGACGACGAGCAGCGCACCGCTTCCGAGCACACCCAGGTCCAGTTCGAGAAGCTTTCCGACCGAGAGCTCGAGGCCTACGTGCGCACCGGAGAGCCGCTGGACAAGGCCGGCGCCTACGGAATTCAGGGCACTGCCGCGCAGTTCGTGCGCCGGATCGATGGAGACTGGTGCAACGTGGTGGGGCTGCCGCTGTCGCGCCTTCGCCGGGTGCTGGCCGAGTTCGTCTGAAGCGCGGCGCCGTAGTCGACTCGTCCGATGGGGCAACTCGTTCTGGAACGAGTCGAGGGGCCGCCGCCTCGACTGGCCGCGCGGCCAGTTCATCCGAAGGGGCCCAAGGCTTGACACTGCTTTGAGGCGCGTGCTAGCTTCCCTCGCTTCTTATGGATAGCGAGGGTGTCCCGCCATCGCGCACGGCCTCGACCAGGCCGATGATGCGACTCGCGCTCCCTCGATGCAGTGACCTGGAGGACGCATGAAGACCTATTCGGCCCGCCCGGGCGACATCCAGCGCAAGTGGCTCATCGTGGATGCCGAAGGGCAGACGCTGGGACGGCTCGCGACCGCGATCGCGACGGTGCTCAAGGGCAAGCACAAGCCGATGTACACCCCCAGCATGGATACCGGGGATCATGTGGTCGTGATCAACGCCGAGAGGATCACTCTCACCGGCCGCAAGCCGCACGACAAGCGCTACTTTCATCACACCATGCATCCGGGTGGCGCGACCTGGACCTCGATCGAGCAGGTGATGAAAAAGCATCCGGATCGGGTGATCACCCGCGCCGTTCAGGGCATGCTGCCCAAGACCAAGCTCGGTCGGGCCATGATCAAGAAGCTCAAGGTCTACGCCGGCGCCGAGCATCCGCACGAGGCTCAGCAGCCGACCGCGTGGGTGCCGAACTCGAAGGGCGTGAGGAACTGATGGCGACCAGTCAGCTGGGAAACAAGCCGAGAACCGGTCGGCGCAAGGAGTCGGTGGCGCGCGTGCGCCTGATGCCGGGCAACGGAAAGCACACCATCAACGACCGGGCGCCGCTCGAGTATCTGAAGCGCGAGACGCTGGTGCAGGCCGCGTTCCACGCGCTGGTGGTGACCAACACCGCGGGAAAGTACGACGTGACCGCGCGCGTGCATGGCGGCGGACACACCGGGCAGTCGGGCGCGCTTCGCATGGCGATCGCGCGTGCGCTCCTGCTCGAGGACGAGGCGCTGCGCGGGTTGCTGGGCCGTGAAGGCCTGCTCACCCGCGATTCGCGCATGAAGGAACGCAAGAAGTACGGACAGCCGGGCGCACGCAAGCGCTTCCAGTTCAGCAAGCGCTAGTCGTCACGCCTTAGCCGACCGATCACACACGCATCGTCGTAAGCGCCGGGGTCCCGCCCGAGGGCGGGTCGCGCGCGGAGTCGAAGACGGTGCGGAGGATGCAACCCCGAGTCAGGAGGAAGCAGTGGCAGAGATCACCATGAAGGACCTGCTCGAAGCGGGAGTTCACTTCGGGCATCAGACCCGGCGCTGGAATCCACAGATGAAGAAATTCATCTTCATGGAGCGCAACGGGATCTACATCATCGACCTGCAGAAGACCCTGAAGTGCGTTCAGGAAGCGCGGGCGGTGATGGAGAAGGTAGTGCGCGCGGGCGGGCACATCCTGTTCGTCGGCACGAAGAAGCAGGCCAAGACCATCATCGTCGATGAAGCGACGCGCTGCGGGATGTACTACGTCACCGAGCGCTGGCTGGGTGGCATGCTCACCAACTTCAAGACCATCCGCACCAGCATCAAGCGCCTTCACGACCTCGACCGCATGGCGACCGATGGCACGTTCGAGAAGCTCGCGAAGAAGGAAGTGTCGCGCCTGACGCGCGAGCGCCAGCGCCTCGAGTTTGCGTTCGCCGGGATCAAGGAGATGCCGGGGTTGCCGGCGATCGTGTTTATCGTCGACACGCGCAAGGAGAAGATCGCCGTGGCCGAGGCCAACCGGCTCGGCGTTCCGATCGTGGGAGTGGTCGACACCAACTGCGATCCGACCGTGATCAACTTCCCGATTCCGGGCAACGATGACGCGATTCGCTCGATCCGGCTGTTCACGCGATTCGCGGCCGACACCGCGCTCGAAGCGCGCGCGACCAAGCTGGAGGGCGGGGAGCAGGAGACGGTCTCGTTCGGCGGCGAGGGCGCCGAGACCGAAGGCGTGCCGACGGACGCCGCAACCGTCTGATCCGGTTTCACCGAAACCACCCCGCGCCCGTCCGCGCCTCATTCCGCGGGCGGGCGTTGCAACGCCAAAGAGGAGCACGATGACGATCACAGCAGATCAGGTCCGGCAACTGCGCGAGCAGACCGGGGCCGGCATGATGGAGTGCAAGAAGGCCCTGCAGGAAGCGGAGGGCAACTTCGACAACGCGATCCAGGCGCTGCGCAAGCACGGCATCGCCAAGGCCGAGAAGCGCGCCGATCGCGCCGCGAGCGAAGGGCTGGTCGAGTCGTACATCCACCCGGGCAACCGGGTCGGCGTGCTGATCGAGGTCAACTGCGAGACCGACTTCGTGGCACGCACCACGCAGTTCGCCGAGCTGGTGCGCAACCTGGCGATGCAGGTCGCGGCCGCCGGCGCCGACTACGTGCGCCGCGAACAGGTGCCGGCCGAGCGCGTCGCGAAGGAGCGGGAGATCTTCGCCGCCCAGCTCGCGAACGAGAAGAAGCCGGCCAACATCCTCGACAAGATCGTCGAGGGCAGGCTGAACAAGTTCTACTCCGAGATCTGCCTGCTGGAACAGCCCTACATCAAGGACGACAAGCTGACCGTGTCCGAGCTGGTGGCCGAGGCCTCCTCGAAGACCGGAGAGAACATCGTGGTGCGACGCTTCGTCCGGTTCCGGCTCGGCCAGGAGTAGGACGTTGGCCGCGCCCTACCAGCGCATCCTGCTCAAGCTCAGCGGGGAACTGCTCGCGGGCGGCGCCGGCCATGGCATCGACGAGCAGGTGCTGCACGCCCTCGCGGACGAGATCTTCGAGGTGCACGAGCTCGGGGTCCAGATCGGAATCGTCACCGGCGGAGGCAACATCTTCCGCGGGCTGGCGGCCAGCACCCGCGGCATGGATCGCGTGGGCGCCGATTACATGGGCATGCTCGCGACGGTGATCAACAGCCTTGCGCTGCAGCACGCGCTCGAGAAGCGCGGCATGTACACCCGGGTGATGTCGGCGATCGAGATGGCGCGGGTGTGCGAGCCGTACATCCGCCGGCGCGCGGTGCGCCACCTCGAGAAGGGGCGCATCGTGGTGCTCGCGGCCGGCACCGGAAACCCGTACTTCACGACCGACACCGCCGCGGCGCT
The DNA here is from genome assembly GCA_031370785.1 of Candidatus Eiseniibacteriota bacterium. Classification (GTDB taxonomy): domain Bacteria; phylum Eisenbacteria; class RBG-16-71-46; order RBG-16-71-46; family RBG-16-71-46; genus DATJGS01. Next base: position 73,182 of record JANMQY010000114.1, on the reverse strand, counting down.
GCGGGCGATCGAGGTCGGCGCCGACGTGATCCTCAAGGCGACCAAGGTGGACGGCGTTTACAGCGGCGATCCGGTCAAGGATCCGGCAGCGACCTTCTTCCCTCGCATCAGCTACCTCGATATCCTGAACCGAGGACTCAAGGTCATGGACTCGACCGCCATCTCGCTGTGCATGGACAACCGGCTTCCGCTGGTGGTGTTCAACGTCGGCGTGCGCGGCAATCTGCTGCGGGTGGTGAAGGGCGAGTCGGTCGGAACCGTCGTCGGGGAGTGACGCTCATGATGAACAAGATCCTGATGGGTGCCGAAGATCGGATGAAGAAGGCGCTCGAGTCGTGTCGCAAGGAGCTGTCGGGAATCCGCAGCGGCAAGGCGAGCCCGGCTCTGCTCGACACGGTGCGCATCGAAGCCTACGGGTCGGAGGTGCCGCTCAACCAGATCGGCAGCGTCAGCGCGCCGGAGCCGCGCCTGCTGGTGGTGCAGCCGTGGGACAAGGGCCTGCTCAAGGCGATCACCCGCGCGATCCAGCTCGCCGAGCTGGGGCTGAACCCCACCGACGACGGCACGGTGGTGCGGGTCCCCATCCCCACGCTGACCGAGGAGCGCCGCAAGGACCTGGTGAAGCTGATCTCCAGGTTCGCCGAGGAGGGCCGCGTGCACATCCGTCAGGTGCGGCACGACGTGCTCAAGGACGTGAAGGCGAAGGAGTCGGGCGGCGATCTCGCCGAGGACGATTCGAAGCGCCTCGCCGCCGACGTTCAGAAGCTCACCGACCGCTACATCGCGATGGTGGACGAGCTGCTGAAGAAGAAGACCGCCGAAGTCATGGAAGTCTAGCGCGGGCCGCCGGACGCCGCGCATCCGGTGCGCCGCGCCGGTCGCCGCGTGTCCGGCGTGGCTCGAGGCTACGTCAGCGCGCGGCTCGAGTCCGCGGCTTGTGGCTGCACGAGGCCGCCCGCCAAGGGAAGGAGAGCCGATTGCCGGCTCGCGCGCTGACGCCTGACGAGCTGATTCGCCGCGGTAACCTGCCACGCCACGTGGCCATCATCATGGACGGCAACGGGCGATGGGCGAAGGCGCGCGGCGTTCCCCGGCTGATGGGGCATCGCGCCGGCCGCGAATCGGTGCGCGAAGCGGTCAAGGGATGCGTCGCGCTCGGGGTCGAGGTGCTGACCCTGTACACGTTCTCGATCGAGAACTGGAAACGGCCCAAGCGCGAAGTGGATGCGCTCATGACCATCCTGCGCCACACCCTGCGCGAGGAGCGCGAGGAGCTGCGCCGCCAGAACGTCCGGCTCCAGGTGATCGGGCGCGAGCAGGATCTTCCTGCGCCGGTGCGCAACGCGATCGCCGAAGCCCGCGACTTCCTCTCGGGCTCGACCGGACTCAGGCTCAATCTCGCGCTGTCCTACAGCGGCCGGGCCGAGATCGTCGATGCGGTGCGCGGCCTGCTGCGCGAGCACTCGGAGCGCCCGATCGATCCGGCGCACGTCGGCGAGGCGCAGATCGAGCGCCACCTCTACACCGCCGCGCTTCCCGACCCCGACCTGTTGATCCGCACCAGCGGCGAGATGCGGATCTCGAACTTCCTGCTGTGGCAGATGGCCTATGCCGAGATGTGGATCACCGAAACGCTGTGGCCGGATTTCCGGCGCCGGCATCTCTATCAGGCGGTCGCCGATTTCCAGAAACGCGAGCGCCGCTTCGGACGGGTGGATTGAGCGCCGGCGGCGAGGCGGTACTGCGCGAGAAGGCGGCGCCAGGCGCGGGCGCGCTGCCGCCGCCCAAGGCCAGTGGCTGGTCGCTGGGCCTGAGGCTGGTGAGCGCGGTCCTGTTCATCCCACTGTTCCTGCTGCTGGCGCGCGCCGGCGGCCTGGTGTTCTTCACGTTCGTCGCGGTCGAGGTCACGCTCGGCCTGCTCGAGTTCTACCGGATGATGCATCGCAAGGGCCTGGCTCCGTTCAGCCGGCTCGGCATCGTCTCGGCGCTCGGTCTGCTGTGGGTCACGCTGCGCCCGCACACGCCGCTGGTGGATTTCGTGATCACCGGCGGGTTGCTGCTGACGCTGGCGCTCGAGCTGCGCCGACCCGAACTGCGCCAGCGGGTCGAGGACATGGCGGTCACCGTGTTCGGCGTGCTCTACGTCGGCTGGCTGTCCGCGCACTTCATCATGCTGCGCGAGCTGCCATGGCGCGCGGGCACGGCTTACGCCGAGGGCGCCTCGTACGTCGCGCTCGCGTTCTTTCTGACCTGGAGCTGCGACAGCGGCGCGTACACCGCTGGCCGCATCTTCGGGCGCAATCGCCCGTGGACGCTGATCTCCCCTCGCAAGTCGGTGGAAGGCGCGATCGGCGGACTGGCCAGCGCGATGCTGGCCGCGTTCATCGCGCGCGCCTGGTTCGCGCCCTACCTCAAGCCGTGGGACGCCGCGGCCGTGGGACTGCTGGTCGGAGTGTTCGGGCAGGTCGGCGATCTGGTCGAATCGCTGCTCAAGCGCGACGTCGCGCACGGCGACTCTTCGGATTTCATTCCCGGCCATGGCGGCATCCTCGATCGCTTCGACAGCCTCTATTTCGCGGCGCCGCTGGTCTACTACTACCTCAAGGTCGTCGTGTTCGGAGTGCCCTGATGGCGCGGCGCGTCGCAGTGCTCGGCTCGACCGGATCGATCGGCAGGCAGACGCTCGAGGTGGCGGAGCGCGAACCCGATCGCGTCACGGTGATGGCGCTGGCGGCGGGCAGCGCGCTCGATGCGCTGTGTGCGCAGGCGCGCCGCTTCCGCCCGCGCATGCTCGCGCTCGAGCACGCCTCCGATCCCGCGGCGGCGCGCGCGCGGCTGGGCGAAGCGGCCCCGGGCGCTGCGCTCCACGTCGGCGAGGGGTCGGCGGCGCGCCTCGCGCGCGAGTGCGAAGCGGATGTGATCGTGAACGGCATCGTGGGCGCGGCAGGCCTCGAGCCCTCGCTCGCGACCCTGGAGCGCGGCCTGCGCCTTGCGCTCGCCAACAAGGAGACGCTGGTGGTGGGCGGAGCGCTGGTGCGTCCGCTGCTCGCGCGCGGCGGCGAAGTGCTGCCGGTCGACAGCGAGCACAGCGCGGCGCTCCAGTGCCTGGGCGGCCGTCCGGCCACCGAGGTCGCGCGAATGACGCTCACCGCCTCGGGCGGAGCGCTGCGCGACGACCCCGACTGGCGGCACGCCACGCGCGAGCAGGTGCTGCGCCATCCGGTGTGGACGATGGGAGAGCGCATCACGGTGGATTCCGCGCTGCTGTTCAACAAGGGGCTCGAACTGATCGAGGCGCTGTGGCTGTTCGATCTCCGCTGGGAGCAGCTGGAAGCGGTCCTCCACCGTCAGGCACTGGTGCACGCGATGGTGACGTTCCGCGATGGCTCGACCGTAGTCCAGGCCGCCCGGCCCGACATGCGCCTGCCGATCCAGCTCGCGCTGTCGTGGCCCGAGCGCTGGAACGAGGCGGTCCCGGCGCTCGAAGCCGTCGAGCTGGCGGGCCTCGAGTTCGCGCCGCTCGCCGCGGGGCGCTTTCCGGCCTTCGACCTGGCAGTGGCCGCGGGCCGCCTCGGAGGCACGGCGCCATGCGCGCTCAACGCCGCCGACGAGGTCGCGGTTCAGGCATTCCTCGATGGCGCGATCGCGCTCGGCCAGGTCCCGGAAGTGATCGCGCGCGTGCTCGAGCAGCACCGGCCGGAGCCGGTCGAGTCGCTCGAGCAGCTGCGCGCGGTGGATCGCTGGGCGCGCGAAGTCGCGCGCGGCCAGGCGGTGCGCGCTTGATCGCGCGCGCCCAGGAGTCTCCGGCGCGCGAGCGACTGGCGCGCTGGCCTGCGCGCTTCGAGGGGCTGCGCGCCGTGGTGTGGGGCGACTTCGTGCTCGATGAGTACTGGCGCTGCCGTTCCAGCCGCGTCTCGCGCGAGGCGCCGGTGCTGGTGCTGGACTATGAAGAACGCAGCGTCCAGTGCGGCGGCGCAGCCAACGCCGCACTCAACCTTGCGGCGCTCGGCGCCGAGGTGGCGGCGGTCGGATGGGTGGGGCCCGATGCGTACGGAGCCGAGCTGCGTGCGCTGCTCGAGCGCGCCGGGGTCGAGACCTCCGGCCTGCTCGAGCACTCGGGCGCGGCGACCGTGGTCAAGACCCGGGTGGTCGCGGGGAGCGCGCACACCGCGCGCCAGCAGGTGGTGCGCGTCGATCGCGGCGTTCGATTCGCGCCGGACCGGGCGGCACGCGTGCGTCTGGCGGCAGCGGCCCGGCGCGCGCTTCTGGGCGCGCGCGCTCTCGTGCTCTCGGACTATGGATACGACACGGTGACCCCGGCGCTGGCCCGCGCCGCGACCCGGCGGCTCCGCGATCTGACCGTGGGCCTCGATGCGCGCTATCGGCTCGCGGAATACCGCGCGGTGACGCTGGCGACTCCCAATGAATCCGAGGCGATCGCGGCCTCCGGGATCGAGATCCGGGGAGAGGGCGACCTGGGGCGCGTGGCGGCGGCGCTGCGCCGCCGGGTGCGCGCGAAGCACCTGATCATCACCCGCGGGCGCGACGGGCTGACCCTGTGGAACACGCGCGCGATCAGTCTGGTCGCGTGGGGTGGCGCCGAGGCGGTGGATGTGACCGGTGCCGGGGACGCGGTGATCGCGACCGCGACCCTGGCGCTGGCCGCCGGAGCGCCGGCGCTCGAGGCCGCGGCGCTCGCCAACGTCGCCGGCAGCGTCGCGGTGAGCCGGCGCGGTGCGGTCGCGGTCTCGGCGGCCGATCTCGGTCGCGCGCTGCGCGTTCGCCGGACACGTCGCCGGCGGAAGTCGTGATGCGCGCGGCCGAGCGGATCGTGGATCGCGGACGCGCGCGGGCCCAGGTCAGCGCATGGCGCGCGCGCGGCGATCGGGTGGTGTTCTGTAACGGAGTCTTCGATCTGCTGCACGTCGGGCACGCGCGCTATCTGTCCGAGGCGCGCGGTCTCGGCGACCGGCTGGTGGTCGGCGTGAACGGCGACGCTTCGGCCGCGGCCTTGAAGGGGCCCGGGCGGCCAGTGATGGGCGAGCGCGACCGCGCGACGCTGATCGCGGCGCTTCGCGCCGTGGATCTGGTGGTGCTGTTCGACGAACCGACCGTGGACGGATTGCTCGGCGAGCTGCGCCCGGCGGTGCACGCCAAGGGCACCGACTATCGGACCGACACCGTGCCCGAGCGGGCCACGGTGGCCGCGCTCGGCGGGGTCACCGCGATCACCGGCGACCCGAAGCAGCACGCGAGTCGCGAGCTGGTCGAGCGCGTACGCGCGCGCAGCGCCGACTCATCGACCGACAGATGAGCCCACCCCTCAGCCGGCGCATCCTGGCGATCCGCCCGCGCGCGCTCGGCGACGTCGTGCTGGTGACTCCGGCGCTGCGCGCGCTCAGGCGCGGCCATCCCGAGGCGACGCTCGAGGTGCTGACCGAGGCGCGCTACGCGCCACTGGTCGAGGGTTTGCCCGGGGTCGAGCGGGTGTGGACGCTCGAGCGCACGACCGCGGCGACCGCGCGGCTCATCGCCGCGCTGCGCGCGCGCCGGTTCGATCTGGCCGTGGATTTCTTCGGCAACCCGCGCACGGCGTTGATCGCCGCGCTGAGCGGCGCGCGCCGAACGGCGGGCTACGAATTGCGCGGCCGAGGCCGTGCCTATCAGGTGCGTGTGCCGCGCACGCTCGCGCTGGTCGATGGGCGGGGCGCACGGCACCGTGAATACGCGGCCGCGACTCACCTGCGACTCGCGCTCGCGGTGGGCGGGGTCGCGGACGGTCTCGACGCGCGGATCGCGATTTCGCCGGCGGGCGAGGCCGCGGCCCCGGGGCTGCTCGCGAGCGCCGGCGTGCGCGACCCCGCGCGCACGGTGGGACTGATCGCGGCCGGCACGTGGGCCACCAAGACATGGCCGGCGGTCAACGCCGGACGTCTCGCGCGTGCACTCGTGGCGAGCGGATGGGAAGTGCTGGTGCTGTCGGGACCTGGGGAGGAGGCGGTGGTCGGGACCGTGCGCCGTCACGCCGGTGCGATCCCGGTGCTGCCGCCGTGCGGTGTGCCCGAGCTGGCCTCCGTGATCCGGCGACTCGGCGCGGTGGTGGGTACGGATTCGGGGCCGATCCATCTTGCGGGAGCGAGCGGCGTGCCGACCTTCGCGTGGTTCGGACCCACTCATCCCGAGACATGGACTCCACCGGGAGAGCAGCACGCGCACTGGTGGACATCGCTCCCGTGCCGCGGATGCGACCGCACCGTGTGCCCGCATTGGAACTGCATGCCGCAGCTCACCGCGCCGGATGCCGCGGCGCGCATACTCACCCACCTGGAGCGTCATGGGCGAAGCGCTTCCCATCTCCGTTCTGCTGCTGGCGCGTGACGAGGCGGCGCGTCTCGACGCGCTGCTTCCGACGCTCGCCTTCGCGCGCGAGATCGTGGTCGTGGTCGACGCCGCGACCCGTGATGAGACCCGCGAGATCGCCGCGCGTCACGGGGCGCTGGTCCTCGAGCGCGCGCTCGACGGATTCGGCCCGCAGCGCGCCTTCGCGCTCGCGCACTGCACTCAGCCGTGGGTGCTGTGGATCGACAGCGACGAGCGGCTGGACTCGGCCGTTGGCCGCGAGATCGCCGCGCGCGTGACGTCGGGTCAGGAGGCGACATGGTTCGATCTCGCGCGGGTCACCTACTTTCTTGGGGTCCGCATCCGCTTCTGCGGCTGGCAGGGCGAGCGCGTGGTCCGGCTTTTCCGGCGCGATCGCGCACGCTTCGATGACGCCCGGGTGCACGAGCGGGTCACGGTCGAGGGATCGGGGGGCCGGCTGGGCGGAACGCTCGAGCACCACAGCTACGCGACCTGGGCGGAGTGCCGCGACAAGCTGTTCCGCTACGCCGAGGCGGGCGCCGAGAGCGCCCGGCGCGCGGGGCGGCGCGCCTCACTGCTCGATGTGGTGGCGCGGCCGCCGCTGCGATTCCTGCGCATGTACGTGCTGCAGCTCGGTGTGCTCGACGGTGGGGCAGGGCTGATGGTGTGCCTGCTCGCCTCGACCCAGGTCTTCCTCAAGTACGCGGGGCTGTGGGCCGACCGGTTTACGAAGGCAGCGGGACGCGGACGATGAAGGTGTGCTTCTTCGGCGCGTACGATCCAGAATACCCGCGCAACCGCATCCTGCGTGACGGGCTGCGTCGGGCCGGCATCGAGGTGACGGAGGCCTGCGCGCAGGGCCGGCGCGGAGTGCGCCGCTTCGCGGCGCTGATCGCGGGATTCGTGCGCGCCGGGCGCGACGCGGACGTGCTGTTCGTCCCGGAATTCCGCCACAAGGACGTGCCGCTCGCCGCGTTTCTGAAAGGGAAGAGGAAACTCGTCTTCGATCCGCTGATCTCGCGGCACGACACGCTGGTCCACGACTGGGGACTTCATGCGCCCAACTCCGCTCAGGCGCGCTGGAATCTCATGATCGATCGGCGCGCGCTGCGCCTTTCCAACCTGGTGTTGTGCGACACATGGGCGCATGGCGAGCTGTTCGAGCGCCTCGGCGCACGGCGCGACCGATTGCGCCGCGTGCTGGTCGGAGCCGAGGATGCGTTCTTCGGCGTCCCGCCGCCGCCCGAGACCACACCGATTCGAGTCGTGTACGTCGGCGGGTTCCTGCCGCTGCACGGAGTTCCGGCGGTGCTCGAGGCAGTGGCGATGCTCGAGCGCGAGGGGAGCCGGCTTCCCGATTTCCGGGTGCAGCTGGTCGGCAAGGGCATCGATTTCGAGCGGTCGCGCGCGCTCGCCGAACGGCTCGACCTCGAGTGTGTGGATTTCGCCGGGGTCGTGGACTACGCGGACTCGCCGCGGGTGCTGAGCGACGCGCAGGTGGTGCTCGGCGCCTTTGGCGCAAGCGACAAGGCGGGGCGGGTGATCCCGCACAAGGTCTACCAGGGCCTCGCCGCGGGGCGAGCGGTGCTGACGGGTGACGGGCCCGGCGTGCGCGAAGTGTTCGAGCCCGGGGTGCATCTCATGACGGTCGTGCGCGACCAGCCGGAGGCTATCGCCGCGGGACTTGCCACGCTGCTGCGCGATCCCGCGCGTCGCGACCGTCTGGCCGCCCGGGGTCGCGAGCGTGCGCTCGAGGTGGCGACCACGCAGCACGTCGGCGAATCGCTGCGCGAGGCGCTGAGCGGCGGTGGCGAGGTGATGCCGTGATCGTCGCGCAGCTCGACACCGGCCGCAACTGGCGGGGCGGGCAGGGGCAGGTGCTGCTGCTCATGCGCGGGCTGCGCTCGCGCGGTCACGAGTCGGTCCTGATCGCGCCGCCCGGGCCGCTGGCCGAGCGCGCCGCCGCCCTGGGCCTGCGCTGGGTGCGCTGGACGTCGCACGGCGATCTCGATCTGGCGGCGGTGCTCGCGGCGTCGCGTGCGCTGCGCGAGATCCGACCCGCGATCGCGCACTGTCACTCGGCTCACGCCCACGCGCTTGGCGTGCCGGCCGCGCGGCTCGCAGGGGTTCCGGGGGTGGTGGTGTCGCGCCGCGTCGACTTCGCGGTGGCGACCAATCCGGTGAGCCGGCTCAAGTACCGGCTTCCGGTGGATCGTTACCTCTCGATCAGCGGGGGCGTGGAGTCGGTATTGCGCGCCGCGGGCATCCCGGAATCGCGGCTGGCCCGGGTGCCGAGCGGGATCGAGTTCCCGGAAGGGCCTGAGTCCGGCCCGGATCTTCGCGCGCTGCTCGGGATCCCGGCCGACGCTCCGCTCATCGGAACAGTGGCGGCGCTCGCTCCGCACAAGAACCACGCGGACCTGATGAAGGCCGCAGCGCTGGTAGTGCGTGAGATCCCTCAGGTGCACTTCGCGTGGCTGGGCGATGGGGAGTGCCGGCGGGCGCTCGAGGTGCAGCGCCGCGCGCTCGGGCTCGAGGGCCACGTGCACCTGATGGGGTTCCGGCCGGATGCGCGCGCGTTCATGCGGCAGTTCACGGTGTTCGCGCTGTCTTCCTACCTCGAGGGCCTGTGCACCTCGCTGCTCGACGCACAGGTGCGCGGGGTGCCGGTGGTCGCGACCGCAGTGGGCGGCGTCCCCGAGGTGGTGGAGGACGGGGTGAACGGTCGGCTGGTGCCCGGGCGCGATCCCGACGCGCTGGCAGCCGCGCTGCTCGAGGCGCTTCGCGACGGCGAGGTACGCCGGCGCTGGGCTGCTCGCGCGCGGCAGACGGTCGAAGCGTTTCGGGATTCGGCCATGGTCGAGCGCACGCTCGAGCAGTACCAGGCAGTGCTCGCCGAGCGCGAGGCGAAGCATGCGCTGGTCTGATCTCGCGCCGGGAGAGGTGGGCCCTGGCGGCGGCGCGCTGCGGGTGGCCCAGTTCGCGCTGCTGGTGCTCGCCTTTGCGCTGCCGTTCAGCATCGCGATCACCGAAGGCGCGCTGGTGCTCGGGCTCGCCGCGCTGGCGGTGAGTCGGGCGCGCGGCCGTGAGTTTCGATTCGAGCGCTCGTGGCTCGAGCCGGCCTCGCTCGCGCTGATCGGAGCCTGGCTGCTGAGCACCGCGTTCAGCAACGAAAAGCTCGACTCGCTGATCCACGTTCGTAAGCTCTACGCGATCGGACTCATCTACCTGACCGCCGAAGCTGCCCGCGACCCGAGAGTGCGCTCGCGAATCGTCCCCATGTTGCTGATGGGCGCGGCGCTCACCGTGGCCGTGGGCTTTCTGATCTACGCGGCGAGCATCACGCGTGATCCCGAGTACCGGATGAAGTCGCTGCTCTCGAACCAGATGACCTCGGGCGGCGTGCTCGCTTCGGTGCTGCTGTGGGCGCTCGCGGCCGCAGCCGGACGGCGCGATCGAGGGCGCTGGGCGTACGCGGCCGCGATCGTTCCGCTCACCGCGGGGCTGGTGCTCACCCAGACCCGCAGCCATTGGCTCGGAGCCGCCGCGGGCGCGGCGATGATCCTGCTCTCGCTTGCGCCGAAGTGGTGGTGGACGCTGCCGATCGGTATCGCGGCGCTCGCGCGCTTCGCTCCGGCCCGCCTCGCGTCGCGACTGTTCAGCATCGTCGACGTGCACGATCCCGGGAATCAGGGCCGGCTCTCGATGTGGCGATCCGGGCTGGACATCATCCGTGAGCACCCGCTGGTCGGCGTCGGCTGCCAGGATCTGCTCGCACTCTACCGTCGCTATCGTTATCCGGACGCCACGTTTGAGAGCGGTCACTTCCACAACAACTTCATCCAGATCGCGGTCATGACCGGGGCCGTCGGGCTGGCGGCCTTCGTGTTCTGGCTGGTGGCCGCGGCGCGCCAGATGGTGCGGGCGCGGCGCGCAGCAACCCGCCGCGAAGACGTCGCGCTCGTAACCGGTGCGATCGCGGTGTTCGCAGCGATGCTGGTGGCCGGGATGTTCGATTTCACCTTTGGCGATGCCGAAGTCATGTACCAGAGCTACCTCGGACTCGGCCTCGCGCTCGCGATCATTGGCTGTTCCCCGAACCTCGCGCTTCGCGATTCGCCTCGAGTGGGGATCCTCCCTTCCTCACCGCCGAGCGTCGCTGCGCCTTGACGCTCTCGGGAAGGGCGGGTTAGCTTCGCTCAACCAGGCCCAAGTCAAGGAGTTGCCACGGATGGGAAACGCGCTGCAACACCTGCTTCAGCTGCTCGCCGGCGCCGTTCCCGGCATCGTTCTGCTCGGGCTCGTGATCTTCGTCCACGAGCTCGGGCATTTCCTTGCCGCGAAGCTGCGCGGGGTAACGGTGCTGCGCTTCTCGCTGGGCATTGGTCCGGCGCTCTTCAAGTTCGAAGCCGGCGGCACGGAGTACCGCCTGTCGTGGATCCCGCTCGGCGGCTACGTGCAGATGGCGGGCGACAGTCCCGGTGATGATGGTTCCATGCCGGGGAGCCCGAACGAGTTCCTGTCGCATCCCTGGTACGGCCGGGTCATCATTGCGATCGCTGGCCCTGCGGCCAATCTGATCACCGGGTTCCTCGTCCTCGCGGTGGTTGGAATGATCGGCGTCGCGTATCCAGACGCTCCGAATGTGCTGGGCGCCGTTCCGGACACCAGCGCCGCATATCAGGCTGGACTGCGTGCCGGCGACCGGATCGTCGCGGTCGATGACCAGCCGGTCACGAGCTGGGTTCAGATCTTCATGACTGCGGAGAAGAGTCCAGGCTCCAAGCCCCTCGACCTGGTCGTGGAGCGCGGCGCGCAGCGGTTCCCGGTGAAGCTCACGCCGGAGCGGCGCGAGCCGGTGCTCTCGAGCATGCACCGTCCGCAGGATCCGCCGGTGATCGGAGCGGTAGCGATCGGAGCGCCCGCGTACAAGGCGGGTCTGCGCGAAGGCGATCGCATTCTCGCGGTGAACGAGCGCCCGATCCGGGCATGGAGCGAGCTGCCCGAAGCATTCAAAGGGCAGGTCGATCGCCCGGTCAGGCTGCGGGTCTTGCGCGACGGGCAGGAGTTCGATGTCACGGTCACGCCCTTCAATCCCGAAGGCGGGAACGGCCCGAACGCGCGCATCGGCATCGAGGCGCCGCACCACAGTGTCTACATACAGAAGTACGGACTCATCGAATCGGTCGACGTTGCGTTTCACGCCACTGGAGCGCTGGTCGCCAACGTGTACGGCGGGATGTGGCTCACGCTCACGCGCCCGCTCTATTACCGCGAGTACCTGGGCGGTCCACTGTTCATCGCGCAGGCCGCCCGCGAGCAGGCGCAGCGCGGGCTCGACTCCTACCTGCAGTTCCTTGCGCTCATCAACATCGCGATCATGGCGTTCAACCTTCTTCCGCTTCCGGTGCTGGACGGCGGGCACATCCTGCTCGCGCTGATCGAGGGCATTCGTCGCAGGGGGCTGTCGGCCAGGAGCTATCTCAATTTCCAGAAGGCCGGGCTGGTGGTGCTGGGAACGCTGTTCATCCTGATCCTGGCCAATGACCCGTGGCGGTGGATTCAGCGGCAGCGCGCGCTGGACCGCGCGCCTCATCCGGCTCCCCGGGAGAGAACGGTTGCGCCCTCGCCGCCGTAGGGGCCCGCGGTATGCGCTGGTCGCCGTGGCGCTGCTGCTCGCCCTCGCGCCTGCGACCCGGGCGCGGGCACAGAACGAACTGCCGAGTGAGCTCGAAACCGTGGAAAGCGTCCGCCTGAAGGGGCGCCACCATGTTTCCGGCCGCGAGCTGCGCGTGGTGATGAAGACGCGCGCCGCCTCGATCTTCCCGTGGCGCGAGCGACCGCTGCTGCGCCTCGACTTCGTCCGCGCCGACACGCTCGCGATCGCGAGTGTCTACCGGCAGCATGGATACCTCGACGCGCGCGTGGGGTACGAGGTCAAGCTTGGCAAGGATCGCACCCGGGCCACCGTGGCTTTCAACATCGTCGAGGGAAAGCTCTCGCGCATCAAGGCCGTCGAGTTGGTTGGCCTCGGGAGCTACCCGGAGGACCAGCTTCGCAAGCGCCTCTACGCCCGCCCCGGCCGGCCGTTCAACCCCTCGTTCCTGGTCGCCGACACCGCGCGTATCTCGGAGGCGTATCAGGAGCGCGGGTTTCGCCCGCACATCGCCGCCCAGAGCCGGCGCGAGAGCCTGGACGTCTTCGTCCGCTACGAGATCTTCGAGGGCAGGAGTTACCGATTCGGCGAGGTGCTGCTCAGCTCCCCCGGGGAGCTGCACGTCCAGCGCAAGCTGATCGATCGCGAGATTCTCATTCGCCCCGGCGACCTCTACCGCCGCTCGAAGATCACGCGCTCGCTCGAACGCCTCTATGAGACCGGTCTGTTCAGCGAGGTGCAGATCTCGCCGCTCCCGATCGACTCGACCATCGAGATCGACCTGAGGGTGCGCGAGCGCAAGATGCGCTGGGTGGACGCCGGCATCGGCAGCGGCACGGTCGAGCGCTTCAGCGTTCGTGCGGAATGGGGACACCGCAACGTCGGCGGGCAGGGCCTGCAGGGCACGCTCGGCTCGAGGCTCTCGTTCGATGACAAGGCGCGCTTCCTGCTCACCCGCACCGAGGCGTCGCTGCTCGAGCCGTGGCTGCTCGGCTCGCGCACCCGCGGACAGTTCACGGTGTACTACGACAAGCACAACGACTACGTCAGCGATCCGCGCTGGGTCGTCGAGCAGCAGGCCCCCGGCATCACGTTCCAGCTCCGCAGGGAATTCGGGCGCTACGTGCGGCTCGCGCTCACGCAGGACAACGCGTTCGTCAAGCAGAACATCCGCATCACCGCGCAGGACTCGGCGCTGACTGCCGCGATGCAGGACCCGCTGTTCCAGAGCGCGCCGCGTTCGTACACCGCACATCGCCTGAGCCTGACCCTGGATCGCGACCTGCGCGACTTTCCGATCAACCCGGGGCGCGGCTCGCTTCAGAATCTCACCATCGAGATCTCGGGCGGCCCGCTGACCGGCAGCAGCAGCTACACCAAGGCCCAGACCGGATCGTCGTGGTACACGCCGATCGGAGTTTCGGTTCTGGCCGGCCGGGTGCGGGGCGGCGTGATCGGCCCGTTCGGGCGCGCCAACCAGTTCACCCCGCAGGGAACCGAAGTCACCGATACGCAGGTATCGCGCGTGCCGCTGGAGAACCGATTCCGGCTCGGAGGCGTGAACTCGGTCCGCGGCTTCCGCGAGAACACCCTGCCTCCCTCGGGCGGTCTCGCCATGCTGCTCGCCAACCTCGAGCTGCGCGTGCCGTTGATCGGCCCGTTCGGCATGGAGCTGTTCGCCGACGCCGGGAATGTCTGGGCGCGCCCGTCGTACATCAAGGCGTCGCACTTCGCGGTTCGAACCGACGACACGCTGCCCGATCCCGGCGACGTGCGTTACGTCTTTGGCGCCGGGGCGCGCTTGAACCTGCCGTTCGGGCCGCTGCGCTTCGATGTCACGCTGCTCCCGCGCAATGTTCCCAACCGGTTGCAGTTCGCCATAGGCCCGGCCTTCTGAATCCATGACCGAACCCCGCGAGCCTGACGCTCCCGAGCCGACCGAGCCGCATCACGGGCTGGTCGAAGAGATCCGCGAGGAGATCGCGGAGGTGGTCGAGCACGTCCCCGAGCCGGTGCGCTGGACGGTCGGGAAGCTGATCTGGCTCAGCCTGCTCGCGATCGTCGGCTTCGTCGTCCTGATCGTGGTGTCGATCGGACTCTATCTCGCGAACCGCACCGAATGGGTGGCACAGGAGCTCACCCTGTTCTTGAACCAGACGCTGGCCTCGCACTCGGATGTCGTGATCGAGATCAAGGACATCCGCGGCAATCCGCTGGTCGGCATCCGCGTCATCGAGCCGCGTGTGAAATTCCGGGACGGCAAGGGCCCGACGCTGCTCGAGGCCCGCAGTATGCAGGTCGGCTACTCCACGCTTTCGCTGCTGCAGCCCAACCGGCGCTGGGTGGACGTGACCATGGACGAGGCGATCATCCGGCTCGCGCGCGGCCCTGACGGGAAGCTCAGGCTGCCGAAATGGAAGAGCAGCCCCGCGAGCGGCAGGCAATCGTCGCTGCGCGTGCATCTGATCGTCCAGAACGCGACGCTGATCACTCCGGACCCCGAGCTGCACGCCGAGGGCGGCCATCTCGACGTGGTCGCGAACACCTCGCCGACCCGCATCGACCTGGTCGATCTGAGCTGGAAGCACGGGCCGTACGGCACCACGCTCGAGCGACTCGCCGGGAACTACTCGGTCAGCGACAGCGTCCGGTTCGAGATCCGCGAGCTGCGCTCGGAAGAGCTGCAGCTGCGCGCAACCGGAGCGTGGCAGAAGGGAGCGACCGAGCGTCGCGCACACGTCGACATCGGGCGCGTGCGCTGGAGACTGCTGGCCCGGCTGTTCGACAACAAGTCGTTCGACGTGCCGGGGGATGGCCGCGCGGCGGTCGACCTGCAGGGCGCACGCGACTGGCACGGGCGCTTCGCCGCCCACGTCGACTGGGACAGCCTGAAAGGCGATGGCGAGGGTGTGTTCCGTTACGAGCAGAAGCGGCTGGCGGTCGTTCCGCTCGCATTCCGCTCGCCGGCGGGCGTGCTCGACGGGCGGATGGACTGGGCGCACGAAGGCTGGGCGATCGGCGGCGCGGTGAAGAACGGAGATCCCTCGAACTGGGAGGCGCTGCATATCACCGGGTGGCCCGTCGGCAACCTGAACGGGCGCTTCCGCTACAACGTGGACACGCGCCCGCACGGCTCCGGTCACCTGACCGCGCATCTGCTGGGGTCGGAGCTCGCGGGATGGCGTGCCGACAGCGCGGACTTCGTGATGGACATGCCGCCCGATCCTCAGCCCGACAGCTTCACCGTGCGCATGCTGCGCCGAGGCGGCGAGGCCGTGCTGCACGGCCGCACCAGGACGCCGGGCTGGAACGGCAGCTACACCGTGGCGCGCTACGCGCTGGATGAGTGGCCCGATGGGCGCGCAAGCGGCATCCGCGGCACGCTCACCCAGGGCGCGGGCGGAGTGGATGCCCGAGGCGGCAAGCTGTACGTAACCGGCGTGCTCGCTGGAATCCAGACCGACTGGCTCGGCATGCACGCGGCGCGCTGGAAGCTCGAACACATCAACGGCGCGCTGCTCAACGTGCCCGACATGCTCGCCGACGCGCGTCTCGAAGACCTGACCTATCTCGCGGTTCATTTCGACAGCGCGACTGCCGCCCTTCACCTCGGGGACCGCCAGCTCGAGATGCAGTCGGTCCGAGCGATGGCGGGAGACACCGTGCTCACCCTCGCCGGACGGTCGCTCTGGAGCAAGGACGGCTGGACGCTGAGCCTCGATCGCGCGAAGGCGCAGAGCACTCAGTTCCACTGGGTGGCCGTCCCGCCGGTCGAGCTGCACGGCGTGCCAAGCGGAGTCACCTTCGACCGGCTCGAGGCGCGCGACGGAGATGCGCACCTGGCGATCTCGGGTCGCTGGGCCGGTCCACATGGCGATTACGACTGGCGCGGGAGAGCCGAGCGACTCGATCTCGCCCGCCTCGGCCTGCCGCTCGAGTGGCAGCTGAGCGGTCGCGCGGATGCCATGCTCCAGGTTCAGGGGAAAAACGGTGATCCGCGCTGGGCGTTCACCGGAATCGCGCGCGCGCCGGGCAAGAGCGGCCATGCCGCCGATTCGATCCGGCTCGAGCTGGCCGGTGCGCCTTCGCGCCTCGAGGTGAAGGAGGCGAAGCTGCTGCTGCGTGGCGGAACGCTCGATGCGCGCGGGAAGGTCGAACGCACCGCGCGCGCATGGCCCGACACGCTCACCGCCGATGGAGTGCTGCGCTGGCTCTCGGACGCTCAGAGCTGGCAGGGCACGGTCGAAGCCAGGGACCTGCCGATCGACCGGCTCGGCACACTGGTCCCGGCGGCGGAAGGGTGGGCGGGCACGCTCTCGGGAGGGGTCAACGTGAGCGGCAGCCCGCAGGCGCCGACGTTCGACGTGCACGCGCACATGGTGGCTCCGGCATGGAAGGACTATCGCGCGGACGAACTCGACGTGCGCGCGCGTTACGCCGCCGGAAGGCTCGACGTCAGCGAAGCGCGCATGACCCGCAGCGCCGTGGTCTCGAAGGCGTCCGGCTACATGCCGCTCCAGCTCGCACTCGGTCGCCCTCCGGTCCTGCCGGAGGCCCCGATGCAATGGGATGTCGAGATTCCGAACGGCGATCTGGCGCTGATGCCGCTGTTCGTCCCGCAGATCGGCTCGGCGGCGGGGCGCTTCCTGCTCAAAGCAAGAGTTGCCGGGACCGCGCGCCACCCGAACCTGGATGGGCAGATCCAGATCCGGGACGGAACGGTGCGACTCGCCGCCCGCGAAGAGGTGCTGGAAGCGGTCCATGCCGACCTGCGCGTGGACCAGAACCGCGTGACCCTGGACTCTCTCACCGCACGGCAGGGGCCACGCGGCCGCGTGCGCGCGCGCGGAGGTGTCGACCTGAACGGTCTCGCGCTCAAGGGCTACGCGTTCGATCTCGAGATGCGCAACTTCTCGGCCGCCGAGCACGGACTCTATGCCGCCGAGTTCGACGGCGACTTCACGGTCACCAACGGCCCTCGCGTGCACAACGTGACCCTGCCGATGGTGCAGGGCAAGGCGGACGTGAAACGCGCGGTGATCCTGTTCGACTTCAGCAACCAGACCGAAATGCAGCAGATCGCGGCCGCGACCCAGCCTCTGTTCTGGACCTATCAGATCCACCTCGTCGCCAACAGCAATCTGCGCTGGCGTCCGCCCGAGGGCGACATCGAATTCGCGGCCGACCTCAACCTCGAGCAGACCCGGGATTCCTTGATCATCTTCGGCGAGATGGAGGCACTGCGCGGGACCTACTACTTCCTGAGCAATCGCTTTACCATCACCCGCTCGGACCTCACGTTCGATAACGTGGGGGGCACGAACCCGGTGCTCGACATCGAGGCCACGACGCGCATCGTCGGATCCTCGCAGAATTCCGACGACAAGACTGCGCACAACATCCGGGTGACCATCACCGGCCGGGCCAACACCCCGCTCGTCACGCTGGTGGATGAGAGCGGCGTCAACTCCTGGGATCAGGCCGCGATCCTTCAGGAAATGACGTACGGAACATTCCGCGTTGGGGGACAGTTTTCCGTGCAGCAGCCGCTCGACAACTACATCACCCGGGCCATCAACCGGTCGCTGAGCGCCGACCTTTCGAAGGCGTTCGGCAACTACGTGAACGAATGGTCGCTGGAGCGCGACCGCGGAGGGCTGCTCGGCGAAGGCGACCTGATCATCTCGGCCGGCAGTCAGATCAACAGTCGTCTGAGCCTCAAGTACAGTCAGGTGCTGCACGGCTTCACCCGCTACAGCGCGACTCCGCAGAGCGACGTCCTGTTCGAGCGCGACGTCGAGGCGGAGTACCGGATCAACCGCTTCATCTTCGTCTCGACCGAGATCGCGCAGCGTCGGGTGGTGACCGGCATCACGGCGCCGAGCAGCGGAACGCCCGACTTCAACGTCAACCTGAAGGCACGCTGGGAGTACTGAAGGAGAAGCTCGGAACTCGAAGGAACCTGGAACGTCTGAAGCGGTGTAAGCTGATCTCGGGATCGAGTCCACGATCGGGACGAAAGGACGCGGCATGCAGGGGATGAGGGCGAGGCGGGTTCTGGCGTTGACGCTGTTCGCGCTGCTCGGTGTTGCGGGCGCGGCCCATGCCCAGTACTTCGGCCAGAACAAGGTCCAGTACCGGCGCTACGACTGGCGTTCCATCACCTCGGACCATTTCGAGGTGTACTTCTACCCCGGGCTCGACAGCCTCGCGATGCGGGTCATGGACCTGTCCGAGAAGACCCATGACCGCCTGTCCCGGCGCATGGGCCACACCCTGGGCCGGCGCGTCCCGATCATCCTCTACGGCTCGCACAACGATTTCGCCCAGACCAACGTCACCCCCGAGCTGATCGACGCCGGCACGGGGGGCTTCACCGAAGTGCTGCGCAACCGGGTGGTGCTGCCGTTCACCGGCTCCTACGAGGACCTGCGCCACGTCGTGGTGCACGAGCTCACCCACGCGATCATGTTCGACATGCTCTACGGCGGCTCGGCCACCGCGCTCATCGCGCGCCAGAGCTTCTACCAGATGCCGCTGTGGTTCGCCGAAGGCATGGCCGAGTACTTCTCGCTCGGGATCGAGTCGAATGCCGAGATGTTCCTGCGCGACGGCACCATCGAGGGCTACCTGCCGCCGCTCCAATACTCGGGCGGCTACATCGTGTACAAGCAGGGGCAGTCGGCGCTCAGCTACCTGGTGGAGAGATACGGCGAGGACAGGCTGCGCGACATCCTGCAGCGCTCGCGCCAGATGCGAAACTTCGACCGGGCGTTCCTGCGCAGCGTCGGCATGTCGGTCGAGAAGTTCGACGAGCAGTGGCACGAGTGGCTCAAGCGGCAGTACTGGCCCACGGTCGCGATGAAGGAGGGCCCGGAGAAATTCGCGCTCCGCCTGACCGACCACCGCCACGACCAGAGCAACCTCAACACCGCGCCCGCCGTGTCGCCGCAGGGCGACCGCATCGCGTACTTCTCGGACCGCCGTCAGTACACCGACGTCTACATCATGTCGGCGCTGGACGGAAAAGTCCTGCGCCGCATCATCCGCGGCGAGCGCAACGTGGCGTTCGAGGCCATCCCGTCGTTCCGCAGTGCGCTCACCTGGTCGCCCGACGGCAATCGCATCGCGCTCACCGCCAAGAGCGCCGGGCGCGACGTGCTGTACCTGATCGGCGCGCAGAAGGGCGAAGTGATCAAGCGCATCGATCTGGGATGCGACGCGCTGTACTACCCCGCGTGGTCGCCGGTCTCCGACTCGATCGTGGTGGTCGGGGTGAAGGACGGACGCGCCGACCTGTGGATGGTGCACTCCCGCACCGGGCAGGCGACGCGCATGACCGACGACACCTACGACGAGAAGGAGCCGTGCTGGGCCCCGGACGGGCGCATCATCACGTTCTCCTCCGACCGGCTGGCGCCGGTCGTGCTGCATCCGGATCGGCGCGAGAAGGGCTATGGCGCGTACGGACTCTTCAACTACGACCTCGCGAGCGGCTCGATCGTGCGCACCCTCGACACCGCCGGCGACGATCACTCCCCGGCATGGTCGCCGGATGGAGGCAAGCTGGCGTTCATCAGCGATCGGAACGGCACGCCGAACGTCCTGCTGTTCGATTCGCGCGACTCGACCTTCACCCAGCTCACCGACGTGACCGGTGGGATCCTGAGCATCTCCTGGTCGCGCCAGAACGATCGACTGGTCTTCTCGGCGTTCAACTACGGCGGGTTCGACGTGTTCGCGGTGACCGAGCCGGTGTCGCTCGATCCGGTGCTGGACCGGCTGCGCCGCCAGAATCCCCTCGCGGTGCTGAGCGTGGAGGCCGCCGCGCGCGGGGCGCGCGATACGATCCGCGTGACGCCGAACCATGGCGCGCTCGCGCAAGGATGGCCGGACACCGTGACCGTGGCGCATGTGAAGGCTCTCGCAGGGAGCGACACGCTTTCGCCGCGGGTGTCGGCCGGGGGATATGCCGACACGATGCGGGTTACCGGCAGGCCGCGATCCGAACCCCCGGCATGGGTCGGCGAGCGGGATCGCGCTTCGTTCCCGCCGCCGATCGACACGCTTCCGCCGCTCGCAATCACGGTCCCGCTGCAGGATCGAGGCGGTCCTTTCGCGCTGCCCGACTCGGTTCTCGGGCAGAAGTCCGCACCGTATCGAGTCCGCCTCTCGCCCGACTACGCGGGCGGAGGCTTCTACGCCGCGACCGGCTACGGATTCATCGGCAGCACCCAGTTCGCGTTCAGCGACTTCCTCGGCGATCACAGTGTCTACGTGGCGACCGATGTGGTCTCGAGCTCGCTGCAGGAAACCAATGCGCTCGCGATCTACAACTACCTGCCGCGGCGCTGGGACTACAGCGTCGGCGTGTTCCACTTCAAGAACTACTATTCGTCGCGGGTCACCACGCTCGGGGAGGCGCTGGGGAGTCCGCGCCTGTTCTCGGAGCGGAACTTCGGCCTGCTGCTGAGTTCGTCGTATCCGTTCAGCCGCTTCCGACGCATGGAGATTGGCTTCACGCAGATGTTCGTGGAGCGCGACTTCTTCGAGAAGGATGCGTTCGGTTTCTACTTTGTGTCGGGGAGGCAGTTCCGATCGGTGACTTCGCCATCGCTCTCGCTGGTCGGCGACAACTCGCTGATGGGCTTCTACGGTCCGGTCAACGGTGGGCGCTACAACCTGACCTACAGCCCCTCGTTCCCGGTCACGGACCGGGGCCTCTCGTATCAGACCGTCACGCTCGACTCGAGGCGCTACTGGGACCTCACTCACGGGTACACCTTTGCGGGACGGGTGCTGGGCGGCTACAGCGGCGGCCGCGATGCGCAGACGTTCCGGGTGGGCGGCTACTCGACGCTGCGCGGTTTCTCGAACTTCGACCTGCTCGGTACGCGGATCGCGATCATGAATCTCGAGCTGCGCTTCCCGTTCATCCAGCAGCTCGGGCTGGTGGGGCCGGTGCCGATCGGAATCTTCAATCTCAAGGGCGCGATCTTCGGAGATGCGGGCCTGGTGTGGAACGAGGGCGAGAAGCTGCTGCTCACCCACATCGTCGACGGCTCGCGGCGCCTGGCCTCTCCCAGGGTCGGGTTCGGTGTGGGCATCCGCACCGCGATCTACTTCGCGATCGCGAAGCTGGATTGCGCGTGGAGCACCGATGGCGTCGGAGCCACTCAACCGCGCTGGCA
The DNA here is from genome assembly GCA_031370785.1 of Candidatus Eiseniibacteriota bacterium. Classification (GTDB taxonomy): domain Bacteria; phylum Eisenbacteria; class RBG-16-71-46; order RBG-16-71-46; family RBG-16-71-46; genus DATJGS01. The sequence continues at coordinate 51,975 of JANMQY010000114.1, read as the reverse complement.
TTTCAGCATCGGCCCGGAGTTCTGACGACGACGCTGAAGCCCGTTGGTGAGCTCGATCGAGCCCGCGGCTCGCTCCCGCGTTTTGCCGTGCGGCCGTTCGCCTCGCGGTGGACGGTCGCGCGACGTTTGGGCTAGATTGCGGGGTGACGTTTCCATCTCACACCTCCCTCCACCATGCCTCCCTCCACGAGGTACCGTGACCGCCCGTCCCGCACTCCCTGAACTCCCCACGCTCAACGAGGCTCAGCGCGCCGCGGTCGAGCACCTCGACGGGCCGCTGCTCGTCGTCGCCGGAGCGGGCAGCGGCAAGACCCGGGTCCTGACGGCGCGCATCGCGCGCCTGCTCGAACGTGGAGTAAGGCCCGAGAGCGTGATGGCATTCACCTTCACCAACCGCGCTGCGCGCGAGATGAAGGAGCGCATCGAGCGGGCGGTGGGCGAGAGCGCGGCACGCCTGTGGGTGGGCACCTTTCACGCGACCGCGGTGCGCATCCTGCGCCGCGAGGCCGCGGCGCTCGACCGGCCACGCTCGTTCGCGATCTACGATCGCGAGGATCAGGAATCGGTCCTGCGCGAGATCCTGCGCCGCCTGCAGCTGCCCGAGGCCGCATACCGGCTGGGCGCGGTGCTGTCGCGCATCTCGGATGCGAAGAACGCGCTGGTGACCCCGGCCGAGGCGGCACGGCTCGCGGTGAGCCCGTACGAGAAGCAGATCGCCGAGTGCTATGCGCTGTATTCGGACGCGCTGCGCGCCGCCGGCGCCTTCGACTTCGACGACCTGATTGCGGTAACCGTGCGACTGCTCGAGCGTCCCGAGTTCGGCGAGCGCTATGCGCGCCGCTTCGAACACGTGCTGGTCGACGAGTATCAGGACACCAATCACGCCCAGTTCCGGCTGGTCGCGGCGCTGAGCCGGGTGCACAGGAATCTGTTCGTGGTCGGGGATGACGACCAGTCCATCTACGGGTGGCGGGGCGCGGACCTCGCGAACGTCCTCGACTTCGAGACCACGTTCCCGGGCGCGGCGGTGGTTCGCCTCGAACAGAACTATCGCTCGACCGGGAACATCCTGAAGGCCGCCAACGCGGTGATCGCGAACAACCAGGCGCGCAAGGGCAAGAATTTGTGGTGCGACCGCGAGGACGGCGCGCTGCTGCGCTTCGTACTGGCCGCCGACGAGGTGGACGAGGCGGGCCGCATCCGCGCTTTTCTCGAGGAGCACGTGCGCGGGGGGGGGCGCTTCGACGAATGCGCGGTGCTGTACCGGACCAACGCGCAATCGCGCGCGCTCGAGACCGAGCTGCGCCAGCGCGCCATCCTCTACGAAATCGTGGGCGGGGTGGCTTTCTATCAGCGCCGTGAGGTCAAGGACGTGCTCGCGTACCTGCGCGCGGCGATCAATCCCACCGATGCCGTGTCGTTCTGGCGCATCTGGAACACGCCGCGCCGGGGGCTCGGTCCTGCGGTGCGCACCCAGCTCGAAGTGCTCCTCGCGGAACGAGGGGGCACGCCCGAGTCGGCGCTCAGGGATCTCGTCACGGGTCGGACGCTGACCCGGGCGGCCCTGGCCGGGGCGACCGATCTGCTCGCGCTGCTCGAGGAGATCCGCCAGCGCCAGAGCGGTTCGATGGAGGCGCTCATGCTCCACGTCCTCGAGCGTTCGCACTACCTGCCGCACCTGGATGGGGAAGACTGCGAGAGCGCGAACGAGCGGCGCGCGAACGTCGAGGAGCTGGTCGCGGCCGCAGTCCAGTCCGAGGAGCGGGAGCGTGACGAAGAGGGGTCGGGCTCGAGTCTCTTTGATTTTCTCGCGGAGACCGCGCTGACCACGGACGCCGACCGGCTGGCCGAAGGCGCGGACCGCGTCCTGCTGCTGACCGCGCACAACGCCAAGGGGCTGGAATTTCCGGTGGTGGTGGTCGCCGGGCTCGAAGAGGGGCTCTTTCCCCACGGCTCGTCGCTGGACGACCCGGACGAGCTGGAAGAAGAACGGCGACTGTTCTACGTCGCCCTGACCCGCGCCCGCGACCGGGTGCTGCTCAGCGCCGCCGCGTATCGCCGGCGCTTCGAAGGGGCGCGTGGTGGATCGGTGTCGCGCTTCATCGAGGAGATTCCGGCCGAGCTGCTCGAACGGCAGGAAGCGCGCGCCGCTCGCGGCGGATCGAGCGAAGCGGGCCCGAGGCCGTGGCGCTCGACCTGGGCCAGGGCCAAGGCCGATACCGACGGGGACGGGACTCCCGTCGGGCCCGGAGTCCACGCCCACCGCGCCGGACGCTCGCGCGTGGTGGGTCGCGAGGTGTATCACGAGAGCTTCGGACGAGGCGTCGTGGTCGACGCCGACGGCGAAGGCGCGGACGCCAGATACACGGTGCGCTTCGGCACCGTGATCAAACGCGTGATCGGGCGCTTCCTGACTGGAGGATCGGATGGCGATTAGCCGCGAAGAAGTCGAGCGCATCGCCGAGCTGGCCCGGCTCGAGATTCCGGAAGATCGCATCGAGCGCATGCGCGCCGAGCTCTCGGCGGTGCTGGAGTTCGTCGCGACCCTGAATCGTCTGGATCTCATTGGTTGCGAGATCAGCACCTTCGCGCCGGCAGACGCCCCGCTGCGGGAGGACGAGACGAACGGGCGCCGGCTCGACCCCGCGGTCGCGACCGCCGGAGCCCCCGAGGCCGAGGACGGTTTCTTCCTGGTGCCGCCGATCGTCGAGAACCTGGAGCCATGAGCGCCGCCGAGCTGTGGCGCCGGTCGGCGGCGCGCAACGCCGCCGACGTCCGCGCGGGCATGCTCGAGGCCTGGGACGTGGTCGAGTCCGGCTGGGAGGGACCCGCGCGCACCTGGGAGCATGACGTGCACGCGGTAGTGCACGAGGATGCTTCGGTGAGAGCGGCCGGCGCGCGCGCAGTCAAAGGCGGCGCACTCGCCGGAGTGCCGGTGCTGGTCAAGGACAACCTGTGCACGACCGACTACCCCACCACCTGCGCCTCGCGCATTCTCGCCGGCTGGCGCTCGCCGTACGATGCGACCGTGATCCGGCGCCTGCGCGAGGCGGGCGCGGTGGTGGCGGGCAAGGGCAACATGGACGAGTTCGCAATGGGCTCGTCCACCGAGTACAGCTGCTACGGGCCCACGCGCAATCCGTACGATCTGAAGCGCGTGCCGGGCGGCTCGAGCGGAGGGCCGGCCGCCGCAGTGGCCTACGGACTTGTTCCCCTCGCGCTCGGCTCGGACACCGGCGGCTCGGTGCGTCAGCCCGCCGCGTTCTGCGGGGTGTTCGGGCTCAAGCCCACCTACGGACGCCTCTCGCGCTACGGACTGGTCGCGTTTGGCTCGTCGCTGGATCAGGTCGGGATCTTCGCGCGGCACGCGGGCGATATCGCGCTCGCCTATTCCGCGCTCGCCGGCCCGGACCCGTTCGATGCGACCACGCGGCTCGATGAGGCGCCCGACCTCTCGGGCTGGGCGCAGGGCGTGAAGGGCCTGCGCTTTGGCTGGCCGCAGAATCTCTGGAAGGCGGGAGTCGCGAGTGAAGTGGTGGAAGGTCTCGAGCACGCCGCCTCGTGGCTCGAGACGGCGGGCGCGACCCGCGTGACCTTCGACTTCCTGCCTGGCGAGTACGCGGTCGCCACCTACTACCTGGTCGCGACCGCGGAGGCCAGCTCGAATCTGGCGCGGTTCGATGGCGTGCGCTACGGCTTCCGTCACCCGGATGCGCCGGATGTGCGTTTCCTCTATACCCGAACGCGCAGCGCCGGGTTCGGTCCCGAAGTGCAGCGCCGCATCCTGCTCGGCACCTACGCGCTCTCGGCCGGGTACTACGACGCCTACTACCTCACCGCTCAGAAGGCGCGCACCCGCATCCGCCGCGAGTACGGGGAAGCGTTCGCGCGTTGCGACCTGATGCTGATGCCGGCTGCGCCCACCACTGCGTTCCGGCTTGGCGAGAAGACCGAGGATCCGCTCGAGATGTACCTGAGCGACATCTTCACCATCGGCGCCAATCTCGCCGGAATCCCGGGACTCACCGTGCCGGTCGGAATCGGCAAGGGCGGACTGCCGCTCGCGGTGCAGCTGCTCGGACCCGAGGATGGCGAGCCCGCGCTGCTGCGCGCCGGGCGCGCCATCGAAGTGCGCGGCGATGTCTCGCGGCTGGAAGCGTCCTTCGAATCGGAGTTCTCATGGCCCACCAGGCGGTAATCGGCCTCGAGTGCCATATCCAGCTCGCCACCCGCAGCAAGATGTTCTGCGAGTGTCCGGTCGAGTTCGGCGCGCCCGCGAATCGCAACGTGTGCCCGGTGTGCTTGGGCCTGCCCGGGGCGCTGCCGCGCGCCAACCGCGCCGCGATCGACGCGGCGCTGCGCCTCGGCCTCGCCCTCGGCTGCGAAGTGCGCGCGGAGAGCGTGTTCGCGCGTAAGAACTACTTCTATCCGGACATGCCGAAGAACTACCAGATCACCCAGTATGACCGACCGCTGTGCGAAGGCGGAGCGCTCCCGGTCGCGCTCGAGGGCGGGACGAAGGCGTTTCCGCTGGTCCGGATTCATGTCGAGGAGGACACCGGCAAGTCGTTTCACCCGGAGCGCCAGGGCGACCGGCGGGTCTCGCGCGTGGAATTCAACCGCGCGGGCGTGCCGCTGCTCGAGCTGGTCACGCTACCCGTCTTCCACGAGCCTTCGGATTGCGCTTCGTTCCTGCTCGCGCTGCGCCGGCTGGTGCGCTGGCTCGGCATCTCGGACGGAGACATGGAGAAGGGCCAGCTGCGCTGCGACGCGAACGTTTCGCTGCGCCCGGCCTCGCAGAGCGCGCTCGGCACCAAGACCGAGATCAAGAACCTGAACTCGATCAAGGCGGTGGAAAAGGGCCTCATCGCCGAAATCGCGCGCCAGGGCGGCGTGCTCGAATCCGGCGGACGCATCGAGCAGGCGACGCTGCTGTTCGACGCCGATCACGATCGGCTGGCGGTGATGCGCACCAAGGAGCACGCGCACGACTACCGCTACTTCCCGGAGCCGGACCTTCCGGTCCTGAAGGTGAACGGAGCCTGGCTCAAACAGGCGGCCGCCGCCCTGCCCGAGCTGCCCTGGATGCGCGCGGAGCGTTTCGTTCGCGAGTACGGATTGCCCGCCTACGACGCAAGCGTGCTGAACGAGGATCGTGAGTACTCGGATTTCGCGGACAAGGTCATCGGGGGCAGCACGAACCGCAAACTCGCCAGCAACTTCCTCATGAACCGGGTGCTGAAGTTCTACCGCGAGGAGCGCGAGGGAAGGTCGCTGAACGTCGAACATCTCATCCGCTTCAACAATGTGACGGCGGTCAGTTTTCCGGGGCCGCTCGCCAACCGGATTCTGGAGCTGGTCCTCCAGCAGGGCTCCGATCCCGACTCCGTGATTGCGAGCGGCGGCTTCAAGGTTCCGGATCGGGGCGACCTGCTCGGGTTGGTGCGGGCCGCGCTCGACGAGAATCCTGGCCCTGTCTCTCAGTACCTCGCGGGCAAGGCCACGACGCTGGGCTTCCTCGTCGGGCAGGTGATGAAGAAGAGCGATGGACAGGCCGCGCCGCAGGTCGTGCAGGATCTGCTGAAAGAGGAGATGGCCGCGCGCAGCGGCCGCGCGTGACGTCGCGGTCGCTCGCAGCCCGGGCTGCGATGCGCGCCCGTTTCCTGACCGGCGCTTTGCGCGGTTTGCCGCACCTCGCCGCGCTCGACGCGGATCGCGGGACGTTCGCGAGGTTGTCGGGCGGCTGCTATTGAATCCTGAGGCTGGGCTGATAGAGTGCGGCACATGGCTGAGTTGCGCGTTCTGGTGGTGGGCTCTGGCGGACGCGAGCACGCGCTCGCGTGGCGCCTCGCGCGCGACCCGCAGGTGCGCGAGGTGATGGTCGCACCCGGCAACGACGGCATGGGACGCGACTTCACCCGACTTCCAATCGGGGAGCGCGACGCGGCGGGGCTGATCCGGGCGTGCCGGGAACACAAGGTGGACCTGGCGATCATCGGGCCCGAGGCGCCGCTGGACGCCGGGGTCGCGGACGAGATGACCGCGGCCGGCATCAGCACCTTCGGGCCGAGCCGCGCGGCCGCCCGCCTCGAGAGCAGCAAGTGGTTCGCGAAAGAGGTCATGGCCGAGGCCGGCGTGCCGACCGCCCGCGCCGAGCTCTGCGTCGACCCGGCGGCGGCCCGGGCGGCGCTCGAGCGCTTCGGTCCACCGTGGGTTGTCAAAGCCGACGGCCTCGCCGCGGGCAAGGGAGTGTGCGTCACCGACTCGCGGCGCACGGTCGAACGGTTTCTCGTCGACTGTCTCGAGACCGGGCGCTTTGGCGCGAGCGGGCGGCGCGTGGTGGTCGAGGAGTTCCTGCTCGGCGAGGAGGCTTCGGTGATGGCGCTGTGCGACGGCGAGCACTACGTGCTTCTTCCCTCCGCGCGCGACCACAAGCGAGCGTTCGACGGCGACTCGGGGCCCAATACCGGAGGCATGGGCGCTTATGCCCCGATCGCGGCGGTCCCGCCCGAGCTCGAGCGCCGCATCGGCGAAGGCATCGTGGCGCCATTGCTCGCCGCCATGTCGCGTCGCGGCACTCCGTATCGCGGGGCGCTCTATTGCGGTCTGATGATCGACCGCGGAGAGGCGCGGGTGGTGGAGTTCAACTGTCGCTTCGGAGATCCCGAGTCCCAGGTGGTGTTGCCGCTCGTGGCCGGGCCTTTCGCGGAACGGCTCGCCCAGGCCGCACGCGGCGCGCTCGATCCGACGCCGCCCGCGCGTGAGAAGGGTGCGGCGCTTGCGGTCGCGCTGGTCGACGAAGGCTATCCCGATGCGGTGCGCGGCGGCGGCACGCTCGCCGGACTGGACGAGCTGATGGAGTCGGACGAGATCACGGTTTTCCACGCGGGCACCGCGTTCGAAGACGGGCGCTGGCGCGTGCGGGGCGGTCGCGCCGCCTACGTGATGGCGCGCGGAGCCGACCCGGGCGCGGCCGCAGGGACCGCGTACCGTGCGATCGCGCGGCTCGGCGGAGACGGATGGCGCTGCCGTCACGACATCGGTGGTGGCGTGGCGAAGCTGGAGGAACGCGCGCACTGACGCGGTGTTCCAGGGATCAATGGCGAGGAGGCGGCGATGGCGGTGAAGCGCAGGGGCGCGCGGGTCGGGATCGTGATGGGCAGCGAGTCGGACCGCGTGGTGATGGAAGAGGCGGCGCGCGTGCTCGCGGAGTTCGGCGTGGAGTGCGAGGTTGCAGTGCGCTCCGCGCACCGCACCCCGGACGCCGCGGCGAAGTGGGCCAGGACCGCCAGGGCGCGCGGGCTGGAAGTGATCGTGGCCGGCGCCGGCGGCGCCGCGCACCTGGCCGGCGCGATGGCCGCGAACAGCCGGCTTCCGGTCCTGGGCGTGCCGCTCGCGACTTCGCCGCTCGGCGGGTTCGATGCGCTGCTGGCCACCGTTCAGATGCCGCCCGGAGTGCCGGTCGGGACGCTGGGCGTCGGAACCTGGGGGGCGCGCAACGCGGCGCATCTCGCGCTGCGCATCCTCGCGCTAAACGACGCGCGGCTCGCGCGCATGCTCGAGTCCCGGGCTCAGCGGCCCATCCGCACGCGCGCCGGGGGCCGGTGAGCGATGGAAGTCCTTCAGGTGGATCCATCGAACCCCGCGGAGGGGCCGCTGCACGCCGCGGCGGAGGCGGTGCTGCGCGGTGGAGTGATCGCATTCCCGACCGACACGCTCTACGGGCTTGGCTGCTCGCTGTTCGACGAATCGGCGGTGGGCATGGTCGCGCGCCTCAAGCGCCGTGATCCCTCGCTCGCCGTGATCTCGTTGATACCCGATCCCAGGCAGGTCTACGGGATTGCCTCGCAGGTGAGCGAGGTCGCCGAGCGGCTGATCGCCAAATGGTGGCCGGGCCCGCTGTCTCTCATCTTCAAGGCCGCGCCGATCGTGCCGGCGCGGGTGCGCGGCGCTGGCGGCACCGTGGCGCTGCGCTGCCCGGATGACAAGCTGTGCCTGCTGCTGCTCGATCGCATCGGCGGGCCGGTGGTCGCGAGCAGCGCGAACCTGTCCGGGCAGCGGCCGGCCGAGACCGCCGAAGAGGTGGTGCGCGTATTCGGCAATCAGCTCGATCTGGTGCTGGACGGCGGACCGCGACGCGGCGGCATCGCCTCCACCCTGGTGGACGTGAGCGCACCGCGAGCGCGATTGCTGCGGCTCGGCGAGCTCGATGTGCGTGCGGATCTCGGCGATTTCGAGGACGCACGCGAGGACCGGGTCGGTTGACTCCCGAAGGGAGCGCCGCCTATCCTTGTCACGCATGTCGAATGCCACGTTCCGAGTTCTCATGGTATGCAGCGGAAACACGTGCCGCAGTCCAATGGCCGCAGGCTGGCTTGCGAAAGCCCTCGGGACCGATGGCGAGCGCGTCGAGGTGATGTCGGCCGGGACCGGCGCCCTGGAAGGGCGGCCGGCGACGGAGCAGGCCATCGAGGTGGCGGGGCGCGACGGCGTGGAACTGGCAGGACATCGCTCGCGACGCGTGACGCCCGAGCTGGTGAGATCGGTCGACCTGGTGCTGGTCATGGAGCGGTCGCACCTCGCGGTGGTGACCGCGATGGGTGCGAAGCCGGAGAGGACCCACCTGCTCAGCGAGTGGCCCGCTCCGGGTGAACCGCAGCTCGCGATCGACGATCCCTACGGCGGATCGCTGGAAGCGTACGAAGAATGCTGGCGCCGCATCCGGCGCCATCTGGACCGTGTGGTTCCGCTGGTTCGCGAAGCGTTGAGAGAACGTTCGGCCTGAAGTTCAGGGGCTGAGGGCGCCGGCACTCCCAAGAGGTGCGTCATGTCGATGACGAAGAGCGACAAGATCTGGATGAACGGTGCCTGGGTCGCGTGGGATGACGCGAAGGTTCACGTGCTGTCGCACGTGCTCCACTACGGCTCGAGCGTGTTCGAGGGCATCCGCTGCTACCACACGCGCAGCGGCCCGGCGATCTTCCGCCTCGAGGACCACATTCGCAGACTGTTCAACTCGGCCAAGATCTACCGCATGCTGATTCCTTACACGAAGGAAGAGATCGTGAAGGCGTGCATCGATGCGGTCGAGCTCAATCGTCTCGACGAGTGCTACATCCGCCCATTGGTGTACCGCGGCTACGCGCACGTCGGAGTGAATCCGATCGGGACGCCGATCGAGGTCGCGATCGCCGCCTATCCGTGGGGCAAGTATCTCGGCGAGGACGCGATCACCAAGGGCGTGCCGGTCAAGATCGGATCGTGGGCGCGCATGGCGCCGAACACGCTGCCCGCGCTGGCCAAGGCCGGTGGCAACTATCTCAACTCGCAGCTGCTCAAGCTCGAGGCGATCGAGGACGGATACGCGGAAGCGATCGCGCTCGACGTGAACGGCTACGTCAGCGAGGGAAGTGGCGAGAACCTGTTCGCGGTGGTGAACGGAGAGATCCTGACCCCGCCCGGGCACAGCAGCATACTGCTCGGCATCACGCGCAGCACCGTGATGACGCTGGCCGAGGAGCTGGGCTTCAAGGTGCGCGAGACCATCATGCCGCGCGAGCTGCTGTACATCGCCGATGAGCTGTTCTTCTCGGGCACCGCGGTCGAGGTCACGCCGGTCACCTCGGTGGACCGGATTCCGATCGGGAACGGCGAGCGCGGTCCGATCACCAAGGCGATCCAGGACGCGTATTTCGCCACGGTCCGCGGGGAAACCGCCGATCGCCACGGCTGGCTCGCTCCGGTGCCACGCCGCACTGGCGCACCGGTCGGCGCTGCGGCGCGCTAGAGCGGCTCGAGGTGCGCGTCGCGATCGGCACCGATCATGCCGGGTTCGCGCTCAAGGAACGGCTCAAGCGTGAGCTGGGCATCCTCGGCCACGAGGTGATCGACCTGGGAACCTACGCGGCCGAGCCTCCCGTCGACTACCCGGATTTCTGCTTCCCGGTCGGCGAGAAGGTGGCGCGCGGCGAGGTCGAGCGCGGCATCGTGCTCGGGGGAAGCGGGATCGGCGAGAGCATCGCGGCGAACAAGGTGCCGGGGGTTCGCGCCGCGATGGTGACCAGCGAGGAGACCGCCCGGCTCTCGCGCCTCCACAACGACGCGAACGTGCTCGCGCTTGGCGGCCGCACCAGCCCCGATCACGAGGCAGTGGCGAAGTGGCTCAGGGTCTGGCTCGAGACCCGCTTCGAGGGCGGTCGTCACGAGCCCCGCCTGCACAAGATCAGCGAGTACGAAGCCGCTCACCTCCGCAATCGGTAGGTCCCCTTGTCCGAACTTCGCTCTCAGGATCCCAGGATCGCCGATGCCATCGAAGGCGAGCGCCTGCGCGAGATGCAGACCCTCGAGCTCATCGCGTCCGAGAATTTCGTGAGCCCTGCGGTGCTCGAGGCGCAGGGCTCGGTGATGACCAACAAGTACGCCGAAGGGCTGCCGAAGAAGCGCTACTACGGCGGCTGCGAGTTCGTGGACGTGGCGGAGACGCTCGCGCTCGAACGGCTGAGGCTGCTGTTCGGCGCCGACCACGCGAACGTGCAGCCGCACTCCGGGGCCTCTGCCAATCTTGCCGCCTACCTCGCAGTCTCGGAGCCGGGCGATACCTTGCTCGGCATGAGCCTGGCTCACGGCGGCCACCTGACCCACGGCCATCCGGTTTCGATCACGGGCAAGCTGTGGAAAGCGGTGCAATATGGCGTCCGTCCCGAGGATGGACGCATCGACTACGATGCGGTCGAGGCGCTTGCCAGGCAGCATCGGCCGCGGATCCTGGTCGCGGGCGCGAGCGCCTACCCGCGCATCATCGACTTCGCGCGCCTCGGCGCGATTGCCGACGAAGTGGGCGCGACGCTGGTGGTGGACATGGCGCACATCGCCGGGCTGGTCGCGACCGGCCTCCATCCGAGCCCGGTGCCGCACGCGGCGATGGTGACCACCACCACGCACAAGACGCTGCGCGGCCCGCGCGGCGGGGTGGTGCTGTGTCGCGCCGCGCTCGCCGAGAAGCTCGACAAGAGCGTGTTCCCGGGACTGCAGGGAGGACCGTTGATGCACGTCATCGCGGCCAAGGCGGTGTGCTTCGGCGAAGCGCTGACGGATGGATTCCGAGGCTACCAGCAGAGAGTCGTGGACAACGCGCGCACACTCGCCGAGGCGCTGGTCGAGCGCGGGTTCGACCTGGTCTCGGGCGGCACCGACAATCATCTCGTGCTGATGGATCTGCGCCGGCGCTCCATGACCGGCAAGACCGCCGAGGAGGCGCTGCACCGCGGCCGCATCACCGTGAACAAGAACGCGGTGCCGAACGACCCGCAGAAGCCGTGGGTCACGAGCGGCGTCCGGCTCGGAACCCCGGCGCTCACCACGCGCGGGTTCGGGACCGACGAAATGCGGCTGATCGCCGACTGGATCGCGCGCATCCTCGAGAAGCCCGAAGACGCCTCGGTGGCGCGCGAGGTCGAGCGCGAGGTGCTCGAGCTCACCTCCGGTTACCCGCTGTTCGCGTGGGAGCCGGTGCTGCGCTAGCTCTCCTCCCTGGCGGGTCGTGCACGCTGCGCCCCCACGAGGTCAGGTTGCAACGCCGCCCGGGTAGCCTGGTGCAGTGCACTCAGAGATCGCGACCATCAAACGACTTGGGCTCATGAGTTCGAGTTCTTTGGTGGCACCGATCGTGCAAGCTTTTCCCTCGTCCCCTCGCGTCCCACCGGAGGTCCATCCCGTGCCTGTCTCGCCGCTGCTCCGGAAGGTCGCCTTTCTCGCCCCCGGGCTGTTCCCCGCGGCGGGTCTCCATCGGCTCGGCCTGACCGCGCTCGCCGCTCGCGACCCGCGCGGAGCCGATGCGCTGCTGGAACGCGCCGCGCTCGCGTGCCGCGCCGAGTACGAACTCGAACGCCTCGCCAGAGTCCGCGTGCACCAGCTGATGGCGCGCGCGCTGGCGCAGGAACCCCGGGACTGGGAGGCCTCCTCGCGGGTGGAGCGCGCGCTCTCCCGGCTCGAGTGGATCGAGTCGATCGAGCCCCCCTTCGAGATCCTCGACGCGCGCCAGGCACTCGCCGCATGGGCGAACCCGGCTCGTGCCGTGGCAGGGGCGATGAAGACTTTCCAGCCCTCTCTGTTCGACCGCGCCGCCTGAGCGCGGGGCCCGGCCTCTGATCGCGGAGCAGTAGCGGCCGCGGCCACCGACCCGAGGCGCACTCCGGGACGAACGTGCGCCAACCCACCGGAAGCGCCCGCAGTTCCCCTCGTTTCTCCCGGACCCTGGTGGGTCGACTGGACCACACGCGAGCCTTGGCTATACTGCGCTCCGTTTCGGTGGATGCGTGCCTCCTCGGCCGGTGTCCCGGTCTGAAGGAGGCGTTTTCGGGGCCAGCGGGGGAGCCATGACGGTGGAGTCCAAGGAAGCCGCTCTGAAGGTCGAGCGCGCCGGGGAGATTCTCGGCAAGGTTCGCGATGAAGTGGCGCGCGCGGTGGTCGGGCAGCGGGTGATGGTCGACCGCCTGCTCGTGGGGCTCGTCGCCGGCGGGCACGTGCTCCTCGAGGGCGTGCCGGGACTGGCCAAGACCCTCGCCGTCAAGAGCCTCGCCGATGCGCTCGCGCTCAAGTTCCGCCGCATCCAGTTCACTCCCGACCTGCTCCCCGCCGATCTCACCGGGACGCTCATCTACAACCCGCGCGATGGATCGTTCACCGCCAAGCGCGGCCCGGTGTTTGCGAATCTCGTGCTGGCCGACGAGATCAACCGCGCGCCGGCCAAGGTCCAGTCCGCGCTGCTCGAGGCGATGCAGGAGCGCCAGGTGACGCTCGGCGATGAGAGCCACCCGCTGGAAGAGCCGTTCCTGGTGCTCGCCACGCAGAATCCGATCGAGCAGGAGGGCACCTACAACCTGCCAGAGGCGCAGAGCGACCGCTTCATGCTCAAGGTGCGCGTGGGCTATCCCGACCGTGGCGAGGAGAAGCAGATCCTCAAGCGTGCCGGGCTCGCGGCGCTGCCCACCCTCACTCCTCAGGCTTCGCGCGCGGACGTGCTCGAAGCACGGGCGGCGCTCGCCAGCGTCTACGTCGACGAGAAGATCCAGGACTACGTGCTCGATGTGGTGAGCGCGACCCGCCGCCCGCGCGACTTCGGCCTCGCGCTCGAGAACCTGATCGCGTTCGGTGCCTCGCCGCGGGCGACCCTGTTCCTGGTGCGCGGCGCGCAGGCGCTCGCGCTGCTTGCCGGCCGCGCCTACGTGCTGCCCGAGGACGTGAAGGCGATTGCACCCGACGTCCTGCGCCATCGCATCCAGGTTTCATACGAGGCAGAAGCCGAAGGCGTGAGCGGGGAAGAGGTGGCCCGCCGCATCCTGGAGCAGGTGCGCGTGCCCTGATGCAGACCGCGGAATTGCTGCGCAAGGTCCGCCGGCTCGAGATCCGCAGCCGCCACCTGGTGGAAGACCTTTTCGCGGGGCACAGCGAGAGCGTCTTCAAGGGGCGCGGCGTCGAATTCGAGGAAGTGCGCCACTACGTGCCTGGCGATGAGGTGCGCGACATCGACTGGAACGTGAGCGCGCGCTTCGGCGCTCCGTTCGTCAAGCGCTTCGTCGAGGAGCGCGAGCTGTCGGTGATCCTGGTCGTCGACATCTCGCGCTCGATGCGCTTCGGCACCGCCGGGCAGGAGAAACGCGAGCTCGCGGCCGAGCTGTGCGCGATCCTCGGGTTCGCCGCGATGCGCAACAACGACAAGGTCGGGCTGGTGCTGGCGGCCGAGCAGGTCGAACACTTCGTCCGACCGGGGCGCGGGCGCACCCACCTGCTGCGCCTGCTGCGCGACGTGCTCGGAGCCGAGCCGGAGAAAGGCGGGACGCGGTTGTCCCAGGCCACCGGATTCGTGACCCGGACCCAGCGCCGCCGGAGCCTGGTGTTCTGGATCTCGGATTTCGAGGACCGCCTGAACCTGCGCGACTGGCGCGTGCTCGGCCGCCGCCACGATGTGACCGCCATGCTGCTGCGCGATCCGCGCGATGAGGCGCTCCCGGCCGTCGGCTGGGTCGAGCTCGAGGATCTCGAGAGCGGGCGGCGCACGCTGGTCGACACCTCGGACCGCCGCGTGCGCGAGGCGTACCAGAGGAACGCGCGCGCGCGCCTGCGTGCCGCCGAGCAGGTGCTGACCCAGGCCCGCTGCTCGATGCTCGAGCTGCGCACCGATCGCAACTACATTCCGACGCTCATGCGCTACTTCAATCGCCGGCGCCGCACCCGGGCGGTGGGATGAGCCCGGCGCGCGCACCCGGAATGCGCCCGGCCGCGGCGACAATGCTGGTGCTTGCGCTGGCGGTGATGCTCGCCGGGCAGACGCGGGCGGCCGCCCTGCAGATTCCGGCGCACGCGGCCCTTTCGCGCAAGCAGGCGCGCCTCGGCGAGCGGCTCGAGTATCGAGGCTGGATCGTGGTGCCACACGACGTGCGCGCGCGCTGGCTCCCGGTCGAGCCTGGCGGCGCGCTCAGCTGGGGTCCGTTGAGCGCGCGCCGCGTCCCCGAGCCTTCGGGGACGAGATCGCGGCGAATGCTCCGGGACACGGTCGTGATCGAGACGTCGGTACAGGCGTTCGCGACCGGGATTCTCACCGTGCCCGGGCTACGCTTCGAAGTCGACGAAGGCTCAGGGCCGATCGTGCAGCGCCTGCCGAGCTTGAAGCTGACGGTGGTCGCTCTGGTCGCCGCGGCCGATAGCAACGCCGAGCTGCGCGGACTGCGCGGCCCGCTCGGCGCGCCGTGGTGGGAGCGCGTGCCGTGGCTCAAGGTCGCGGCGGGGGCGCTGATCGTCGCGCTCCTGATCGCGCTGATCCGCTGGCTGCGCAAGAGGCGTCCGGCTCCCGCTCTCGCTCCGGCCGCCCCGCGCCTGCGCGATCCGGCGGCCGAGGCGCTGGCCGAGCTGGCCGCGCTGCGCCGACTGAACCTTCCGGAGCAGGGCCGCTTCGCGGACCACGCCTTTCAGCTCACCCGGATCGTACGTCGATTCCTCGAAGCCACCGCCTTAGTCGCGCGGCCCGGGCATACCACCACCGAGCTGCTCACCGAGCTCGAGAACGCACGCCTGACGCCCGGCGCGCTGCCGCGGCTCGAAGTGCTGCTGCGCATGTGGGACCGGGTCAAGTTCGCGCGCGCCGCAAGCACGGTCGAAGAGGCGCATCGGGCCGAGGCTGAAGCCGCAGAGCTGGTGCGACGGTCGGTTCCGGCGGCCGAACCGCGACGGGTGGCGTGATGCGCTGGGAATCTCCGTGGTGGCTTCTGGCGCTGCTCGCGATCCCGCTCGCGGCGTGGTGGCGAAGGCGCGGGGCGGCGCGCCCGGCAGCGGTGCTGTGGGCGGTCGCACCGCCCCGATATCCGTCGGTTAGCGGCGTGCTGCTCGGGGTCGTCGCGGCGCTGCCCTGGCTCGCGCTCGTGCTGGCGCTCGCTGCTGTGGCGCGCCCGCAGCAGGGCGTCTCCCAGAGTGAGACCGAGACGCGAGGAGTGGACATCATGCTCGCGATCGACATCTCGCCGAGCATGGCCGCTCAGGACTTCCGGCCGCTCAACCGGCTCAACGTCGCCAAGGAGACCGCGCGCGACTTCGTGAAGCAGCGGCCGCACGACCGGATCGGGCTGGTGGCATTCGCTGCGACCGCATTCACACAGTGCCCGCTCACCCTCGACCACAACGCGCTCGTCGACCTGCTCGATGCGCTCGACTTCGGCCTGGCCGAGGACGGCACCGCGATCGGGATGGGGCTGGCGACCGCGGTCGCTGGGCTGCGCGAGAGCAAGACTCCGAGCAAGGTGGTGATCCTGCTCACCGACGGCCAGAACAACCGCGGCGCGATCGATCCCTCGACCGCGTCCGACGTCGCGCGCGCACTGGGAATCAAGGTCTACACCGTGCTCGTCGGGCGTGGCGGCGTGGTCCCGGTCCCGGTCGACGACCCGCTGCTCGGGCAGAGGATCGAGATGGTGCGCATGGACGTCGACGAGGGATCCCTTCGCGATATCGCTCAGCGCACCGGCGGGCGATTCTTCCGCGCGCAGGACCCGGAAGCGCTCGCCCAGATCTATTCGGCGATCGATCGCCTCGAGCGCGCCCCGATCCGCTCCATCGAGTACCGGGAATACCGCGACCTGGGGCCGCTGCTGCTGGGCGCGGCCGCGTTGCTGATCCTGCTGTATGCGCTCGGCGTCACCTCGTTCGCGTTCCGCCTGCCATGAGGGAGCCCGATGAGCGCGATGAGGGGAGCCCGATTGAGAGGAGCGCGATGAGGGGAGTCCGATGAGGGGAGCGCGATGATCTTCTCGAATCCCAGATGGCTCTGGCTGCTGGTCGCACTGCTGCCGGTGCTGGCGCTGGAGTGGCGCGCGCTCCGGCGCGCCGAGGTCGGGCTCCGGCGCCTGGTCGGAGAACGCAAGGACAGTCCGCTGCTCGCGCAGCGGCGACCGGGCCAGCGCCGCGTCGGTCTCGCGCTCCGTGCCGCCGCGCTCGCACTGCTGATCGTCGGGGCCGCCGATCCGCAGTGGGGGCGCGAGGTGGTGCGGCGTGGCGCCACTGGCTCGGACGTGGTGCTGGTGATCGACGTCTCCGCTAGCATGGACGCGCGGGACGTTCCGCCGAGCCGGCTCGAGGAGGCGCGCCGCGAGGCGCTCGCGGTGGTCGACCGCCTCGAAGGAAGCCGGGTCGGAGTGGTGGCGTTCGCCGGGGACGCGGTGAGGCTGTGCCCGCTGACCCTCGATCGCGGTGCGGTCCGGCTCACGCTGGAATCACTCTCGAGCGCGAGCGTGAGCGACCCCGGCACCGACATCGGCCGCGCGCTGCGCCGCGCCGCGCAGCTCATGCCGGCCGGCCGGCGCGAGGAGCAGGCGATCGTGATCTGGACCGACGGCGAGGATCTGGAGCATGGCGCGCGCGCCGCGATCGACGAGGTGGCGCGCACCGGCATCCGGGTGTTCGCGGTGGGCGTGGGCACCGTCGCCGGCGACGTGGTGCCGGTGCTCGACGATCAGGGCCGCGCGGTGGACGTGAAGCGCGACGAGAGCGGCGGCCCGGTGCGGAGCCGGCTCGACGAAGCGCTGCTGCGCGACCTGGCCCGTCGCACGCGCGGTGGTTACTTCGCGGCCTCACGCCCGGGCGGCGAGCTGCCGCGGTTGCTCGGGGCGCTCTCCAGCGTCTCGCGCTCGGGCCGCGGCCAGCGCCTGGTGGAGCGTCCGGTGTCGCGCTTCCCGCTGTGTGCGCTGCTCGCCGCGCTGTTGCTCCTCGCCGACACCGTGCGCCCGAAACGGCGCCTGACCGAGCGCGAGGAACGGCGCCTCAAGCCCCACGCGCTGGCGGCAGCCGCGGCAGCCGTGCTCGTGCTCTGCACCGCCGCGCCCGCTCACGCACAGAGTGCGTGGGCGCGTGGCGACCGCGCGTTCCGTGCCGGCGACTGGCCGGCCGCGGAATCGCTGTACGCCCGGCGCATGAAGCAGGGATCGAAGCGCGCGCTGGCGGTGAACCTGGCGACGGCGCGCGCGCGCGCCGGCAAGCTGGAGGAAGCCGAGAACGAACTGAAGCGCCTGGCAGCGCGCAACGATGCGGCGGGGCGCGCGGCGCTCTACAACCTCGGCACGCTGCTCGGGGAGCGCAGGGCCTACGACGAGGCGCTGGCCGAGCTGCGCCGCGAGATCGAGCGCGATCCGCGCGACGTGGATGCGCGCTGGAACTACGAAGTGCTGATGAAGAGGCGCGAGCGCGAGAAATCCCAGGATCGCAACCGGCCGCAACAGCCGAAGCCCGGAACTCCGCAGCCAAAGCCACAGAGCGGAGGCAGCAGTTCGAATGCGCCGCAGAGTCCGCTGCCGCAGGCGCCGCAGCCCACCCCGCAGGGCTCGGGGACCGAGCGCCCGCAGGGTGGGGCAGGTCAGCAAATGAATCGAGCACAGGCGGATCAGCTGCTCGATGCGCTCACCGAGCAGGCACGCATGGACCAGCAGCGCCAGCGCAAGGTGCGGGTGATGCGCGAGAAGCGCGGCAAGGATTGGTAGCCGTGCGCGCCGGCGGGCCGATGCGGATGCTGATCGCGCTGGCGCTGGCGCTGCTCTCGGGCACGCCCTCGCTCGGGGCCGCTCAGGCCGCGCCCGAGCTCACCGCCACGGTTTCGCGCAGCACGATCGCGGTCGGCGAGAGCGTGACCCTGCAGATCACGGTGCGTGGCGCGGGGTCCCCGGATGATCCGTTGTTTCCGGTGCCGCCCGGGCTCGAGATCCTGAGCAGCGGACGCCTTCAGAACTTCACGTGGGTGAACGGGCGGTCCACCAACGAGACCGTGTTCCGCTACGACCTGGGCGCGAACGCGGCCGGACAATTCACCATCGGACCGTTCCGGGTCAGCGCGGGCGGCAGAGCGCTGACCGCGCCGTCGCTGACGCTCACCGTCACCGCCGCATCGACCCGGCTGAGCGCCGGCGACGGAGGAGGAGGCGCCGGGCCCGCCTCGCTGATCGTGAACGCCGAGCCGTCACGGCCGTATGTCGGGCAACCCGTCCTCATGCGGGTGCGCCTCATTCAACGCGCGCCGCTCTCCGAGGATCCCTCGTACGTGCCGCCCCCCACGCCCGGCTTCTGGGCCGAGGGAGCCAGCCGCGCCGAGTCGTTCTTCGCGGCCGAGGGCACGCGCCGCGTGCTCGTGACCGAGACCCGCGCCCGGCTCTATCCGCTGGCCCCGGGCACGGCCACCATCGGCGAAGCCGTGGCGGCGCTCGCGCTCGCGGGTTCTGGCGACGATCCCTCGCTCTGGATCGGCGGCCGGGTTCCGCGCCGCCAGGTCATCGTGCGCAGCGCCCCGGTCAAGGTCACGGTGCGTCCGCTGCCGCCGGGAGCCCCCAGGGGCTTCGACGGCGCGGTCGGGGTGCTCGAGGTGAGCTGGAGCATCGATCGCGCTTCGACCGCACGAGACGTGCCGGCCTCCGCCAGACTGGAAGTGCGTGGGGTCGGAAACCTGCCGCTGCTTCACGTGCCGAAGCTGGAGAGCGACGCGGTCGAAGTGTTCGCGGGAACGGTGGACGACAGCCTCGCCGCGCCGGGCACCAGCACGCCCGGCCGGCGCCGCTTCCAGTGGACGGTGCTGCCGCGTCGAGAGGGGCGGATCGAGATCGAGCCGCCGCAGTTCGTGTGGTTCGATCCGGTCGCGGGCGTCTACCGGCGCGCCGACCTCGCACCGGCCACGCTCGAAGTGGGTCCACCGCTCAACACCGCGAGCACCGGCGAAGAGAGCTTCCCGCGAGTGTTTCAGGACCATCCGTTCCCCGGCCCCGGAGCACGCCATGCGCAGCCGTGGGCGTTCGCGATCGCGGGGCTCGCGCTGGGTGCGGCGCTGGCGCTGTGGCGGCGGGCGTCGCGTTCCGGCGCCGGCGAGCCAGAGCGGGCGCAGCAGCGCGAGTGGCTGCGCGCGGTCGGTCTTGCGCGCGGCGGCGACTTCTGGCGCATCGCCGAAGAGGCGAGCGTGTGGCTCGAGAGCCGCGGCAGACCGGTCAAAAACCTGAGGCGCCAGATCGCCGCGTCGCGCTATGGCGGCCAGGCGGCGGATCCGGAATCGGTGCGGCGCAGCCTGATCGAGCACCTCTCGCAGGCACTGGCTGAGGCGCGCTCTCCGCTGCCGATGAGGTTCGCGGCGGTAGCGCTCATGCTCGCCGCGGTGGCTCTGATCGTGCTGTTCTCGCCGCATGCAGGAGAGGCGAGCGGAAGTGGCGAAGGAGACGCCGCGGCGCGCCGTGGCGATGTCGCCACTGCGTGTTCGGCGTGGCGTGCGCGCTGGCGTGCCGGCGATCACAGCTCACCGCTCGCCGCCCGGCTCGCATGGGGTGAGGTGCGCGCCGGAAACGTCGCGCCCGCGACGGTGTGGGTGCTCGCGGGGGAGCGCGACGAGCCGCGCGATCCCGCGCTGGCGTGGGTCGGGGAGCGGGTGCGCGAGGGCGGCGGAATGATCGGCGTCGAGCGGGTGCGCCTCCCGGTGCGCAGCCTCGAGTGGGCGCTGCTCGCGCTGGGATTTGGTTTCGCCGCGGGTGCGCTGTGGCCGCGGCGCCTGCCAGCGGCGGTGGCGCTTTTGCTCGCGATCGGTTGCGCGCTGGCGCGTCCCGTCGAGACCGCGATTGCGAAAAAGAGCGACCTGGCCGTGGTGCGCGAGCCGGTCGCGCTGGATGAGACCGGGGTCGAGCTCGAGCCGGGGCAGGTGGTGCACATCCTCGAGCGCGCGGAGGATCGGATGCGGGTGCGCGCCGGGAGGGGAGTGCTCGGATGGCTTCCCGCCCGAGCAATCTACGGCCTCGAGGACCTGCCGTGAGGCGGGGCGCATGGTGCGCGGTGATGCTGGTGAGCGCGCTCTCGCCGATCGGGCAGCTCGATCTCGAGGTGCGATCCCTGGTGCAGCGCGGGCGCCATCCCGCGCTCGAAGGCGTGATGAGGGCATCGAGCCACGGGCTCGAAGGCTGGCGGCTCGCGGCGGTGCTCGGCGCGATCGCGCTCCTCGACCGCGCCGCGGGCCCGGCGACGGTGGGCCTGGCCCTGGTCGCGGCGGTGCCCACCAACCTGACCGTCGAGGGGTTGAAGCGCCTGGTGCAGCGTGCGCGCCCCAACGGAAAGCCGAGCCGCAGCAATTCGTCCTTTCCCTCCAGTCATGCGGCCAACGCCTTCGCGCTGGCTGTGATCCTGTCGCGGCGCTGGCGGAGGGGCTGGCCGGTCTTTCTGGCCCTGGCGCTGGTGGTGGCGTACTCGCGGATGTATCTCGACCGCCACTACCTCAGTGACGTGGTGGCCGGAGCCGCGATCGGAGCGGCCAGCGCGGCCCTGACCGTGCGCTGGCTGGGCGATCGGCTGCTGCCCGCCACGATCCAGCGCGCGAAAAAGCCTCCGACTCTGGTGCCGCCCCGCGCGCTCTGATAAGGTCGGCCCGGCAGGGAGGGCAGGATCGATGCTTGCGACTCCGGTCGCGTCCGCGCTCGACAACTCGCTCTACATCCCGGACCTCAGACACCGACGCAAGGAATCTGTACTCGACGAGCTGGTCGAATGCGCCCAGCGCGAGGGAATCGTGCGCCACGGCGACGCGCTACGCGAGCTGCTCAGGCGACGCGAAGCACTGGGTTCGACCTCGCCCGGCCGTGGCTTCGCGATTCCTCACGCGAGATCGCTGACCGTTCAGGAGACGCGCGTGGTCGTCGCGCGATCCTCGCGTGGCCTCGAGTGGAATGCGCCCGATGGCGAACCGGTCCACCTGGTGGCGCTCACGCTCTCCCCGTCGGAATGCCCGGCTTCGGCACACTTCGACCTCGTGGTCCGGGTGGCGAGCGTGCTGCGACTCCAGCGCACCCGGCAGAAGATGCTCGATGCCGCGTGCTTCGACCCGATTGCGAATCTGCTGCGCGAGGCGATCGCGTGAGTCCGATCCATGCGCTGCTCCAGCTCCACGATCTGGACCAGCTGCTCCACGAGGCGCGCGATCAGGCGACGATCGCGTGTCTGCGCAGGCTCGGGCTCGCGGTGCGAATTCCCCGTCCGGTCGAGGCTGCGCGCCGCGACCTGATGCGTCACGTCGATGCGCGCTGGATGCATCACTACGAGCGGGCCCGCCACCGCTACGGCGGCGCGGTCGCGGCGGTTCGCGGCCGCGTCTGCCAGGGCTGCCACATGGCCCTTCCGCGCTCGGCTTCGCCCGCTGGCGAGGCACTGACCCTGTGTGAGTCGTGTGGACGCATCCTGTACTGGGCGGTGCGCGAGCCGGCCTGACCCCTCCATCAGACGACGACCAGACTTAGCGCGGGCGCGCCCCGGGTGGGCGACGTCTGAGTTCTGTTATTCTCGTCCCGCGTTCATGCGATCGGGTGGGAGAAGCGAGCCGGGAGAAGGGACGTGAGATGAGAGTCCGGAAGGGGCTGCGTGTCGCCTGCGCCTGCCTTTGGCTGACTGGCTCGGGATGCACGGCACTGCGCGAGATCCCGCGCAGCGATTACGCGGCCCAGCCCGAGCGCCACAACCTGCGGGTGCAGACCCGCGATGGGCGCAGCTACGTCTTCGACAGCGCCCGGTTCGACGCCGACAGCCTCTACGGCATGACGCGGCTCGACCGCGAGGGCGCCACCGACGAGATCGCGACGTTCAGCCTTCCTCTGGAGGAAGTGAGCCGGATCACGACCCGCCGGGTCGACTGGTACCGGACCGGACTGGTGGGAGGTGGAGTGGTCGCCGGACTGGTCGCGGCCGGGCTCAACGCGCGTGGCAATGGCAAGGCCAGCGAGCCTCCCCCGGGCGGGCCGCGCCTGCCCTAGCCTCATTTTTCGAGGTGGCTGACGATCAGCGCGGCCACGGCGGCGCCGGCGATGTCGGCCGCAAGATCCGTCAGGTCGAAGCGCGTGACGCGCCGGTCGCGCGCTTCCTTGATGATGCCGAGAGCGATCGGGACGGCGAACGCGATGGCGACGCGGCGGCTCGCGAGCCCGGAGCCAAGGCCGAGAGTCAGCGCGAGCGAAGCGTGCTGCAGCCGGTCGGCGCGCAACAATGAGGTCGGCGCGGATCGCGCGAGCGAATCAGGAAGGGCGGGGGCTGCCGTGGCCGCTGGCGCGGCGACGATTCCCGCGCCCAGCATCCATGCCAGCATTCGGCGGCGACGAGCGGCCTTTGAGGATTTCATGGTGTCTCCCTTGAATTCGAGCGATCCCGCGCAGGCTCTGGCCCGGCTCGAGTCGACGCCGTGGCCCCAGCCGCTTCGCCACGCGCTGGCCCGTCTCTGCGAAGGCGGGCACCGCGCGCTGCTGGTCGGCGGCACGGTGCGCGATGCGCTCATGAACCGGTCAGCGCGCGGCGCCTACGATGTCGCCACCGATCTCACTCCGGATCTCGTCCGTGCGCGCTTCGAACGTGTCGAGCCGATCGGCCTCGCGCACGGCACCGTGCTCGTGATCGTCGGCGATCTGCAGATCGAGTGCACCACGTTTCGCCGGGAGGGACCCTACCGCGACGCGCGCCATCCGGACCATGTGGAATTTACCGCCGATCCCATCGCGGATCTCGCGCGCCGCGATCTCACCGTGAATGCGCTCGCCTTCGACCTCGAGCGCGGCGAGCTGCTGGATCCGTTTGGCGGCCTCGCCGATCTCGCGCGAGGCGTGCTGCGCGCGGTCGGAGATCCGGAGGCGCGCTTCCGTGAGGACGCGCTGAGGCCGGTGCGGGTCGCGCGCTTCGCCGCCACGCTGGAGATGGAAGTGGAGCGCGTCACGCGTGAGGCGCTCGGCACGGTGCGTGACCGGGCGGTCCAGGTCGCCCCCGAGCGGGTGCGCGCGGAGCTCGAACAGCTGATGCAGGCCCCGCGTCCATCGGTGGGCCTCGAGCTGCTGCGTGAGGCCGGACTGCTGAGCCTGTGGATGGAGGAGCTGACGCGCTGCGTCGGCGTTCCGCAGAACCGCTTTCACGCTCACGATGTGTACACCCACAGCCTGCTCACCTGCGACGCCGCGCCGGCCGGAAAGCCCGGGGTGCGATGGGCGGCGCTGCTGCACGACATCGGGAAGCCCGACACCCGGGTCGAGCGGAACGGTGAGGGCACGTTCTACGAGCACGAAGTGGTGGGCGCCGCGCTCGCCGATCGCCTGCTCGAGCGCCTGCGCTTTCCGCTCGAAACCCGGCGCGCCATCGTGCACCTGGTGCGCGAGCACATGTTCGCGTACCGCCCGGAGTGGAGCGACGGCGCGCTTCGCCGATGGATCCGGCGGGTTGGACTCGATTCGGTGGCGGACCTGTTCGATCTGCGCATCGCGGATGTGATCGGGAACGGATTGCGCACCGGCTTTCCCGGCTCGCTCGAGCAGATGCGCGAGCGGATCGAGAGGCTGCTCGCCGAATCGCATGCGTTCGGCGTGCGCGACCTCGCGGTGGACGGCGCCGACGTCATGCGCGTGCTCGGCATCGGGCCCGGACCGCGCGTAGGCGCCGAGCTCGAGGCGCTTCTCGAAACGGTGCTCGACCATCCGGAGTGGAACGAACGCGAAACCCTGCTGCGTCGACTCGCGGAGCGACGTGACGAGGCCATGAAATCCGACCGGTATGCTTGACACCCTCTGAACGCGCCTCGTATCCTGCTCCGCGCCAAAAGGAGCGGGGCCAGTGCCAACGGTCCCCATCGAACGCCATGTCCATGACCGTGGTCCAAAAGCCGGTGCGGCGCGAGCTGGAGCGGGTCCAGAACCGTCTCCGCGATCTGTTCCGCACCCCCATACCCATCCTGAACCAGGTTGGCGGCCACGTGCTGGCAACGCGCGGGAAGAAGTTCCGCCCGACGCTGCTGCTGCTGGTCGCGCGGCTGCGCGGGCATCTCGGCCGTGACGCGGTTCTGTGCGCCACGGTGGTCGAGATGGTGCATGCGGCGGCGCTCATCCACGACGACTCGGTGGACAAGAGCGACATGAGGCGCGGCATGCCCACGGTGAACGGGTTGTGGACCGATGAGATGGCCATCATCATGGGGGACTATCTCTACGCGCAGGCGATGTCCCTGCTGGTCGAGAACAAGCAGAACGTGGCGATGGGCATCCTCGCCCGGGTGGTCACCGAGATGTCGTGCGGGGAGGCGCTCGAGTTCCAATACGCGTTCGATCTGGACGTCACCGAGCAGCAGTACGAGGAGCTGATCCGCGCCAAGACCGGCTCGCTGATCGGGGCTTCGGCCGAGATCGGCGCGGGCCTGAACGGCGGCGGAAGCGACACCCGGCGGCGCATGAAGTATCGCCGCTTCGGTGAGACCGTGGGCGTGGCATTCCAGATCGTCGACGACCTGTTCGACTACCTCGGCGATCCCGAGACCACCGGCAAGCCGGTCGGTTACGACCTCGCGGAGGGCAAGGTGACGCTTCCGCTGATCGCCGCGCTTCGAAGCGCGGGAGATCGCGATCGCATGCGACTGCGGCGCCTTGCATTGCGCAAGCGCTGGACGCAGCCGCAGTGGAATCAGCTGCGTGCTCTGATCGAGAAATGCGGCGGGTTCGAGTACGCACGCACCCGCGCGCTGGCGCTGGCCGAAGAGGCGCGCCGTCTCCTCGATGGAGAGCCCGACAACGCCGCACGCCGCGCGCTCGACACCGCGGTGGATTACGCCGTGCGGCGCGACCATTGACCCAGCCCAGGCGCGCTGGAAACGCCCCGATCGGCGCTCGTCCGTCTCCGAAGCCGCGCTTCGATGCCCTGTCGCTGGTGCACCGTGCGGTCGACGCCGGGCTCGCCAAGAAGGCGAGCCGTCCGGTGGCGCTCGACCTGACCGGGCTCGGTGGGGTATGCGACTACTTCGTGATCCTGTCCGGCTCGAGCGAGGTTCAGGTCAAGGCCATCGCCGAATCGGTCGAGGACCGGCTGCGCGATGCGGGCGCGCGGCCATGGCACGTCGAAGGCCTCGAAGGCCGGCGCTGGGTGCTGCTCGACTACGTCGAGATCGTGGTGCACGTATTCCACGAGAAGACCCGCGAGTACTACATGCTGGATCGCCTGTGGGGCGACGCCCGGAGTCTGGATCTTGGTCTGGAAAGCGCTGACTGACGGTCTCGCGGAGGCGCTGAAGGTCACCGGGCTCGGCGGCGAGGAGGAACTTCGACGCCTCGAGCTGGCGATTCCGCGCGATTCCGCGCACGGCGACTGGACCACCAACCTCTCGCTGCTGCTGGCCAAGCAGGCGAAGCGGCCGCCGCGCGCGGTGGCCGAAGCGCTCGCCGCCGCGTTTCCGCCCGATCCCGAACGATTCGCCTCGGTCGAGGTCGCCGGTCCCGGTTTCCTCAACTTCCGGTACAGCCAGACATTCCTCTCGGAACTCCCGGCGCGCGTGGTCGCGGAAGGCGAACGCTTCGGAGGCTCGGATCAGGCGCACGGCACGAACGTGCTGGTCGAATACGTGAGCGCGAATCCCACCGGACCGCTCAACATCGTGAGCGCGCGCGCGGCGGCGGTCGGCGCCACACTGGTGCGGCTGCTGAAGGCGACCGGGCACGAGGCCGCGGGCGAGTTCTATGTGAACGACGCGGGCAACCAGGTGGACTTGCTCGGGGAATCGGTGGCCGCCCGCTTCGCGCAGCGCGTCGGGCTCGAACGCGCTCTTCCCGAGAACGGATATCAGGGCAGCTATGTGCAGGAGATCGCCGCGGCCCTGCCGGAGCGCGAAGGGCGCGCGGCGCTGGATGCGCCGGGCGGCACCGCGTGGTTCCGCGATCGTGCGCTCGAGCGCATGCTGGCATCGCAGCAGCGTGACCTCTCCGACTATGGCGCCGAGTTCGCGCGCTGGTACCGCGAGTCCGAGCTTCACCGCTCGGGCGCGGTCGATTCCACGCTCGAAGTGCTGGCCGGGCGCGACATGGTGTACCGCGCGCTTCGCCCGGAGATCGCGAGCAAGGACCGGCCCGCCGACGAGGAGGAGCGTGAGGGACTCGAGGAAGCCACTTTCCTTCGCACCGGACGCTTCGGCGACGATCAGGACCGGGTCGTGGTCAAGAGCAACGGAGCGCCGACCTATCTGCTGCCCGACATCGCCTACCACCGCGACAAGCGTGCGCGCGGATTTCGCCACGCGATCGACCTGTGGGGGCCGGATCACCACGGCTATGTCCCGCGCATGAAGGCGGCGCTGCTCGCGCTCGGGCTCGAGCCCGACTTCCTCGAGGTCCTCATCGTGCAGCAGGTGAACCTGCTCGCGAACGGCCAGCCGGTGAAGATGAGCAAGCGCGCCGGCGAGTTCGTGACGCTGCGCGATCTGATGGACGACGTGGGCGCGGACTGCGCGAAGTTCTTTTTCCTGATGCGCTCGACCAGCGCGCACCTCGACTTCGATCTGGATCTGGCGCGCCGCCAGAACGACGAGAATCCCGCGTACTACGTGCAGTACGCACATGCCCGAATCGCATCGGTGCTGCGCTTCGCCGCGGAGAAGGGCCTGACCCCGGCCCGGGCGCCCGCAATGGCGCAGGGGACCGGGGGCCCGTCGGCTACGGGGATCGCGCCGGCCGAGACGAAGTACGAGGCCTCTGAAGAATTCGCGCTGATCCGCAAGCTCGCCGCGTTCCCCGAGGTGGTTCGCGGCGCGGCCGCGGCGCGCGAGCCGCACCGGATCCCGGGATACCTGGTCGAGACCGCTGCGGAGTTTCACCGCTTCTACCATGCGTGCCGTGTGGTGAGTGACGACGTGGCGCGTTCGCGCTCGCGCCTGCTGCTCGCCGATGCGACGCGGGTGGTGCTGGGCAACGGCCTCGCGCTGATGGGAGTCTCCGCCCCGGAGCGCATGGAGCGCTCGGCGGAGGCGATCGCGTGATCGGGCGGCGCGATCGGCCGGTTTCGCCGGGGAACGACATCCTGGTCGTGGGATCGGTAGCGCTGGATTCGGTGCGCACCCCGTTCGGCGAGGCGGTCGAGGCGCTGGGCGGCTCGGCATCCTACTTCGCGTGCTCGGCGAGTCATTTCGCGCCGGTGCGAATCGTCGCGGTGGTGGGCGAGGATTTCCCGGACATCCACCGCGCGCTGTTCAAGAAGCGCGGCGTGGATCTTGCGGGACTCGAGACCGCGAAAGGCAGGACCTTCCGCTGGCGCGGCGAGTACTCGGCCGAGCTCGGGCACGCGCGCACGCTCGAGACCCAATTGAACGTGTTCTCGTCGTTCCATCCGCGTCTCGACGACGGGCACCGCGCGTGCCCCTACGTGTTCCTCGCGAACATCGATCCCGATCTGCAGCTCGAGGTCCTCTCACAGATGCGCTCGCCGGCACTCACCCTGAGCGACACCATGAACTACTGGATCGCGCGCAAGCCGGATCGCGTCCTCGAGGTGCTGCGCCAGGTGGACGTCGCGCTGCTGAACGAAGAGGAGGCGCGCGCGCTCGCCGCGGAAACCCAGCTGGTGCGCGCCGCGGACCGGCTGATCGAGCAGGGGGCGAGGGCGGTGATCATCAAGAAGGGCGAGCATGGCGCGCTGTTCCAGTCGGCGCGCGAGCGATTCATCACTCCGGCATTCCCGGTCGAGGCGTTGACCGATCCGACCGGTGCCGGCGATTCGTTCGCGGGCGGCTTCATCGGGTGGCTGGCGCGCTGCGGCCGCACCGATGGCAACGCGCTCCGGCAGGCACTCGCCTGCGGGGCGGCGATGGCCTCGGTCGCGATCGAAGGCTTCAGCCCGATGCGCTTGGCGGACACGGGGACGGGCGAGATCGCGCAGCGCGTCGAGGTTCTGCACCGAATGGTACACTTTGACCTCGAGCCCATGTTTTAGCGGCCGAAGTATCTGAGAATGGCCAGATCCGCGCCCACTGTGTTACGGTATCTCCGCGTTTCAGCGGTTTGAGAAGATTGGTGACGAAGAGGGGAGTGTGGGCCGTGGCTGTCGACAACACGCGAGTCTCATGGTCCGCCAGGGCGGAAGCAGCGATCCGGTCGTTGCGCGACGTGGACGATGTCCGCATCGAAGCCGACGGCGAAGTGATTCGAACGATCCACATCCTTTCGACCTCCGCGCGCCCGCCGAAGCAGATTGTACGAGACGTCCAGACTCTTCTCTTCAACCGACTCAACAAACAAATTGACCATCGAATTGTGTCGGTGGCCTTTACGCAGGCAGATCAGCCGGCGCCGCAGCCTCGGATCGTCGAAGTCGCCCCGCCTGCCACGGAGGCCACGCCCGAGCCGGCAACCGACGACCGCATTCGATTCGGCAGCGTCAATCTCTATGTCGCTGGCCCCCGCACGCAGGCCCAGGTCGAGCTGCGCTGGAAGGGTGCGCCGAGAATGGGCAGCGCCTCCGGCTGGAGTACACGCGACGGCGCGCATCGTCTGATCGCAGCGGCGACTCTGGCTGCGGTGCAGGAATTCCTCGATGAGGACGTGGCACTCGGAGTCTCTGAAATCGCGTTCGTGCGGATAGGACGTCAGGACGCTGTGGTGATTGGCCTGACGTTGCTTGCCCACCGGCAGGAAAAACTGCTGGTAGGAAGCTGCGCGGTAGAGCAGGATGCGCAGCAGGCCGTGGTACTCGCGACGCTCTCCGCTCTCAATCGGGTGGTGGGTGGTTTGCGAACCAAAGAGCCAACGGAATATATCTTGAAACCGTCACCGGCCAAGGAGAGCGGAGCGAGACGAGGATAAAAATAGCGAAGCGGACCCACCTGACGGGCATAGAGAAGAATCCCCGCAGAATCTCTTAAGTAAAGGAGGTGGGCTTCGTGGAGTTCCTCGACGACCTCATCAATTTCTTCGGCAAAGCCGGCTGGTAGCAATCTGACGCAGGCATAGCGCGACCCGAACTGGTCGGCTGTGCTCCAAATCCGGTGACGGTTTCCTTTCTTCTGCGCCCACCTTCCAGCGCCTACTCGGTCCCCCGGTCGCGAACGTGACTCTATTCCGGGACGCCAGACACCCCCGCCTGTTCACGCTCTACTACGTCGCTGTGGTGCTCGCGGCGGTGACCGCGCTCGCCTTCGGGCTCCGCTCGCTGCCACCCGCGCCGCAGCCCCTGCTGCTGGTCGTCGCGCTCGGGCTGATGATGTTCATCGAGGCGAGCCCGGTCGCTCTTCCGGGCGGCGGCTATGCGACCGCCAGCGCCGCGATCGATCTCCCGCTCCTGGTCCTGCTCGGCCCGGTGTACGTCGCCGCGCTCGACGTGGTCTCGACGCTCACCGTTCAGGGGCTGATGCTACGCAAGCCCCCGGTGCGCGTGGTATTCAATGCCGCGATCTTCACGCTCGGTTATTTCGTGGCCGCCGCCGCGTTCCACGCTGCTGGCGGCGAGGTCGGCCGGCTGCGCTTCCCGGGCGATCTGATCCCTCTCCTGGTGTGCGGGATCGCGCTGTTCGTGTGCAACACGCTGCTGGTCACGCTCGTGATCGGGCTCACCGCCGGTCCCGATCCGTGGCGGATCTGGCAGCGCAACTTTCAGGACAGCCTGATGCATCACCTCTCGTTCATCGGGCTCGGCGCGCTCGTGACCGTGACCTATCAGCACGCGGGTGCGTGGACGCTCGCGTTGTGCGGGCTGCCGTTCCTGGTCGCGCGCCACTCGTTCCGCCTCTACCTGGAAATCCGCTCCGACTTGAAGGACTTCGTCCGTGCGCTCTCCGAAGTGCTCGAAGCGGTCGATCCCTACACCCGGCACCACTCGGTGCGCGTCTCGCAATACTCGCAACGCCTCGCCCGCGGCCTGCACGTGTCCGAGCGCGAGATCGAGGAGATCGAATACGCTGCGCTGGTGCACGACCTGGGCAAGATCGGGCCGCAGCATCAGCACATCCTGCAGAAGCCAGGCTCGCTCTCGCACGAGGAGCAGCGGACGTTGCGCGCGCATCCCGCGGCCGGGGCCGAGATCGTGGCGAAAGTGCGCGCGCTCAGGCGCTCGGCCGAGATCGTGCGCACCCATCACGAGCGCCCCGACGGGCAGGGCTATCCGTTCGGTCTCGGCTCGGAGGACGTGCCGCTCGGTGCCCGCGTGCTCAACGTGTGCGACGCGTTCGACGCCATGACCTCGGATCGCCCGTATCGGCGCGCGCTCTCGGTCCAGGCCGCGCTCAACGAGCTGAGTCGCGGCGCGGGAACGCAATTCGATACGCGCGTGGTCGAATGCCTGGTCCGCCTGCATCGTGCCGGTGACTTCCCGATCATCCCCAGTCCCAGCAGCGAGGATCTTCTTCAGCTCCGCCTCAATCCCCGGCGCGCGCGCGGCTGATGCGCTACCGCGACGCGGGGGTGGACGTGACGCGCTCGGATGCGCTCAAGCACGCGCTCCTCGTCACAGTGCAGCAGACCTGGTCGGATCGCGTGCGCCCGCTTCCGCGCGGATTCGCGGGCGTAATGGAGTGGCCGGGTGGCAAGCAGCAGCTGGTGGCCGCGACCATGGACGGCGTTGGCACCAAGCTCCAGCTGGCGCTCATCGCGGGACGGGTCGCGGACGCCGCGGCCGATCTGGTCTACCACGGGGCCAATGACCTGCTGGTTCATGGCGCGAAGCCGCTTGCGCTGCTCGACTACATCGCGCAGGCGCAGCTCGATCCGGGCGTGGTCGCGGCCGTGATCGAAGGGCTCGCACGCGGGTGCCTCGAGGTGGGCGCGGTCCTGCTGGGCGGCGAGACCGCGGAGATGCCGGACACCTACCTGCCGGGCGTGGTGGACGTCGCCGGATGCCTGCTGGGATCGGTGGCGCAGGAAACGCTGCTCGACGGGTCGGGGGTGCGCGTGGGCGATGTGGTGCTCGGGATCGCGGGGAGCGGGCTGCACACCAACGGATACTCGCTGGCGCGCCGGGTTCTCGCCGCGTCGCGCCTCGCGGTGACCTCGGAGCTGCCGGGTGGGGCGGGGGAAAATCTGTCCGATGCGCTGCTCGCGCCGCACCGCTGGTACGGACGCTCGCTGCTGCCGCTGGTCGAGCAGGGACTGGTGCATGTGCTCGCTCACGTCACCGGCGGCGGCATCCCCGGAAACCTCGTGCGCGTGCTGCCGGAGGGCTGCCGGGCCGAGATCGATTCTGCGATGTGGCCGCGTCCCGCCCTGTTCCGCTGGCTGATCGCGGCGGGCGGAGTGCCGGAGGACGACGCGCGCAGCGCGCTCAACCTGGGCATCGGCATGCTGGCGGTCTGCGCGACCGCCACCGCCGACGAAGTGAAGGCGGCGCTCGAGCGCGCGGGCGAAACGGTGTATCAGATCGGCGCGATCCTCCCCGGAGAGCGCGGAGTGGATTGGCGGTAGTCCTCAAGTCCCCGGGGCGGTGGGAGGTGGCGGTGATGGAACGGGGAACGATCGAGAAGTCGCGCGTGGCCGAAGTGCCGGAGATGCTCGGCGAGTCTCAGGCCTGGCGTGAGGTGTGCGCGCAGCTCGCGCGCGTGGCCGAGAGCGAGCTGCCGGTTCTGGTGCTCGGGGAAACCGGCACCGGAAAGGAGCTGGTGGCGCGCGCGGTTCACGCGCTCAGCCCGCGGGGAAGCGCCGCATTCGTAGCCCACAACTGCGGTGCGACCCCGGACAGCCTGATCGAAAGCGAGCTGTTCGGACACGCACGCGGCGCATTCACCGGGGCGATCGCCGATCGCACCGGACTGTTCGAGGCGGCGGATCACGGCACGCTGTTCCTGGACGAGATCGGCGACGCCAGCGCGCTCCTGCAGATGAAGCTGCTGCGAGTGCTGCAGGAGGGCGAGGCGCGGCGGGTCGGCGATACGCGCCTGAGGCGCATCAACGTGCGCGTGATCTCGGCCACGCACCGCGACCTCGAGCAGGAGCTTGCCGGCGCGAGGTTTCGCTCCGATCTCTATTATCGGTTGAACGCGGTTCGCCTGCGCCTGCCGGCATTGCGCGAGCGTGGCAACGACGTGCTCGTGCTCGCCGACCACTTTCTGGCGGCCGCCGCCGCACGATGCGGCACGACGCCCCCCGCGCTCGCGCCCGCGCTGCGAGAGCGGCTGCTGCGCCACGACTGGCCGGGCAACGTGCGCGAACTGGCCAACGCGTGCGCGTATGCGGTGCGCGTGGCCGGCGCGCGCGGAACCGTCGAGCCGTGGCACTGGCCCGAGTTCGCGGTACGCGAGACGCCGGACGCAGGGCGCTCGGGCGCACTGGGCCTGCGCGGGCTGCATGCGGAGACGCGGGCGCTCGAGGAGCGGCGCCTTCGCGAAGCGCTCGACCGGGCGCATGGAAACAAGTCACGCGCCGCCCGTCTGCTCGGACTCTCGCGCCAGGGATTGCTGAAAAAGCTGCGCCGCTACGCGCTCGAAATCGCGCGCGACGAGGACTGCGCTTGACGCTTCCAGAGGCGCTCCCTAGACTGCCGGCCCGACCGACAGGGAGGTAACGCGTGGCGAGAAAAAATCTTCGCATCGGACTGGTGGGAGTCGGCGCGGCGGCGCAGATCAATCACATCCCCGCGCTCAAGCGGATGGAAGGGGTCGAGATCACGGCGCTGTGCGACCGTGATCCCGAAAAGGCGGCGCGCGTCGCGCAGAAGTTCGGCATCCCGCGGGCGCACCAGCGCTTCGACGATCTGCTGGCCGACGAAGAGATCGACGCGGTCGACCTGTGCACCCCGAACTACCTGCACTCTCCGATGGCGACCGCGGCACTCGAGGCCGGCAAGCACGTGCTGTGCGAGCGTCCGCTGGCGCGCAGCGCCGACGAGGCGGCGGCGATGGTCAAGGCCGCGAAGAAGGCCGACCGGGTGCTGATGTGCGCGGTGCAGCACCGGTTCCGTCCCGACGCGATGCTGCTGAAGAAGTTCGTCGAGAAGGGGGATCTGGGCGAGATCTTTTTCGCAAAGGCCGGCTGGCTTCGCCAGCGCACCGAGTGGGACTCCGACGAGTGGCGGCGGCAGAAGCGCGAGTCGGGCGGCGGTGTGGTGCTGGACCTCGGCTTCCAGATGCTCGACCTGTCGCTGTGGATGATGGGTAGCCCCAAGGTCGAGTCGGTGACCGCGAGTCTGCATCGCCAGCGCAAGGGCGAGGTCGAGGACAGTGCGACCGCGTTCCTGCGCCTCGAGTCGGGGGCGACCCTCACCCTCGAGCTCACCTGGGGACTGCTGATGGAGAAGGACTTCGCGTACGTGAACCTGTTCGGATCGGGCGGCGCCGCCCTGCTCAATCCGGTGCGCATTCACAAGGGCATGCACGGGACACTGGTGAACGTCACGCCGACCATGGAGACCTCGCGCCATCAGTACAAGCATTCGATCGACGCCCAGCTCGCCCATTTCGCCGAGGTGCTGCGCAAGGGCGTCAAGCCGACCGGCACCGCCGAGGAGATCCTGCCGGTCATGGAGCTGATGGACGCGATCTACCGCTCCGCCGAGCAGGGCAAAGAGGTCCGACTCGCCTGATCGCCGCGGCACCGGGCTCGCGCTGCTGAGCGGCGCGGTGCTGGGACTGGCCTTCCTGCCTGCCCCGCTCGGCTTCCTCGCCTGGTTCGCGTTCCTTCCGTTGCTGATTGCGCTCGACGCGCGGGTGCGTGCCGGCGCCGGCAAGCGCTCGCTGTTCGCGCTCGGATACGCCTTCGGCTTCGCGTTCTACCTGATCGGCATGCACTGGATCGCGCTGCTCTCGTCGGTCGCGATCACGGTGCCGTGGCTCAAGTATCCGGCGTGGATCGCGGCGGCGGCGTACCTGGCCCTGTACGGCGGGCTTGCGGCGCTGCTGGCCGGGGTGCTGGCGCGCCGCGCTTCGCTGGCGGTGGCGTTTCCGTTCGCGTTCCTCGTGATCGAAGAGCTGCGCGCCTCGGGCGAAATGGGGTTCCCGTGGTTCCAGCCGGGATACACGCAGCACGACTATCCGCGCCTGATCCAGATGGCGAGCCTCGGCAGCGTGAGCCTGGTGACGCTGTGGGTGCTGGCGCTCAACGTTCTCATCTGGCGTGCGCTCAAGGGGAACAGCCGGATGCGCTCCGCGCTCGGCGCACTGCTCCTGCTGCTGTTTCCCTGGGTCTGGGGGCAGCGCGTGCTCGATGCGGCTCCGAAAGGCGAGGGCCCGGTCGTCGCTCTGGTGCAGGGAAACATCCCGGGCGAGATCAAATGGTCGGGGCAGCATCAGAGCGAAATCCTGAAGACGTTCCTCGATCTCTCGGAGCGCGCAGCCGAGAGTCAGCCCCGACCTTCGGTGATCGTCTGGCCGGAGACCGCGACCGGCAGCTATCTGCGCAAGCAGCTCGATCAGGCGATCGCAGTCTCCAGGTTCACCTCGCGCACCGGCATCCCCATCTTCAGCGGATTCGCGGACTACGGCGTGCGCAGCGACGGGCGCGTGCACCAGTACAACGCCGCGGGCCTGTTCCTCGCGGACGGCTCGGTGGCCCCGGTCTATGCGAAGCGCCACCTGGTGCCGTTCGGCGAGCGCATGCCGTTCGAACGATTCGTGCCGGCGCTGGCTCACATCCAGCTCGGGCAAGCGGAGTGGACGCCGGGAGACTCGGCGGTGCACTTTCCGAGCGCGGCCGGGCCATTCACCTGCCTCATCTGCTTCGAATCGATTTTCCCGGATCTCGCGCGCGGCGACGTGCGCTCGGGTGCAAGGTGGCTCGTCAACATCACCAACGACGAATGGTTCGGGAACAGCGCGGCGCTCTACCAGCACGCGGCGATGGCGTCGTTCCGCGCGGTCGAGAACCACGTTCCGCTGGCGCGTTGCGCGAATACCGGATTGACGGTGATGATCGACGCCTACGGCCGGGTACGCGCCCGAGCGCCGGTGTTCCGGGAGACCGTGCTCTCCGCCGCATTGCCCGCTGCCGGACCGCCGACTCTGTATTCGAGGGTGGGTGACTG
Source organism: Candidatus Eiseniibacteriota bacterium (assembly GCA_031370785.1). Lineage (GTDB taxonomy): Bacteria > Eisenbacteria > RBG-16-71-46 > RBG-16-71-46 > RBG-16-71-46 > DATJGS01. The sequence continues at coordinate 16,716 of JANMQY010000114.1, read as the reverse complement.
GCCGGGCGCGCTGGCGCTGGTCGCGGTCGTGGTGCTCGCCCTGTTCGGCATGCGTGCCGCTTTGACGGCGCGCGCGCCACGCGGGTAGCATGCGCGTTTCCAGACTCCAATTCCTTCAGTTCCTGCGGAGAACCGGTGCCGTGACACCCACCCAGGCCAGCGTATGACGCGTACCGTCGCCATCCTCGGCGCGACCGGACTGGTCGGCCGCACGATGCGCGCCCTTCTCGAAGAGCGCGAGTTCCCGCTCACGCGTCTGGTTCTGCTGGCCAGCGAGCGCTCGGAGGGGCGGCGCGAGACCTTCCGCGGCGTGAACCTGCCTGTGGACGCGGTGTCCGAGAGATCCTTCGAGGGCGTCGATCTCGCCCTGTTCGCGGTCGCCAACCCGCTCGCCGAGCAATGGGCTCCCGCGGCGCGCGCCGTGGGGACGCGGGTCATCGACAATAGCAGCGCCTTCCGTTATCACGAGGGCATCCCGCTGATCGTGCCCGAGGTCAATGGCGCGCTGCTCGAGTCGCGCCCCGCGCTGATCGCGAATCCGAACTGTTCCACCATCGGCATCGTGATGGCGCTGGCGCCGCTGCTCGCCGCGGCGCGATTCGAGCGCGTGGTGATCTCGACCTACCAGTCGGTCTCGGGCGCCGGCGCTGAAGCGCTGGAAGAGTTGGAGCGTGGCGTGCGCAACGGGCTCGAAGGCGATCCGCCGCCGCGCGCCGGCGGGCTTCCGGCGTTCGCATTCAACGTCGTGCCGCACATCGACAGGTTCGAAGAGAACGGTTACACCCGCGAGGAGATGAAGATCGTGTGGGAGACCCGCAAGATTCTCGACCTGCCGCGGCTCGCGATCACCGCGACCGCGGTGCGGGTGCCGGTGCGGATCGGCCATTGCGCGGCGGTGAACCTGGAGCTGGACCGCGATCTCACGCCGGATCAGGCGCGCGCGCTGTGGGCGCGATCTCCGGGCGTGCGGGTGGTGGACGATCCCGCCGAGGGCCGCTACCCGACCGCGCTCGAGTCGGCGGGACGCGACGAGGTGCTGATCGGGCGCGCGCGGCGCGATCCTTCGCGCAGCCACGCGCTGGAGTTCTTCGTCGCCTCGGACAACCTGCGCAAGGGTGCGGCATTGAATGCGGTCCAGATCGCCGAGGCGCTGGCCCGCGTGGAAGCAGGCGCCCGATGAGCGCCGCGGTGGATCACATGGGCGCCAGGCCGGCGGATGTGCCGGGCGACCGCGCGGCCCTTGGGCCCATGCTGCTCGGCGCCATGGTCGGAGCGCTGGTCGCCCGCGGGTTCGTCGCGGCACTGGCCTGCGTTGCCGCGGCCGGAATCGGCGCGACTCTGGCAGGCGCGCCGCGGCCACGCGCGGCGTGGCTGCGCCTGCTCGCGCTCGGCGCCCTGCTCTCGATCGTTCTCAACGCGTACCTGATCCCGGGACCAGGGCCGGACTGGACGCGGGTCCTGGGACGAGGCGCGAGCGTCGCCGGGATACTCGCCGGTGCGCTGCTCGCACTGCGCGTCATCGGGGCGACGCTCGCGGTCCACGGGCTCGGCGCCGCATGGCCAGGCGAGCGTGCGGCCGACGAGCTCGCCCGGTTGCTGCGTCCGCTCGAGCGCGTTCGCATCCCGGTCGGAGAGGCGCGTGCGGTTCTGGCGCTGGCGCTCCGCTTCGCGCCGCTGGTGGGCGCGGAAGCGCGGCGTATCAGCGCGCTGCAGACACTGCGCGCGGGTCGGCCGCCACGCGGCCTTACCGAGCGGCTCGCTCGACGCCGCGCGGCCATCGTTCCGACGCTGGTGAGCGCGCTCGAACGCTCGGAGCAGGTTGCGCTGGCGCTCGAAGCGCGGCACTTCCGGGTGCGCCATCCGGCGCTCCCGCCGTGGCCGCTGGCTTCGATCGCGATCGGGGCGGCGCTGGTGCTGGCGGCACTGCTGGTGCGAGGTTGAGTGCGCGCCTTCCGCCTGACGGTGGCATATGACGGAACGTCGTTTCACGGGTGGCAGAGCCAGCCCGGGCTGCGCACGGTGCAGGGTGTGCTCGAACAGGCATTGAGCGAGATCGCAGGCGGGGGGCTCTCGAAGCTCACCGGGGCCGGGCGCACCGACGCCGGGGTCCATGCGCGCGGCCAGGTGGTCTCGTTCGCGGCCGAGACGCACCTGCCCGCCCATGCATTGCCGCCGACGCTGAATCGCAGGCTGCCGGCCGACGTGCGGGTGCGCGAGGCGGTCGAGGTTGCGCCGGAATTCAACGCTCGATTCGAAGCGCTCGCGCGGCGCTACGCGTATCAGCTGATCGAGCGCGACGACGTGCTGCTCGAGCGCTTCGCATGGCGCCCGCCGCGGACGCCGGACCCGGAGCGCCTCGCGCGGGCGACCCGTCCGCTCGAAGGCTCTCACGACTGCTCGGCCTTTCGCGCCTCGGGCGGAGCCGAGTCGCGCCCGGTGTGCCGGATCGCGCGCGCGTCGTGGACGCGCTGGGAGGCGGGATGGCGTCTCGACATCGTGGCCGATCATTTTCTCTATCACATGGTGCGCAACGTGGTGGGAACGGCGCTTGTGGCTGCGGCGACCGAGGACCCCGCGGCGGCGATGCGGCGCGTGCTCGATTCGCGCGACCGCCGTCAGGCGGGGCGGACCGCACCTGCGTGCGGACTGTGCCTCGAAGAGGTCTACTATCCGACGGGAGGAGCGGCGTGATGATCCGGAGAAGGTTGGGTGCGTGGTTGATGGCGGGGTGGCTGGGGGCAGCGTTCCTTGGAGCCGGCAGCGGGTGCGGCGCCGAGTCGAGCCCGGGCGCCCGGGCGGATGCTGCTCAGGATCCCGGGATCTCGCGCCGCACTGCGATCGTGAATGCGGCACAGCGCGCGAGCCCCGCGGTGGTGTCGGTGAACGTGATCACCACCCGGATGGTACGCGCGGATCCGTTCCCGAGCGTGTTCCACGATGAATTCTTCGACCGGTTCTTTCCGCCGACCCAGTACCGCCAGCGCATTCCCGGGCTCGGCTCGGGTGTGATCGTGGATGCCGCGGGGCTGGTCGTCACCAACGAGCACGTGGTGCACAACGCGGACAGCATCACGGTCGCACTCGCAGACGGCCGCCAGTTCCGCGCCGAGCTGCTGGGCAGCTCGGCCACCTACGACCTCGCGGTGCTGCGCATCGCCGCCGACAAGTTGCCGGTCGCACCGCTCGGAGACAGCGACGGGCTGCTGGTCGGGGAGTGGGCGATCGCGATCGGGAATCCCTTCGGCTTCCTGATCAGCGATGCGCAGCCCTCGGTCACCGCGGGCGTGGTGAGCGCGACCCGGCGCGACATCAAGTCCGGAGTCACCGAGACCGGCGTCTACAAGAACATGATCCAGACCGATGCGGCGATCAATCCGGGCAACAGCGGCGGGCCTCTGGTCAACGTCGAGGGTGAGGTGATCGGGATCAACACGTTCATCTTTACCCAGGGCGGTGGCTCGCTCGGGATCGGCTTCGCGATTCCGATCAACCTGGTGCGGCGGGTGCTCGGAGAGATCCGGACGTACGGTCGCGTGCGCGCGGCATGGCCGGGCATGCAGGTGCAGCCCGTGACGGCGGCGCTCGCGCAACGCCTCGGATTCTCGGAGGCGGGAGGGCTGGTGATCACGCGGATCGAGGCGGGTGGACCCGCAGACCGCGCCGGCGTGCACGTCGGCGACCGCGTGCGCGCCGTGAACGGGGTGGCGGTGCAGAGTGTCGATGACGCGCAGCGCGGAATCTACGGCGCATCGGTCGGGGACAAGCTGACCCTCGACATCGAGCGCGAGGGAAAGCCGAGAAAGATCGAGCTGGTCCTGGTCGAAGCGCCGAGGAGCGCGCCGTGATCGAACGCTACAGCCGGGAGCCGATGCGCCTCGTATGGAGCGATGCGCATCGCCTCGGGCTGTGGCTCGAGGTCGAGCTCTCGGTCACCGCCGAGCGTGAGGCGCGCGGCGAGGTGCCCGCGGGAACCGCAGCGCGCATTCGATCGGCCGCACGGCTCGATCTGCCGCGCATGCTCGCGATCGAGGCGGAAGTGCAGCACGACGTCATCGCATTTCTCTCGATGCTCGCCGAATCGGTCGGCGACGACGCGCGCCACGTGCACGTCGGGATGACCTCTTCGGACCTGGTCGACAGCGCGCTGGCGCTCCAGATCGGGGAGGCGGTGCGCATCCTGATCGAAGCGGTGACGCGCCTGCAGCGCGCGGCGTGGGATCTGGCGCACACCCACAAGCGGACGCCGATGGTGGGCAGGACACACGGGATTCACGCCGAGCCGATCACGTTCGGGCTCAAGTGCCTGAGCTGGAGCGAGGAGCTGGCGCGGGGCAGGGCGCGGATCGAGGCGCAGGCGAAGCAGTGCGCGGTCGGTAAGCTGTCCGGCGCGGTCGGCACGCTCGCGCATCTCGACGCGAGGCTCGAATCCGGCGCGCTGGCGCGCCTCGAGCTCGAGCCCGAACCGATCGCAACCCAGGTGGTGTGCCGTGACCGCCACGCCGCGCTGCTCGGCGCGATCGCGGTGCTCGGAGGAACGCTGGACCGGATCGCGGTCGAGATCCGCCACCTGCAGCGCAGCGAAGTGCGCGAGGCGGCCGAGCCGTTTCGCGAGGGTCAGAAGGGCTCATCCGCGATGCCGCACAAGCGCAATCCGGTGCGCTGCGAGCGCGTCTCGGGGCTGGCGAGGCTGCTGCGCGGCTACGCCGGAGCGGCGCTCGAGAACCAGCCGCTGTGGCACGAGCGCGACATCACCCACTCCTCGGTCGAGCGCGTCATCCTGCCCGATGCGTTTCTGGCCGTGGACTTCATGTCGGTCGAGCTCGCGGACATCGTAGAGCACCTGCGCGTGGATGCGGGGCAGATGCGCCGGAATCTCGACGCCGGAGGAGGACTGGTGTTCTCGCAGCGCGTGCTGCTCGCGTTGACTGCGGCGGGGCTCGCGCGCGACGAGGCGTATCGCATGGTGCAGGAGCACGCGCTCGCGGCGCTCGAAGGTCGCGCCGCGTTCCGTGCCGGCCTCGAAGCCGACCCGCGCGTGACCGACCGGCTCCCGAAGGCTCAGCTTGCCGGCTGCTTCGAACTCGATTTCTACCTGAGAAGCGTGGACGACCTGTTCGCGCGCGCCACCGCGCCCCCGGCATGAGCGCGACCCTGCGCGCGTCGCCCGCCTACACCGCCCTGGAGGCGCAGGACCCGGCCGCGGTCTCGGCGCGCCTTCGCGCGCGCGGCGTCGTGCTCGAGCCCGAGGAGGTGACGCTCCTGATCGAGCTGATCGGAAGACCTCCGCTGTGGCCGGAAGCGGTGCTGTTCGGAATCCTGTGGAGCGAGCACTGCTCGTACAAGTCGACCCGCCACCTGCTGCGCCGCCTGCCGACCGAGGCGCCGCAGGTGTTGATTGGCCCGGGAGAGGACAGCGGCGTGGTCGCGCTGCCCGCGCCGTGCGAGGACCTCGTGCTGGTGCTGGCGCACGAGAGCCACAACCATCCGAGCCAGATCCTGCCGGTCGAGGGCGCGGCCACCGGCGTCGGCGGCATCGTGCGCGACGTGGGCTGCATGGGCGCCGAGGTGGTCGGCGTGCTCGATTCGCTGCGATTCGGCGATCCGACCGGCGAGGTTCACGTGCGCGACGTGGTACGCGGAGTGGTGCAGGGAATCGCCGACTATGGAAACGCGCTCGGTGTTCCCAATCTCGGCGGAGATGCGGTGTTCGCAGGCGGATTCGACTCCAACTGCCTGGTGAACGTGATGGCGGTTGGCCTCGCGCCGCGCGACGGCGTGCTTCGCAGCCGCGTGCCGGAGGGTCCCGGACCGTGGAGCTTCGTCTTGATCGGCAAGCCCACCGACGAGAGTGGATTTGGCGGCGCGGCGTTCGCGTCCGGCGAGCTCGGAGGCGGCGACCAGCGTGGCGCGGTCCAGCTGCCCGACCCGTTTCTCAAGCGCGTGCTGCATGTCGCCAACGCCGAAGCGTTTCGCCGTATCCGCGAGCGCGGGGTCCAGGCGGGCTTCAAGGACCTGGGTGCGGGCGGAGTGGCCTGCGCGACCAGCGAGCTGGCCGCGGCCGGAGGCAAGGGCGCCGAAATCGTGCTCGATGCGCTGCACCGCGTCCCGCGTGAGCTGCCGCCCGAGGTGCTGCTGTGCGCGGAGACGCAGGAGCGTTTCTGCTGGGTGGTCCCCGAGGGATTTGCGGATGAGATGTGCGACCTGTACAACCGCGAGTTCGCGCTCGCGCAGGTCGCCCCGGGAGCGGGCGCGCGCGTGATCGGCCGCGCGCTCGAGGAGAGGCGCTACCGGGTGACGTGGCGTGGGGAAACCGTGATCGACTGCCCGGTCGAGGCGATCACCGCAGGGCGTCGGGTGCAGCGGCCCTCGCGCCGCCGTCCGCCCGGCGCTCCGTGGAAGCGCAGCCGGAAATCGCGCGAGCCGCACGAAGCGCTGCTGCGCCTGCTGCGAAGCCCGAACCTGTGCTCGCGCGAGTATCTGTTCCGCCACTACGACCCCGAGGTGCAGGGACGCGCCTGGCTCCGCCCCGGGGAGTCCGATGCCGCCGTGATCCGCGCCGATCGCCGGCGCTCGCTCGGTCTCGCCTTCGGCGTGGGTGGGAATCCGTTCTGGTGTCAGGCCGATCCCGAGCTCGGCGCCCGTCACGCGGTGGCGGAGGCGGCGCGCAACGTGGCATGCGCCGGGGCGAGGCCCTGGGCGCTCACCGACTGCCTCAACTTCGGGCATCCCGAGGATCCGGCGGTGATGGGCGATCTGGAAGCGACCCTCGAAGGGCTGGCGGTCGCGGCCGAAGCGCTGGGCGGGCTCGCTGCGCCCGGGCATCCGCTTCCGTACGTGAGCGGAAACGTCAGCCTCTACAACCAGGTCGGCGCGAACGCAATCCCGCCCTCGCCGATCGTGATGTGTGCCGGCGTGCTCGGCTCGGTGGCGAACGCGCTGCCGGCCGCGCTGTGTTCGAGCGGCGACTTCCTGGTGCTGGTCGGCGAGCCGCGCGACACGCTGACCGGGTCCGCATTCGTGCGCGAGGTGCTGGGCGAGGATGCGTGCGCGCCGCCGCCGCTCGACCTCGCGAGCGAAGCGCGCCTGCAGGCGCTGGTGGTGGCGGCGGCCGAGGGCCGCTGGGTCTCGGCCGCGCACGACGTCTCGGACGGGGGCCTGGCAGTGGCGCTCGCCGAGCTGGCCATGGCCGCGCCTCCCGAGGCGCAGCTGGGCCTCGACGTAGATCTCGGCGCGCTCGAGGCCGAAGTGACGTGCGCGCTGTTCAGCGAACGCGCCGCGGTGGTGCTCGAGGTGAGTCCCGAGCGCGCCGCGCGCCTGTTCCAGGCCGCGCGTGACCGGCAGCTGCTGGTGTGGCCGATCGGCACGGTAAGCGCGCGGCCGGAGCTGCGCATGTTGCTCCCGGGCGGCGTCACACTGGAATGGAGCATCGCGTCCCTGCGCAGCGCGGCCGGGGAAACCCTGCGCCGGATCTGGAACGAGGACGTGCCATGACCCGGGCGCGCGTCGCGGTGGTGCAGTTCCCCGGGGTCAATTGCGAGAGCGAGAGCGCGCTCGCACTCGAGCGGGTGGGACTCGAGCCCGAGATCTTCCGCTGGACGCGACCGGCCGCGGAGCTGAGAGCGTTTCACGCCTACGTGCTGCCCGGAGGTTTTTCGTATCAGGACCGGGTGCGGGCCGGGGCGCTAGCGGCCAAGGGTCCCCTGCTCGACGTGCTCGCGGAAGCCGCGGAGTCGATGAAACCCGTGCTCGGAATCTGCAACGGGGCGCAGGTGCTGATCGAGGCCGGACTCGTCCCGGGCAGGGGCCGGGTCGAGCTCGCGCTCGCGCGCAATCGCATGAGCGGGCGCGAGGGCTACTACTCGCGATGGATCTACGCGAGGGTCGAAAAGTCCTCGTGCATCTTCACCCGTCACCTGGAGCCCGGCGCGCTGCTGCCGCTGCCGATAGCGCACGGCGAAGGGCGGTTCACCTCGCGAACTTCGGGGAAGCTGGCGGCACTGGCGAAGGCCGGTCAGGCACCGCTGCGCTACGCGACCGCATCCGGGGAAATCGCGCGCAGCTTTCCCGACAATCCGAACGGAGCGCAGGCCTCGGTGGCGGCGGTGTGCAACGCCGAGGGCAACGTGCTCGCGATCATGCCGCATCCTGAGCGCGCTCAGCAGCTGGGAAGCGTGCCCCGCTCGATCGCCGGGCCGTGGGCGGCGCGTCGGAACAGCGCGCAGGCCGCGGCGGCTCCCGGAGTGGACGTGACCGACGAGGGCCCGGGGCTCGCGCTGTTCGCGGGACTGGCCCGGCACCTGGCGGAGGCGTGATGGCGGGCGGCTCAGGCGGACGGGCGCAGGTGTGGGTCGAGCTCCGCGCGGACGATCCGGAGGCGATCTCGGCGTTCGCGGTGGCGCGCGCCACGCTGGAGGCGGCCAGGGGCCTGAGCACATTGCGGCGCATGCGCCTGCTCGAGCTCTCGGGCCCCCTGCCCGCTCTCGCCGAGCTCGAGGAACTCCTGCACCGATCCACGCGCTTCTATCATCCTCAGAAGGAGCGTTGCGTGGTCCGGCTGGCCGGGGGAGACGCCCCGCCGCTGGCGCACGGCGAGCGCGCGGTGCTGGTCACCGAGCGCGGCGGCGAAAGGCGGCCGGCAGCAGAACGCTGGTGGCTGCACGAGACCGGTGAGAGGATCGAGGTGCACGAGGGAGTGGCGTGGCTGCTCGGCTTTGACGCCGAGGCGGACGCGGATTCAGCGATCGCCGACCTGGTGATGCTGCGGGATCGTCGCCACGGCCTGCTGTGTAATCCGCACTCGCAGGATTCGAGCGTCGCGGATCGCGAGATTCCACTGCCATGGATGGGCGCTGCGGTTGGGCGCTAAGGGAGGGACGGAATGAACGGCTGGTCGGCGGACAAGACCTGGCGTGAAGAGTGCGGCGTGTTCGCGGCGATCGGCGTTCCGCACGCCGCCGAGATCGTGTGCCTCGGGCTGCATGCGCTTCAGCATCGCGGGCAGGAGTCGACCGGGATCGTCTCGTGTGACGAGCGCGGCGAGTTCCACAGCCACAAGGGCCTGGGGCTCGTGTCGGACGTCTACCACGAGGCTGACCTCGCGCGCCTCCCGGGGCCGCTCGCGATCGGGCACAACCGCTACTCGACTTCCGGTAGCCTCACCCTCGAGAACACCCAGCCGCTGCGCGTCGTCTATCGCGGCGGCGCGCTCGCGCTCGCGCACAACGGGAATCTGGTCAACGCCCGCGAGGTGCGCGAGGGGCTCGAAGGCTCCGGGTCGATCTTCCAGACCACGCTCGACACCGAGATCTTCCTCCACCTGATGGCGCTCTCGAACGCACCGGGAGCCGAGGACGCGCTGGTCGAGGCGGCGAAGCAGGTGCGCGGCGCCTACTCGATGGTGGTGCTCACCTCGGAAGCGGTGTTCGCGCTTCGCGACCCCTACGGGTTCCGCCCGCTGTGCATCGGACGGCTCGGGGATGGCTACGTGGTCGCGAGCGAAACCTGCGCGCTGGATCTGGTGGGCGCCGACTTCGTGCGCGACGTCGAGCCCGGCGAGCTGGTGCGGATCGATCCGCAGGGCATGCGCATGCGGCGCGCGCTGCCGGCGGCGCTGCCGCTCCAGCAGTGCATCTTCGAGCATGTGTACTTCTCGCGCCCGGACAGCCGCGTGTTCGGCGAGGGGGTGGACCGTGTGCGCCGGCGAATCGGCCATCGGCTGGCGGAAGAGCATCCGACCGAGGCCGACGTGGTGATCTCGGTGCCGGACTCCAGCAATTCGATCGCGCTCGGCTACAGCGAGCGATCCTTGATCCGGTTCGAGCTCGGGCTGATCCGCAACCACTACGTCGGGCGCACCTTCATTCAGCCGCATCAGGCCGGGCGCGACTCCAGCGTGCGCGTGAAGTTCAACCCGGTGCGCGAGGTGCTCGAGGGCCAGCGCGTGGTGGTCGTCGATGACTCGATCGTACGCGGTACGACCAGCCGCAAGCTGGTGCGCCTGCTGCGCCGTGCCGGCGCGCGCGAGGTGCACTTCCGCGTCGGCTCGCCGCCAGTGACCCACCCCTGCTTCTACGGCATCGATACCCCGAGTCGCCGCGAGCTGATCGGCGCGCTCAAGAGCGTCGAGGAGATCCGCGACTACCTGGGGGTGGACACGCTCGGCTACCTGTCGCTGGAAGGCCTGCTGGCGTGCGAGCGCGAAGGCACCAATTTCTGTCGCGCATGCTTCACCGGAAATTACCCGGTGCCGGTGGATCCCACCGCCGGAAAGCTCTCGCTCGAGAACCTGCACCGGGTCGCGGACGCGAGCGCGGGACGCTGAGCGCAGCCGCAGCCCCGAGGCCGAGCACCGGAAGCGTCCGGGTCGCGCGAGCGCCTCGCGCGTCCGAGCTTCGCATTCTTGACACTCGTTCGGCCCCTGCCTAGATTCGCTCGATTCGAACGGCGCATGCGGGCGCCGCACGTGAAACGCACCATTCAAGGGGACGCATGTCGCTCCAGGAACTGATGCGCCAGCGCGGCGAGAAGCTCGCCCAATGGCGGTCGATCGGCGTCGAGCCGTATGCATACCGCTTCGAGCCGACGCACCGCGCGGCGGACATCCTCGCGACGGGCGAGAAGGTGACCGAGCAGCCCGGCGAGCGGGTGCGGGTTGCGGGTCGCATCATGACCGTGCGCGGTCACGGCAAGGCCGGCTTCGCGCACCTGCTCGATGGGAGCGGGCACATCCAGCTCTATTTCAGGGCTGACCAGCTCGGCGAGGAATTCCGCCGCTACGAGCTGCTCGACGTCGGCGACTGGGCGGGAGTCGAGGGGCCGGTGTTCCGCACCCGCACCGGCGAGATCACGGTGCGGGTCGAGAAGGTCGAGCTGCTCGCGAAGTCCTTGCGCCCACTCCCCGAGAAGTGGCATGGCTTGAAGGACCCGGAAACCCGCTTTCGCCAGCGCTACGCCGACCTGTTCATGAATCTCGAGGTGCGCGAGACCTTCCGCCGACGTGCGCGCCTGGTGGCCGGCATGCGTTCGCTCCTCGATGAGCGCGGCTACCTCGAGGTCGACACTCCGGTGCTTCAGCCGCTCTACGGCGGTGCGTTCGCGCGCCCGTTCGTCACCCGGCACAACGCGCTCGACATGGAGCTGTACCTGCGCATCTCGAACGAGCTCTACCTCAAGCGCCTGATCGTCGGCGGGATCGAGCGCGTCTACGAGTTCTCGCGCGACTTCCGCAACGAGGGCATGGACCGCTCGCACAACCCCGAGTTCACCATGCTCGAGTTCTATCAGGCGTTCGCCGACGTGCACGACATGATGACGCTGACCGAGGCGCTGATCAGCCAGGCGGTGACGCGTAGCGCGGGCTCGCACCGCATCCGCTACCAGGGACAGCCTCTCGACTTCACGCCGCCATGGCCACGGGTCTCGATGCTGGATGCAGTGAGCCAGGCGGTCGGCGAAGACGTTTCGGCGCTGGATCGCGCGCAACTCGAACGCATCTCCAGGGCGCGCGAGGTTCACGCCCGCCCTGGGACCAGCGCGGGCGGGCTGCTCGATGCGCTGTTCAGCGAGCTGGTGCAGCCGTCACTCATCCAGCCGTCTTTCGTGGTGGACTACCCGATCGAAACCTCTCCGCTCGCGCGGGTGAGCCGCACGCGGCCGGGCGTGGTCGAACGGTTCGAGGTTTTCGTCGCCGGGATGGAGATCGCCAACGCATTCTCCGAGCAGAACGACCCGCAGGCGCAGGCGGCGGCGTTCGAGAGTCAGATGAAGCTGCGCGCGGCCGGGGATGAGGAGGCGCAGGTCATGGATCACGACTACGTGCGTGCCCTCGAGTACGGCATGCCGCCGACCGGAGGGGTCGGGATCGGGATCGACCGGCTGTGCATGCTGATCACCGATGCGCGCTCGATCCGCGACGTGATCCTGTTCCCGCAGCTCCGTCCCGAGGAAGGGCGCGAGGAGATCGAGCCGGAGATCTCCGAGGCCACCGGCCAGGATCGGCCGGCCGCCGCCCGCGGGGAGCGCTCCCCGGGGTGAATTTCCCGCTGTGGATCGCCGCGCGCTACGTGCGCCGGCGGCGGCAGAGCGGATTCATCACCCTGCTGACCGGTATCTCGGTGGGTGGGGTCGCGCTCGGCGTCACCGCACTTCTCACCGTGCTCGCGGTGATGAACGGATTCGAGAGCGAGATCCAGGGCCGTATCACCGGCACCGACGCGCACGTCGTGCTGCTCGGCGAGGGCACCGGCGGGGTGCAGAACGCGGATGAGCTCGCGGCGCGCGTCCGGCGGCTGCCCGGAGTGCTCGGGGTCGCGACCTTCACCTACACCAAGGCGATGGTGTTCCACGCCGGCATCACCGAGGGACTGGTGGTCAAGGGAGTGGACCTGCGTGCCGAGCGCGGGGTGACCACTGTCGCCGACCACATCACGCCGCCGCTCGACTCGATTCCAGTACGCACCCGCTCGGGGCGAGCCGGAATCGTGCTGGGTTCCGAGCTGGCGGCTCGACTCGGTGCCCGGACCGGCGATGAGGTGGTGCTCGGCTCGCTCGCCGGCGGCCAGGCTTCGGCGCTCGGATTCGCGCCGCGCCTGCGCACGTTCGAGGTGGTCGGGCTGTTCAGTTCGGGGCTCTACACGTATGACTCGAGTCTCGGATTCACGTCGATCCCGGCCGCGCAGGATTTCTTCAACATGGGCGGTGCGGTCACCGGCATCGAAGTGCGCCTCGCCGACATGTTCGCGGCGCCGCGTCTCGCCGACTCGATGCTGGCCGCGCTCGCGACGCCCGGGCTTCGCGCCAACAACTGGATCGATCTCAACCGGAACCTGTTCACCTGGATGAAGCTGGAGAAGGCCGTGATGTTCGTGATCCTCACCCTGATCGTCCTGGTGGCCGCGTTCAACATCGTGAGCACTCTGTTCATGGTGGTGCTCGAGAAGCGCCGCGACATCGGAGTGCTCAAGTCGCTCGGCGCGACCAGCGGCACCGTGCTCAAGGTGTTCCTGTTCGAGGGGCTGCTGATCGGCGGGCTCGGCACCGGGCTCGGTGCGGCGCTGGGCGCGACCCTGATCGAAGTGCTGCGCCGCTACCCGCTGGTGCGGCTGCCCGGCGACGTCTATTTCATCGAACGGCTGCCGGTGAGGCCAGAAACCGGCGACTTCATTGTCGTGATTCTTGCCGCCCTCGGGCTATGTCTGGCCGCAGCGCTGTATCCGGCATGGCAGGCTTCACGGCTCGATCCGGTCGACGCGATTCGGCGTCAGACATGAAGCAAAGCTTGAGGTGGGAGCGATAAGTGACCGCAAACGTGACGCTTGATGAAAAGGAAGTGATTCTCGCCGCGCGCGGGCTCTTCAAGTCTTACCCAACTCCGAGCGGGAAGTTGGATGTGCTGCTCGGGGTCGACGTGACTGTCCCCCGTGGCACAATTCTCGCTATTTTGGGCGCCTCGGGAAGTGGCAAGAGCACCTTGCTGAACATCCTCGGGACACTCGACCGGGCAGACGCTGGCACGCTTCACCTGAGCGGCCGGCGGCTCGACGGGATCTCCGAGCGCGAGGTCTCGCGGTTCCGCTCCCGGCGACTGGGCTTCGTCTTCCAGTTCCATCACCTGCTGCCTGAGTTCACGGCCGAGGAGAACGTGATGATGCCGCTGCTGATCGCCGGCTCCGAGCCCGAAGCGGCTCGCGCACGGGCGCGAGGGGCGCTCCAGCGGGTCGGCCTGACCGAGCGCTGGGAGCATCACCCGGCGCAGCTCTCGGGCGGAGAGGCACAGCGCGTGGCGGTCGCGCGCGCTCTCGCACCGGAGCCCGAACTCATCCTGGCGGACGAGCCTTCCGGCAATCTCGACCAGCGCTCGGCCGAGGCGCTCCATGAACTGCTGGCGTCGCTGGCGGCCGAACAGCATCAAACGTTGGTTGTCGTGACCCACAATGATAGTTTGGCCTCGCGGGCCCATCGGGTGCAGACGCTGCACGCCGGGCGGCTCGCTTAGAAGCGGAGAGAACCAACTTCATGCTCTGTCAGATCTGCGGCAAGACCAACGCGGCGGTGCACTTCACCGAGATTCACGACAACAAGATGTCGGAGATCCACGTGTGCGAGCGCTGCGCCGAGGAAAAGGGCCTCCACACGCCGGCGAAGAAGCACAAGTTCGACATCGCCGACCTGCTCGCGGGCATGGTGGACGCCATGACCACGACCGAGGAGGAGCGGGTCGGGCACGTGCAGTGCCCGCGCTGCGGCCTGCTCTACTCGCAGTTCAAGGAGACCGGCCGGCTCGGGTGCGCCGAATGCTACGGAGCGTTCCAGTTCCAGTTGCGGCCGTTGCTGCGCCGCATTCACGGGGACACCCGGCACCAGGGCAAGGTGCCGGCGCGCGACGGCGAGGGAGCGACTCGCTCGCGCCAGATCCAGCGCCTTCACGACGAGCTGCAGCGCATGGTCGAGCGTGAGGAGTTCGAGCGCGCCGCGGCAGTGCGCGATGAGATCCGCCGACTCGAGAGCGAGGCGCCCAAGGCGCCAGAGCCGAGCAAATGACCGAAACCAACCACGAAAAGCGCCCGCCGGCGCGCGACCTGGTCGAGCTCATCAACCGCCCGAGCCCCTGGCTGAGCGGCGAGGGTCCGCACGCCGACATGGTGCTGTCGACCCGCATCCGCCTCGCGCGCAATCTGAGCGGCGTGCCGTTCACCCATCGCGCCCGCGAAGAGCAGCTGCAGGGCGTCCTGCTGAGCGTCTCCGGCGCTGCGCAGCGCGCGCCGTCCTTCGATCAGGGGCTGCTGCTGCGCATGAACGAGATGACGCCGGTCGAGCGCCAGGTCCTGGTCGAGCGGCACCTGGTGAGCCACGAGCTCGGCGATGGGAGCCGGCCGCGCGGCATCATGATCTCGGCCGACGAACGCCTGTCGTTGATGATCAACGAAGAGGACCATCTGCGCCTGCAGGCCATGACGCCAGGCTTCCAGCTGGCCGAGGGCTGGGCGCTCGCCGACCGTTGCGACGACGAGCTGGACAGCGGCCTCGACTTCGCATTCTCGAACGACATCGGTTACCTCACCTCGTGCCCAACCAATGCCGGCACCGGGCTGCGCGCCTCGGTGCTGATCCACCTGCCAGCGCTGGTGCTGCTCGACGAGATCCAGCGCGTGCTCAAGAGCGTCATGCAGGTCGGGCTCAACGTGCGCGGGCTCTACGGTGAGCACAGTGAAGTGATGGGCAACCTGTTTCAGATCTCGAATCAGACCACGCTCGGACGCAGCGAGCGCGACTCGATAGAAAGTCTGGAACGCGCGACCAAGCACATCATCGACATGGAGCGTCAGGCGCGCGATCGCATGCTGCGCGACGCCCGGGTGCAGATCGAAGACAAGGTGTGGCGCGCCTACGGCACGCTGCGCTATTGCCGGTCCATTCACTCCCGAGAAGTCATCAATCTCTGCTCCGCGGTCCGGCTGGGAGTGGCGCTCGCCATCCCGGGACTGTGCCCGCTGCACGTGGTCAATGAACTCCTGATCCTGACGCAGCCGGCTCACCTGCAGCGATTCTACGGTGGTGAGCTGTCACCTGCGGAACGAAACGTCTATCGCGCCCAGCTCGTGCGCGAGCGGCTGGAAGCCGCCGAACGCGAGCCGGGGCAGTCCACCTAGGAGGGAAGGCCGGGCGGATCCCCGCTCCGGCCGCACTGCCATGCACGACAAATTCACGGAACGAGTCCGCAAGGTGATCTATCTGGCGCGCGAGGAAGCCGCGCGCCTCCAGCACGACTACATCGGCACCGAACACCTGCTGCTCGGGGTGATCCGCGAGGGCGAGGGCATTGCCGCGACCGTTCTCAACAACCTCGGACTCGATCTCGATCGCATCCGGCAGGAAGTCGAGAACATGGTGAGCGCCTCGGGCGGCACCATGACCATCGGCGAGATTCCGTTCACCCCGCGCGCCAAGCGCGTGCTCGAGCTGGCCGTCGAAGAGGCGCGCTCGCTCGTACACCACTACGTCGGCACCGAGCACCTGCTGCTCGGCCTGATCCGCGAAGGCGAGGGCGTGGCAGCCAAGGTGCTGCTCGAGCTGGGCGTGGATCGCAAGCGGGTGCGCGAGGAGACGCTCAAGCTGCTCGGCGGCACCCCGTCTTCATCGGGGAGCGCCGAACGCGAGGAGCGCCCCGAGACGCCGGCCCTGAACCAGTTCGGCCGCGACCTGACCCAGCTCGCGCGCGACGGCAAGCTCGACCCGGTGATCGGACGCGAGAAGGAGATCGAGCGCGTCATCCAGGTGCTCTCGCGTCGCAAGAAGAACAATCCGGTGCTGATCGGAGAGCCCGGGGTAGGCAAGACCGCGATCGCCGAGGGCCTGGCCCAGCGCATCGTCACCGCGCAGGTTCCGGAGAGCCTCAAGAACAAGCGCATCGTCACGCTCGACCTCGCGGCGGTGGTGGCCGGCACCAAGTACCGGGGACAGTTCGAAGAGCGCCTCAAGACCGTGATGAACGAGATCCGCGAGTCCAAGGATACGGTGATCTTCATCGACGAGCTGCACACCATCGTCGGTGCAGGCGGCGCCGAGGGCGCGATCGACGCCTCCAACATGCTCAAGCCTGCGCTGGCCCGTGGCGAGCTCCAGTGCATCGGCGCGACCACGCTCGACGAGTATCGCAAGTACATCGAGAAGGACGGCGCGCTCGAGCGGCGCTTCCAGCCAATCATGGTCGACCAGCCG